>NZ_CM201367.1:1727500-2763087 GCF_059716275.2 Tenacibaculum sp. TB-56 | reverse complement strand
ACAGATGGATTTTAGAATAGCTCTGAAATAATTTTTTGCTTAAAAATAAATCTATGTATGATTTTTGTCATTCATTTAACTTAATTATATATGGATCTTTGTATTTTAAAACTAAAAATTCATGGCAAATAAATTGAGTATGGTTACTGTTGAAGAAGCAGTAGCATCTGTACAATCAAATAATAAAATCTTTTTTCAAGGAGCAGCAATGACTCCTAATTTATTAATAGATAGTTTATGTAATCGCTATCAAGAGCTATCAAATGTAGAAATCATTCAAATACATACGCATGGTAATGCTAAGTATTTAGAAGAGCCTTATAGTAAGTCTTTTAAGCTTATAAGTTGCTTTGTAGGCGATAATGTAAGAAAAGGAGTAAATACGAATAATGGAGATTATATTCCTATCTTTTTAAGCGAAATTCATTGGTTATTTCGTCGTAACATTTACGAGTTAGATGTAGCTTTTATCCAGGTTTCTCCGCCAGATAAGCACGGTTATTGCTCGTTAGGTACATCAGTTGATATTACATTACCTGCTATTCAAACTGCTAAAAAAGTAATTGCTTTGGTAAATCCGAATGTACCTAGAACTCATGGAGACGGAATTATTCATGTAAGTAATATCGATTATGCTGTTGAAGTAAATACACCAATACACGAATCGGTTTCAGGAACTCCTTCTGAAATAGAAACTAAAATAGGAAAAAATGTAGCAGGATTGATTGAAGATGGAGCTACATTACAAATGGGAATTGGAAATATACCAAATGCTGTATTACATAACTTAACCAATCATCAACGTTTAGGAATTCACACCGAAATGTTTTCTGATGGAGTATTACCATTAATAGAAAGAGGTGTAATTACTGGTGAAGAAAAAGAAATTAAAACAGGAAAGATAGTAACTTGTTTTGCTGTAGGCTCACAAAAATTATACGATTTTATAGACGACAATCCTTTAGTTCACTTTAAAGAAGCTGGTTATACAAATGATACTTCTATTATTAAGAAAAACCCTAAAGTAACTGCTATAAACAGTGCAATTGAAATAGATTTAACAGGACAAGTTTGCGCTGATACTATTGGGCAATACCAATATTCTGGAGTTGGTGGTCAAATGGATTTTATTAGAGGCGCTTCTTTATCAAAAGGAGGAAAGGCTATTATAGCAATGCCTTCTATTACTAACAAAGGAGTTTCTAAAATTACCCCATTTTTAAAAGAAGGAGCAAGTGTAACTACTACCAGAGCACATGTGCATTATGTTGCAACAGAATACGGAGTTGTTAACTTGTTTGGAAAAAGTTTAAAAGAAAGAGCAAAAGCACTAATTTCTATAGCGCATCCTAATTTTAGAGAGGAGTTAGAAAGAGAAGCTTTTAACCGATTTAAAAAGCTATAAAAAAAGGGAGTGTTTAAATACTCCCTTTTTTATAATAATTTGGTTCTTTTTTCTAATTCTAGTGCTTTTTTATACAGTATATTGTGTTCTAAATGTATATGATGGTATAAATCTTGTTCAAATTCTTCAAGTTTAATGTAAAGATCTTTATACGTATTCGAGACACTTTCTGGAATGGAATAGTTATCTGTTAGTTTCGCTATTTCTCTGAAAAGATTATTAATTTCTTCATGTTCATGCTCTAACATTTTTATAGAAGTATGTATGGTGATGAATGAAGGAATACTTATTTTTTTGTGCTCTTTGTCAGCTGCTATTAGCTGTTTTATATAAGGAAAAAGTATTTGTTCTTCTTTCTGAAGGTGAGATATAACTTCAGAAGAAGCTTTTCTAAATAGTTTATTAATTTTTAATAGTTCAGGATGTGTATCACCATAGGTTTTTATAACTTCATTTATATATTGAGAAATTATAGGTAAACTTTCTTTTACATAAGAATGATGTACACTTTCAATATAAAGGATTAAAAAGTTTAAACTCCAAGTGTTATAATCTTGAAGTACATCACTAATACTTTCAACATTTTCCAATTCGCTTTTTAACGCATTTAAGTTTATTTTATTCTTTTGGCAGACTTTGTTTATTGTTATATTTCCTTTGCAGCAAAAATCAATTCCATATTTCTTAAAAATAGGAGCTGTTTTTATATTCTCTATTACATAATCAGCGACTGTTCTATTTCCTAAGACATTCATTGTTTTTTTATTTTAATAAATACTGATATAATTTTGTAATTTGTGATTATTTTAACTAAAATTATGTTATAAGCACGGGGAATAATAGTTTTTATTACAAATTAATAGGTAAAAGATCATTTAAAACATGATATAAATCATCCTTGAAAAAATAATTAAGGTTTCTGTTAAATTTATTCGAAAGCTTTAGTCAGTATCATAGATTTGTAAGTAGTAATAAAAAGAAGCTACTAATAAGATAATAATAGAATTTTTAGGAATGAGCGATAAAATATTAACGTGGAAAGATATTATTTACTTTGCTGTAAACGGAAATCCAACACCTGATAGCAGAGTAGAAAAAACTCCTGAAGAATGGGCAGCAATACTAACTCCTGAACAATTTAGAATAACAAGAGAAAAAGGAACAGAGCGACCAAATTCTGGAGCTTTATGTAGTGTGTACGATGCAGGTAAGTATAAATGTGTATGTTGTGGTACTCCTTTGTTTGATTCAACGATTAAATTTAGTTCAGGTACTGGTTGGCCTAGTTTTACACAACCCATTAAAGAAAATGTCATTCAATATGAAAAAGACACTACTTTTGGTATGGTGCGAGTAGAAGTGATGTGTAATACTTGCGATGCGCATTTAGGTCATGTTTTTCCTGATGGACCAGAACCAAGTGGCTTACGTTATTGTATCAACTCTGCATCAATGATATTAGATACCGAATGAATATGGAAGTACTAACTGTTGGAGGTGGTTGTTTTTGGTGTGTAGAAGCCATTTTTAACCAAATAAAAGGTGTAGAAAAAGTAGTTTCTGGTTATATGGGAGGAACTGTTCCAGGAACTCCAACCTATAGAGAAGTATGTTCTGGATTAACAGGACATGCAGAAGTAATTCAAGTAACGTATAATCCTGAGATTATAAGTTATGAAGAGCTATTGGTGATTTTTATGACGAGTCACGATCCTACAACTTTAAATAGACAAGGAGCCGATGTAGGAACTCAATATCGTTCGGTTATTTTTTATCATTCTGATGAACAACGAGCAATAGCAGAACAAGTAATTAAGGAGTTAAAACCTTATTTTGAAAGTCCTATTGTTACAGAAGTTAGTCCAGCTACCACATTTCATGCTGCGGAAGAGTATCATCAAAACTACTATGAAAATAATAAGCAACAGATGTATTGTGCAGCAGTGATTTCGCCTAAATTGGCTAAACTAAGAAAACTGTATGCAAGTAAATTAAAAGAACAATAAAACGTGTTGAAATTCAATATACAAAATACTTTTACAAACGAATTACCTTCGGATCCAATTCAAGAAAATACAAGAAGACAGGTAACAGGAGCTTGTTTTTCGTATGTGACGCCTAAAAATACTTCCAACCCTAAAGTTTTACATGTTTCTGATGAAATGGCAAAAGAATTAGGGCTTTCATCAGAAGGAATAACTTCTGAAGAGTTTAAAAATGTTTTTACAGGAAATGAAGTGTATTCGAATACAGAACCGTATGCGATGTGTTATGGAGGACACCAGTTTGGGCATTGGGCAGGTCAGTTAGGAGACGGTAGAGCTATTAATTTGTTTGAAACAGTTCATAATAATAAAAACTGGGCATTACAATTGAAAGGAGCAGGGGAAACACCGTATTCACGCACAGCAGACGGATTAGCAGTATTACGTTCTTCTATTCGTGAGTATTTGTGTAGTGAAGCCATGTATTATTTAGGGGTACCTACTACAAGAGCATTGTCGTTGGCATTGTCGGGAGATCAAGTGTTAAGAGATGTGATGTACAACGGAAATGCTGCCTATGAAAAAGGAGCTATTGTTTGTAGAACCGCCGAATCTTTTTTACGCTTTGGAAACTATCAAATTTTAGCAGCTAGAGGAGATGTGAAAACCTTGAAAACACTGGTAGATTATACAATTACCCATCATTTTTCTCATTTAGGAAAACCTTCAAAAGAAACCTATATTTCCTTTTTTAAAGAAGTTGCAGATCGCAGTTTAGAAATGGTGATTCACTGGCAGCGCGTTGGATTTGTACATGGAGTAATGAATACTGATAACATGTCGATTCTTGGGTTAACGATTGATTATGGTCCTTACGGATGGTTAGAAGGTTATGACCATGGATGGACGCCAAATACCACCGATAATACCCACAAACGTTATCGATATGGTTCGCAACCAGAAATAGTTTTATGGAATTTATACCAGCTAGCAAATGCCTTGTATCTTTTAATTGAAGAAGCAGAACCTTTAGAGGCTGTTTTGGAATATTATCAAGAGAAATTTCCTGAAAAGTATATGCAAATGATGCGAGATAAATTAGGACTTTTTTCTTCAAATGAATCAGATGGAAAATTAGTTTCAGATCTTGAAGAAGTACTTCAAAAAACAGAAACGGATATGACTATTTTTTTCCGATTATTGGCAGAAATTTCAAAAGAGGATACAGTTGAAAATGCCATCAAAAAAATAGAAAAAGCATTTTATACACCATCAGAAATTGTTGATGAAGTTAAATTATTTTGGGAAACTTGGTTTCAAAATTACTTGGATAGATTGCAAAGTGAAACTGTTTCAAATGAGGAGAAGGTGACTAAAATGAATGCTGTAAATCCGAAATATGTACTTCGAAATTATATGGCTCAACTAGCAATTGATGATGCCGATAAAGGAAATTATTCGCTGTTAAATGAGTTATATTTGTTACTTAAAAATCCTTACGATGAGCAACCAGAAAACGAAAAATGGTTTGCTAAACGACCAGAATGGGCTCGAAATAAAGTAGGATGCTCCATGTTATCTTGTAGTTCTTAAGATAAAACAGGTGTTAAACAAATTATTTAAGTTGTTGTTTTTAAGTTACTGGTTTTGAGTGTTTTTATTTTTTGTTTTAAAAATAATTTAAAAAGATTTTTTTAATAAAATTCAAAACAAATTTGGAAAATCCATTTTTATAATTGAATATTTGTGCTCGTAAAAGTTCAAACACTTATTGACGATGTTATCAAGAAAGGTGGAGGGATTAGACCCTATGAAGCCTTAGCAACCCTTTGTGCAAACAAAGAAGGTGCTAAATTCTACCAGAGTGCAAAACTCGAGGATAGATAACCCAAAGAAGTTTCTTTAATAACTACAAGAAACTCCTTATAATTTCTTAATAACATTTTTCTAGTAAGCAACATCTAAAAGTAGATGTGTTTTGGCTTTTGGTTTAATTTTTTATTAACTCAAAAAACAAGAAAAATGAGTACACAAAAATTCGCAACAAACGCGTTGCACGCAGGTCATGATGTAACACAAACAAGTGGAACCAGAGCAGTTCCAATTTACCAAACTACGTCGTATGTTTTTAACGATGCAGAACATGCAGCAAATTTATTTTCGTTAAAGGAACTCGGGTTTATTTACACCCGATTAAACAATCCCACCAATCAAATTTTACAAGATCGATTAGCTGCTATTGAAGGAGGTATTGGCGCTGTAGTTTTTGCTTCGGGTACGGCAGCAATTTCAACAGGATTGTTAACCTTGTTAAAAGCAGGAGATCATATTGTAGCTTCGAGTAGTTTGTACGGCGGAACCTACAATTTATTAAATGTTACTCTCCCAAGATTAGGAATTACCACAACCTTTGTAGATGCTTCAAACCCTGATAATTTTGAAGCAGCAGTACAAGAGAATACCAGGGCTTTCTTCGTAGAATCTTTAGGGAATCCGAAGTTGGATGTATTGGATTTAAAAGCGATTTCTGCTCACGCTAAAAAAGCAGAAGTGCCTTTTATTGTAGATAATACCGTAGCAACTCCAGCTTTGTTAAACCCGATTGAGCATGGGGCTAACATTGTAATCCATTCTTTAACAAAATACATTGGCGGACAAGGAAACTCGTTAGGAGGAGCTATTATTGATGCTGGAACTTTTAACTGGGCAAATGGTAAGTTTCCTGAGTTTACAGAGCCTTCAGTAGGATATCACGGATTGGTATATCACGAAGCTTTAGGAGCAGCATCGTACACGTTTAAATTAATTTTAGAAGGTTTACGTGATTTTGGAGGAGCGTTAAGTCCTACAAATGCTTTTAATATTATCCAAGGATTGGAAACCTTAGACGTGAGAATTAAAAAGCATAGTGAAAGTGCTTTGGAATTAGCGAAGTGGTTACAAGAGCAAGAAGAAGTTGCTTGGGTAAACTATCCAGGACTGGAAGGAAACCAATACAAAGCTTTAGCAGATGAATACTTACCAAAAGGTCAAAGTGGATTGGTAACTTTTGGTGTAAAAGGAGGTTACGAAGCCGCTAAAACCATTGCTAACAATACCAAACTCTTTTCATTACTAGCCAACATTGGAGACACCAAATCTTTAATTATTCATCCAGCAAGTACCACACACCAACAATTGAGTGATGAAGCTCAAGAAAGCACAGGAGTTACTAAAGACTTAATCCGTTTATCAGTTGGTTTGGAAAATATTGAAGATTTAAAAACCGATTTACAAGAAGCATTTGCTCAAATCCCTAAAGAAGTATTGGTTTAAAACAACTTGCGTTAGGGATTGAAGTGGAAATCCTTTTTGTGTTGTCATTCTGAGCTTGTCGAAGAAAGCAACATAAAAAGATTGAAACGGAAAGCCCGACCCTTTAGGGGAACGCCCAAAAAATATCGGTAATGAAAAGCGATTTACAACACATACATATTCTTAGTTACACCACCATAAGCGGTACACAATTCGATACAATTCCGTTGAGCTATCAAGTTTTTGGAAAAGCATTGGGTACCGCTCCTGTGGTGCTTATTAACCATGCGCTTACAGGAAATAGCAATGTTGCTGGAGCCGAAGGTTGGTGGCAAGATTTAATAGGAGAAAACAAGGTTATTAATACTAATGAGTATACCATTTTGTGCTTTAACATACCTGGAAATGGGTATGACGATTTTTTAATTGATAACTATAAAAGTTTTGAAGCACGCGATATTGCCAACATCTTTTTACAAGGACTACAACAGTTGCAAATTGAAAAGTTATTTGCATTGATAGGAGGTTCTTTAGGAGGAGGAATTGGATGGGAAATGGCTGTGTTGAATCCGAAAATTACCGAGCATTTTATTCCTGTAGCGACTGATTGGAAATCGACCGATTGGTTGATAGCGAATTGTCAAATACAAGAGCAATTTTTAATCAATTCTAGCAATCCGGTGCACGATGCACGTATGCACGCAATGTTGTGTTACAGAACACCAGAATCGTTTAAAAAACGTTTTCAGCGTTCAAAAAATGAAGAATCCACGCTTTTTAATGTAGAAAGTTGGTTGTTACACCATGGAAAAAAGTTACAAGAGCGCTACCAATTAGCTTCTTACAAATTGATGAATCAGTTATTAAAAACCATCGATGTAACCAAGGGAAGAGAAGGGTTGGATGTATTAGAAACCATCGAAGCAGACATCCATATTGTTGGCGTAGATTCCGATTTGTTTTTTACTGCAGAAGAAAACAGAGAAACACACAAACAACTGGCATCTGCTCATGCGAATGTAACCTATAATGAAATTAATTCAGATCATGGGCATGACGCTTTCTTAATAGAATACAAGCAATTAGAAAAAATTATTGAACCGATATTCAATCAAAAATCAACACATAAAAGAATGAAAATTTTAAAGTTTGGCGGAAAATCTTTGTCGAATGAAGGGATACAAAATGTAGTATCTATCATAGAACAGAAAATTAATGAAGGAGAAAAGATAGCTGTAGTAGTATCTGCAAGAGGAAATGCTACGGATGAGTTGGAAGAACTGTTAGAAAGAGCTGCTAAAAATGAAGCTTTTAAAGAGCAATTAGAAGCGTTTCGATATGAGCAAACGAAATTAACGCCGTTGGTAGATTTTTCTACGGAATTTAATCGCTTGGAGAAGTTGTTTGAAGGAGTGAGCTTGTTAGGTGATTATAGTCAAAAAATAAAAGATGAAGTACTAGCACAAGGTGAGTTATTGTCTATAAAAACGGTAACCGACTTGTTGCAACAAAAAGGAATTAACGCGCATGCAACGGATTCAAGAGAGCTGTTAAAAACAGATGAGATAGTTGGAAAAGGGCAATCGATTGTTGAAATTTCTAAAGAAAATGTGTTAAATCACTTTAAGCAACACAACGGAACAATAGTGAATGTAGTAGCAGGATTTATTGCATCGAATTTAAAAAACGAAACTACTACGTTGGGTAGAAACGGGAGTAATTACACAGCCTCGTTATTAGCGAACTATTTAGATGCTGAAGAGTTGCAAAATTATACCCATGTAGATGGAATTTTTACCGCAAACCCTGATTTAGTAGCTGATGCTAAGAAGATAGAAGTATTGTCATTTTCTGAAGCGAATGAATTAGCAAACTTCGGAGCGAACATTTTACATGCTAAAACAATTATTCCATTGTTGGAGAAGAATATCAACCTACGAATTTTAAATACCTTCAATCCTAATGATAATGGTACATTGATTACAGCAAAATCAACTTTAAAAGGCATTAAATCCTTATCGGTTTTAGACAAGGTTGCTTTAATCAATTTTGAAGGAAGAGGTTTGTTAGGTAAAGTAGGAGTAGATGCACGTATTTTTAAAGCATTGAGTAATCATGGAATTAGCGTGAGTATCATTTCACAAGGTTCATCAGAAAGAGGTATTGGTTTGGTGGTAGATAAATCGAATGCAATTGCAGCAGTAAAAGCTTTAGAGCAAGAGTTTGAAAATGATATACAAACAAAAGATGTAAACCAGATTTCGATTCAAGATGAAGTATCGGTAATTTCAATAATTGGTCAAGATTTAAGTGAGTTTCATCAGCCATACAACGCTTTAATTAAGAACCAAATAGTACCGTTATTGTTTAACAATACCATTACAGGTAAAAATGTGAGCTTGGTGGTTAAAAAAGAGCAATTACACAAGGCGTTGAACGTGATTCACGGTCAAGTATTTGGGGTTGCTAAAAAGATAAATATTGCTGTTTTTGGTAAAGGATTAGTTGGAGGAACTTTGATTGAACAAATTCTAGAGAACTCAAAATCGATTTTAGAAAGACGTAAAATACACCTGAACATTTTTGCGATTGCTAATTCTAAAAAAGTATTATTAGAGAAAAATGGAGTTGGAGCTAATTGGTTGAATGAGCTTGAAAAAGCAGTAGGAGATGAGCATACAGTTGATAGTGTAATTGACTATGCAAAAGAACATCATTTAGAAAATTTAATAGCAGTAGACAATACAGCAAGTGTAGATTTTATAGAAAATTACATTCCGTTAGTCGATGCTGGGTTTGACTTAGTCTCTTCTAACAAAATAGCCAATACCGTTTCGTATGATTTTTATAAAGAGTTACGAAAAACCTTAGATAAAAATAAGAAGAGTTACCTGTATGAAACCAATGTTGGTGCAGGTTTACCATTGATTGATACGATTAAATTATTGCACGGTTCAGGAGAGAATATAACCAGAATTCGAGGAGTGTTCTCAGGATCATTAAGTTATTTATTCAATAAATTTTCTTCGGAAGACGTAACATTTTCAACGGTGTTACAAGAAGCCATTGATAAAGGGTTTACAGAACCGGATCCGCGTGAAGATTTATGTGGAAATGATGTTGCTAGAAAACTATTGATTTTGGCACGTGAATTAGATTTACAAAACGAATTTGAAGATATTCAGATAGAAAACTTGATTCCAGAGGAGTTTAGAGAAATATCTTCTGATGAGTTTTTAGGAAACTTAGAAAAACTAGATGCTACATTTCAACAGCAAAAAGAAGCACAAGAAGAGAAACAGGTACTGAGATATATCGGAGATTTACATGGAGACTTACAACAAACAAAAGGAGAGTTAGATGTAAAATTAGTATCTGTACCAGAAAATTCACCTTTAGGAAGTCTAAAAGGTTCAGATGCTATATTTGAAATCTACACAGAATCGTATGGAGAACACCCCATAGTAATACAAGGAGCAGGAGCAGGATCAAAAGTTACTGCAAGAGGCGTATTTGGAGATATTTTACGATTAGCAAAGAATAATAACTAGATAGACTAGAGAATAAAGAAGTGAGAATAGAGAGAGAAAAAAATAAGAGAGTCTCACTTCTTTGTTCTAACAGCGAAGCGGTCTAACATCTAAAAAAACAACATGAGTCAACATTTCGAAACCCAAGCCATACGAACGCAAACAGAGCGCACTCAATTTTCAGAACATTCAACACCCTTATACTTAACCTCAAGTTTTGTGTTTGATGATGCTGAAGATATGCGAGCATCGTTTGCCGAAGAAAAGGAGAAGAATTTATACAGTCGATTTTCAAATCCGAATACCACAGAATTCGTTAATAAAATGGTAGCAATGGAAGGAGCAGAGGCAGGATATGCTTTTGCAACAGGTATGGCTGCGGTGTTTTCAACGTTTGGGGCTTTGTTAAATGCAGGGGATCATATAGTTTCATGTCGTTCTGTTTTTGGGTCAACTCATAGTTTGTTTACAAAGTATTTACCTAAATGGAATATAGAAACGAGTTACTTTAAAATTAATGAAGTAGATAGAATTGAAAGTTTAATTCAGCCAAATACCAAAATATTATATGCAGAAACTCCAACCAATCCAGCAGTAGATATTTTAGATTTAGAGTTGTTGGGAAGTATTGCAAAGAAGCACAATTTATTGTTGGTAATTGATAATTGCTTTGCAACGCCTTATTTACAGAATCCAATCAAGTTTGGAGCAGATTTGGTCATTCATTCAGCAACGAAGTTAATAGACGGTCAAGGGCGTGTTTTAGGAGGAGTAACAGTTGGAAAAGAGGAATTAATCAGAGAGATTTATTTGTTTTCAAGAAACACTGGACCAGCAATGTCACCATTCAATGCTTGGGTATTGTCTAAGAGTTTAGAAACCTTATCGATACGAGTAGAAAAGCACTGCGAGAATGCGTTGAAGGTAGCACAGTTTTTAGAAGAACACCCAAAAGTGAATTTGGTTAAGTATCCATTTCTAAAATCACATCCACAGTATGAAATCGCAAAAAAACAAATGCGACTGGGAGGAAATATTGTCGCTTTTGAAGTAAAAGGAGGTATTGATGCTGGACGTAAATTTTTGAATAGTATAAAAGTATGCTCATTATCAGCAAATTTAGGAGACACACGAACGATTGTAACACATCCAGCATCAACCACTCACAGTAAGTTAAGTGAAGAAGATCGATTAGAAGTAGGAATAACAGATGGATTGGTACGATGCTCGGTAGGATTAGAAAATGTAGAGGATATAATTAACGATTTAAATCAAGCATTAAATAATTAGGAAGTAAAGTATATATTTGTAATATGCTTTCTAAGAAAACAAAATACGGAATTAAGGCGCTTACTTTTATTGCTAGGCAAGAAAAGGGCACTATGGTACAAATTGCGACCATTTCAGAAAATGAAAATATTTCGCATAAGTTTTTAGAAAGCATATTACTTACCTTACGAAAATCAGGAATTTTAGGAGCAAAAAAAGGAAAGGGTGGAGGCTATTATTTGCTTAAGCCATCCAACGAAATTAAAATGACTGAGGTTATTAGAACACTTGAAGGACCTATTGCAATGGTACCATGTGTTAGTTTGAATTATTATGAAAAGTGTGATGACTGCCCAGATGAAGAAGCATGCTCAGTACACAAATTAATGATTCAAGTTAGAGATAACACGCTGCAAGTACTTCGTAATAACACACTTGCAGATTTAGTGTAGTATTAACAAATTGTAAAATTCAAATATTTTTTTGATTTCTCCTTGGAGAATTAAAACGCATCTGTATATTTGCTGACTTAAAACCTAGTATTCCGATAGGGTAAAGGTATTTTAAAAATGATCGCAGAACAAATAGTAGAAAATAGAACGAATTATAGAGACGATAAGCTTTCTGAAAAACCAATAAGAAGCATTGTAAAATCAATTAGTTGGAGAGTTGTAGGAACCATGGATACCATATTAATCTCATGGATAATTACCGGACAAGTAAAAACAGCCTTTTCAATTGGAGCGATAGAATTAGTAACAAAAATGCTATTGTATTTTTTTCACGAAAGAGTTTGGAATAGTATTAAATGGGGTAAAAAATGAGCATAGAAACAATGAATTTAGAAGCAGTAAACGAAGCGTTAAAAAGCAAATCTCCAAAAGAGATTATTGTTTGGGCATTACAACAGGCTAACAAGGCGGTAGTAACCACAAACTTTCGCCCTTATGAAGGAGCTATTTTACAAGCCGTATCGTCAGTTAAAAAGAATATAGAAGTTATTTGGTGCGATACAGGGTATAATACTCCACAAACCTATAAACACGCTGAAGAGTTAATTGAAAAATTGCAGTTAAACGTTCAGTTGTATGTTCCTAAACAAACGGTAGCGCATAGAAACATCACATTAGGTTTACCAACAGTTGACGATCCAAAACATGCAGTTTTTACTGAGCAAGTGAAGTTGGAGCCTTTCAAAAGAGCAATGAATGAGCACAAACCAGATGTGTGGTTTACCAACTTAAGAAAAGGGCAAACTGCTTTTAGAGATAGCATTGATATTGTTTCAAAAAGTAAAGATGGAGTATTAAAAGTAAGTCCATTTTACCATTGGTCAGATGAAGAGTTAGATGCGTATTTAGAAGAACACCAATTACCAAACGAGTTTAAATACTTCGATCCCACAAAAGTAGAAAGTAACAGAGAATGTGGTTTACATATTTAAAAATAGGATTATGAACACAGAAACGATACAAGTAGGAGCTTTAGAAAGTGAAGCCATATATATATTAAGAGAAGTAGTCGCGCAATTTGAAAAACCGGTGTTATTGTTTTCGGGGGGCAAAGATAGCATAACACTGGTGCGACTTGCTCAAAAAGCATTTTATCCAGCGAAAATTCCATTTCCTTTATTACATGTTGATACAGGACATAATTTTCCAGAGACTATTGAATTTAGAGATAGATTGGTAGAGGAGTTAGGAGTAGAATTAATCGTAAGAGAAGTACAAGATAATATTGATGCTGGTAAAGTAAAAGAAGAAACAGGAAAGTACTCGAGCCGAAACATGCTACAAACCGAAACGTTATTAGATGCCATTGAAGAATTTGGTTTTGATGCATGTATCGGTGGAGCGCGTAGAGATGAAGAAAAAGCGAGAGCTAAAGAACGTATTTTTTCAGTACGAGATGATTTTGGACAATGGGATGAAAAAAATCAACGTCCAGAGTTGTTCGATATGCTAAATGGAAGAATCGATTTAGGTCAAAATGTACGTGTTTTTCCAATTTCTAACTGGACAGAATTAGATGTTTGGTCATATATACAACAAGAACAAATTGAAATTCCATCCATCTATTTCGCTCACAAAAGAGCCACGTTTATTAGAGACGGGTTAATCTGGTCTGCAAACGATGAAGTTGTGTATAGAGAAGAGGAAGAAGAAGTACAAGAACGTATGGTACGATTTAGAACCGTAGGGGATATGAGTTGTACGGCAGCAGTTTTATCTGATGCAATAGACATTGATACAGTAGTAGACGAAATTAGAGAATCAACTATATCAGAAAGAGGAGCAAGAATAGACGATAAACGCTCAGAAGCAGCAATGGAGAAACGCAAACAACAAGGATATTTTTAAAAAGAAAACCTAGTATTTAGTATAGAGTAATGAGAAAAAACACTCAAAACTCAATACTAATCACTCAATACTAAAACAACATGAACGTAGTAAAAATAGCAACAGCAGGAAGTGTAGATGACGGAAAGAGTACACTAATAGGACGCATTTTATACGATACAAAATCATTAACCCAAGATAAATTAGAAGCAATAGAAGAAAAAAGTAAACAGCGCGGATTTGATTACTTAGATTTTTCTTTAGCCACTGACGGATTGGTAGCAGAACGTGAACAAGGAATTACTATTGATGTGGCTCACATATATTTCTCAACACCAAAAACAAGCTTTATCATAGCCGACACTCCAGGTCATATTGAGTATACCAGAAACATGGTTACGGGAGCATCGAATTCGCAAGCTTCTATCATTTTGGTGGATGCTAGAAACGGTGTAGTAGAACAAACTTATCGTCATTTCTTTATCAATAATTTACTAAGAGTAAAAGATGTAATAGTCGCTGTAAACAAAATGGATTTGGTAGATTTTTCAGAAGAGAAATTTAACCAGATTAAAGGTGAGATAGAATATTTAGCAAAGAAGAGTGACTATCAAAATCAAAATATCACATTCATACCTCTTTCAGCTTTGAAAGGAGATAATGTTGTGAAGTCTTCAGAAAACACCCCTTGGTATAAAGGAGAAACATTATTGAATCACCTTGAAAACTTGGGGTCTGAAGATACGCAAGAAGTATCAAAAGCACGTTTCCCAGTGCAAACGGTTATTCGACCAAAAACAGACGAATATCACGATTTCAGAGGATATGCAGGGAAATTGTATGGAGGTGATTTAGCAGTAGGAGATAGCGTAACGGTATTACCATCAGCAACAAAATCTACGATAAAGAGCATTCAATTTTTTGATAAAGAATATGCAAGAGCAAAACGAGGAAGTTCGATAAACATCACTTTAGAAGATGATGTAAATGTGAGCAGAGGAGATATGTTGGTAAAAGAAGGAGAAGAACCATCTGTAGTAAAACAATTAGAAGCTACCATTTGTTGGATGGACAAAACTCCACTGCAAGCTTCAGAAAAGTATTACATTAAACATGGAGTAAACGATGTACAAGCGAAAATAACAGAGTTAAAAACAATCATTCGTACTGATTTTTCTGGAGTAGAAGAAGCACCTGCTAAGTTAGCATTAAACGAAATAGGCGAAGTGAGTTTAAAAGTTAGCAAGCCTTTGTTTGTTGATTCATATGAGGAAAACAAAGCAAACGGAGCGTTTATAATCATCAATCCAAAAACCAATACCACGTCAGGAGTTGGTTTTATCAAGTAAACATGATGAGCCAAAATGTGCGGCAGTATGTCCAGTAGATTGTTGCGTACCAGATGAAGCACATGTAGAGTTCTTACATAACGAATAACAACGCTTTTATAAGCAAACAACTATTAAAAAACCACATGCAAAGTTTTAGATCAGAAATAGAAAACCCTTTAGTAGAAAAGGATATCCTAGAGTTAGAACGTAAAATACGTTTGTTTAACGAAGGAAAAATAGATGAAGAACGTTTTAGAAGCTTACGTCTAGCCAGAGGAATTTACGGGCAACGTCAGTTTGGGGTACAAATGATTCGTATAAAATTACCGTATGGTAAAGTTACAAGCGAACAATTACACAGAATTGCAGATGTTTCTGATGAATATTCAAGAGGGCGTTTACATATTACCACACGTCAAGATATTCAAATTCACCACGTAAGTTTAGACAGAACCCCTGAATTATGGGCACAGTTAGAGAAAGACGATATTACGTTACGTGAAGCATGTGGTAATGCAGTACGTAATGTTACAGCTTCAGAAACTGCGGGAATCGATCCGAAAGAACCGTTTGATGTAACACCGTATGCACATGCAACCTTTCAATTTTTCTTGCGTAATCCAATCTGTCAAGAAATGGGAAGAAAATTCAAAATGTCTTTCTCTGCAACAGAAGAAGATACCGCATTGAGTTTTATTCACGATTTAGGATTCATTGCAAAAACGAAAACAGTTGACGGTAAAGAAGTAAAAGGATTCAAGGTATTATTGGCAGGAGGATTAGGGTCACAACCACGTCATGCCGATGTAATTTATGAGTTTTTAGAAGCAGATTTATTGATACCAACTATTGAAGGAGTGTTACGTGTGTTCGACCGTTATGGAGAACGTGCAAAAAGAGCCAAAGCTCGTTTAAAATTCTTAGTGAAAGATTTAGGTGTTGATGCTTTCTTAGAACTGGTTGCAGCTGAAAGAAATGCATTAGCATATAAAACGTACCCGATAAATACTACCGACTTTGAACAAGACATTGTTTTTGAAACCAACGAAGTTCCATCTGTAGTCATAGAAGATGAAGAGGCATATCAAAACTGGAAAGAAACCAATGTAATTCAGCAAAAGCAAGAAGGATTGTACGCGATAGGTATCAAAGTACATTTAGGAGATTTTTATACCGATAAAGCACGTTTATTGGCTGACTTAATCAAGAAATATGGTGCAAATGAGTTACGCTTTACGCTACGTCAAAATATTTTGATTCGTCACGTAAGAGAGGAGTTTTTACCATTTTTCTATGCGGAACTACAAAAGTTAGGTTTTGCAGACGCAGGATATAATAGTTTGAATGATATTACTGCATGTCCGGGAACCGACACATGTAATTTAGGTATTGCAAGTAGTACAGGAATTGCAGCAGAGTTAGAACGTGTGTTAAAAGCTGAATACCCACAGTATGTAAATAACAAAGATATTACCATTAAAATTAGTGGGTGTATGAATGCATGTGGACAACACAACATGGCACATATTGGTTTTCAAGGAATGTCTGTAAAAGTAGGTAAATTGTTAGCTCCTGCCTTACAAGTATTAGTAGGCGGTGGAGTTTTAGGAGGTGGAAGCGGACGTTTCTCTGATAAGTTAGTGAAAATTCCAAGTAAAAGATGACCAGAGTCCTTACGAGTTTTGTTAAACGATTTTGAAAGTAATAAACAAGAAGCGGAAGACTTTTTAAATTATTATGATAGACAAGGAAAATCGTATTTCTATGATCTTTTAAAAGAACTATCAGACACTACCAATTTAACAGAAGACGATTTTATTGATTGGGGACACAATAAAAACTATGTAAAAGCTATAGGAGTAGGAGAATGTGCTGGAGTGGTGATAGACTTAGTAGCAACCTTATTATTTGAAAGCGAAGAAAAGCTAGAAAATGCATTAGAAGCCTTGAGTAGTCAACAATGGTCAGATAGTATTTACCACGCTTATGCAGCTATGGTAAACACAGCCAAAGCTTTGTTAACAGCAGAAGGAGCAAAAACAAACACACAAGCAGGAATTATAACCAATTTTGATGAACTGTTTGTAGCAAATAAAAAAATAGAGTTATCAAGTTCATTTGCAGAATTGATTTATCAAATCAATGAAAATGAACCTACGGAAGCCTTTGCAAAAGGATATTTAGAAAGTGCAACAGCATTTTATAAAACAGTAGATGTTTATAGAAAGGCAGCTGTAGAAAGTTAAAAAAAGGAGAGTCCAATGAAAAATCAACCGAAATTAACCGTAGTAGGTGCAGGACCAGGAGATGCTGATTTAATCACCTTAAAAGCCATTAAAGTATTAGAACAAGCCGATGTGGTATTGTATGATGCATTGGTGAATAACGAACTGTTAGGGTACGTAAACCCGAATGCAGAATTAATTTTTGTGGGAAAACGAAGAGGGTGCTACCGTTATCAACAAGAACAAATCAATGAGTTGATTGTTGCAAGAGGATTTTCTCACGGACATGTAGTACGTTTAAAAGGAGGTGACCCTTTTATTTTTGGTAGAGGAGCAGAAGAAATGGAGTATGCAGCAAAACACGGATTAGAGGTTGTTGTAGTGCCAGGAATTTCTTCTTCGCTAGCAGTGCCAGCGTATCAGAATATCCCATTGACAAAAAGAGGAAGTTCAGAAAGCTTTTGGGTGATTACTGGAACTACAAAACAGCACCAATTATCAAACGATGTTGCCTTAGCTGCAAAATCGAGTGCGACGGTTGTTATTTTAATGGGAATGGGCAAACTTTCAGAAATTATTCAGCTTTTTAAAGCAGAAGGAAAGAATGAATTACCAGTAGCTATTATTCAAAATGGAACAACTCCTAAAGAAAAAATAGGAATTGGTACCGTAGATACTATAGAAGAAGTAGTGGCAAAAAACAATTTGAGCAACCCTGCTATTATTCTGTTAGGAGATGTGGTAAATCACAGACAGCAATTGTTACAAGTACAACAAGAAGTAGCTTTAAAAGAGGTGGTGTAATGGAAGAAAGAAATAATTTATACCCAATTTTTTTAAAGACTAAAGAACTGGAAGTGCTAATTGTTGGAGGAGGATTTGTAGCAGAAGAAAAACTACGATTTTTATTAAAATCAAGTCCAGATGCTAAAGTAACGATGGTCGCTCCTTTTTTTAGAGAAGAAACTATTGAAGTAGCTCAAAAAGGAGAGGTGAGCACGATAGTAGATAGCTATAATGATACTTATTTAAAGGAAAAACATTTGGTGATTGCAACTACCAATATTCCTGAAGTTAATATGCAGGTGTATAAAGATTGTAGAAGTCAACATAAATTGGTGAACGTAGCTGATAATCCGCCGTATTGTGATTTTTATATGGGAGGAATTGTTACCAAAGGGAACGTAAAAGTAGCTATTTCAACCAATGGAAGATCACCCACAACCGCTAAGAGATTGCGTCAGTTTTTTGAAGAAGTAATTCCAGAAGACATCAATCAATTAGTGAAAAATTTGAATACTTACAGAAAAACCATCAAAGGAAACTTTGAACAAAAAGTAGAAACATTAAATAAGCTAACCGAGAGTTTAGTGAAATAAGTAGAACATGATACAAACAGATATATTAATTATTGGAGCGGGTCCAACAGGACTATTTACAGTTTTTGAAGCAGGATTATTAAAACTACGTTGTCATTTAATTGATGCCTTACCGCAACCAGGTGGGCAGTGTTCAGAAATTTATCCGAAGAAACCTATTTACGATATTCCGGCATATCCAGAGATTTTAGCAGGAGATTTAACCAAGAACCTGATGGAGCAAATCAAACAATTTGAACCAGGATTTACCTTAGGAGAACGAGCGGATACTATTGAAAAGCAAGACGACGGAATGTTTATCGTAACTACCAATAAGGGAACAAAACATCAAGCACCTGTGGTAGCGATTGCAGGTGGGTTAGGAAGTTTTGAGCCACGTAAACCTATCATCCCAAATATTATCGATTTTGAAGATAAAGGAGTGGAGTACATGATTAAAGAACCAGAATTGTATCGTGATAAAGATGTGGTAATCGCTGGAGGAGGAGACTCTGCTTTAGATTGGTCTATTTTCTTAACAGATGTGGCTAAATCGGTAACCTTAATTCATAGAAGAAACGAATTTAGAGGAGCGTTGGATTCTGTAGAAAAAGTTCAAGAATTAAAGAATTTAGGAAAAATCAATTTGATAACGCCTGCTGAGGTAAAAGCAGTGTTAGGGAAAGAGCACGTAACAGGAGTTGTAGTAGAGGAAACAGGTAAAGAACCATTTATCATTGATACAGATCATTTCATTCCATTATTTGGATTGGCACCAAAGTTAGGACCGATTGCCAATTGGGGATTAGAAATTGAGAAGAATGCCATTAAAGTAAACAATGCGTTAGATTATCAAACGAATGTTGAAGGTATTTATGCGATTGGTGATGTGAATACTTATCCAGGAAAATTAAAATTGATTTTATGTGGATTCCACGAAGCAACGTTAATGTGCCAAAGTGCTTATCAGCGTATCCATCCAGATAAAAAATATGTGATGAAATATACCACAGTAGGAGGCGTAGATGGTTTTGATGGAACTCGAAAAGAAGCACCAAAAGCAGTAGTAAAAGCGATTCAGTAATGGAGCAGGATGTTACAATTAAAATTACCGATCGAGATGGCGTATTGCACGAGGTAATTGCTCCGACAGACATGGCAATGAACTTAATGGAGGTGGTTCGATCGTACGAATTAGCTCCTGAAGGAACTATTGGTATTTGTGGTGGAATGGCAATGTGTGCCTCTTGTCAGTGTTATGTGAAGTCGAATCATGAATTGCCAGAAATGAATGATGATGAAGATGCAATGCTAGCAGAAGCGTTTTATGTGCAAGAAAATAACCGATTAGGGTGTCAAATTCATATAACTCCTGAATTAGAAGGATTAGAAGTTGAGTTAGCTCCTGAAAGTTAATTATTTTTGTAAAAATTTATCACATGGGATTCAAGCAGTACGATTTATCATTAAAAGATGATGTAGAAGTTTTTACAAAACAATTATTTTATGCCTTGTTTAATGATGTATGCCAAGAAAAAGCAAATCATTTAAAAGAAAAGTTTGAAAAAATTTTAAAGGGTTTAGCTATTGAAAATACTTCGGAAGTATGGGCAGCATATCAACAAACGTTTTGTGAAATACGAGAAAAGTTAGATTTAGATGCCAAAGCATTTGAAAAGACAGATCCTGCCTGTAAAAGCTTAGGAGAAGTGTATTTAGCCTATCCAGGATTCCATGCGATTGCCGTATATCGTTTGAGTCATGAATTGTACAAAATGGAAGTTCCGATTTTACCAAGAATGATGAGCGAATATGCACATGGATTAACAGGAACGGATATTCACCCAGGAGCAACCATTGGTGATTCGTTTTTTATAGATCACGCAACAGGAATTGTGATTGGAGAAACCACGATTATTAAAGAAAACGTAAAAATATATCAAGGAGTTACCTTAGGAGGGATTCAAGTAAAGAAAGAATTGGCTTCCACAAAAAGGCATCCAACGATTGAAAATAATGTAACCATTTACGCCAATGCAACTATCCTAGGAGGCGATGTAGTGATAGGACGAGATAGCATTATAGGTGCAAATGTTTGCGTAACCACCTCTGTACCCGAAGGATCTATTGTAACCTATGAGTCAGAAAATAAAATAACCACTAGAAAATCCTATGTTAAATAATGTAGGTAGAAAAGTAACCATGAAAACTAAAACGATAATAGATAGCATAGGAAATACACCACTAATAGAAGTTTCTAACATCCTTCAAAAAGAAGGAGTGAAGTTATTGCTAAAATTAGAAGGAAACAATCCTGGTGGAAGTGTAAAAGACCGAGCAGCCTTTAATATGATTGCTGAAGCTATCAAAAGGAAAAATATCCGTTCAGGAGATTATTTAGTAGAAGCAACTAGTGGAAACACAGGAATTGCGTTAGCGCTCATGGCAAAAATATTAGGAGTAAATATGGTATTGGTTATGCCTGAAAATTCTACAGAAGAACGTGTAAAAACCATGCGAGCATACGGAGCTGAGGTTATTTTAACGGATGCAGAAAAAGGTATTGAAGGTTCTAGAGATGTTGCCTTAGAATTACGTTATAAAAAAGGCTATTTTATGTTGAACCAGTTTGAAAATACCGATAACTGGAAAGCACATTATAAAACCACTGGTCCAGAAATTTGGAACGATACTGAAGGAGAAGTAACACATTTTGTATCTGCCATGGGAACTACAGGAACCATCATGGGAGTTTCTACTTATTTAAAAGAACAAAATCCTGAGGTACAAATTATAGGTGCGCAACCTAAAGACGGAGCTAAAATTCCAGGAATTCGCAAGTGGACACCAGCCTATCAACCAAAATTCTTTAACAAAAGTAAGGTGGATCAGGTGGTTGAACTAGACGAAAACGATGCTAAAAACATGACGAGAAGACTAGCACAAGAAGAAGGTGTTTTTGCAGGAATGAGTAGTGGAGGAGCGGTACATGTAGCATTAGAAATAGCCAAAACCATTGATAAAGGCGTAATTGTAGCTGTTATTTGCGACCGAGGAGATCGTTATTTATCTTCGGATTTGTTTCAGTAGATTGTTTTTACTTATTTAAACAAACGATTTTATATATAGCGTACGGATGTTATTCGTACGCTATTTTTCTGAAATCTCTTTAAGTTTATTCAACGCTTTATCCCAAGTTGAGTTAAAATAATCAAGGTAGTCGTCTGCTACATCGCAATCTATTGTTACTGTGGTGATACCGTTCTGTTCGTGGAATGAATAATTTTCTAGTGAACCTGCCCATTTTTCAATCTCAGGACCTTCGGTAATTTCATTTTCACCGTCTAACATTCCGTTATGACGAATGGAAATAAACTGAAAAGGAATATTATCTACAATTTCAGAAACCATTCCACCTTTTTTACCATTTTCATCCGTTCCTACAAAATAGATTTTACTTCCTTTTTCCCAGCTCCCTTCATAGGTTGAGGTCGGATTAAACTCAGCTGTCCATTGCTGGTAAGTTTCAATAGTATCAATACCCAACATGGTGTTGTACACCTTTTCAGCAGAAGCGTTAATGTCTTTTTTAAATTGTAGCTTTTTCATGAAGGTTATAATAATATAAGTGTTTTTTTAAAAAGCATGTCAACGGTTAAGCCTAAAACTACGCATTATTTTTATACGGTGTTGGCAATAGTTATTTTCTATTCAATTCTATTAATCGCAGATTCTAATTCTGAAAGTCTAAATCTTAAACCTTCACTTTCGTCACGAGATTTCTTTAAGTCATTTCTTAAATATTTAATTTCTAATAATAATCCTGAAATTGTCTCGCTCAAAGAGCTGATTTCAATTGTTAATTCTTTCGGTGTCATATTTTATTTTTAAGATTTCACTATTTTTTAGCTTTCTTGCCAAAGTATTTTATTCCGATTATTAAGTACACTACTAATCCCATTAAAGCACTCAAGGAATTTAGAGAGTCTTTGTCAGCAAGAAGACTTCCTTCTTCGTAGAAAAAGTAATTCAATAACCATTCAATAATGTTAAATGACATTACAAATACAAAGAAAAGTCCTAAAATCCAATATATAATTGCAGGAAGCCTTTTGCCTGATTTTGTTTTCCATTTAGTTAATAAATAAGTAAATCCTATTATCAGGATTAATTTGAAGACTATTATAATCAATACATCGTAAATCATAGGTTATTCTTGGTTTTAATTATTGCCAACTCGTTATAAAAGAACTAAAACTTCTTTTACCTATGTATCTAAATGTGATAAGTAGAATTTTTAGCAATTTTATTTTTTTTTGTTACAAGTCTCCAATATAAAACAAAATAAAAAAGCGAACAAAAAATGTATGGTTATATTAGTAAGTTTTAGATATAATAATTAATTATCTAACAAGCTAATAGACAATGTTTTTGTATTCTAACACCATTTTCCATAGTTGTTAAAAGAATGGTAAATGATTTAACGATGAATGTAAAAGTCTTGATTAGATTAACTTTTGGCATACATGTTGAAAAGCTCTAGGAAAATTATTTTATTATGAGAACAATTTCAGGGCAAATCAGCAAATTATTTTTAATAACATTCTTAACTATTACTTCTATGGCAGTAGGACAAACATCTTTAAAGAAAGTGGATTTATCAATATACCCTAAACCAGAGAAAGGATTTAAACAAATGGTTATAGAAGTTCCTCATTCAGCTAATGATAGTAACAAAAAAATAGAATTTGTTATTGGAAAGTGGATGGAAGTAGATACTTGTAATAAGCACGGACTTGTAGGAAGTATAGAGAAAAAGGATCTTAAAGGATGGGGATATTCGTATTATGATTTTACTACAGATGGTGGAGTTATATCTACTCAAATGGCTTGTTTTGAAAATAGCACAGTTAGAAAGTTTGTTACCAGTCAACCAACAACAGTAAGATACAACGGAAAATTACCTATTGTTATTTATGTACCAGAAGGTTACGATGTTCAATTTAAGATATTCAAGGCAGAAGATGATGTGTATCATGCAAGTGAGGTAAAACAGAAATAAACTTAAAGCGCTGTGATTTATTACAACTTTATATAAGAAAAGCAGCAAATACTATTTGCTGCTTTTCCTTTTTAGAATTAATACACTACTTTTTTTCTTTTATCTATTTTAATTTTGTTAACTAAAAAATAATACTATAACTTTGTTCCGTTCATTAACGTATTGATGTTATCAAGAAAGGTGGAGGGAATAGACCCTTTGAAACCTTAGCAACCCTTTGTGAAAACAAAGAAGGTGCTACATTCTACTGCTTTGGCAGAGAGATAACGAAAAGAATTTTACTTCCTCTTTTCCTGATAACAGTACACTAAATATCAGGAATGTCAAACATTTATCAAGAAATACAAAAACGAATCCTCGTGCTCGATGGTGCTATGGGAACCATGCTTCAGGAATATAAGTTTACTGAAGAAGATTTTCGTGGAGAACGTTTTAAAGAATACCCAACTCCGTTGCAAGGAAACAATGATTTGTTATCCATCACGCAACCCGAAGCCGTAAAAGAAGTACACAGAAAGTACTTTGCGGCAGGAGCAGACATTGTAGAAACCAACACTTTTTCTGGAACCACCATTGCCATGGCAGATTACCAAATGGAAGAGTTGGTATATGAGTTAAATTACCAATCTGCCAAAATAGCCAAAGAAGTAGCTGATGAATTCACTTCAAAAGAACCACATAAACCTCGTTTTGTAGCAGGTTCTATCGGACCTACAAACCGCACGGCAAGTATGTCTCCTGATGTAAATGACCCAGGATATAGAGCGGTAACTTTTGATGAATTACGCATTGCCTATAAGCAACAAGTAGAAGCTTTGTTAGATGGTGGTTCAGATATTTTGTTGGTAGAAACCGTGTTTGATACTCTAAACGCCAAAGCTGCTTTATTTGCCATTGAAGAGGTAAAAGCAGAGCGAAATATAGAAGTGCCTATTATGGTTTCAGGAACGATAACCGATGCTTCAGGTAGAACGTTATCAGGACAAACAGCCGAGGCGTTTTTGATTTCGATTTCTCATATTCCGTTGTTATCCGTAGGATTTAATTGCGCTTTAGGAGCCAATTTATTACAACCGCACTTAGAGGCGATTGCTTCTAAAACGGACTTTGCCATTTCTGCACATCCAAATGCCGGATTACCGAATGCCTTTGGAGAATATGACGAAACTCCTGAAGAAACTGCCAATCAGATAGAAGAATATTTAAAGAAAAATTTAATCAATATCATAGGTGGATGTTGTGGTACTACGCCTAAACATATTTCAGCGATTGCAGCAGTAGCAGCGAAGTACAAACCACGAAATGCCCAACCCTCAGTCTCTTCCAAAAGGGAAGGGAAGTTAAGTTAGTGATGATTAAGAATGGTGTATTTCATAAAAAACAGTAAAGATAGAGATGAGTGATAGAGATATAAAAAATACTACAACAAAAGCCTCTTCCCTTTTGGGAGAGGTTGGAGAGGGGCAGAGATACATGAAATTATCGGGGTTAGAACCACTGATTATTACTCCAGAAAGTAATTTTATCAATGTTGGGGAGCGAACAAACGTAGCAGGATCACGTAAATTTCTTCGATTAATAAAAGAAGAAAAATTTGATGAAGCCTTGGCAATTGCACGTCATCAGGTAGATGGAGGAGCACAAATCATCGATATTAATATGGATGATGGTTTGATTGATGGGAAAGAAGCGATGGTACGTTTTTTAAACCTGATAGCTTCTGAACCTGATATTGCCAGAGTTCCTATTATGATTGATAGTTCTAAATGGGAAATTATCGAAGCTGGTTTACAGGTAGTACAAGGTAAATCGGTAGTAAACTCTATTTCTTTAAAAGAAGGTGAAGAAAAATTTATTTGGGAAGCTACCCAGATAAAAAGATACGGAGCTGCTGTAATTATCATGGCTTTTGATGAAGTAGGACAAGCAGATACTTACGAGCGAAGAATTGAAATTGCAGAGCGTTCTTATAATATATTAACCGACATCGTCGGTTTTCCACCAGAAGATATCATTTTTGATTTAAACATCTTTCCTGTAGCAACAGGAATGGAAGAACACCGAAAAAATGCGTTGGATTTTATTGAAGCTACCCGATGGGTACGCGAAAACTTACCGCATGTAAGTGTGAGTGGTGGAGTAAGTAACGTGTCGTTTTCTTTTAGAGGAAACGATGTTGTTCGTGAAGCGATGCACTCGGTATTCTTATACTATGCTATCAAAGCAGGAATGAACATGGGAATTGTAAATCCTACGATGTTAGAAGTCTACGATGATATTCCGAATGATTTATTAAAACATATTGAAGATGTTGTTTTAGATAGAAGAGATGATGCTACTGAACGTTTATTAGAATTTGCCGAAACGGTAAAAGGGACTAAAGCAGAAAACAAAGAGCAGGTTTTAGAATGGAGGAGTTTCCCACTTCAAGAACGTATTACACACTCTTTAGTAAAAGGAATAGACGCTTTTATAGAAGAAGATGCTGAAGAAGCTCGTTTGAGTGTTGCAAAACCTCTACATGTAATTGAAGGACATTTAATGACCGGGATGAATGTGGTAGGTGATTTGTTTGGTGAAGGAAAAATGTTTTTACCTCAGGTTGTAAAATCTGCCCGAGTAATGAAAAAAGCCGTAGCCTATTTGAATCCTTTTATTGAAGCAGAAAAAAGTGAGGAGCAAAAAGCTATTGGAAAAATATTAATGGCAACCGTAAAAGGAGATGTGCATGATATTGGTAAGAACATCGTATCTGTAGTATTAGGTTGTAACAATTATGAGATTGTAGATTTAGGAGTAATGGTTCCTCCAGAAAAAATCATAGAAACTGCCAAAAGAGAAAAGGTAGATGCTATTGGTTTAAGCGGATTGATAACACCTTCGTTAGATGAAATGGTGTATTTAGCCAAAGAAATGGAACGTCAAAATTTGGAGATTCCTTTATTAATAGGAGGAGCAACAACTTCTAAAGCACATACTGCTGTAAAGATTGATACACAGTATAAAAACGCAGTAGTACACGTAAACGATGCATCAAGAGCGGTAACTGTAGTAGGAGATTTACTAAATAAAGAAACCTCAAACGAATATGTTGCCAAGTTGAAGCAAGATTACGAAGAGTTTCGAGATAAATTCTTAAAACGAGGAAAACAGAAGCACTACATACCAATTGAGGAAGCTAGAGAGCGAAAATTCAAAATAGATTGGGACACTACTAATATTAGTAAACCAAAAGAACTAGGCGTACAAAAATTAGAACAAGTAAGTTTAAAAGACTTGGTACCTTATTTTGACTGGAGTCCGTTTTTTCGCTCGTGGGATTTACACGGAAAGTTTCCTGATATTTTAGAAGATGAAGTAGTAGGTACAGAAGCAACCAATTTGTTTGCAGATGCTCAGAAGATGTTACAACTCATCATAGAAAAACAAGCATTAAAACCTAAAGCAATCTTCGGTTTGTTTGAAGCAAACACAATTAACGACGACGATATTTCAGTTCAAAAGAAAGGAAAAGAAATCGCAGTGTTTAGAACCTTACGTCAGCAATTAAAAAAGCGAGAAGGAAAACCAAGTTTTGCTTTGGCAGATTTTATTGCTCCAAAGGAAACAGAAAGAACAGATTATATAGGAGCTTTTTGTACCGCCATTTTTGGAGCTGATGAATTAGCCTTACAGTACAAAGAAAATCACGATGATTATAATGCTATTATGGCACAAGCCATTGCCGATCGTTTTGCTGAAGCTTTTGCTGAATATTTACATCATCGAGTAAGAACGAAACACTGGGGCTATGCTTCCGAAGAAAATTTAACCAATGATGAATTGATAAAAGAAGAATATAAAGGTATTCGTCCTGCACCTGGGTATCCAGCTTGTCCTGATCATCTTGAGAAAGAGACGATATGGGAATTGTTAGGAGTTGAAGAGCATATAGGAGTAACCTTGACAGAAAGTTTAGCTATGTGGCCGGCAGCAGCTGTTTCAGGATATTATTTTGCCAATAATGAAGCTAAATATTTCGGTTTGGGTAAAATAACAGACGATCAGGTAAGAGATTTTGCAGAGCGAAAAAACATTCCTTTAGAAAAAGCCAGAAAATGGTTGCATCCAAATATATCAGACAATTAATAATAAATTAAAAAACCAATAAAAAGAGCGTATTTAATTAACAATAAGTTTTAAGTAAGCTAAGATAAAAGCTAAAAAGACATAGTAATATTGCAGTATAAAAATCAGATGTAATGAAGAAATATCAATTAGAAATCAGGTTTGCAATTCAACTAGCAATTATGGCAGTTTTATCGTTGTTTGCAGCTTCGCTGATGTAAGTTAAATATGCCTTTATAAGCTATACTTATGAAGGTAACAGAACATTTAGAAAAAGCTAACGGAACATCATTGTTTTCGTTTGAAATTCTTCCACCGTTAAAGGGAGATAATATTGATTCGATATTCAAAAATATTAATCCGTTAATGGAATTCAATCCGCCGTTTATAGACGTAACTTATCACCGAGAAGAGTACGTGTATAAAGAGTTAGAAAGCGGATTGTTAAAAAAGCAAGTAGTAAAAAAGCGCCCAGGTACGGTAGGTATCTGTGCGGCAATTCAAAATAAATACCAAGTAGATGCTGTTCCACATATTTTGTGTGGAGGATTTACCAAAGAAGATACCGAGAACTTCTTAATAGACCTCGATTTTTTAGGTATCGATAACGTAGTTGCGTTGCGTGGTGATGCTGTAAAAAGCGAAACTTATTTTAAGCCAGAAAAGGACGGACATGCGTATGCAAGTGAGTTAGTAACTCAAATTGAGAACTTAAATAAAGGAAGATATTTGGATGATGACTTGCAAAACTCCTCAAAAACTGATTTTTGTATCGGTGTAGCTGGTTATCCAGAAAAACACATGGAAGCACCAAGTTTAGATTCTGATATTCATTTTTTAAAGAAAAAAATAAAAAACGGAGCCAGTTATATAGTAACACAAATGTTTTTTGACAATCAAAAATACTTTGAGTTTGTAGATAAATGTAGAGAAGAAGGTATAACAGTCCCTATCATTCCAGGATTAAAACCAATTTCAACTAAAAAACAATTGAATTTAATTCCACATCGATTCAAAGTAGATTTACCAGATGCGTTGATAAAAGAAGTAATTAAATGTAAAGACAATAGTGAAGTACGACAAGTTGGAATAGAATGGTGTATTGCACAAAGTAAAGAGCTGCAACAAAGAGGGGTTCCTATTTTACACTATTACTCAATGGGAAGATCAACCAATATTCAACAAATTGCTGAGGCAGTTTTCTAATAAAAAGTGTCATTTCGAACCGAGTGAAACGAAGTGTGAGAAATCTCATTAAAAAACGTATGTTTTGGGGTCTATTTTGTTTGAAATAGAGGACACTGAGAGCAGTTGAAGAGTTACTTCTGAACAGCAACAAATTTTTCCTGAATAATTTGTGCTACAGGTTTGTTTTCTATTTTGCTTTCCAGCCAAGAAAGAATATCCAAATACAAGAAAGCTCTTTTTTCATAAGGATGATTCTCATATACTTTTAAGCGATCGTATATTTTCTTAAACTCATTTTTTATTTGATGAGGATATACATCGCCTAATGCTTTTATAGAAGAAATAAACTCCTTTTGAACCTCTTGAAGATTCTCCATTTTTAGTAAAAAGCGATAGGTATCTTTAAATTGTCGTTCTAAATCGTAATCCAATCCACATTCATAATGAGCAATTAAACACAATACTCTGGCAAAACATTGTAAGTCTTGTGCTACATCAATATGTTTAGATTTGATAATTTTATTTAGGTATAAAATACATTCTTTGTTTTTGCCCATACCAAAGTACAAACATGCTATTTTGTAGTAAAATACAACAATATGATGCGTGTCTAAACGATCTTTATACTCATCAATTTTTTCATTGATAATGTCTACTAAATATTCACCTTCTGAAAAGTTGCCTTCTAGGAAGTGTAGGTGTAATTTATTGGCATAATAGTATAAAAAGGTAAGGATTTCAGTATTACTATTCTGAGGAATAGTTTTAGCCTCAATCTCATCTTCAAATAAAGAAAGTTCTTCTTTAAATTTATCATAGTGCTTGATAAAAAATAAGCTTTCTAATAGATAATTTTTCCCTTTTAAATAAAAAACAGGGTGTAAAGAAATATTCTTAGCATCATTTTTAAATAAATCTACCCATTTGTTGGCGTACTTGTAACTCTGTAAAAAATCCTGTGTCAAAAAACTATGCCATAAATGTGCTTTGTATAACCATAATTTTTCTCTAAATCCTAATTTTTCATACGAATATTCGGGTAACTTAGAATTGAAATAAGAATTTACGCGTTGCAGTTCTTCATCATTTTTTACGTACCCGTTTTTTAATAAGGTTCCATACAATTGCAGTGATAAGTTAGATAGTTTACTAGCTATTACATTTTGCTGACTGAGTTCTTTTGCTTGAATAGCCAACTCATCTGAACGCGTGTCGATACTTCGGGTTATATATTGACTTTCAATCACTTTTTCCAACTCAACAATTTCATAGGCAATATTTTTTTCTTCATTTTCAATTGCCATATTTTTTGCTTTTTCAAGCAATTTTAAACTTTGTTTGTACAATCCTTTTTGATATAAAACAGTAGCAAAATCTAACTGCTCACGTATTTGAATTCTGATGTTTTTATGAGCAGGATTCATACGAAGACTAATAAGTATTTGCTTATATAAATGCGCTTTTAAATTGGAAAGTTGTTGTTTACTAACAACACCACTATCAATAATTGCTTTTTCGTTGTAACATTTTTGTTTTTCTAACAATTTAAAAAGGGTAAAGAATTTCGCATCTACATTACCACCTAAACGACCTACATATAAATTAAATTGACGTTTTTCTGATTTTGATAACGACTTTATCAAAACAAATAATGCGTCATTTTGTTGGTTGGAGAATGTAATTGGTTTACGCATAACTTTTTGTCTTTCAGTAGTTTGTTTTTGTTTTTTGTTGTTTTGATATCGTAACTAACCCATTTAAAAAGAGTTTGTTAGAAAAGCCAATATATACATTTGGATTTTATTCTGATAATCATAGTTAGATTTATGCACAACGATAAAATTCAAATTTTTGATACTACTTTACGAGACGGGGAACAGGCCCCAGGATGTAAATTAGATACCCAACAAAAATTAATTATTGCCGAAAGACTTGATTTTTTAGGAGTTGATGTAATAGAAGCAGGTTTCCCTGTGTCGAGTCCAGGTGATTTTACGTCGGTACAAGAAATTGCTAAATTGGTTAAAAACGCTTCAGTTTGCGGATTAACCAGAGCTGTAAAAAAAGATATTGAAGTGGCTGCTGATGCTTTAAAGTTTGCTAATAAACCTAGAATTCACACAGGTATTGGTACTAGCGACTCTCATATTCAATACAAGTTTAATGCTTCAAAAGACGAAGTAATTAGACGAGCTAAAGAAGCAGTTTCGTATGCGAAGAATTTTGTAGACGATGTAGAGTTTTATGCTGAAGATGCTGGTAGGACAGATAACGATTTTCTAGCAAAAGTTTGCGAAGAGGTTATTAAATCAGGAGCAACAGTATTGAATATTCCTGATACTACAGGGTATTGTTTACCAGAAGAATACGGAGCAAAAATAAAGTATTTAAAAGAACACGTAAAAGGGATTGAAAATGTGATTATTTCTTGCCATTGTCATAATGATTTAGGATTAGCTACTGCCAATTCTATCGCAGGAGCTATTAATGGAGCACGTCAAATAGAATGTACAATTAACGGAATTGGTGAGCGTGCAGGAAATACAGCGTTAGAAGAAGTGGTTATGATTTTAAAACAACATCCATATTTAAATCTTCAAACAGATATTAATACCAAATTGTTATATGATACGAGTATCATGGTTCGCGAAAAAATGGGAATGCCTGTTCAGCCTAACAAAGCCATTGTGGGAGCCAATGCTTTTGCGCATAGTTCAGGAATTCATCAAGACGGAGTGATTAAAAATCGTGAGACTTATGAAATTATCAATCCAGCAGATGTGGGGGTTAATGAAAGTGCTATTGTGTTAACAGCACGAAGCGGAAGAGCAGCTTTAGCATATCGTGCCAAAAAAATTGGATACGAATTAACCAAAATTCAATTAGATACTGCTTATAAAACCTTCTTGCAGTTTGCTGATAGACAAAAAGAAGTGATAGATGAAGATATTCATCAAATTATGAAACAAGTTAACAACATTTCAAAAATAGCCATAGCCTAATGGGAAAGACATTATTTGATAAAGTTTGGGATGTGCATGTGGTTGATAGCATTAAAGACGGACCACAGATTCTATATATCGACAAGCATTTAATTCATGAAGTAACAAGTCCACAGGCATTTAATGAATTAAAAGAACGTAATATTCCGATTGCACGACCTGATAAGATTGTAGCAACGGCTGATCATAATACACCAACAGTAAATCAGCATTTACCGATAAGAGATGAGCTGTCTCGAAATCAGCTGGAACAGTTGACCAAAAACTGTGAAGAAAACAACATCACTTTATATGGGTTAGGTCATCGTTATAATGGAATTGTCCATGTAATGGCTCCTGAATTAGGAATTACACAACCAGGAATGACCATGGTATGTGGCGATAGCCATACCTCAACTCATGGTGCTTTTGGAACTATTGCTTTTGGTATCGGTACAAGTCAGGTTGCACAGGTATTTGCAAGCCAATGTTTGTTGTTAGAAAAGCCTAAGAGTTTACGTGTAAACGTGAATGGAAAGTTGAAAAATGGCGTATTACCAAAAGATGTAATCTTATATATTATTGCAAAACTAGGGACAAATTCAGGGACTGGATATTTCTGTGAGTATGCAGGAAATGTGTTTGAAGAAATGTCTATGGAAGGACGTATGACCGTTTGCAATATGAGTATTGAAATGGGAGCAAGAGGAGGTATGATTGCTCCAGATGAGACTACTTTCGATTACGTAAAAGGACGTGAGTTTGCTCCAAAAGGAGAGGAGTTTGATAAAAAAGTAGCGTATTGGAAAACGTTGAAAACGGATAAAAACGCAGTATTTGATAAAGAATATTCGTTTGAAGCAGAAGATATTGAACCAATGGTAACTTATGGAACCAACCCAGGAATGGGTATAAAAATTTCTGAAAATATTCCCCTTTTAAATGATATTTCCTTTGAAAAGTCACTGCAATACATGGATTTTCAAAAAGGAACATCTTTAATAGATAAACCGATTAATTATGTGTTCATTGGAAGTTGTACAAACTCTCGAATTGAAGATTTTAGAGTCGCTGCTAATTATGTAAAAGGGAAGCAAAAAGCATCTAATGTGCATGCATGGTTAGTGCCTGGTTCACAACAAGTGGCGAAACAAATTAAGTTAGAAGGATTACAAACCATTTTTGAAGAAGCAGGTTTTCAATTACGTCAACCAGGATGCTCCGCATGTTTGGCAATGAACGATGATAAAATTCCAGCAAAAGAATATTGTGTTTCTACATCTAATAGAAATTTTGAAGGACGTCAAGGACAAGGAGCACGTACTATTTTAGCAAGTCCGCTTGTAGCAGCAGCAACAGCTATTGAAGGTAAAATAATAGACATTACTAAACACTTAAATTAAGATGGAAAAGTTTGTAAAACTGATTGATACAGCCATACCATTATCAACAGAAAATATTGATACAGATCAAATTATACCAGCACGCTTTTTAAAATCGACTGACAAAAATGGTTTTGGTGATAATGTGTTTAGAGATTGGCGTTATAAAAAGGATGGAAGTTTAAATGAAGATTTTGTATTAAATAATGATAATTATAGCGGAAGTATTTTAATAGCAGGAGATAATTTTGGTTGTGGTTCTAGTAGAGAACATGCAGCTTGGGCGTTAGCAGGTCATGGTTTTAAGGTAGTTATCAGTAGTTTTTTTGCAGATATTTTTAAAGGAAACGCCCTCAATAACGGAATCTTACCGATACAAGTTCCGAAGGAATATTTAGCAAAATTGTTGAAAAAAGTAACAGAAGAACCAGACACTACTATCATTGTCGATTTAGAAAATGAGGTGCTAAAAACACCTGTAGGGAATGTAGATTTTGAAATCAATTCGTATAAAAAAGTATGCTTGTTAAATGGGTATGATGACATTGATTTCTTAATTAGTAAAAAAGATAAAATAACTGCTTTTGAAGCACAAATGGTATAAAAAGAAATATATGAAGTACAATATAACCGTAATTCCAGGAGACGGAATAGGACCAGAAGTAACAGAACAGGCAAAAAAAGTGTTAAGAGCCATAGGAGATGTATTCGATCATACATTTTTATTTGAAGAAGCTTTAATGGGAGCTTGTGCTATTGATAAAACAGGAAATCCGTTACCTGATGAAACTATCGAATCATGTAAAAAAAGTGATGCTATTTTATTCGGAGCTATTGGCGATCCAAAGTATGATAATGATCCTACAGCTAAGGTGCGTCCAGAGCAAGGGTTGTTACGTTTACGAAAAGAGTTAGGCTTGTTTTGTAATGTACGTCCTGTAAAAGCATATGATACGTTGATTCATAATTCACCTTTAAAGAAAGAAAGAATTGAAGGAACTGATATTGATATTTACAGAGAACTAACAGGTGGTATTTACTTCGGAATAAAAGAACTTAGCGATGATGGAAAACATGCTTTTGATGGTTGTTCTTATACGGTTGAAGAAATAGAACGAATGGCACATTTAGCTTTTCAGTCAGCTCAAAAAAGACGTAAAAAGCTAACTTTGGTTGACAAAGCTAATGTATTAGAAACTTCAAGATTATGGCGTAAAACAGTTACAACTATGGCAAGTGAGTATCCTGATGTAGAAGTTGACTTTTTATTTGTAGACAATGCAGCGATGCAGCTAATATTAAATCCGAAACAGTTTGATGTAATTTTAACAGAAAATCTTTTTGGAGACATTCTTTCAGATGAAGCTAGTGTTATTGGTGGTTCAATTGGTTTGTTAGCGTCGGCGTCTATCGGAAAAGAAAACGCACTGTTTGAGCCGATTCACGGTTCTTTTCCGCAGGCAAAAGGAAAAGATATTGCCAATCCGTTAGCTTCAATTTTATCAGCTGCGATGTTATTAAAACACTTAGGTTTATTACAAGAAGCTCAAGTCGTAGAAGCAGCAGTTGAAAAATCGTTAGAATTAGGAATCACGACTGAAGATATCAATTCAGAAAAACATTTTGGAACGAGTAAAGTAGGTGATTTTATTGCCGACTATATTCACAACCAAGAAGATAGTAACATTAATTTTCAAAATGTACACATGGGTCAGAGCACAATCATTTAACGATGTCAAAACATTATAATAATGAAGAGTGAAGGTTTTTTAACCTTCACTTTTTTATTTTACACATCTTTTAAAGAATGCAAGTCTTTTTTGCATTTATCTTCAAAAAAATCATAAAAACTTACAAACGACCCCTTTTGTCTGGGTATAAAAATAGGGTTCGACCCCTTTTGTCTATACTGAAAATTAGGGAGTTACGAGATTAGTCGTCAATTTTGTGAACGAGATTTTAACCCGTTGATTTTATAGCGGTTACTATCTAAAAACAAGTAAAAAAGCAACAAGCTTTACTTGTAAAAAACAAAGTTCAACAAATAATTACACGATTATGAAAAAATGTTTTAATCTCGGAGTACTTTCCTGTATGCCCCATAAATCATTGTTGTTTATAGGTATGCTAATTGCTCCTTTTTTATTAAACGCTTCAAACAACCATGAAACAATTATTGATAAGCGAAGCAATGAGTTTTTTACTGTAGAAGATCAGCAAGCTTATGAGGTTTCAGGAACTGTTACAGATGCAAATGGAATGCCTTTACCTGGAGTGACAGTAGTCATTAAAGGAACAACAATTGGTGTTTCGACAGATTTTGATGGGAAGTATACCTTAAAAGTAGCTTCAGGAAATCAAGTAACCTTAGTATTCTCTTTATTAGGAATGGAAACTAAAGAGAAAGTAGTATCGGCGAGCCAAAAAGTAGTGAATATTACATTGGCAGAAGCTTCAGAACAATTAGATGAAGTAGTAATTACTTCTGATGGATACCGAAAAATAGACCGTCGTTTATTTACAGGTGCTGCTACCAAAGTTAAAAAAGATGACCTTTTACAAGGTATGGCAGATGTGAGTAGAGCTTTAGAAGGAAAAGTAGCAGGGGTTTCTGTACAAAACGTTTCTGGTACTTTTGGTGCTGCGCCTAAAATTCGTGTGCGTGGAGCTTCATCTATTTTTGGAGACACCAAACCTTTATGGGTAGTTGATGGAGTTGTTTTAGAAGATGTGGTTGATGTTTCTCCAGACCAATTATCATCGGGTGATGCGGCTACACTAATTGGTTCGTCAGTAGCAGGTTTAAATGCTGATGATATTGAAAGTTTCCAAATTCTTAAAGACGCTTCGGCAACAGCTTTATACGGTGCACGTGCAATGAACGGAGTAATTGTAATTACCACTAAAAAAGGTAAAACAGGTAAGGTGACTATTTCATATTCAGGAGAGCAAACCTTACGTGCTAAACCAACCTATAACAACTACAATATTATGAATTCGGTAGACCAAATGTCTGTTTACCGTGAGTTAGAAAGTAAAGGTTGGTTAAATCATGCTGAAATTTCAAGACAAAGTAACGGAGGGGTGTACAAAAAAATGTACGATTTAATCAATACGTACTATCCAGAAACTGGAAAGTTCGGATTAGAAAACACTCCAGAAGCACGTGCGAAGTTTTTACAGTCTTATGAAAGAAACAATACTGATTGGTTTGATGTATTATTTAAAAACTCAATTATTCAAAATCACTCCTTAAGCTTATCAGGAGGAACTGATAAAGGGAACTTTTATTTCTCAACAAGCTTTTATGATGATGCAGGATGGACTTTAGCTGACGACGTATCTCGTTTTACCGTTAATGCGAAAGGAAATGTAAAAGCTTCAGATAAATTATCAATTGGGTTTTTAACAAGAGGGTCTATTCGTCAGCAAACAGCTCCAGGTACGTTTAAAAGAAATAGAAATCCTGTAGATGGTGCTTTCGATCGTAATTTCGATATCAACCCATTTAGTTTTGCGTTGAATACCAGTAGAGTGTTAAAGCCGTATGAAGATGATGGTAGTTTTGAATACTATCGTATGAATTATGCTCCTTTCAATATTATTGAAGAGTTACAGAACAACCAGATAGAAATGGATGTACTTGACTTAAAAATTCAAGGAAATTTAGATTATAAAATCACGGATGATTTAGACTATAGTTTCGTAGGGTCGTTACGTTATGTAAAATCTACCCAAGAGCATAAAATTACTGAAAAATCAAATTTAGCAAATGCCTATAGAGCAGATGATACTTATGAAATAGCTTCATCAAACAGATTTTTATTTTCTGATTTAGCAAATCCAGACGCGCTACCAGTAGTAGTATTACCAAAAGGAGGTTTTTACAATAGAAAAGACGATTTATTATTCAATTACTATTTCAGAAATACTTTAAACTGGAATAAAACTTATAACGACAAACACATTTTAAATGTGTTAGTAGGGCAAGAATTAAAGTATTCAAACAGGGAAAATTCATTTTTTGACGGAGTTGGATATCAATATGATAGAGGAGGAATTCCTTTTATCGATTATCGATTTATTCAACAACAAGTACAATCAGGATTTAGTTACTACGGAATGCAAGAATACCGTGATAGATTCTTAGCGTATTTTTCAACAGGAAGTTATTCTTTTGACAGAAAATATACCTTAAACGGAACATTTAGATACGATGGTTCTAACCTTTTAGGAAAAGCGAAAAGTGCCCGTTGGTTACCAACTTGGAACTTGAGTGGTTCATGGAATGCACACGAAGAAGACTTTTTAGCAGATTCTGATGTAATTTCTTACTTAACATTCCGTGGAACTTACGGATTAACAGCAAGTATGGGACCTGCAAGAAACTCTAGTTTAATATTAATGAACCAAGTTGCTGACCGTCCTTACGATTCAGAAAGAGAATCTCAAATGTTTATTCAGTCTTTAGAAAACAGCGAATTGACTTGGGAAAAGCAGTATGAAACCAATGTTGGGGTTGATTTAGGGTTGTACAATAACAGAATCAATTTAAGTTTAGATGCTTATAAAAGAAACGGATTTGATTTAATTGGTAACATCCGTACTTCGGGTATTGGTGGTGAGTTTTACAAGTTTGCTAATTACGCAGATATGGAGTCTAAAGGAGTTGAATTTACTTTAGGAACTAAAAATATTCAAGGAAAAGAGTTTTCTTGGAACACAAACTTAACTTTTGCGTATAACGAAAATGAGATTACGAATTTAAAATCATCACCAAACGTATTCGATTTAGTTCAAAGTACAGGAGGGGCGTTAGAAGGATATCCTGTTCGTGGATTGTTCTCTATTCCTTTTGCGGGATTAAATGAAGATGGAATTCCAACATTTATTAATGAAGACGGAGAAGTTTCAACAGATATAAACTTCCAATCAGAAAATACAGATTTCTTAAAGTATGAAGTGACCAATCGACCCTAAAGTAACAGGAGGTCTTACCAACAGCTTTAAGTACAACAACTTTACGTTAAATGCTTTTATCTCGTACCAATACGGAAACAAGATTCGTTTGCATCCATCATTTAAAGCACGTTATTCAGATTTAGATGCGTTACCAGAAGAGTTTAAAAACCGTTGGGTGTTAGCAGGAGATGAAGAAGTAACCGATGTGCCTGTAATTCTTTCAAACAGAGCTTACGATGTAAACTATGAAAGAACTTACAATGCTTATAATTATTCAGATGCAAGAGTAGCAGATGGGTCTTTTATAAGAATGAAAGAAATATCGTTATCGTACGATTTTCCAAAGTTAGTCTTAGAAAACCTTGGTATTACTAACGGACAAATAAGGTTGCAAGGATCGAATTTATTTTTACTGTATTCAGACAAAAAATTAAAAGGTCAAGACCCAGAATTCTTTAGAGCTGGGGGTGTAGCAATGCCAGTATCTAAGCAGTATACCTTATCATTAAAAGTAGGATTTTAAACTATAGAAATTATGAAAAATTTTAAAACATACATATGGTTTTTAATGGTTGCTAGCGGATTGTTTTTTTCGTGCAGTGATTATTTAGATACCGTTCCAGATAATAGAGCAACCTTAGATTCACCTGAAAAAGTAAGTGAATTATTAGTATCTGCTTATCCTGATGCAACGTACATGAACTTTACTGAAACCATGACCGATAATGCAGGCGACAAGGAGAAAGGAGATTATATTCAAGACAGATTAGAAAATTCTGAAGCATTCTTTTGGAAAGATCATACCACAGTAGAACACGGTACACCAACTTTTTACTGGAACGCTTGTTATAAAGCTATTGCACATGCCAATGAAGCTTTAGACATGATTGAAGGAGTAGAAGACCCTGAAAACTATTCAGCACAAAAAGGAGAAGCGTTGTTAGCAAGAGCATATTCACACTTTATGTTAGTGAATTTATTTGCAAAACATTACGATCCTGCTACTGCAAGTTCAGATTTAGGTGTTCCGTTAGTAACTGAGCCAGAAACAACTGTATTTAAATCGTATAAAAGAGCAACAGTTGAAGAGATTTACACTCATTTAGAAAAAGATATTGTTGAAGGACTTAAGCTAATTAAAGATGATGTTTATAGCGTACCAAAATATCATTTTAACCAAGCTGCAGCACATGCTTTTGCAAGTCGTTTTTATTTGTATAAAGGTGAGTGGGATAAAGTAATTGAACATGCTGATTTAGTATTAGGAGCTAATCCTGCGAGTAAATTAAGAGATTGGAACGGTGTATACCAAACTTATACTGTTAACGAAATGGGAGCAGCGTATACCAAAGCTGAAGAACCAGCTAATTTATTATTAGCAAGTACAAACTCATTATGGGCAAGAGGCTACATTGTATACAGATATGCTTTGGTAAACGATATTAAAGAAGAATTGTTCGATTCTCCTATCAATGCTTTTAACCTTGGGTACAAGGTAGTAGGTTCAGAAACGCTTTTCCACATTCATAAATATGAAGAATATTTTAAAAGGGTAGGAGGTGCTAATGCTAATGTAGGGTATCCGATGTTAATGGCTCCGTTATTTGTAATGGAAGAAGTGCTTTTTAATAGAGCAGAAGCACACGTAATGAAAGGTGATTATGGTTCAGCATTGGTAGATTTAGACGCTTTCTACAGTAAAAGATCGACAAGTTATAGTACTTCGGGTCCTATTGAAGAAAATGAAATTAGAGCTATATATGAGAATGATGACACTCAGTTAACAGCACATTATCCGATTGCTGAAGACAAAGTGGATTTCTTAAAATTTATTTTAGACTGGAGACGTAGAGACTTTATTCACTCAGGAATGAGATGGTTTGACATCAAAAGATTCCACATACCAGTAGTACACAAAACCTTTGATGGCAACGAAATGGTATTACCAGGAAATGATTTAAGAAGAGTGTTACAAATACCATCATCTGCAATTGCATCAGGTATTACTCCAAACCCTCGTTAATCTTTAAAACTACTAATTATGAAAAAATTTATATGCCTTTTACTTACAGGAGTTATGTTGATAACTTCATGTACACAAGAAGAAGAGTTAGGAGATTCATTAATTGATACTTCTACACCACAATTGAACCCAATAGATCAATGGATTCGTGATAATTATACCACACCGTATAATATTGAAGTAAAATACCGTTGGGATGATTCAGAATTAGACAATTCTCGTCCGTTAACACCGCCAGAAGCTCATAGAGTAATCCCTTTTTTAGAATCGATTAAAGAGCTTTGGATAGAACCTTATATTATTCATGGTGGAGCAGATTTTGTAAAAACGTACATTCCTAAATTGATTGTTTTGGTGGGTAGTCATAACTACAATGCCAACGGTTCAATTGTATTAGGACAAGCAGAAGGAGGTAGAAAAATTACCATTTTCGATTTGAATTATATGGAAGAAGATGATGATAAAGAGTTATTAAACAGTTTAAAAACCATTCATCACGAGTTTGCACATATTTTACACCAAAAAGTAACCTATTCGGTAGAGTACCAAGATTTAACTCCAGAATATACAACTACGTGGTTTAACTTTTCTAATAAAGAAGCATTGAGTAAAGGATTTATTACACCATATGCAATGAAAAGTCCTGATGAAGATTTTGTAGAGATGGTTTCAGAATTTTTACTGCGTTCAAAAGATGAGTGGGATGCGCATATTGATGGAATTGAAGTATACGAGCTTGATGAGTATGGAAATCCAATTTTCGACTGGACAACTTTCACCTATGTGATTGATGAAGAAAAAACCAGAGAAGCAAAGCAACTGTTAAGAACAAAGCAAGACATTATGACTAGCTATTTTACTCAGGTTTGGAATATTAACATATTCGATTTACAAGAAGAGGTTTCAAACAGATTACCATAATAAAACTTAAACAAAATACCATGAAAAAAATAATATATATACTTACCAGTATTACATTTTTACTATACGGTTGTAGTGAAAATACTACAGAGGTTTTCGATGCTCCTGCCGATGTAAGAGTTACTGAGAAAATAACAGAACTAAAGAATTTATTAGTATCTTCAGAACACGGATGGACTACAAATTATTACCCAAATCCTGATGTGTTTGGAGGTTTCTCTTTCGTATTCAAATTTAATGAAGACGAAACCGTAGAAATGGCTTGGGATATTCGAGATGAAGATAATGTAAGCTATTATTCGGTAAAAGCAGTTGATGGAACCAACATTAAAGTTTGATACTTATTCTTTGTTTTCAAAAATGACTGATCCTGAAGTAGGACAAGCAGGTCAAGGATTAGGAGGAGAGCAAGAGCTAATTTATCAAGGTGCATCAGCAGATGGAAACGAACTTTATTTTAAAGGAAAAATTAGAGGAGTACCTGTAACATTTACCAAGGCTGAAGAAAAAGCATGGCAAGATATTCATCTTTTTAAAACGATGGAAGCCACTTTAAAAGAAGTTCCAGGAGTGCATCCATTCTATAAAGTATTATCTGTTGAAGGAGGTACGAGAGAGTACGTATTAGTATTTTATGAAGATGCACGTCGCGTATTTTGCTACTATATGAACGAGAGTGGGCAGCCAGCAGAGCTAAATATGGGAGTAAACTTCTCAGCAGAAGGGTTTGAATTTTACGAACCTATTGATATGGGAGGCGGAAAAATGGTAAGATGCTTTAAGTTTGATGAAGCAAATAGTAAATATGTTGTTGTTGATCCAGGAGTAAATGGTGAGGTTGTTTTTAAAGAAGAATCACCAGTAATATTTAAAGATGCAGCAGACATTTATTTTTCAGTATTGTTTAGTTATTGTTCTTTCAATAGTCCAAAACTAATGTCATCAATTGAAGAAATGTTTACGATTGCCGAACTTCAATATTTTTATTACACTGCTTATAGAGCTCTTCCTGCTTATCAGGAGTTTAAAACGTATTTCAAAGACTATTCTTCGTTTTCTTGGGATATTTCAGAATTTGAAATAACAGGAGAAGATAGTGTTGTTTTTCACGATGGAGGTTTTAGCAGTTGGGAGTATGATGAAGCTACTATGATGGCAAATACAGGAGTACAAGCTTTATATAATATACTTTTTGATCCTAACGGATGGACAGCTGTTCCTATTACTAAAGACGATTTTGGTAAACGATGCTATTTAGTAAGTAACTCAGATCCGAGTATTTACATGCGTTTCGATAGTGATGTTTTCGAATAATAGTTGTGTTGAAAAAGAAAAAAAATTGTGTTAATTAATTTGAATTGAGGGTAGGGGTGTTAACTTTGGGGTGTTAATGCCCTTACCTATTTCAATAAAGTACTGTAAATCTTGAATTAAGTAGTTTATATAGAAACTACTATATAATGTTAGTTCGAGTGATTTTTATTGAGAACTATTTTAAATATTTCGAGGAATTAAACCCTTGGCTATCGCCTTACGATTAAAAATTACTCAAATATTCGTACAAACTATCTTTTGGGGCTAATTCGAATTTTTTTCTAAGTCGGTAACGTCTTTTTTCAACAGCATTTACTGAAATATTAAGTACTCTAGCCACCTCTTTAGTATCTAAATTAAGGCGTAAATAGGCTGCAAAACGAAGTTCGTTATTGTTCAAATCAGGGTGTTTCGTTAGTAACTCTTTAAAAAATCCTTGATGAACTCCTTCAAAATGAATTTTAAAATTCTCCCAATCTTTATCTAAATTGATATTACTTTCAATCCCTTTAATAAGGTCTTTCAAAGCTTTTTTTACCTCAGTACTTTTGGCGTCTGCCATGGCAGCAGAAACCGATGTTTTAATAGTTTGCAGCGTTTCATTTTTATTAACTATATGAAGCGCATTTGTGGTAAGTTCTCGTTCTTTTAGCTTTATTTCGGTTTTGTATTTCTGCTTTCTTAATTTGTTTATTTCTTCTTTAGCTTGTATTTCTTCTTGTAAACGCAAGTTTTCTAAATCTTGTTTCTTTTTTTCAGCGTTTACTTTTTCAAAAGCTAATTTGTCTATTTCTTTTTCTTGTTCAAGCAATAAGTTTTTGCGTTGTAAGTTTCTAAAAACTAAAAAAGAAATAACCAAGAGTCCAACCGCAAGTATAATTATGTTTCGTCGTTGGCGTTTTACATTGAACTCTAAATTTTTAATTTCTTCTTCTTTCTTTTCAGTTTCATATTTAATTTTAAGCTCGTTAATCTGCTTTTGAGTTTTGTCATTATAAATCTGATCGTTGTATACAATAAATTGATTTTTACTGTCCAACGCTTTTTTATAGTCGCCTAATTGGGTGTAAGCATCGGCTAGTTCTCGGTAGTTTTCTTTTATATGCTCACGATCTTTATTTTGGATTGAGAGCGCTAAAGATTTTTCAAAAAATAGTATTGCTTTAGTATAATCTTTAGAAGCTAGATAATATCTTCCTAAATTGTGAGAAGCGACAATAATTCCTCGAGCATACTTGATGGTTTCTGAAATTTCTAGCGATTTATTGTAGTTTAAGTATGCTTTGATAAGATCTTCTTTCCCTAAAAAAATATCACCTAAACTATTAAAAGCGGTGGTCAGCATTTGGCTTTCTCCTAGCTTGGTAAACACAGGTATGGCTTTTTCTATGTGTTCCATACTTTTGTCGTAATCGCCCGTTAAGGTGTAAATATTTGAAATGTTTACCAAGGTTTTTGCCTTTAGCATTTCCTTATTTTCCTTGGTGTAAATATCTACAAGACTGTTGAACCATTTTAACGCATTGTCATAATCTTCATAAATTGAATAAATAATAGCGATGTTGTTTTGAAGCTGTGCGACTCTATCAATTCTATTTAATTCTTTTGCTTTGTTCAACGATTCAAAGTAGTATTCTAAAGCATTGTTGTACATTCCTAAATGAAAATAGGTGATTCCTATTTCGTTCAGTGCGCTAATAAGATTGTCACCTAGGTTTTTATCAATCGCAATTTTCTGCGCCGTTTTAAATTTTTGAAGGGCTTCAAAATAATTTCCTCGGTTAGAGTTTTCGCGCCCTAAAAAAATAAGCGCTTCAATTTCTGCTTTAGAATTGTTGAGTTCTTTTGAAAGTTCTAAAGCTTCTTTTCCGTATAAAACACATTTTCCTGAGTCTTTTTCAACATAAAAACTACAAAGCTGTAAAAGAATGTTTAACTTTTCTTCTTTGGTAACTTCTTTTAATTTAGTTTCAAGACTGTCAATAATTTTAGCATCATCGTCAACCTGAGCATGTAAAGTTGTGGCTGTCAATAAAAAAATGAGTAGTAATGCTCCTATTTTTTTATGTAAGAAAAAGTGTTTATACCAATTGAACATTAAAATATAATTACAAATTTTATATAAATTGAAATGATTCTTAAATGACGATTCACCTAAAAAGCTAATTTACAAAAATGATATTAGAAAGACTTAAAAAGCATTGCTTCCATGCGATAGAAATGCTGATACCACATGGAAGCATTGTTGTTTTGATAGGATTAGTAAGTTAATTTTTCACGGATTTTATCCAAGCATAAATTGTCAATACTTCCTACATGCGTGTGCTTTTTAGAGGTGTCAGGAGTGTACGTTCCATTGGTTACTTCACCACCAATTTTTTGATAAGCCTCTCTAAAACTCATTCCGTTTTCTACTAGTGTGTTGATGTTGTCAACCGTAAAAAGGTATTTGTATTTTTCATCTTGCAAATCCACATCTTTCACAATAATTTGTTGAATAGCATAATCAAAAATATCTAGTACATCTTTTAACTCTTCAAAAGCATTGATGATGTTTTCTTTTAATAACTGATAATCTCTATGATATCCACTCGGTAAATTGTTGGTGATTAATAAGGTTTCGGTATACAACGCTTGAATTTTATTACACTTTCCTCTAATCAATTCAAACACATCAGGGTTCTTTTTATGCGGCATAATGCTACTACCAGTAGTCAATTCATCAGGAAAAGAAATAAAATCAAAATTCTGACTCATATATAAGCAAATATCCATCGCAAAACGTGCTAATGTATTACTTACACTTCCTAATGCCATAGTTAGTGTACGTTCACTTTTACCTCTGCTCATTTGTGCTGCTACTACATTGTATTTTAAAGTAGAAAATCCTAATTCTTTAGTAGTGAATTCTCTATCAATAGGAAACGAACTTCCGTACCCAGCTGCTGAACCTAACGGATTTTGATCTACCGTTTTTAAGGCTGCATTAACCATGCGCAAATCGTCAATTAACAATTCAGCATAGGCAGAAAACCACAATCCGAATGAGGAAGGCATAGCCACTTGCAAATGGGTATAACCTGGTAATAGCTTTGTTTTATATTTCTCTGCTAATTGCAATAAGGTGTTAAAAAGCGTTTTTGTTTTCTCAGAAATCAACTGTAAGTTATCTTTGTAATACAATTGTAATGCCACTAAAACTTGATCGTTTCTTGAACGTGCTGTATGAATTTTCTTGCCAACTTCACCATACATTTTAGTCAATTCGAACTCAATTTTAGAATGTACATCTTCAAATTGAGCATCAATTATAAAAGTACCGTCTTCAACTTGCTGTTGTAGTGTAGTAATTCCAGCAGTTACTTGTGCTAACTCTTCAGAAGTAATAATACCGATGGATGCTAACATTTTAGCATGTGCTAATGATGCTTGCAAATCATACGGAGCAATGTGTATGTCTATCTCTCTGTCATTACCAACAGTGAAATGTTCTATTTTTTTATCTATGGATAATCCTTTGTCCCAAAGTTTCATAATCTTAGTGTTTTTTTAAAGCCAAGAGAATAAATCGCTTCGCATAAGTCTTTGTTCTTGACTCTTTGTTCTATTTTCTTCTACAATACTTTATTCAATAATTTTATATACAACTCAATCCCTTCTTCAATTTCCTTCAGATAAATAAATTCATCAGCGGTATGTGATCGAGTACTATCTCCAGGACCTAATTTTAATGACGGACAACTTAATACTGCTTGGTCAGATAGGGTAGGAGAACCATAGGTTTTTCTTCCTAAAGTAATACCTGCTTGTACTAATGGGTGTTCCACTGGAATAGATGAGGAGTTCAAATTCAAGCTGCGTGGTTGTATGTTGCAAGGTGCGTGTTCTTGTAAAAAGTCACTGATTTCTTGATTGGTATATTGATCGTTTACACGAACATCTATTACCAATTTTACTTCTGCAGGAACAGCATTGTGTTGTTTTCCAGCATTGATTTCTGTTACTGTGAGTTTTACATCTCCCAAGGTTTCCGAGGTTTTTTCAAATTCAACATCTTTAAACCACTGTAATACTTCAATAGTGTTGTAAATAGCATTGTCGTGGTTCGGATGTGCGGCATGACTTGGGGTTCCTTTTACCTCAGCATCAAAAACGACCAAACCTTTTTCTGCTATGGCTAATTGCATCAGTGTAGGTTCACCCACAATAGCTACATCAATCTTTGGTAAGGTTTTTAGCAATCCATTTAAACCGTTAGGACCGCTACTTTCTTCTTCCGCTGTTCCTGCAAATACCAAGTTGTATTGTAGGTTTTCTTGGGCATAAAAATAGGTGTAGGTCGCCAATAGCGAAACCAAGCATCCACCAGCATCGTTACTTCCTAATCCGTAGAGTTTGCCATCTTCTACAATAGCTTTAAAAGGATTTTTAGTATAGCCGTTATTAGGTTTTACGGTATCGTGATGCGAGTTGAGTAATAACGTAGGTTTGTTAGCATCAAAATATTTGTTTACCGACCACACGTTGTTCTGAGTTCTAGTGTATGGAATATCATACTCTTTAAACCAGTTTTCTAACAGTTGTGCGGTTAGGTCTTCTTCCGAAGAAAAAGAAGGCGTTTCTATCAGATTTTTTAATAGGCCAATGGCTTTTATAGTAAGTTCTTGTATCGTCATAATGTTAAAGAGGTGTGTTTAATAGTTGGATTGAATACCATATAAGTACTACCTATATACACTTTATGTACGTTGTGTTGTAAGGCATGGAAACAATTGTCTAATTTAGGAAGCATTCCTTCAAAAATAACACCGTTAGTTTTTAATTGAGTATAGGTTTCAGTATTGATGTGTTCAATAATTGAGTCATTGTTATCAACATCGGTTAATACCCCTGGTTTTTCAAAACAGTAATACAATTCTGTATTAAAATGTGCAGATAAACCTATAGCAATTTCTGAGGCTATGGTATCTGCATTTGTGTTCAGTAACTGTCCGTTTGCATCGTGCGTAATCGAACAAAACACAGGCGTTACTTCATTATTAATTAGTATTGTTGGTATTTGCGTATTTACGGTAACAACGTCGCCCGCAAATCCGTAATCTATAGGTTCAGCAGGACGTTTGGTTGATATAATAGTATTTCCGTCGGCTCCTGTAAACCCCACTGCATTGGCGTTGTGCGCTTGTAACTGCGCAACAATTTGCTTGTTGATTTTTCCGGCATATACCATAGTAATCAAATCTAAAGTTTGCGTATCGGTTACACGTCTGCCTTCAATCATTGTTACCGGAATGTTGAGCTGACTGGCTAGTTCAGAAGCCAATTTTCCTCCACCATGAACTAATACTTTCGGCCCTTTTAACTGAGCAAATTTAGCTAAGAAATTGTTCAAAGTTTTTTCGTCGTTAATAATGTTTCCGCCTATTTTAACAATCTTTATGGTTTTCATTTGTCAATTATCGTTTAGTTTAATGTCAAGTCGAGTGATTTTTCGTACTGTAAGGAAGAAAAATTGTATCGAGACGTTTTCAAGTAGTTCTCGATACATCTCCCTGTGGTCGACACTCGAACTGACAAGTTAAAATTTAACTTAAATGAGTTAAAATCTCTTTTAATACTATCTGTGCTGCAAAAGTTCTGTTGTTGGCTTGTTCAATAACCAGAGAATTCTCACCATCTAAAACAGCATCTTCCACTACTACATTTCTTCTAATGGGTAAACAGTGCATAAATTTAGCAGCACCTATTTTTTCCTGAGTAATCATCCAGTTGGGGTCTTCATTTAGTATTTTACCATATTCATTAAAAGAACTCCAGTTTTTAGCATAGATAAAGTCGGCATTTTCAAAAGCTTTCTCTTGGTCGTACTCAATAGGAAACTGTTGTGTGATTTCTGGATCTAGTTCATATCCTTTCGGATGGGTAATTACAAAATCGACTTCCATTTTATGCATCAAGTGTACAAAACTATTGGCTACGGAATGAGGTAAGGCTTTTGGATGTGGAGCCCATGACAGTACTACTTTTGGTTTACTAACTGTTTTAGTTTCGGTGATGGTAATCGCATCTGCCAACGCTTGTAACGGATGGTCAGTAGCACTTTCCATATTCACAATAGGCACTGTGGCGTATTTAACAAAACTGTTGAGTACTGTTTCGGCTCTGTCTTTTTTCTTGTTTTCTAAAGTAGGAAAAGCCCTAACCGCAATAATGTCGGCATATTGAGAAATCACCTTAGCAGCTTCTTTAATATGTTCAGAAGTGTTTAAATTCATTGCAGTTCCATCCTCAAACTCCATATTCCATGCATTGTTAACGTTTAATACACTTACTTGCATTCCTAAGTTTTTAGCTGCTTTTTCAGTACTTAATCTAGTACGTAAACTGGTATTGAAAAAAAGCATGACTAAGGTTTTGTGTTGCCCCAAATCAGTAAACTGATAAGGGTTCTTTTTTAATTGAGTTGCTTTTTGAATGGTATCTGAAAGATTCTCAATATCGTTTATAGTGGTATATTTTTTCATGACAGTTCCTTTTTTAAAGCCTCGAAAAACACATCGATATGTTGCTTTTGAATGGTTAAGGGGGGAAGAATTCTTAACAAGTTTGGATTCTTAGCGCTCCCTGTGAAAATGTGATGTTTGAATATTAGGTTTTTTCTTAGCTCAGCAATAGGAAAATTAAATTCTAAGCCTAACATTAAACCTCTACCTTTTACAGCTTTTAGTTGTGGAATGGTTGAAATTTGTTCGATAAAGTAAGCGGAAACCTCTTGTACGTTTTTCATCAACTGTTCTTTTTCTATCGTATCTAATACCGCCAAAGAAGCTGCACAAGCCAAGTGATTACCACCAAAGGTAGTTCCTAACAATCCATGAGAAGCTTGAATGCTTGGATGGATTAAAATTCCCCCAACAGGGAATCCGTTCCCCATTCCTTTTGCGATAGAAAGGATATGTGGCGTAATTCCATGCTTTTGAAAAGCAAAAAAATCACCAGTTCTACCAAATCCACACTGAATTTCATCAGCAATAAGCACGGTGTTGTGTTGTTTACATAGGTTTTCTAATCCTTGATAAAAAGTTGTAGAAACTTCGTCTAATCCTCCAATACCTTGAATAGTTTCAATAATAATGGCGCAAACATTATTGTCCTGTAAAGCCTTTTCAACACCTGCTAAATCTTCAAATTCTAAAAAGATAACCTCTTGTTGTGCATTGATAGGTGCTATGATTTTTGGATTGTCAGTAGCAGCCACCGCGGCAGAAGTACGTCCGTGAAACGAGTTTTTAAAAGCTATTACTTTTTGTTTACCTGTGTGAAAAGAGGCTAGCTTTAGAGCATTTTCATTGGCTTCGGCACCCGAATTACATAAGAATAACTGATAGTCTTTACAACCCGATAGTTTTTCTAATTGGTCAGCCAATTCAACCTGTAACGGATTTTGAATAGCATTGCTGTAAAAACCTAACTTACTCACTTGTTCGCTAATATTTTTAACATAAGTAGGGTGTGAGTGCCCGATAGATATTACAGCGTGTCCGCCATATAAATCTAAATATTTAGTGCCTTTATCGTCATATACATATACGTCGTTGGCAGTTACTGGGGTAATATCATATAGAGGATATACGTCAAATAAACTCATTAGTTTTCTTTTTTTATGGTGTTAATTTTGTTGAATGAGGCAACCATTCCCTGTATCAAGGCAGCACTTAAACCTTTGTGTTCCATTTCATTCAAACCTTCAATAGTACAGCCTTTTGGGGTGGTAACTTTGTCTATTTCTTCTTCAGGATGATTTCCTGTAGCGATTAATAAACTGGCAGCGCCTTCGCTGGTGTGCATCGCTAATTCTTGTGCTTCTTTGGCATCGAAACCTAACTGAATAGCAGCTTGTGTAGTTGCCCGTATTAAGCGCATCCAAAAAGCAATTCCACTAGCACATATTACGGTGGCTGCTTGCATTTGATCTTCAGGAATAATCATTGAAGTCCCTAGTTGATTAAAAATAGTTGTAGCTATTTCTAAATCTTCCTTCTTTTGAGTATTACCACTAAGACAAGTCATCGATTTTCCAACGGCAATAGCAGTATTAGGCATGGCTCTGATAATAGTAGTATCTGAACCAATAAGCGCTTCCATTTTTTCAATAGAAAAACCAGCAACTGTAGAAATCACTAAATGATTGTCTGATAACAGAGGAGCAGTTTCTTTTAAAAGAGCTTCTAAATGTGTTGGTTGTACAGCAAAAATTAATACATCAGATGCTGTGATTGCTTCCTTGTTATTAGAACTAATGAAAACGTTGGGTAGCTCTTTAAATTCATTGAGTTCTTCAATATTTCTCTTGGTTAAGAAAAGTTGAGAAAACGAATTGTTTTGTGTCAATCCTTTAGCGATCGATTTTCCTAAGTTACCTGTACCTATAATTGCTATTTTCATGTCTTTTATTTTAAAAATAAGTTGCTTTTAGTTGTAATCCTGTGTCTTCCTGAAAACCAAACATCAAGTTCATGTTCTGAATTGCCTGTCCAGAAGCTCCTTTTAATAAATTGTCAATAACGCTGGTAATTAGTAATTTATCACCATGTTTGTGTACATGAATTAAACACTTATTGGTGTTGACGACTTGTTTTAAATGTAGCTCTTGGTCTGCCATATGCGTAAAAACAGCATCTTTATAATACTCTGTATATAATTGTTTCGCTTCGTCTAAGCTTCCCTCAAAATGAGTGTACTGAGTAGCGTAAATACCTCTAGAAAAATTTCCTCTGTTAGGAAGAAACAATACCTCTGATTCAAAACTGGTTTGAAGTGTATGTATAGTTTGATTGATTTCTCCTAAATGCTGGTGGGTAAAAGGCTTGTAGTACGAAAAGTTATTATCTCTCCATGTAAAATGAGTAGTTGCTGATAGTGAAGTTCCCGCACCAGTAGCGCCAGTAACCGCATTGATGTGTACATCATTTTGTAACAAACCTGCATTAGCTAAAGGTAGTAATCCTAGTTGGATAGCGGTAGCAAAACATCCAGGATTGGCAATATAAGATGCTTTTTGTATTGCTTCTTTTTGAAATTCAGGTAAACCATATACAAACTCTTTTCCTTGAAAAGTGTTATCAGCTTTTAGTCTGAAATCATTTCCTAAATCAATAATTTTTGTATGATTTGAAAAGGTATGTGCTTCTAAAAACTTTTTTGAGTTTCCATGTCCTAAACATAAAAACAGCATATCTATAGAAGCATTGATTTTATTGGTAAAGGTTAATTCGGTACTCCCCACCAAATCTTGATGGACATTCGCTATTTTATTACCGGCATTAGAAGTGCTATATACAAAATTAATAGTAGCTTTTGGGTGTTGTAATAAAAGCCTAATTAATTCTCCTGCTGTATAACCAGCACCTCCGATAATTCCTACTTGTATCATAATTTAGCTATTTACTTGTTGATATATCTTATTCTGATTTCCTAATAATTTGATAAAACCTTTAGCGTCTTCAGCTGTCCAACCTTTGTTTAGTTCACCGTAACTACCAAATTTAGCATTCATTAAATCGTGAGGAGAATCAATTCCATCTAGTGTAAAATGATATGGTTTTAGCGTTACAAAAACATCTCCAGTTACCTTTGCTTGGCTATTTGTAAAGAAAGCTTCCATATCTCTCATCACAGGGTCTAAATACTGACCTTCATGTAAGTGCATACCGTAAAAACTCGCCAAATATTCTTTGTGTTGTAATTGCCATTTGGTTAAGGTATGTTTCTCAAGTAAGTGATGTGCTTTAATAGTGATTAATGCCGCAGCAGCTTCAAAACCAACTCTTCCTTTAATCCCTACAATAGTATCGCCCACGTGAATATCTCTACCAATTCCGAATTTTGAGGCAATTTCATTCAATTGCTCAATGTTTTGTACAGGAGCTTTTTCGTCATCATTAACAGCCAGTAATTCACCTTTTACAAACGACAGTTTTACTTGTTCAGGTACTGTTTTTGTTACTTGAGAAGGGTAGGAGTGTTCTGGTAATGGATGTTCTGAGGTTAACGTTTCTTCACCTCCCACACTGGTTCCCCATAAACCTTTGTTGACAGAATATTTAGCTTTTTCCCAAGACAAATCAATGCCGTTACTTTTTAAGTACTCAATTTCTTCTTGTCTTGAAAGTTGCAAATCTCTGATAGGGGTTATGATTTCAATTTCAGGAGCAATCGTTTGAAAAATCATATCAAACCTTACCTGATCGTTTCCTGCACCTGTACTACCATGCGCAATATAACTAGCACCAATACTTTTAGCGTAGTTTACTATCTCAATGGCCTGTATAATTCTTTCAGCGCTTACTGAAAGCGGATATGTATTGTTTTTTAACACGTTACCAAAAATTAAGTACTTAATTACTTTGTTATAATAATCAGTTACCGCATTGATGTTTTTATAGGTAGCCACACCCATGGTGTACGCGTTGTGTTCAATCTTTTTAATTTCTTCTGAAGAAAATCCGCCAGTATTTACGCTAACTGCATGAACTTCATATCCTTGTTTTGATAAGCTTACTGCACAGTACGAAGTATCTAATCCGCCACTATAAGCAATTACTAATTTTTTCATTTTTTGTCTTTTTTTAGGAAGATGGTTTCCTTTATTCTTTTCAGTCTTTGAAAGACTTTTTCCTTAACTTTTACGTTTTGAGGTTTTTTGTTAGGATCGTATAACATACCAGTACACAGACACATTTTTTGCTGTGTACGTTGCAAAACATCATAGTTTTTACAGGTTTGGCAACCATTCCAAAAAGATTGATCTTCTGTAAGTTCAGAAAAAGTAACTGGCTTATAGCCTAATTCGCTGTTAAGTTTCATTACCGCTAAACCAGTAGTAATGCTAAATATTTTGGCATTAGGAAACTTGGTTCTAGAATGCTCAAAAACTACTTTTTTAATTTTTTTTGCTAAACCGATACCTCTGTAATCTGGATGTACAATTAACCCTGAATTAGCTACAAATTTGCCATGACTCCAGGCTTCGATATAACAAAACCCAGCAAATTTGTCTCCGTCTAGCGCTATAACAGCATTACCATTTTCTAGTTTTGTAATAATATATTCTGGTTTTCTTTTGGCAATTCCTGTACCTCTAACCAGCGCAGCTTCGTCAATAGTTTGACAAATAATTTCTGCATACTTACTATGCGATTGATCAGCAATAACAACTCTCATTGAAATTGATTTTAAATATATTTTCTGTTAATAATCCTTGGTTTGAAAGAAGAACCGGACGCACCTAAGTTCCCAAAAAGAAGTAATACCCTTACGGGCGACGTCGGATAAAAGTAGTGCGTACAGTAGTTGCGTTATTGAAAGTAATAACACTAATTTGTAACAATAAAAAAATGTAAATGATTGAAATCACAACGATAAAAATAAAATTATACAATACTCAGTTTAGGACAAAAGGAAGACTAGCGTCGGTTATAAGACCGCACTAAAAAACTGGGTGTATTATTGTATATTTTACTTGTTTGCATGATGCCACAAATCTATAAAATAAATTTTGATAAATGCTAAATAAAAAATAAGAATTTTTATAATTACAAGTAAAGCAGTATGTTATGAGCTGGTTTTTTATGGTGAGAAATAAAAAAAATAAAAAATATTAGGAAAACTAAAAAATAATTTCAAATATTTGTGGCATCAAATGAAGAAACAAGTATTAAATATCATTTCTATTATTATTGTCATTGTGATTATTTCGCAAGGATAGGGAAGTGGTATTTTATTATTAAATTATATAAATTTTAAAAAGGCTTCCTAAATTTTAGGAAGCCTTTTTTAGTTACAAAAAACATGAATCAATTTTTTAACATCGTGGTGATTATTATTGTCATTATTAGCTCTCCTCCGAGTTGATACAGATAGTTTTTGCCTATAAGGAAGCCTGTATCTAACTCTAGATACAGGCTTTTTTTTATTCCGTGAATATCATAAGACAAAAATATTAATTAATTGATTTTTAAGTTATTATGTTTTTAAAAGATAGGTTAGAAATCATTAAAGTATTGAAAAATAGAAACTAAAGTAAAAAGCGAAAAATAATTTTGAACAGTAAAAACAACTAAAAATGTACTATAACGAGGAAACAGTAATTTTTTACAACGGAGAGTTTATCAAAGCCACAGATGCAAGCGCTAACTTGTATAGCCAAAGTTTACACTACGGGAACGGAGTTTTTGAAGGTATCAGAGCTTATAATACAACGGAAGGAACTAAAGTCTTTAAGTCGTATGAGCATTACAAAAGGCTAAAATACGGAGCAGAAGTCATGAATATTCAATTGGATTATTCTGAAGAACAACTAACGCAAATTACTTACGAATTGTTAGAGCGTAATGGTTTAAAAGATGCTTATATCCGTCCGTTGGTAACCACAGGATCAGATATGAGTTTATTTACTTCTAAAGAAACCAACTTAGTTATTCAATGCTGGGAATGGGGAAAATATATGGGAGATAAATTACTACGTGTAAAAACGTCTTCGTTCCAACGTCCGAATCCGAAGTCATGTTTTGTAGAAGCTAAAGTAACAGGGCATTATATTAATTCAATACTATCAACGAACGAAGCAAAAAATAATGGTTATGATGAAGCACTGTTGCTAGATATGAATGGTAATGTAGCAGAGTGTTCAGGAGCTAACATTTTTATGGAGAAAGAAGGGAAACTATATACACCACCTAGAGGCCATATCATGGCAGGTATTACCCGTGCTACGGTAATTGAGTTATGTGAAGAAGAAGGAATCTTTGTTGAAGAAAAACACTTCACTTTAGAAGAATTAAAAAAATCAGATGCTTGCTTTTTTACAGGAACTGCAGCCGAAGTAGTTGGATTACAATCGTTAGACGATTATCAATTTCCACTAGCATGGGAAAAATCACACGGATACAAACTAATGAAATTATATAAAGACGAAGTATTAGGCTTACGTCAAACAAGCAAAGCAAGCTAAGATGGAACTAAACAAATTTAGTAAACAAGTAACACAAGACGATACACAACCAGCAGCACAAGCTATGTTGCATGCCATAGGATTGTCAAAATCAGACTTAGAAAAACCATTAATCGGAATTGCAAGTACAGGGTATGAAGGAAATCCGTGTAACATGCACCTAAACGATTTAGCAAAATTGGTAAAAGAAGGAACTAAAAATGTCGATTTAGTAGGGTTGATATTTAATACCATCGGTGTTTCTGACGGAATATCTATGGGAACACCAGGAATGCGCTATTCACTTCCTTCTCGTGATGTCATTGCCGATTCTATGGAAACGGTAGTGCAAGCGATGTCATATGACGGATTGGTAACCGTAGTGGGGTGTGATAAGAACATGCCAGGAGCCTTAATGGCAATGCTACGCTTAAATCGACCTTCAGTTTTAGTATATGGAGGAACCATTGCCTCAGGGTGTCATGAAGGAAAAAAGTTAGATGTGGTATCTGCTTTTGAAGCTTGGGGAGAGAAAGTTGCAGGAACCATTACTCAGAAAGAATATCAAAATGTGATTGAAAAAGCATGCCCAGGAGCCGGAGCTTGTGGAGGAATGTATACCGCTAATACGATGGCTTCAGCAATTGAAGCCTTGGGTATGAGTTTGCCTTACAATTCATCGAATCCTGCAATAAGTAATCACAAAGAGGAAGAATGTGCTAAGGCAGGAGAAGCACTACGTGTGTTATTAGAGAAAGATATCAAACCATCTGATATCGTTACCAAAAGATCGTTAGAAAACGCAGTGCGATTGGTAACAGTTATGGGAGGTTCTACCAATGCAGTTTTACACTTTTTAGCCATAGCAAAAGCAGCAGATGTGAAGTTCACTTTAGAAGATTTTCAACGTATTTCTGATGAAACTCCATTCTTAGCCGATTTAAAACCTAGTGGAAAATACTTGATGGAGGATGTACATAAAGTAGGCGGTACACCAGCAGTTTTAAAGTATTTGTTAGAAAAAGGGTTGTTACATGGAGACTGTTTAACTGTAACAGGAAAAACGTTAGCTGAAAATTTAGCAGCAGTTTCAAGTTTAAAAGAAGGACAAGATGTAATAAAACCTTTAGAAACACCTATAAAAGCTACAGGTCATTTGCGAATGCTTTACGGAAATTTAGCAAAGGAAGGCTCAGTAGCGAAAATAACAGGAAAGGAAGGATTGTATTTTTCAGGAAAAGCAAAAGTTTTTGAAGGAGAATATGAGGCTAATGACGGAATACGAGATGGAAAAGTTGAAAAAGGAGACGTTGTAGTAATTCGTTATGAAGGTGCCGAAAGGACTAACCCGGAATGCCAGAAATGTTAAAACCAACAGCTGCTATTATGGGAGCAGGATTAGGTAAGGATGTTGCTCTAATTACAGATGGACGTTTCTCAGGAGGAACCCACGGATTTGTAGTAGGTCACATTACACCAGAAGCGCAAGAAGGAGGTGTAATCGCTTTAGTAAAAGATGGAGACACCATAACTATTAATGCAGAAACCAACACGATTCATGTAGATGTATCGGAAGAAGAATTAAACAAAAGAAAACAAAAATGGACTGCTCCGCCTTTAAAAGTTAAAAGAGGAGTACTATATAAATATGCAAGAACAGTAGCATCAGCATCTAACGGATGTGTAACCGACGAATTTTAATCGCAGGGCGATAGCCAGAGGATTAGTTTCTTAAGGCTTGCTTAGAGGTGGTTGATTTTAGAAAAAGAAAAGAGAAACATGATTCAAAGTGATTTGAATCGTGTAAAACGATACTAATTGAAATAAACGTATGGCCAAAGGCTAAAGACATAAAGCTAAGTTTATGGAAACAAAAACGAAACAACAAACAGAACAAGCAATAACACAAAAAGTAACCATTACAGGTGCAGAAGCTGTAATTAAATGTTTACAAGCAGAAGGAGTCGATTTATTATATGGGTATCCAGGAGGAGCTATTATGCCTGTATATGATGAGTTGTATAAATATCAAGATAAATTACATCATGTATTAACACGTCACGAGCAAGGAGCAACGCATGCGGCACAAGGATATGCCCGAGCTACAGGTAAAGTAGGAGTAGCGATAGCAACTTCAGGTCCAGGAGCGACCAATTTAATCACAGGAATTGCTGATGCGCAGATAGATTCTACTCCAATGGTATGTATCACAGGGCAAGTAGGAGCACATTTATTAGGTTCTGATGCGTTTCAAGAAACGGATATCGTTGGAATTTCAACTCCCGTGACTAAGTGGAATTATCAGATAACGAAAGCGAGTGAGATACCTGAAGTAATGGCAAAGGCATTTTATATCGCTCGTTCAGGAAGACCAGGACCTGTTTTGGTTGATATTACTAAAAATGCGCAGTTCGAAGAGTTTGATTATGAATATAAAAAATGCACATCGGTACGAAGTTATCAGCCTGTTCCGAATATGAATATGCAAAGCGTTGAAGCAGCTGTTGAGTTGATTAACAATGCTGAAAGACCGTTTGTTGTTTGGGGACAAGGAGTAATACTTGGAGAAGCAGAAGAAGAATTCAAAGCTTTTATAGAGAAAGCAGGAATTCCATCAGCAAGTACTTTATTAGGCTTATCAGCTTTACCAACTAAGCACCCGTTACATGTTGGTATGGTAGGAATGCATGGTAATTATAGTCCAAATAAACTAACGAATGAATGTGATGTATTAATTGCTATCGGAATGCGCTTTGACGACCGTGTTACAGGGGATTTAAGCCGTTATGCAAAGCAAGCCAAAATAATTCATTTTGAAATAGATCCTGCGGAAGTAGATAAAAACGTAAAAACAGATGTAGCTGTTTTAGGAAATGTAAAACAAACTTTAGCAGAAGCACTTCCTCTTTTAGAAGAAAACTCACATAAAGAGTGGTTACAAGAATTTAGAAATCTCGATGCAGTCGAGTTTGATAACGTGATAAAAAATGATTTGTTCCCAACGAAAGAAGGTTTAACAATGGGAGAGGTTATCAAGCAAATAAACGAAGCCTCTGAAGGAAAAGCCATTATAGTTACTGATGTAGGTCAACATCAAATGATAGCAAGTCGTTATGCAGAATTCAATCAAACAAAAAGTAATATTACTTCAGGTGGATTAGGAACTATGGGATTCGCCTTACCTGCTGCGATTGGGGCTAAAATGGGAGTTCCTGAGCGAGAAGTAGTAGCTGTTATTGGTGATGGCGGTTATCAAATGACTATACAAGAACTAGGAACGATTTTACAAACCAAAGCAGCGGTTAAAATTGTAGTACTGAATAATGAGTTTTTAGGAATGGTACGACAATGGCAGCAGTTGTTTTTTGACAAACGATATGCTTCTACAGTAATGACAAATCCTGATTTTGTAGCCATAGCTAAAGGATATCATATGGTAGCTAATAGAGTTACTAAAAGAGAAGAATTGGCAACAGCTGTTCAAGAAATGATACAGTCTGAAGAAGCTTATTTCTTAGAGGTTTGTGTAGAGAAAGAAGACAATGTGTTTCCAATGATTCCAACAGGGGCATCAGTATCAGATGTTCGATTAAAATAATAAAATATGAATACAAAAAACACCTATACGGTTTCTATTTATACAGAAAATAATATTGGATTATTGAATAGAATATCAGCAATATTTCAACGAAGACATATCAATATTGAAAGTATTAATAGCTCGTCATCAGAAATTAAAAGTGTATCAAGAATTACACTTTTAGTGAAGGTAACTGAAGAGCAAGTAAAAAAAATCATTGGTCAAATTGAAAAGCAAGTAGAGGTAATCAAAGCTTTTTATCATACGGATGAAGAGACGATTTACCAAGAATCGTGCTTATTCAAGCTAAGTACGGATTTGCTAACAGATAATGATGAAATTCAAACAATTATCAATCAAAGTAAATCAAGAGTTATCAATATAAATAAAAACTTTTTTGTTCTTGAAAAATCAGGAACCAAAGAAGAAGTCGAAGAACTATATCACATTTTAGATAAGCATGGTATCATGCAATTTGTTCGATCTGGTAGAATAGCTATTACAAAAGATGAAATGCCAGTATCAAAATTATTACAATTAATAACAGCATAAACAAACAACACAAATACAATAGAAATGAAAAATTATTTCAACCAATTATCATTAAGAGAGCAGTTAGAACAATTAGGAAAATGTAGATTTATGAATGCTGAAGAGTTTTCAGAAGGAATAGCTGCATTAGAAGGAAAAAAAGTGGTAATTGTAGGATGTGGAGCACAAGGATTGAATCAAGGGTTAAACATGCGCGATTCAGGGTTAGATATTTCATACGCATTACGAGAAGTAGCTATTAAAGAACAACGTCAATCCTATAAAAATGCAACAGAACACGGTTTTGATGTAGGTACCTATGAAGAACTAATTCCTACTGCTGATTTGGTGTGTAATTTAACACCCGATAAACAACATACACAGGTAGTAAATGCAGTGATGCCATTAATGAAATCAGGGGCAACCTTATCGTATTCTCACGGATTTAATATTGTTGAAGAAGGAATGCAAGTCCGTAAGGATTTAACCGTAATTATGGTAGCGCCTAAGTGTCCAGGAACAGAAGTTAGAGAGGAATACTTGAGAGGATTTGGTGTACCTACATTAATTGCGGTACATCCTGAAAACGACCCAGAAAATAAAGGATTGGCACAAGCAAAAGCCTATGCTTATGCTACAGGAGGTCATAAAGCAGGAGTGTTAGAATCGTCGTTTGTTGCTGAGGTAAAATCAGACTTAATGGGTGAACAAACGATCTTATGTGGAGTGTTACAAACAGGGTCAATTTTGTCTTTCAATAAAATGGTAGAAGAAGGAGTAGAATCAGCATACGCTTCTAAACTTATTCAATACGGGTGGGAAACAATTACCGAAGCGTTAAAGCATGGAGGAATAACTAATATGATGGATCGTTTGTCTAACCCAGCAAAATTGAAAGCCTACCAACTTTCTGAAGAATTAAAAGAAGTATTGGCTCCGTTATTCAACAAGCATATGGATGATATTATGTCAGGACATTTTTCAAAAACTATGATGGAAGATTGGGCAAATGATGATGTGAATCTATTAACATGGAGAGCAGCTACTGGAGAAACGCAATTTGAGAAAACAGCTGCTACTTCTGAAGAAATTTCAGAACAAACCTATTTTGATAAAGGAACTTTATTAGTTGCTTTTGTAAAAGCAGGAGTTGAGTTGGCTTTTGAAACCATGGTGAAATCAGGAATTATCTCAGCATCGGCATACTACGAATCGTTACATGAGTTACCGTTAATAGCCAATACGGTAGCACGTAAGAAGTTGTTTGAAATGAATCGTATTATTTCTGATACTGCTGAATACGGATGTTATTTATTCGACCATGCAGCAAAACCATTATTAACTGATTTTATGAAATCAGTAAGTACTGATGTTATCGGAACGGAATACAGTACTACCAATGAGGTAGATAATCTGGAATTAATAAAAGTGAATAAAGCAATTCGTAACCATCCAATTGAAGAAGTAGGAGCAGAATTGAGAGAAGCAATGACTGCTATGAAGGTTATCAAAACCAATGTCAGTCATGAAGAACCCGTTTTAGCATAATCGTATGGAAGTTCAAAAAGAAACGTATTTTCCTAAATTAGAAGCAATAGAGCAAGCTGCTACAACTTTACATGAAGTTGTGGCGGTTACTCCGTTGCAAGAAAATTTCAACTTATCTAGACAATTCGGTGCAAATATATTTTTAAAAAGAGAAGATTTACAGCAAGTTCGTTCGTATAAAATTAGAGGAGCTTACAATAAAATTAGTTCTTTAACAGAAGAGGAACTGGCAAATGGAATTGTGTGTGCTAGTGCAGGAAATCATGCACAAGGAGTTGCCTTAGCATGTAGAAAAAAAGAAATCTACGGAACTATTTATATGCCTGTACCAACACCAAAACAAAAGGTAGAACAGGTGAAAATGTTTGGTGGTGATTTTGTAGATATTCGATTGATAGGTGATACGTTTGATGACGCTTATAAAGCAGCAAAACTCTTATCGGATAGTTTACAAAAAACGTTTGTACATCCGTTTGATGATGAAAAAATTATTGAAGGACAAGCCACAGTAGGCTTAGAGGTTTTAGAACAAGCACAACAACCTATAGATTATGTTTTTGTACCTGTTGGTGGTGGTGGATTGGCTTCTGGTTTATCAAGTGTTTTTAAATTGTTGTCACCAAAAACAAAGATTATAGGAGTAGAGCCAGCTGGAGCACCTTCTATGAAAAAGTCGTTAGAAGAAAACAAAAATGTTGTACTAGAAAATATAGATAAGTTTGTTGATGGAGCGGCGGTACAGCAAGTAGGGGAGTTGACCTATAAAATTTGTAAAGAAAATTTATCGGATATGATTACCGTTCCCGAAGGAAAAGTGTGTCAAACTATCTTAGAAATGTATAACAAAGAAGCAATAGTAGTAGAGCCTGCTGGAGCTTTGACGATAAGTGCACTTGATTTTTACAAAGAAGAATTGAAAGGTAAAAATGTAGTGTGTGTTATTAGTGGGAGTAATAATGATATTACTCGTACCGCTGAAATAAAAGAACGTGCATTGTTATACAGTAAATTGAAGCACTATTTCATTGTTCGTTTTCCACAACGTGCAGGTGCGTTAAAAGAGTTTGTAGCTGAGGTATTGGGTGAAAATGATGATATTACTTTTTTTGAATACTCTAAAAAGACCAATAGAGAAAATGGTCCTGCTGTTGTTGGTATAGAACTAGAGAGAAAAGAAGATTTACAACCATTAATTCATCGAATGAAACAGCGAAACTTTTATGGTGAATACTTAAACGATAAACCTAATTTATTTGAATTCTTAGTGTAATATAAATACGACTGTATAAAATGTCATTCCGAACGAGGAACGAGGAGGAATCTCATACAAATGAGTAACAAATATTCAAAAGATTTCTCCCTTTGGTAGAAATGATGTTTTTGACAGTCTTATTTTTGACCAAGATACACCCAATGGTCTTTTTCTTTACAAAAAACAGAGTTTTCATGAATCACATCAACATTGCCATTTTCCATAAAAAAAGCTTTAAACTCAACAGTAGTTTCTGTTGCATGTAGCACTTCTAACTTTATCCAATTAACAGCTTTTGTCCAAGCTAAAATTTCTCTCTTTTCACGCTTAGAAGGTCTGGTGCTGCTATGGTGACTTTTTTGTAAGTAATCAATATTTGCTAACACAAAAGCACTATATCTTGAACGCATTAAAGCTTCAGCAGAGGTTACTGAATGAATATTTTGATGTGCCTTTTGACAGCAATCATGATATTGTTTGTTAGGATTACATGGACACTGCATAATTAATTGATTAATTCAGGTTGTTCTTGTACTCTAAAGCAACGTTCTTCACCAAGAAATAAAGGATTTCCATGTTTTTCAGACCAAAATCCGTCTAAAATATCTTTAGAAAGACAAGAATATACTACTACACCTTTGTAGATAGTGTTATCATCACCTAAGTAGTTAAAATTGATAGCTAAAATATTATTTTTAAAGAAGCCAGTTCCAAATTGTTCTTGTTCGTTATTAATTAACCATTTGGCAACGATTCTGTTATTCTCGTCAAGAGTCAAAGAAAGTGTTCCTTTGTACGTGTTGGTACTTTCGTCTTGGTTGCTACCAATAATATTGTAGGTTCCTATTAAATCTTCTACCGTCATGAAATCTTCTTAAAAATGCAAAAATAAGAATAAATTAAGTGGAGGTTATAATTAGTTTAACATGATAATATTTCGTATATTTTCGAGTGTTTTATATTAGTTATCAATACTATGGAGTTTATAGATTATTACAAAGTTCTAGGAATAGATAAAACAGCGACTGCTGCTGATATCAAAAAGGCCTACCGTAAACTAGCCAGAAAATACCATCCTGATACGAATCCGAATGATGAAGAAGCTAAAAAGAAGTTTCAGCAAATAAACGAAGCAAATGAAGTGTTGAGTAATCCTGAAAATCGAAAAAAGTACGATGAGTATGGTGAACATTGGCAACATGCCGATGCTTATGAAGAAGCTAAAAAACAACAAGGGTATCAAAGCGGATTTGGTGGTGGAGGTTCTTATCAACAATACTCATCCTCAGATTTTGATGGAACTGATTTTTCTGACTTTTTTAATTCTGCCTTTGGAGGTGGAGGAAGAAGAGGTTCTAGCAGACGTTCATCTCAATTTAGAGGTCAAGATTTTAACGCTACGTTGCACTTGAACTTAAGAGATGTATATACATCACAAAAACAAGTATTGACGGTAAATGACAAGAAAATACGAATTACGATTCCCGCTGGAGTAGAAAATGGACAAACCATTAAGATAAAAGGACATGGAGGTGAGGGATTGAACGGACGAACCTAAAGGAGATTTATACATTACTTTTGAAATAGCTCCGGATATAAACTTTAAACGTGATGGTACTGATTTGTACACAGAGCAAACTATTGATTTATACTCAGCAGTGTTAGGAGGAGAGGTGGTTATAAATACTTTTACAGATAAAGTAAAGCTGAAGGTAAAAGAAGGAACTCAAAATGGAACGAAGGTTAGATTGAAAGGAAAAGGGTTTCCGAAGTATAAAAAAGAAGGTCAGTTTGGTGATTTATATGTTACTTATAAGGTGGATATTCCAACGAATTTGACAGATGAGCAACGAGATTTATTTACAAAACTTTCTAAATTAAAATAAGATGAGCAACAAAGAACTAATAAGTATACAGAAAGTGATTGTTCATCATAATTTAGATGAACAATTTATAGAGAGTATTGAGTCTTTTCAATTAATAGAATTTGTGGTAAAAGACACAGATAAGTATGTGTATGTAGATCAACTACCAACTTTAGAAAAAATTATTCGATTGTATTACGATTTAGAGGTGAATATGCAAGGTATTGATGTGATTAATAATATGTTGGATAGAATGGATATGATGCGTAAAACCATTCAACAATTAGAAAACAAGCTTAAATTATATGAGTAAAATAGGGTTAGAAAACCTATTGATTAAAAACTCCAAACGATATCAATGATAAAACATATTCAGATAAAGTTTGGAAGTTTTTATTAGGCTTACTTGTCTTCTACAATTTGATCACCACGATACGTGTGGTTTTTATCTTTGTATAATAAAGAGTGTTTTTTGTTTGAAGGACCAAAAGTAGCTACATCTGCTTCTTTTAATAATTTTCCGGAAGCAAATACATGGTTTTTGTCTTTTGAATAATAAGAAACTTCAAAAATACTGAATGTTTCAGGATCAGCTTCTTCAATAATTTCCCCAAAATAAAACACATGATTTTTGTCTTTAGCGTAAGGAAATTGGATGACTTTAAAAGAAGAAATATCCGCATTTTCAATTTTAGCTCCATCATAAATAATGTTGGAATCAAACAATAAATATTTGTCTTCTAAGATTGTTAAATCCTCAATGTTTTGGTAAGGGATTGACGTTAGAGAGTCTACCTTTTTACCGTTTTTATATTCTTGAAAGTCGTGAACTCCATTTTTATCAACAATATATCGATCATTGATTTTTTTGCTTGTTGTAGGGTCTATTGTTGTGGCAACTAATAATTCGTAGCTTTTTAGTAAATACACCTGATTTTGATCTTTGGCAAAGCTTTTATTCAAAACTTTAAAAGAATCATAATCTACATTTACCGGAACGTAATTATAAAAATAATGTTTATCGTCTTTAGACCAATCCTGATCAATTTTTTGAAATGTTTTAGGATTGGCTTTTGCTACCTTCCATAGATGTTTTTTCTCTTGATGTAATCCATCTATTTCTTGTGGCATGTAGTTTATAGCAATATATACATGGTCTTTGTCAAAACAGGTGTAATCGTCTTTAGCTACATAAAAAGTAGCGACATCTACCTCATTATCTATAATATTAGTCTTGAAGTATAAATGATTTTTGTCTTTTCCAAAGTCTCTTCCTAAAACCTTAAAACTTTTAACATCGGCATTTAGATTGGTGTTTCCTAATGAAAACCAATTTCCCATAGGAGAATAACGAATTTCTTTTTTTGATTTTGAGTAGTAATACGAATCTGAAATAGATTTATCAACAGGGCCATCAAAAGGACTACAAGCTTGCACAATAATTGCCATTATAAAGAAGGACAATTTTGCTATAGGAGAGTGTTCAGCACGTGTAATTTTTTTAATTATAGAATTCAAAATAAGTATAATTAACGTGATTGATATATAGGGATGTTGTGTAAATAAGTTCATCAAGCAACTTAGGATTTAGTTGGGATTTTTACTATCTTCTTTATTCAAAGAAAGAATAAAAGGAAGTAGCAGCAATTTTTGTTCTTTTCTATTTAGCAAAAGCTAAGATAAAACAAAAAACCGTACAAAAATGTACAGTTATAAGGTATGTTATTGGGTTTGATATGAAATTTTGAATCCGAATAATGGGATATATAGTATTAACATTTCGTTTTTAATCAAAATAATTATCAGATTTCAATAATCCTTTTTTTTCTGATTCCCATATCATTGATAGAATCTTCCACTCATCATTTATTTTGACTAGCTGAAAATTAATGATTCCTTTTTCAGCGAGATTATCAGTTGTATTGAAATGTACACCATATAAGCTAGTTCTTTGAGCTATTTTTCCAAAGAATTTTGTCGTTCCCTTAACTTCCCATTCTTTCAAGTATTCAGGTTTGTTTTTAGAAAGCATGCTTTCCATGTTGTTGAAATATTCAACTGGTTTTTAAGAACCAATGAATCATTTTTATGTAACCCAAACGTGTATGTTCAGCGAATTGTTTTTTAATTGTATTGAAGTCAGGGTTTTTGTTGGACTCGATTATGATGTTATTATAAACATTGTTTACCGTGTTGAGAATTTCAGTTTCATCCTTGCTACTTATTTTTGAATCCTCTTTTTTGTTGTTAGTCTCATGTGCACAAGAAAAAATGATTAAGGAAATAAAGATGATTATTATAAGATTTCTCATTTTAAATTGATTTAAAGAAGTCCAACTCCGCTGTGTTGGTCTTGTACTAAGTTAGTTAAAAATAGATAATCTTTATCGTTTGTCGGATTTTTCGAAAGGAAAAACCAGAAGACTCACCCTTAATTTAGTAAATAGGACCATCAAATTTAACAATGGTGGTGTCGTCTTTCACACTAAAGTCAACCCAATGGTCAAGTGAACTTCCGTTAGAATAATAGCCACCACCACTAATTTCTGTTTTTCCGTTTGCGCGAGTAAAAGTTAGCAAGTAAGTTCCGTCTGATTCATTTTTCCACATCGATAAGTATTTTGTCACACTTTCATTCGGTTGAATTCGGTCAATTTTTATTACGTCTAGTTTTTCCGATGTTGTAAATTCTACATTAGTTATCGGTTCGCTTGATTCGTTTTTAATTTTTACTTCAATTCCGTTTTTTTGAACATAAAACAAGAGTTCAATGATAGAATAACCAATATTACGAGCAATTTTTTCATATTGAGGAAAAAGGACTAGATTATGAGTAGTTGCGTGGGTTAGTTCTTAACTTTGCAAGTACACACCAAACTGAAAATCCGCGAGTCCCGACGCTTCGGGATTCAGAAGTAGGCGAGAACAAGCAATTACTTATAGCCATTGTTACCTGCAGTATTTTTTGTTTTTTTGTTGCTTTTAACTTGCCTTTTCGTAGTAGCCACATAAATCGTAAACGATACATTCTTCGCAATTTGGCTTTCTCGATTTGCAGATGTTCATTCCGTGCTGTATGAGCCATTCGTGAGCGTGCTTTTTGTATTTTTTCGGTGTCAGTTCGTTGATTTCGTCAGCGGTCTGTTCATTAGTTTTGGTGTCCACAATTCCAAGTCGGTTCAAAACTCTGTGGACGTGTGTGTCAACTGCGATGGTGTCGCCACCAAAGTTAAAGTTCATTAAGATGTCCGCACATTTTCGTCCAACGCCTTGTAATTCCAAAAGTTTTTTTTCAGTACGTGGGACTTTTCCATCGTGATTGTCAATTAGTTTTAGGCACATTTCCTTTAGATGTTTTGTCTTTCTGTTGTAGTATGCAACCGGCTTAATCAACTCGGTCAGTTCATCATCGCTTAAGTCCAATATTTCTTTTGGCGTTGTGGCTTTTTCGTAAAGAGCATTGCAAGCTCTGATTACCCTTTTTGTGTGGGTCATTGTCGAGAGCATTACTGACACTAAAATTTTAAAATCGGTACTGTTCAGTCCGTTTTTTTCCCACTCGTTGTCGTTTTCAGCGAAGATTTAGTATTCGTCGCTTAATTTCTCGTAAATTTTTTCAATTTTTTTTTTGCCACTTTTCAAATGTTTAGTTTAGTAATTGATTAATAATTGTGTTTATTTTATCTATCTGTTCTTCCTCTGTATTTTGCTCGTATATGCTGACAATAATCTCTTTTTTTCTCTTATCGTTTAGAGCTTGAAATTTGTCAAGTACGCCTGCATCTTTAAAACATTGAAAAATTTCTAAATCTTCGTTAATTCTATTTTTTGTGTGTAAAAATAATGTTACCATAACTTTGTCTCCACCACCTTTGCCAATCTCATCTCTGATTTCCTTGTTTATTGAAATCATTTTATCCTTTTCCTTACGAGGTGCCAAATTCATTGGTTTTAACTCGTAATTATCTATTCTGCCTGAAACTTTTAGTGAGCCCCATTTGCCCTCAATTTCGGCAGTATTTGGAATAACAATATGATAGGTTCAAGCACCTTTGCCTCGTTCATATATTAGTTCGAGTTGTTTATTGTCAATCAGTTTTTTCAATCTACATCCGTTTTTTATCCTTGCTTGCATATAACCGTATTTGTGTATGAGTATTAGCGAAATTTTTGCGATCACTTTCGGAAAGTAATTTACAAAATAAAAAAAATAGCGACTTGAATTAAAAAACCAAGTCGCTATTACTTATAGCATCCATGAAAAAGCAGTAAGACGAGTATCTTTAAAGTTCACAAAAACATAAAGATATGAATACTCAAATTACTGCCGACACTAAATTATATATAGGAATTGACATACACAAGCGCAGCTGGAAAGTTCATTGTTCAACAGATCTATTTTCTGGCAAAAGTTTTAGTATGCCACCAGACCCTTTGCAATTGAAAGCTTATGTTGATAGACATTTTTCGGGATATGATGTAAGTACAGCTTATGAGGCAGGATGTTGTGGCTATTATGCCCATCGTTGTTTTGAGAGTTATGGCTGGCGCTCTTTAGTAGTTAATCCTGCCGATATCCATCGTAAGGGGAAAGAGCGTTTTACAAAGACCGATCGTATAGATGCACAGTTGATTAGTAGAGAATTGAAAGATGGTCGATTAAGTAGTATTTATGTGCCCGATGAGCATCGTGAAGCTTTGCGTAGTTTATTTCGTAGGCGTAATGATTTGGTAAAGGATTTTAGACGTATCAAGAGTTACATAAAAATGCAGTTGCTCTACTTTGGAATAAAAGTTCCAGAACAGTACGATAATGACCATTGGAGTCATGGTTTTCGGGGGTGGTTAGATGATATAATATTTGAATATGCAATAGCAAAAGCAAGCTTAGAGAGTAGGATGCGTTATTTTCGATTTGTAGATGAAGATTTACGTTTAGTTAGTAATCAGTTAAGAGCTTATTGTCGTAAGCATTTTAAGAAAGATTATTATTTGCTTAGAAGCATACCGGGTATTGGTGGAATTGTAGCTTGTGGAATTATTAGTGAATTAGGAGATTTACGCAGGTTTAATAGCATAAAACACTTGGCAGGTTATGTAGGGTTAGCTCCAGGTATTTATCAGAGTGGTGATAATTATAAAACGATAGGTATAACGCCACGAGCACATCGATTAATGCGATCATATTTTATAGAAGCCTCATGGCAGGCGATTCGAACAGACCCAGTGATGCAGCATTATTACCGAAAGCATTATGGTAAGGATACTAAGAAGATAATCATAAAGATAGCTCGTAAGTTACTTAGTAGAACTTTGGCCGTTATCAAAACAGAGACTCCTTATGAGATAGGAGTTATAGAATAGTATATAAATCAATAACAAAGCTCAGAAAAGAAGTATTTAGAGTCCATATCACAAAACAACGTGGGTGACTTCAAAATTAACCCGAAGATCACATTTTTATAGCAAGTGGCTGGACTTATTATAACTTATAATCATACAGATGCTGGTGACGACCAATAGAGTTGATCACATATAGGATGCGGAGCAAGTTATAAGGTATTGAAGTATTGATAATCCTTCGGAATTATCAACAATTCAACACCCTAAAATTATTATTATGTAAGAATTAAAAATAAATATAGTAACTTTGAAAAACTAGACTAGTGCTTTTCATAGGAGCCATTGTTGTAGCCAGTTTTTTTTATTTATGTATGTTGAATTATAAAGCACATTATTTTGCTTTCGGGTTCAAAAAATATATATAAGTCTCCGTCTCCCCAAAAGTTCATATTTTCAAAATATTGTTTATACCATTCCTCTTTCGGTTCAACGTTTGTCCGATTGGTTTTTATATCGACTCCGTCATAAGTTAGCTGACAAAGTAATTGCATTGTTTTCTTTGTCTTTGGGCAAGAAGGAATGTCAGGATATTGAATCCAATTAGGAACTGCCGTATGTCCAATTCCGCCAAAGTTAGTTTCTTTTTCGGTTGTTATGTAAACTTTTTCGTAAACTATTTCCGAATCTGGTCTTAAATCGTCATACGAATTGTCCGTTTGTTTTAATTCCTCGATATTTAACACTTTAGGATTTAAAGGGTCGGAATAATCTATAAATAGCTTGTTAAAATTCAAGTAAATTGGTGCTGCAATATGCAAATCGAACGGAAGCCAATTAAAAGCTTCTTCAGATTTTGAGAATTTCCCTAAATATTGAAATGGTGCATTAAATTCAAATTTTGGGATGTTGAATTCTACTGGAATTTCGCCACCTAAATAGCTTTCAGATTTTGATACTTGATTAAGACTATAAATTTGGTTTGGTTTTAATTTTTGAAATTCAAAACCGATTTCACTTTCTTTTAATTCTCTTTCAGATTTAAAACCCTCATCATTATTGTATGCTTTTACGAGCTTTCCGTTTTTGAAAACAAGGTCGATTGAACTCCAAATATTGTTTGCAGTTTCTTTATCCACTACTTGTGTTTCGAGAAATTTTTGGCATTGTTCATCTCCGTTAAATTCAGCTTCCCAACCTGCCAAATAAATATGTTGTTCTTCTTTCTGTCCAAAACAAGAGGTAAATAATCCCATAAAAGTCAATAATATAATTTTGGTTAGTGTTTTCATTTCTCAAATTGGCTACAACGGTCTCGGCTATGAGTAGTTGCGTGGGTTAGCACTTAACTTTGCAAGTACACACCGAACTGAAAATCCGCTAGGATTTTCGTAAGTAAGCAATAAGCCAGCAATAAATTATATATTGTGTTGGCATTTCGTTTTTTTTATTCCGCAAACCTTTTCAATTGTTATAGAGTGAGTAATTCAACATTTTGATAAATTCCGCACTAAATTCAAGTTTTGCTTTTCAATTCAATTTTCAATTCCGCAAACTTTTTCAATTCCAATTGAGTACGTAATTTCTCAACTGGCTAAATTTCTTATTATATTTCCTTTTTGCTTTGTTTCAGTTTTAATTTCAGTTCTTGAATTTCTCTATTCTTATCTTTAATTTCCATTTTAGAATAATATAAGCTTGTAATTAAGTAAATTAAAACAAGAATATTTCTCAATCCATTACTATTCCATTCAATTGATTCATTAAATTTGCTTACAATTAAAGAAATAACAAATAAAATAATTGAAATTTCAGAAATAATTTTCACACCTTTTTTCATTCTTTATATTTTTCGATTTATATTTCGTTCCGCCAATGAATGCCAACGGTTTTGTGTATGGCTCGTTGCGGGAAATCCGCGAGGATTTTCCGCCGTAACCGAAAGATAGCAAATTGCAATGAATTCCGATTAGGAATTCAGCCGCAATGAGCTATACACGTCTTAAGTTAGCAATTGTTTAACTTTAGTAATAAAAACCAGAAAGAAAAAAGCGTAGAGTAAGGTTATGATATACGTTGAAACCTAGATTTCGTCAACATTGATAATCCCTACGCTTTACTACTTTAAATTCGTTCAGTTCTGTGAGACCAAGATCTCGATTTCAAGTTGTTGAATTGATAGTAGTTATTTTTCTTTCCAATCCTTTTTTCTTATGAGTAAAAATAAACAATTTTTAGGAATCGATGTAAGTAAAGATGTTTTAGATGTGTATGATTATCAAGGTAATTGGTATCAGTTTAAAAATGATTCATCAGGCTTTAAAGAGCTGTTGTTAATCACAAGTGATTTAACTCATTGTATAATGGAAGCCACAGGGTATTATCATGTACGATTAGCTTATTTTTTAACAGAAAAAGGAGTTTTGGTATCAGTAGAAAATCCGTTGAAGATAAAACGTTTTATTCAAATGAATTTATCAAAAGTAAAGACGGATAAGAGTGATGCAAAGCAGCTATATAATTATGGTGTAAGTCAAGCCCCTTCTATATGGAAAGGAGAAAGCAAGGAACAACAAGAATGTTTACAAATAGTACGTTTGTTGAGTGTTTATACGAAACAATCTACTCAATTAAAGAATAAGCTTCATGGCGAATCAGTATTAGGAACTCCATCAAAATTGGTAGTTAGTTCCTTAAAAAGGCAACTAAAAAATATACAAAAAGAGATGGTTAAATTAGAAGATTTGTTGCTAGAGAATGTAAAAAAGAGCTATCAAGAAGAATTGACTTTATTAAAGTCAATTCCAGGAATAGGGGGTAAAACAGCATTAATGTTATTAGTTTTTACCGATGGATTTAAGCGCTTTACTTCGGCAAAGGAGCTGTGCAGTTACGCAGGTATAACTCCTGTTATTAGAGAGTCAGGCAGTAGTATAAAAGGAAGACCTCGAATAAGTAAAATGGGTAATCCAAAGCTTAGAAATTTATTGTTTATGTGTAGTTTTAATGCTTGTAAATACAACAAAACATGTAGAGAACTTTATGACCGAATTGTAGCTAAGGGTAAGAGTAAAAAACTTGCTTTAATAGCGGTGTGTAATAAGCTACTAAAACAAGCTTTTGCAATAGTAAAAAGTGGTTTGCCTTATGATGCAAATTATAAAAGTACTTTGGTTTAAAAAAGTATAAAATTTACTTGTTTTTTACCTCAGTTCTTTGTTGTGCTTTCGTTATTTTTTCAATTTTTTAAGTTCTTCTTCAATTCTGTAAATCACGATATCTATTTCCTTAACAGTCTCTATTTCTTCATCAATTATTTTACCTCTATTGTAGAGTGATAACTGTAAAGCCTTCATAAGGTCATTGTCATTTAAAAATTTATCGTAATTATTTATTCTCAATTTGTAAATAGATATAGAGTCAGAATGTATAAATCCATATTTTGTTGGTTGACTATAATCCGCAATCAAATACTTGAATAGAAAAGGCTGAATAAGTTTTGTCATATTAATTTCAGCTTGTTTCATCCCAAGTTCATCATTTAATCGCTTTAAATTTAATTGAAATAAATTGGTTATGGCAATACGTAGACTGTCATTAGATAAAGTGTTTAATCCGATGTTTTTTAAATTTTCAAAAGCACTTGTTTTAGGAATAATTTGAAATTCAGCACTAGAAGTTGTCAATGACTCATAAATTGTTTGAGAATTTGATTTCTTATCATAGATGTCAGTTATAAGTTGTTGACTTGATTTGAATATTTCCTTATGCTTGGAAATTGTTTCGTTTATATCATTTCTTGTTTGTAGTAAATCACTTCTTAGTTCTGTGTAAATTTGAGCTTCTTGTTTTTTTACTTTTCGATTTTCATTCCAATTATTAATCTGAAGTGCAATCAAAATTCCAATAACTACAAGAATAATTTCTCCAATAGCATAAAGTAGATATTTACTGAATTTATTTTCAGTCAGCATTTTTTGTCTAATTTTTCTAAAGAATTTAATCATTGGTTAGCGGTTTCTGATAATGAAGCACAACGTTGTTGTATATGGTTTGTTGCGTGGTTTAAGCACTAAATTTAGCAAATATAAACCGAATAGAAAATCCGCGAGGATTTTCGTAAGTAGGCTAGAACTAGCAATAAATTATATACGGTGTTACCACCAGTTTTTTTAATAACATTGTAAAATAAACCAAGCTTTATCAAAATCTAAATTTTCTAAATCTTTTTGTTTAATCCAAAAATATAATCTTCCAGAATCTCCCCACATCATTTCTGTTTTGTCATCTGAATCAATTTGTAAAAGAAGTTTCCACTCTTTTTCTTTTCTTTCGAATTCCTCTTTTTTTTGAGAATCAAAAGCTCTATAGTCTTCATAATAAAGACCTTTAGTTACTAATTCACATTCTAACTCCATTTCTCCTTGTACATTATTAGAATATCCCAAAATTTTATGGTTAACTTGAGGATAAGTTATAAGGTTATATATATCTTTTTCCTCTCGATTTAATTCTTTTGAAACAAAATCATTATCCCAACTTGGTAAGCTGTAAGAATTTGAAAAAGTTAATTCACAGGACTTATAAATTCCAAATTCACTAAAATCTGATGGGATTTGTTTTTTTTCAAGATTATTCAAGTCGTTTGAATAATATACTTTGAATTTATCTTTGTCATTATAATCTGAACCCCAAGATTCTTGCTCTGAAGAATAAAAAAAATAAATTATACCTTTTTTTGGTAAACTTATAGAACTTTCCAAATTTTTAATTTCGCTCAAATTTAATTGAGCAATAAAAGATAATGATTTTCCATTTTTTTCTTTAAACCACTCTACATTTTTAGGTAAGTCAGGCTGTCCTCCAAATTTTGATTTTCCTAATTCAATATTGCTATTTTCAAATGTTTCTATATTTATTTCACTTCTTATTTTAGGTTCAAAATTATTCCAATGTTTTGCTAAATTAAATTGATTGAAAAATGTTTCTATTTTTTCTTTTGAGTTAATTATACCAATCTGTTTTTCATATTTTACTTCAATAGCTTTTTGTTCCATTCTTTTTCTATTAGAATCGGATTTTTGTTTATTTTTTTCAGAAAGTATTTTAACAATAACTGATAAAATTAAAATAACTATAAAAAATGTTATTTTCATCGTTGGGTTTTAATTGGTGGTAACGGTCTTGTGTATGGCTCGTTGCGCGCAAATTAGCGATTAATTTTCGGTTGAGCACAAGCCAGATTTTTAAATTTTACTATTTATCTTTTTTGTTGGAAATCGTCAAATTTAAAAATTTGGCGACTTTCCAAATATGCCTTTACTTCTGATTAAGCAATTGAATAGCAATGAGCTATAGCATCCATGAAAAAGCAGTAAGACGAGTATCTTTAAAGTTCACAAAAACATAAAGATATGAATACTCAAATTACTGCCGACACTAAATTATATATAGGAATTGACATACACAAGCGCAGCTGGAAAGTTCATTGTTCAACAGATCTATTTTCTGGCAAAAGTTTTAGTATGCCACCAGACCCTTTGCAATTGAAAGCTTATGTTGATAGACATTTTTCGGGATATGATGTAAGTACAGCTTATGAGGCAGGATGTTGTGGCTATTATGCCCATCGTTGTTTTGAGAGTTATGGCTGGCGCTCTTTAGTAGTTAATCCTGCCGATATCCATCGTAAGGGGAAAGAGCGTTTTACAAAGACCGATCGTATAGATGCACAGTTGATTAGTAGAGAATTGAAAGATGGTCGATTAAGTAGTATTTATGTGCCCGATGAGCATCGCGAAGCTTTGCGTAGTTTATTTCGTAGGCGTAATGATTTGGTAAAGGATTTTAGACGTATCAAGAGTTACATAAAAATGCAGTTGCTCTACTTTGGAATAAAAGTTCCAGAACAGTACGATAATGACCATTGGAGTCATGGTTTTCGGGGGTGGTTAGATGATATAATATTTGAATATGCAATAGCAAAAGCAAGCTTAGAGAGTAGGATGCGTTATTTTCGATTTGTAGATGAAGATTTACGTTTAGTTAGTAATCAGTTAAGAGCTTATTGTCGTAAGCATTTTAAGAAAGATTATTATTTGCTTAGAAGCATACCGGGTATTGGTGGAATTGTAGCTTGTGGAATTATTAGTGAATTAGGAGATTTACGCAGGTTTAATAGCATAAAACACTTGGCAGGTTATGTAGGGTTAGCTCCAGGTATTTATCAGAGTGGTGATAATTATAAAACGATAGGTATAACGCCACGAGCACATCGATTAATGCGATCATATTTTATAGAAGCCTCATGGCAGGCGATTCGAACAGACCCAGTGATGCAGCATTATTACCGAAAGCATTATGGTAAGGATACTAAGAAGATAATCATAAAGATAGCTCGTAAGTTACTTAGTAGAACTTTGGCCGTTATCAAAACAGAGACTCCTTATGAGATAGGAGTTATAGAATAGTATATAAATCAATAACAAAGCTCAGAAAAGAAGTATTTAGAGTCCATATCACAAAACAACGTGGGTGACTTCAAAATTAACCCGAAGATCACATTTTTATAGCAAGTGGCTGGACTTATTATAACTTATAATCATACAGATGCTGGTGACGACCAATAGAGTTGATCACATATAGGATGCGGAGCAAGTTATAAGGTATTGAAGTATTGATAATCCTTCGGAATTATCAACAATTCAACACCCTAAAATTATTATTATGTAAGAATTAAAAATAAATATAGTAACTTTGAAAAACTAGACTAGTGCTTTTCATAGGAGCCGTTGTTGTGGTGCGTTTTATTCTGTCATTTGTTTAATTTTTACTAAATCAATTTTTCCTTCAAATATTGTGTCGGTTATATTTCCAACTCTATTTGCAAGAAGATAATGAGGTATATAGGTTGTGCTTTTTCCAACTGAATGATTTACTTCTTTGAAATATGTATCAAAATCTTTGTAATCATCTGTCAAACTGATATATATGGATTCCTTTGAGATTAAGTTTGTTTATTTTGGCAATCCACCTTTTTTCTTCTTCAGGCTCATCATCTAGTCCATTTGCTATGAATATAACGTTTAATTTTTCGCCATATTCTTTATAAATACTTCTCAATATTGGTGCATCTTTTTCCAATCTTTCAAAGTCAAATCTAGTATTGAAATATATAAAACTAGGTTTATTTTTAAATTTAGTAATCTTTAATATGTCTTGATATTTATTGAACTGATTTTCATCTATTTCTAAAATTTCTATTTTTTTATTCTCATTTAAATGAGTGTAATAGAAAGCAACTATGTAATTCCGAAAAGTGTAAATACTAAAGAATAACATAAATATTATAAAAAGAAGATTACTTTTCTTGATTTTCATTTCGTTTTTTTAATGCACCACAACGGTCTCGTATAACCGTCAGTTACGGGATTAAAGTTAATGATTTTCGGTTAAGCACTGACGTTAGCAATTCCGAGTGGATTCGGACGTAGTCGAATCCACCGTAATTGCGGTTATACATCTTAAGTTAGCAATTGTTTAACTTTAGTAATAAAAACCAGAAAGAAAAAAGCGTAGAGTAAGGTTATGATATACGTTGAAACCTAGATTTCGTCAACATTGATAATCCCTACGCTTTACTACTTTAAATTCGTTCAGTTCTGTGAGACCAAGATCTCGATTTCAAGTTGTTGAATTGATAGTAGTTATTTTTCTTTCCAATCCTTTTTTCTTATGAGTAAAAATAAACAATTTTTAGGAATCGATGTAAGTAAAGATGTTTTAGATGTGTATGATTATCAAGGTAATTGGTATCAGTTTAAAAATGATTCATCAGGCTTTAAAGAGCTGTTGTTAATCACAAGTGATTTAACTCATTGTATAATGGAAGCCACAGGGTATTATCATGTACGATTAGCTTATTTTTTAACAGAAAAAGGAGTTTTGGTATCAGTAGAAAATCCGTTGAAGATAAAACGTTTTATTCAAATGAATTTATCAAAAGTAAAGACGGATAAGAGTGATGCAAAGCAGCTATATAATTATGGTGTAAGTCAAGCCCCTTCTATATGGAAAGGAGAAAGCAAGGAACAACAAGAATGTTTACAAATAGTACGTTTGTTGAGTGTTTATACGAAACAATCTACTCAATTAAAGAATAAGCTTCATGGCGAATCAGTATTAGGAACTCCATCAAAATTGGTAGTTAGTTCCTTAAAAAGGCAACTAAAAAATATACAAAAAGAGATGGTTAAATTAGAAGATTTGTTGCTAGAGAATGTAAAAAAGAGCTATCAAGAAGAATTGACTTTATTAAAGTCAATTCCAGGAATAGGGGGTAAAACAGCATTAATGTTATTAGTTTTTACCGATGGATTTAAGCGCTTTACTTCGGCAAAGGAGCTGTGCAGTTACGCAGGTATAACTCCTGTTATTAGAGAGTCAGGCAGTAGTATAAAAGGAAGACCTCGAATAAGTAAAATGGGTAATCCAAAGCTTAGAAATTTATTGTTTATGTGTAGTTTTAATGCTTGTAAATACAACAAAACATGTAGAGAACTTTATGACCGAATTGTAGCTAAGGGTAAGAGTAAAAAACTTGCTTTAATAGCGGTGTGTAATAAGCTACTAAAACAAGCTTTTGCAATAGTAAAAAGTGGTTTGCCTTATGATGCAAATTATAAAAGTACTTTGGTTTAAAAAAGTATAAAATTTACTTGTTTTTTACCTCAGTTCTTTGTTGTGTGTAGTTTTTATTCTTTTTTATATTCTAAAATATCGCCTGGTTGACATTCAAGTGCCTCACAAATTGCCTCCAAAGTTGTAAATCGAATCGCTTTTGCTTTACCTGTTTTTAATATTGAAAGGTTTGCTGGAGTAATTCCGAGGATTTTAACCAATTCTTTCGATTGCATTTTTCGTTTTGCAAGCATTACGTCCAAATTAACAATGATAGCCATAATTAAATCGTTAAATCGTTTTCTTTCTTGATAACCTCTCCTTCTTTAAAAATACTGGAAAAAAAGTACATTAAATATCCTAAAACTAAGAATAGAATTAACTCTGTTGATAATAAGTTAAATAACTTGTTGGACGTTTGTCCCCAAAGAAGAAATATGAAATCAATAATAAATGTTCCATATGCGAAAATAAGAAATGATGTACCAGCTCTTTTGAAAGCAATACTAGTTCCTTCTTTAAAAATTTGATTATTTGCTAATAATTTTGTGGCTTTAATTAATTGGTATAAACCAATTATTATGAAACAAAAAATAATAATGTAAGCAAGAGCAAAAATCACATAAATTGTAGGTGTTATTTCTACTTTGCTATTGACTAAACTTACTTTAGAAAAGAAAGGTGTTTCTGGTAAACTCCAATCTTTTATGAGTTGAAAAACCCAAGTCAAATAGGTAAGCAACTTAATAACTGCAAATGCTATTCCTAAAAAGCAAAAAGTATTAAATGCTTTTAGACCTTTGATTGTTTTTGTTTTACTGTTCATTATGATAAGACTTTGATTAGTAGAGTTTGATTATTAAGCATGAAAAACGAATCCTCTTTTTGCAGATTCGATGAACGAAAACAACAAAGAAATAGCTACATAGGCTATTAAAAGTCCTAAACCGAATTGAAAAGTCAAGTAAGGTACATTCTTAATCTGATATTCTGAGACTATGTTTTCATTAGTACTTATTTGAAAGATTGGGGTTCCGATAAATTTTTTCCAACCATCTTTGTAGATATATTTAAGGTTGTAATCTTTATTATTTAACCTAAAATTATGATTTGTGCTAAATAAATTCCATTTTTTGTTGATTACTTCTCCGTCAACGGAAATAGTTTCTGTTCCGATAAGGTTTCTCTCAAGTAAAACCTTTTTGTTTTGGATTTCAAATTCAATAAGTTTCATATTCTGATTTTTAAGTTAATATTTAATTATAACAACAAATTATTATTGCAAATATATAATAAATTATCGTAAAACAATAATTAAACATTAAAAATCAATGAATTTATTTTTATCTATTTGATTTTCAGAGCCGTTTTTTTTAAATTACACACAACGGTCTCGGCTATGAGTAGTTGCGTGGTTTAGCTCTTAACTTTGCAAGTACACACCAAACTGAAAATCCGCAAGGATTTTCAGAAGTAGGCGAGTAGAAGCAATTACTTATAGCATCCATGAAAAAGCAGTAAGACGAGTATCTTTAAAGTTCACAAAAACATAAAGATATGAATACTCAAATTACTGCCGACACTAAATTATATATAGGAATTGACATACACAAGCGCAGCTGGAAAGTTCATTGTTCAACAGATCTATTTTCTGGCAAAAGTTTTAGTATGCCACCAGACCCTTTGCAATTGAAAGCTTATGTTGATAGACATTTTTCGGGATATGATGTAAGTACAGCTTATGAGGCAGGATGTTGTGGCTATTATGCCCATCGTTGTTTTGAGAGTTATGGCTGGCGCTCTTTAGTAGTTAATCCTGCCGATATCCATCGTAAGGGGAAAGAGCGTTTTACAAAGACCGATCGTATAGATGCACAGTTGATTAGTAGAGAATTGAAAGATGGTCGATTAAGTAGTATTTATGTGCCCGATGAGCATCGTGAAGCTTTGCGTAGTTTATTTCGTAGGCGTAATGATTTGGTAAAGGATTTTAGACGTATCAAGAGTTACATAAAAATGCAGTTGCTCTACTTTGGAATAAAAGTTCCAGAACAGTACGATAATGACCATTGGAGTCATGGTTTTCGGGGGTGGTTAGATGATATAATATTTGAATATGCAATAGCAAAAGCAAGCTTAGAGAGTAGGATGCGTTATTTTCGATTTGTAGATGAAGATTTACGTTTAGTTAGTAATCAGTTAAGAGCTTATTGTCGTAAGCATTTTAAGAAAGATTATTATTTGCTTAGAAGCATACCGGGTATTGGTGGAATTGTAGCTTGTGGAATTATTAGTGAATTAGGAGATTTACGCAGGTTTAATAGCATAAAACACTTGGCAGGTTATGTAGGGTTAGCTCCAGGTATTTATCAGAGTGGTGATAATTATAAAACGATAGGTATAACGCCACGAGCACATCGATTAATGCGATCATATTTTATAGAAGCCTCATGGCAGGCGATTCGAACAGACCCAGTGATGCAGCATTATTACCGAAAGCATTATGGTAAGGATACTAAGAAGATAATCATAAAGATAGCTCGTAAGTTACTTAGTAGAACTTTGGCCGTTATCAAAACAGAGACTCCTTATGAGATAGGAGTTATAGAATAGTATATAAATCAATAACAAAGCTCAGAAAAGAAGTATTTAGAGTCCATATCACAAAACAACGTGGGTGACTTCAAAATTAACCCGAAGATCACATTTTTATAGCAAGTGGCTGGACTTATTATAACTTATAATTGTAGCCTTACCCAAATTAAGACACGGCTAAATTCAATAAATTTTCATTAATATCATCAGATTTGGAGAAGAATTCTTCTCCAAATCTGGGTTTGTATTCTCTAGGCGGTTTATTACCAAGAGACTGATGTGGATGATTGGTGTTATAATCTTCCATCCATTTATTGCTTAAAGATCGTAATTGATGCAGATCATTGAACCAATATGCATCTAATATATCTTCTCTATAAAATCTGTTTAAACGTTCTATATATCCATTTTGCATGGGTTTTCCTGGCTGGGTATGACGGATTTCAACACGTTTGTTTTTACACCATTGACTAAATGTTTTGGATATGAATTCAGGACCATTATCACACCGAATAGTTAGTGGTAGCCCTATTTCTTCTTCTAATTGCTCTAAGGTCTCTACCAGCTTTCTTGCTGGATAATTTAATCCTGGATCTATAGCTAGTACTTCTCGGTTACAATCATCCATAATGTTTAGTATACGTACCTTTCTTCCATCAGAAAGTGTGTCGGACATAAAATCCATGCTCCAGACTTCATTCAATGACTTGGGAACTTCCAAAGGGTGCTTTACTCTTCCCGTAATACGCTTTTTGTGCTTACGTCTTAGCTTTAATTTCATTTGCCTATAAATCCGTAAAACACGTTTGCGGTTCCATGGGTGGCCTTCACGACGTATTCGTTTATAGTATTCATCAAAGCCTCTGGTCGGCAATTCTGTAGCCAAGGCAGAGAGCTTGTCAATTACTTCACGATCATCACGCTTGGTTTGGTAATACCACATCGAACGAGTTAAATCCACAACACCACAGGCTCTCTGTATAGAAACCTGATATTCCTTAATCAAATAAGTCGCTCTATGCTTTTTGTCGGAAGGCCTTAGAACTTTTTTGAGAGTATGTCTTTGAGCATTTGGTTATCCAAACTGGCATCAGCATACATTTGCTTGAGCTTGCGGTTTTCTTCCTCTAGCTCCTTAAGACGCTTTAAATGACTTGATTCCATGCCTCCGTATCGCTTGCGCCAATAATAGATGGTGCTCTTATCAATCCCCAGTTCGCGAGCTATATCTCCTATAGCTCGACCTTGCTCGTTTTCCTTTAAGACCTTAATGATCTGACTTTCGGTAAATCTACTTTTTTTCATCGGACAGTTTAATAGTTTAAAGTTAATAATTTCGAATTTTAAACTGTCTTATTTTTAGGGAAGGCTACATAATCATACAGATGCTGGTGACGACCAATAGAGTTGATCACATATAGGATGCGGAGCAAGTTATAAGGTATTGAAGTATTGATAATCCTTCGGAATTATCAACAATTCAACACCCTAAAATTATTATTATGTAAGAATTAAAAATAAATATAGTAACTTTGAAAAACTAGACTAGTGCTTTTCATAGGAGCCGTTGTTAGCTTTTAGTGCTTTTATAATTCATTCCGTTTTTTGTTTTTTCGGTCAACTTTTTATTCAGGTTTCTTTAATTTCTGCGTTTAATTCATTCCGCAAACTTGCTCAAATTCCGACCGTTTTTTAATTCAGGTTTGAGTGCGCAATTCCAGCGTTATTATTCCAGTTCTGATTGCGCAAACAAGCTAAAAAGTCAACCGTAATTCAATTCAGAGTTTGAGTGAGCAATTCCGCTGTTTTATTTCATTCCACGTTTGAGTGATAATTCCGAAAATTTTCAAAATTCCGCACACAGTTTTTCTGATTTATCTACCTTAAAATTCTAAAAAAAAATCGAAAAATAAACCAGGTTTTTTCAAGCCGCAAACTTGCTCCAGCATTAAAGCTAACGGTCTTGGCTATGGTTTCGTTGCGTGAAAATCCGCGAGGATTTTCCACCGTAAACCGAAGATAGCAAATTTGCGAGGACTTTCCGATAGGAAAGTCGGAAGCAATGAACTATAGCCGTTGTTACCTGCTGGCTTTATTTAATATCCTTTTCCTGTTAGTTTTGATTGTCTTAAATCCGCAAAATCAATTTCTATAGTATAAGATTCAATTTCGTTTGTGCGATAATATTCCTTCTTTTCTTTATCCCAAACCATTTTAAATTCAAAACTATAGCTTATTCCAATTCTATTTATTTTATCACCTTCTTCTGGTTCGGGTTTAGTCACAAACCAAAGTCCTTCTCCAGTTTTTTCATTAGTTTTCCTATTTGTTATTTCAAATGGTACTGTGTAACCATATTCGTTAGGCACTAATTCCAGTAATTCATCGTATTGTTTCTTCATTGTGTCATAGTCATCATAGTTTAACTCGACAGTTCCTTTGTGAAGTTTGTCATCTGATAGAGTGATTTGAATTCGGTTACTTGAGCCTTTAAAACACTCATTATTCACAAATCGAAGATTAATTACATTGATATAGACACTATCTTTTAAATAGTCAAATTTTTGATATCCGTTATTAGCTTTTTCTATTGCATCTCTAATTCCATATTTGTCCTCTGTGTCTGCAACTGTTGGGTTTGTACTTTTAATTCGAGCAACGTCAAACTTTGAATTTCCTGCTTGAAATGGAAAGAAAGAATTCCAGTCGCATTGAGCATAAATATTAGTTGATATAAATAATAATAGAATCAAGATTTTTTTCATATAATTCGGTTTTCAGCTTGCAGGTAACGGTTTGTGTATGAGCAGTAGCGGGTTTTAAGCAACTACTTTTTAGATTACAATATACATTATTTAAAAGAAAAACGGTTCAAGTTTGCACTTAAACCGCTATTGCTTATACACCGTGTTATCTGCTGTTTTTCTCTTTTTTTAAATAACTTTCAAGTCCGTCAAGTTTATCTTTCCAGAAAACCTCCAATTGATTAAGAAATTGAGTTATTTCATTTAGAGCTTCCAGTTGGGCAAAACAATTTCTTTGTCTACTATCTGTTTGGTCTTGTTCAATCCTGATAAGATTACTTTCAGCCAATATTTTAATATGTTTCGATACTGCTGGTCTTGACATATCAAACAGTTCTGAAATGGTATTTACATTTTCAGGTTTTTTGGCAAGGGAAAGTAATATTTGTCGTCTTGTGGGGTCGGCAATCGCCTTAAAAACATCACTCATTTTGAAAGGTATTTTGGAAGTTGGATAGAAAGAATTTTCTTTTTCCAACCATTCGATAGTATTTTCCTCACAATTAGGCTGTTCACAAATCCCTCAAATCCGCTATGTTTAAAATCTAATCTTGTCTTATTGTCCAGTTGCGTCAATTTAAACGTAACAATAGTGTTTTTTAAAGAACCTCCGCTCCAACTAAATGAGAGCAATTCATTGTGCTTGATTTCAAGAACTTCACATTTAGTAATACCATCAAATCCGGGATAGGGTTTTGTTCTGAATTCAAATTTATGTCCTACTAATGGTTCAAAATCACAAGGCATAAGCCACTCGCTCATAGCTTCTTTGTTAGTAAGTGCCTGCCAAACTTTCTCTATAGGAAAATCATATATTTTGGTCAGTGTTATTGATTTGCTCATATTCAGTTGGCTTTATATGCCTCTTTTAATGTTGAAATAATTTCATTGTCAAAATCTGCTTTGCTTTGTATAACTGTTTGGGCATTAATTCTGATACTGCCTTTTGTTTGCTTATTCGAAAATCTTGGGTTTGATTGATTTTCGGGAAGATTTATGCCCAATATTAATGCCTCGTCTTTCGTCTTTGTCAAAATGGCGAATTGATTTTTTCTATAAAATGGGATATAGGTTTTGCAAGGTTGAATGCGAATGTCTTTGGCTATTTCTAAAATCTTGGATTTGGAAAATTCGTAAAGTTCCTTTGATTTTTTCGTGTTAAAGATTGTATCGGCAAAAGTTGAAGGGTCTTCGTAATTGTCTTTTCCGTTAAAATGCTCAAACACCTTGTGGGCTTGAAAATGTCCAAGTCCGTTCTCCGTTTTCAGAAATGCAATGATTTCTTTTTTGTCTTGAAGTTCTTTTTTTGTTAGAACTTCTATCCATTCATCAATGGATTTTCCCGTTTTTTCTTTGAGATTGCGAATGATTGCTTCTCCCATCTGTTTTGGTCCTAAAGCCATATTTCTTATATTTAAGTAACTATTTGGTTACACAAATATATGAAACTATTTGGTTACACAAAATTCAAATTGATAAATTTTTTGATTTTTGTTCAAATTGCAGATAACGGTCTAGTATAACCGTCAGTTACGGGTTAATATGCGTTAATTTTCGGTTTGGCACAGACGTTAGCAATTCCGAGTGGATTCGGACGTAGTCGAATCCGCCGTAATTGCGGTTATACATTGTTGCCAGTAGTGTTTTTTATTTAATCTCATATAGATTATTATTAAAATCTTCGAGTACAAAAACCTTGTCAAATTCTGATTTCACACTATATTTTATGTTTCGGTCAATCAGATATGAACTGTCTCCATTGCTTCCAATAACAATAAGTAACCATTGTTTTTCAGTACTATTTTCTTTGTATTTTGAAATTAGTTTCTCTTTTTTCGTAATTGCTTTTATTAATATTTCATTCGTTAAATCCTTTTGCCACCAAGCTCCTAAATTTTCGGAAATATTAATTCCGGAATGAGGCATTTTAAATATTCTTTCAATAATTGGATTTTCCTCTAAAATGTCAGTCAGAACATATTTTTTTACTACTCGAACAACAGTAGCTATTAATTCTTCCTTTTCGGAAATTTTAAAGTTAACGTAGGGCAGTAGGTAGCAGTTTGCAAGGAAATTAGGTAAGCTATTATCTTTTTTCAATTCTAATTCCGCTAAGTCAAATATGTTTTTAAAAAAACCTTCTCTTTCCTTTGATTTATTGTCGACAAGAATTTGATGTTCAAGTCCTACTAATTCAGTCCCATTAGTCAAGATAAAATCGGGTTTTTCAGTAACCTTTGATATTTCAAAATTATTTTCAAAGAACATTAAGAATTTCCCAACGTGACAAATTTCAAGAATCTTTTGTTGGTTTTTTCTTCTGTCGGTAAGCAAAGGTTCCAAATGTGAGTCAATCAGTTTTCCTAAAGACTTTTTGTTTTCTAAAACTGATTTATTGTTTTCAATTATTCTCATTTCTCACATTACTGGCAACGGTCTTGTATATGATACGTTGCGTGGTTTAGCACGTAATTTAGCAAATAAAAACCGAATAGAAAATCCGCGAGGATTTTCGTAAGTAGGCTCTCACTAGCAATGGATTATAGCATCCATGAAAAAGCAGTAAGACGAGTATCTTTAAAGTTCACAAAAACATAAAGATATGAATACTCAAATTACTGCCGACACTAAATTATATATAGGAATTGACATACACAAGCGCAGCTGGAAAGTTCATTGTTCAACAGATCTATTTTCTGGCAAAAGTTTTAGTATGCCACCAGACCCTTTGCAATTGAAAGCTTATGTTGATAGACATTTTTCGGGATATGATGTAAGTACAGCTTATGAGGCAGGATGTTGTGGCTATTATGCCCATCGTTGTTTTGAGAGTTATGGCTGGCGCTCTTTAGTAGTTAATCCTGCCGATATCCATCGTAAGGGGAAAGAGCGTTTTACAAAGACCGATCGTATAGATGCACAGTTGATTAGTAGAGAATTGAAAGATGGTCGATTAAGTAGTATTTATGTGCCCGATGAGCATCGTGAAGCTTTGCGTAGTTTATTTCGTAGGCGTAATGATTTGGTAAAGGATTTTAGACGTATCAAGAGTTACATAAAAATGCAGTTGCTCTACTTTGGAATAAAAGTTCCAGAACAGTACGATAATGACCATTGGAGTCATGGTTTTCGGGGGTGGTTAGATGATATAATATTTGAATATGCAATAGCAAAAGCAAGCTTAGAGAGTAGGATGCGTTATTTTCGATTTGTAGATGAAGATTTACGTTTAGTTAGTAATCAGTTAAGAGCTTATTGTCGTAAGCATTTTAAGAAAGATTATTATTTGCTTAGAAGCATACCGGGTATTGGTGGAATTGTAGCTTGTGGAATTATTAGTGAATTAGGAGATTTACGCAGGTTTAATAGCATAAAACACTTGGCAGGTTATGTAGGGTTAGCTCCAGGTATTTATCAGAGTGGTGATAATTATAAAACGATAGGTATAACGCCACGAGCACATCGATTAATGCGATCATATTTTATAGAAGCCTCATGGCAGGCGATTCGAACAGACCCAGTGATGCAGCATTATTACCGAAAGCATTATGGTAAGGATACTAAGAAGATAATCATAAAGATAGCTCGTAAGTTACTTAGTAGAACTTTGGCCGTTATCAAAACAGAGACTCCTTATGAGATAGGAGTTATAGAATAGTATATAAATCAATAACAAAGCTCAGAAAAGAAGTATTTAGAGTCCATATCACAAAACAACGTGGGTGACTTCAAAATTAACCCGAAGATCACATTTTTATAGCAAGTGGCTGGACTTATTATAACTTATAATCATACAGATGCTGGTGACGACCAATAGAGTTGATCACATATAGGATGCGGAGCAAGTTATAAGGTATTGAAGTATTGATAATCCTTCGGAATTATCAACAATTCAACACCCTAAAATTATTATTATGTAAGAATTAAAAATAAATATAGTAACTTTGAAAAACTAGACTAGTGCTTTTCATAGGATACGTTGTTGTAACACGTTTTTTAATTACTTTCTACATCCACTTCTTTTCTAAATTGAAGCTCAAGTTCTTTTAAAATAGAAGGGATTGTATCTCTAACTCTTTCTCTCATTTCTTTTATCATTTCTCGGCTAAATTCCGTGTAAGTATCTCCATAAACATTCTCTCTGAAATGATAATCCGACAAAACAGCAAATGATTCAGATTTCAAATTGTCAATTAATTCACACGTTTTTTCTGGAATGAAAATTCTCTTTTTGTCGTAATAATCTCTAAATTCATCATAGCTTTTTCCAGCGTTATTTTTCCGCTGTTCTTTTTGCTCTAAGTCTTTTTGGTCAGAACCAGTCGAAACAGTAAAAGAAGAAGTTAAATTTGCCAAATTAATTCTAACATCAACTATTAATTTATACAAGTCAGATATTGTTTCAAGTCGTTTTTCGTGAAATCTTGAAGCTTTTGTCAAATGTATATCAAGTTCACTTCTATATTTTTGAGATTGCTTTTCTAATTCGCTTTTAAATAATTCCGATTTGTTATTTAATTCGAGTTCAAAAAGAGTAGATTTTTTATTAAAATACTTATTGATAAAATTGTGGATTATTAAAGTTATTAATCCGCTAATAATTCCAAATACACCTAACTCTTTAAAAATTTCTTCCATATAATTGTCAGATTATCAATGTTTTTCGCAAATGTGTTACAACGGTAACGTATAAGCGTAGTGCGGTATTACAGGCACTTTCTTTTCGGCTTAACCATTTAGTTTGTTGAATTCCACTTCGTTCAAATTTAGTACTTTAGCCCGCATTACGCTTATACAATGTTGGCTACAGTTTTTTTATTTTTCCAATCGCAAAATTCAGTTGAATGTCTTTATTATTTATAAAATCTTCGTGGGTTTGAACAACTTTAAAGTCAGGTAAAATTCCATCGCCAAATTTTTGATCCGATAATTCTTTTACATCTTGTTCAAGGTCTACAATCGAAAATGTCAGTCGAAGTTTTGAATTTGGAAGTTCATAAGTCATTGGAATATGTCCAGTATGACCGTAATAGCCACCCAATGATTCCTCTCCAATGACTATGGTGTTTTCATCACTCTTTACCAAACTTGCAAATAATGAACCCGCAGACGCCACGTATGGGTCAATTAATAAAATGATAGTTCCTTGAAAAGCATTTGATTGGGGTTTCCATACTTCATTGAATGTATCATTTTGGTAGTATCTATCTTCTTTTAATATTGAATGTTCTTTTTTAAGGTCATTTGTCAGTTCTTCAACATCATCGTAAACATAATATTCTTTAAAAGGTATTTCTTGAAATAGTGTAAAAGCAGAAGTGTTTTCTTTAAATTCTCTTTGAGTTAAGTATGAGTATAATAATAAATCGTTCGGGTCATTTCCACCTCCATTTCCTCGCACATCAACAATTAGGTTTTTAACTTTTTTGGCTTGAAGTGTTGTGAATACAGAATCCAAAAATGTAGCATACTGTGTATGTCCATCGGTTTCTGGTTCACCCATCGCAAATGTATGAACTTTCAAAAGTCCTGTATTTATGCTATCCAACCATTTATAAGAATAATTTTTACCTAATTTATTCTCAAATTCTTTAGAGTATCGATTATTGTAATTCGTATAAAAATCTTTGTACGTAATGCTTGCGATTGTACTTTTTTGAAGGTTATTAGAATTTTGTGATTTGTACTCAATTTCAAATTGACTTTGTTTTCCCACTGCCAAATAAATATAAAAAGGCAACCAGTCTGTTTCTATTTTAGCGTATTTACCTGTTTTATTAAATCCGTCCGTACTCACATATTTTGCTATTGAAGTAGCAAATTGATTTGAATTTATGTTGTTTACAGAAACAATTTCACTTCCTACAGGAATGTTCTCGTAATTAAGGTTTGTGTAAATTTTATTTTCAAGATATTTCAGTGGTATTGGAAAGAATATTTTTTGTTTACTCAAGTGGTTATCTAAAGAGTCGGGATAAGTTAATTCGTTGTGACAGCTTCCTGTATAATCAATAACATTCCACAAAATATTGTAAAATTCTCTATAAGAAATATTGCTTTTTATTTCCGTCTTATTTTTGCTAAAAGCACTATCAATTTCGTGCTTAGTGCGATATTTATAAAGTCCTGCATTAGCTTCTGTAAAAATTGATTTGAAAACATCAAAGTCTTGAAGCATCTCCTGTTTTGATAGAGAATAGTTTTCTGTTAATTCAGGTTTTTTTCTTTCCGATTTACAGGAAATCAGTAAAATTAAACTTGAAATAATGATGAATTTAGTAATAATTTTCATTAATGTGTTCAAATTGTAGCCAACGTGTTTGTGTATGATTTCGTTGCGTGTTTAAGCACTAAAGTTAGCAAATAAATCACAGATAGAAAGTCCGCGAGGACTTTCGTAAGTAAGCTATAACTAGCAATGAATTATAGCATCCATGAAAAAGCAGTAAGACGAGTATCTTTAAAGTTCACAAAAACATAAAGATATGAATACTCAAATTACTGCCGACACTAAATTATATATAGGAATTGACATACACAAGCGCAGCTGGAAAGTTCATTGTTCAACAGATCTATTTTCTGGCAAAAGTTTTAGTATGCCACCAGACCCTTTGCAATTGAAAGCTTATGTTGATAGACATTTTTCGGGATATGATGTAAGTACAGCTTATGAGGCAGGATGTTGTGGCTATTATGCCCATCGTTGTTTTGAGAGTTATGGCTGGCGCTCTTTAGTAGTTAATCCTGCCGATATCCATCGTAAGGGGAAAGAGCGTTTTACAAAGACCGATCGTATAGATGCACAGTTGATTAGTAGAGAATTGAAAGATGGTCGATTAAGTAGTATTTATGTGCCCGATGAGCATCGTGAAGCTTTGCGTAGTTTATTTCGTAGGCGTAATGATTTGGTAAAGGATTTTAGACGTATCAAGAGTTACATAAAAATGCAGTTGCTCTACTTTGGAATAAAAGTTCCAGAACAGTACGATAATGACCATTGGAGTCATGGTTTTCGGGGGTGGTTAGATGATATAATATTTGAATATGCAATAGCAAAAGCAAGCTTAGAGAGTAGGATGCGTTATTTTCGATTTGTAGATGAAGATTTACGTTTAGTTAGTAATCAGTTAAGAGCTTATTGTCGTAAGCATTTTAAGAAAGATTATTATTTGCTTAGAAGCATACCGGGTATTGGTGGAATTGTAGCTTGTGGAATTATTAGTGAATTAGGAGATTTACGCAGGTTTAATAGCATAAAACACTTGGCAGGTTATGTAGGGTTAGCTCCAGGTATTTATCAGAGTGGTGATAATTATAAAACGATAGGTATAACGCCACGAGCACATCGATTAATGCGATCATATTTTATAGAAGCCTCATGGCAGGCGATTCGAACAGACCCAGTGATGCAGCATTATTACCGAAAGCATTATGGTAAGGATACTAAGAAGATAATCATAAAGATAGCTCGTAAGTTACTTAGTAGAACTTTGGCCGTTATCAAAACAGAGACTCCTTATGAGATAGGAGTTATAGAATAGTATATAAATCAATAACAAAGCTCAGAAAAGAAGTATTTAGAGTCCATATCACAAAACAACGTGGGTGACTTCAAAATTAACCCGAAGATCACATTTTTATAGCAAGTGGCTGGACTTATTATAACTTATAATCATACAGATGCTGGTGACGACCAATAGAGTTGATCACATATAGGATGCGGAGCAAGTTATAAGGTATTGAAGTATTGATAATCCTTCGGAATTATCAACAATTCAACACCCTAAAATTATTATTATGTAAGAATTAAAAATAAATATAGTAACTTTGAAAAACTAGACTAGTGCTTTTCATAGGACACATTGTTGTAGCTAGTGCTTATTCTCCTATTAATCCTTTCCAATGCATTTCATCGTTATTTTCTATATGTGCTAAAAGTTCTTCAACAGCTCCTTCAATTTGAAGTAATTTATCATCGTGTTGCTGAATCTTTTCTACTTGATTTTGATGTGAAAACCAATGAAGAAGTTTAGTGTTATGATATGGTCTTTCATTTGGATTAAATACCTCTTTGACTCTACGGTCAATTTCTTTTTCACTTGGATACTTCATTAATGTATATAACTCTAAAAATCTTCGAACTGCGTTTGGCAATATTAAGATGTTTGGAAAATCTTCTTTATCTTCTAGTTCTGAGAAATCTTTTAATATCTCAAATAATCCTACGTATTCAGATTTATAGCTACTGAACGCCTTTGGTAGCTTCTTTATAGTTGCTTTATTTTCTTTTAAACGTTGAATATAGTATAGTGGTCTTTTATTTTCGCCAGCTTCTTTGTTAGTCGGACCAAACAATCTAGTGTCTAATAAAACTGATAAAAATTCAAAACTATGTGTCGAAATAAAAAGTTGTTTAAAACTGTTTTTTGAAAAAAAATTGTGAATTAAAGACCTAACTTGAAAAATGTGGTTACTGTCTAAACTTGATATTGGGTCGTCAATAAAAACTATAGTTTTGTCTAGCTTTGATTCCTCATTTAGCGATTTAAGTTCTGTTAAGAAGTAAGAAAAAGCAATCGCAGATTTTTCACCTTCGCTTAAATTGGTAGCGGGAAATATATCTCGCTTTAGAATGAACTTGTCATCCGAAATATCAATTTTAATATCGTCTCTATTTAGTAATAATTCCAAACTTGAATTTAGTTCCTCTTTGCCTTTTACTTTATCACTTAGTTGAGAATTCAAGCTCAAAATTTCTTTATCGTTATCAGTTATTCTTTTTTCAATTGTGTCAATTATGGATTTTGCTGAATTACTCTCTTTTTCTTTAGATAAATAGTTTTCTGATTTTAGATATTCTGCAACGTAGTGATTTAATATTTTATTCACCGCTTTCTGTTTTCTTTCATCAAATTCAGAAAGCCAAGTGTTATGCTTTTTAAGAATAGACTCAATATTTGTGACATCTCTATTCAAAGAAACTTCATCTATATCTGATGCTGAAATAAAATTGAAAATGTGTTGACCTTTTAATTCAAGGTCTTTCTTTAGTTTCTTGAGTTGAATTTTATAAGCTTTAAGATTGACTTTGTAAGTAGAAATATTCTCTTGATATTCCTTTCTATAGGCCTCACCTAATTTTAACTCATTTTCAAATGTCAAAGAAACTATCTCTTTTTCATTCTCAATTCTTTCTTTGATTCTAGCAATCTCATCTTGAATCTCTTGTAGTTTCTCAGAATAATAAGAGTTTAAGTTTTCAATTCGATTCTCAGGTAAACTGTTGGTGCAAAATTTGCAATTTTCTTCATTTTCGTGAAGAGAAAGTCCTTTCTGAACCCAATCAAAAAGTTCTTTATCCTTATCTAATTCTGGGAATGGAATTGCTTTTGGTGCAGAATCTTCTAGAATTTTTTTAACATCAGAAGTTAATGAATTTAAATTTTCGCTGAACTCAAAATTATCATTTAGTTCTAAGAAGGTATTTTGTGATAATGCTTGTTCTTTGGTTTCATTTTTCTTTGTCGAATCCAAAATGTATTTATCTAAATCGGATTTAACAGTATTAGCTCTAGTTTGGAAATGGGATTTATTAAACTCGTGAGTTTGAAATAATCTTGGTAAGTATTCCTCACGAACCTCTTTTGCTTGGTCAGAAAATTTGCCGTTAGGCTTATTATATTCTGAAAATCGATTTACAATTTTCTTGTATCGTTCGTCCTTTATTTTGACAAGTCTTTCATTTTCGTTTTCAAGTCTTTCAAGTTTAGACTTAATATCTCCAGCTGGGTCACCCAAATAAAATGAAATAGGTTCAATATCTGAGCCTGGTAAATCCCAAGTAAAAACCCTTTTAATGTATTCTGAATTAAAAACTTTAATTATGAAAGGGCAATCTGTTATGTTTTCTTGATTTACTGAAATAGAATTCTCATTATGTTCTATTTCAAAGTCAAATTCCGAGCCTTGAAAATGCCTTTCAGCATTCTTAAATTCTAAAAGTTCAAAAAGTTTAGATAAAGTTGTTTTACCTGAATAATTCCAGCCATATATGAGATTTTTCTTTTTGAAATTATCCAATTGATTCCAAGAAAAATCCTTGTAGATTCCAAAGTTTTTTATTCTTGAAATTTTATTTATCATAGTTTGGTTTGCATTAGCTACAACGGTCTCGGCTATGAGTAGTTGCGTGGTTTAGCACTTAACTTTGCAAGTACACACCAAACTGAAAATCCGCGAGGATTTTCAGAAGTAGGCTAGAACAAGCAATTACTTATAGCCATTGTTGTGCATAGTACTTTTTTAGTTCGATGTTCCAATACTTGTTAAATATATATAGTCCAAATGTTCATTTTGAAATAATTCTTGAACAATTGAATCTTTGTTAGCACCCGAAATTTGTTTTTGATTATTTTCTAAAACCCAAAGTGGTGCATTAAATAGTTTTGAGATTATAGTCGAAAATCTTGCTTTTGTTGTCGATGAAAAAGTTTCTCGATAACATAAATCTCCTTGAACAGCGTGACCAAGCATTTGTTCAAGCGAGAATTTTAGTGCTTTTTCTAAAATCTGACTCCAATTATTAAAAGCAGTTCGGTAATAATAAGTTCTACACAAAATATGGTTTGAATCATCTTGATTCTCTGGATTCCATTTATTTACGATAGAAGAACGATGAATTTCATTAATTATAAAACAGATGTTTTCAATTTCTTGACTTCTAAAGTTTTTATTACTGTCAGTTGGAACATCTACTAACTTTGAATTGCAAAATACTTGTATTAATCGTTCCAAACTTTGCCATAACATTGGTTTAGTCTTTTGTTCTTTTTTGTCCTGTGCCACAAGATTTTGAACAAAATTCAATTCATTTTTTACTTCGTCAATTATTGATGAAATAATAAAATTCCTTTTTTGTGCAGATGTTTTGTCTCCTAAAATGTCTTGTTCGGAATATGGTGCTTCGTTATCGCCAACTCTTTTTCTAAAGTCCTCAATTTTTTGGCGATACATATCAGCCAATTTTGCATCCATATGAGATTTTTTATATCTCTGTTGAACGAAAGACGTATGAGCTTCGTAAATGACTTCTCTTAACTTCGAGACTTCTGGTTCAACGAAAACCAAGCAAGGTATTTTCTTTCTGTTGTTTCCAATGATTTGTGCAACTGCTTTATGCTGACCGTCAAATATTTTAACTTTCTTTTCTTTATTGTCAAGTCTTCCAAGAGAAGGAAGTAATTGTACCGATTTTTTTAGGTTAAATATTAATGGTAATATTTTAGATTCTAAAGGACGTAATTGTATTTTTTCATCATTTTCGATGTGTTTTACTTCTACTTCGTGAAAAAAGTAATAATTATCCTCACTTCCGATTTTTTGATTATAGAGAGGTAATTCAATTCCGTTAAAAGTAATTTTATCTCGATTTTCACTAATTGAAAAAACAGATTCGATTGCCTTTGGTCTTAAATCCTTTAACCCGTCAATTTTATCAAGTTCGTTTAAAATTCTTAATTCTTCTCGATAGTCAACTGGTTTTTTTCTTCCTTTTGCCTTATGGCAATTTTGTTTTCCTTCTATTTTTGAAGAATGAACTGGTGCAAAATTACTTATGTCTTGTGGAAATCCATCTGCATAACTATAAATGTGGTCAAACTGGATTTCCTCACGAGAATAGCCTTCTAAAGTTTTTTGACACAAATAGCAATTGGTGTGATTTTCTAATAATTGTAATTTTTCAGGCTCTGTTAAGATTCTTCTTTCTTCCATTTAATTCAAGTTAGTTTCGGTTTTTCTCGTATTATGCACAACGGTCTTGTATATGGCTCGTAGCGTGCAAATTAGCGATTATTTTTCGGTTAAGCACGAGCCGAATTTTTTAATTTTCTTATTACTTTTTCTTTTCAATAAGCCAAATTAAAAAATTTGGCGGACTTGCAAATATACCTTAACTTCGATTAAGCAACTAACTAGCTATGAGCTATATACGTTGTTAGCAACTGGCATTATTCCATTAGTTCGGTTAACTTTTTATCCAACTCTTTTCCTCGTAAATCTCTCGCTACAATTATTCCATTTTGGTCAATTAAAAAACTGTCAGGAATTCCCTCAACTCCATAAATTAGAGAGGCCTTATTTCCGTTTCCTTTTAAATCGTTAACGTGATACCAATTCAGTTTATCTTTCTCAATTGCTTTTATCCAATTTTCTTTGTTTTCGTCCAATGAAACAGCAAATATTTCAAATCCTTTTGGTTTAAACTTTTCGTAAGTTTTTACCAAATTCGGGTTTTCTTTTCTGCAAGGTGCACACCAAGAAGCCCAAAAGTCAAGAAAAATGATTTTACCTTTTAAGTCTGAAAGTTTTTTTAATTCTCCGTTTTTGTCAACCATTTCAAAATCTATGAATTGTCCACCGATTTCGGCTTGTTCTTTCAGTTCAAGGTAGGACGAAATTATCTTTCCGTATTTTGATAGCTTGTTTTCTTCCGAAAATAGGTCAAAAAGTTCCTTGGTTTCGTTTTTACCAAAAGTCGTTAAATAGGTCGAAAGTGTTTCTGCACTTACAATGCTATTCGGATGTTTCTTTATAAATTCTATCTCCTTTTTTCTCTGGTTTTCTTCTGAAAGATTTTCAAGTTCTTTTCTTAAAGATTGAGCCGAATTTTCCACTTTTGAACCAATTACAATTGCATTTTCAAAGTCATTTTGTGATGCGTCAAAAGTCATAGATTTATTTTCTAACCATAAGAATCTATAATGAGAATCGTCATTAGTTCTTAAAACTACGTGTAAAGGTGAATTTGGTAATTCTGTATTAAAAACAAACGAATTGTTCTCAACTTTTGTAGAATCGATAAGGTCAATAGTTTGGCTATCAGCATTATCTAAATAAATCATTGTTCCGTTTTCAATTCCTTTCGTTTTTCCTGTCAGAGAAAAATCAGCACTTGATTTATCGTTGCAAGAACTAAACAATATTAAAATTATCCCAAAGATTGTGTTTCTCATCGATGTTCGTCTTTGCTTGTTGCTAACGGTATCGTGTATGAGCAGTAGCGGATTTTGGAAGCCGAACTTTTCGGTTTAGACTGACGTAAGCTACTTGCAAATTTCATTTGCTAAATTTACGAAAAGGAAATGAATTTGCAAGTAGCGACTAAAATGTACTTAACTTTAAATTAAACACTTAACCCGCTATTGCTTATAGCATCCATGAAAAAGCAGTAAGACGAGTATCTTTAAAGTTCACAAAAACATAAAGATATGAATACTCAAATTACTGCCGACACTAAATTATATATAGGAATTGACATACACAAGCGCAGCTGGAAAGTTCATTGTTCAACAGATCTATTTTCTGGCAAAAGTTTTAGTATGCCACCAGACCCTTTGCAATTGAAAGCTTATGTTGATAGACATTTTTCGGGATATGATGTAAGTACAGCTTATGAGGCAGGATGTTGTGGCTATTATGCCCATCGTTGTTTTGAGAGTTATGGCTGGCGCTCTTTAGTAGTTAATCCTGCCGATATCCATCGTAAGGGGAAAGAGCGTTTTACAAAGACCGATCGTATAGATGCACAGTTGATTAGTAGAGAATTGAAAGATGGTCGATTAAGTAGTATTTATGTGCCCGATGAGCATCGTGAAGCTTTGCGTAGTTTATTTCGTAGGCGTAATGATTTGGTAAAGGATTTTAGACGTATCAAGAGTTACATAAAAATGCAGTTGCTCTACTTTGGAATAAAAGTTCCAGAACAGTACGATAATGACCATTGGAGTCATGGTTTTCGGGGGTGGTTAGATGATATAATATTTGAATATGCAATAGCAAAAGCAAGCTTAGAGAGTAGGATGCGTTATTTTCGATTTGTAGATGAAGATTTACGTTTAGTTAGTAATCAGTTAAGAGCTTATTGTCGTAAGCATTTTAAGAAAGATTATTATTTGCTTAGAAGCATACCGGGTATTGGTGGAATTGTAGCTTGTGGAATTATTAGTGAATTAGGAGATTTACGCAGGTTTAATAGCATAAAACACTTGGCAGGTTATGTAGGGTTAGCTCCAGGTATTTATCAGAGTGGTGATAATTATAAAACGATAGGTATAACGCCACGAGCACATCGATTAATGCGATCATATTTTATAGAAGCCTCATGGCAGGCGATTCGAACAGACCCAGTGATGCAGCATTATTACCGAAAGCATTATGGTAAGGATACTAAGAAGATAATCATAAAGATAGCTCGTAAGTTACTTAGTAGAACTTTGGCCGTTATCAAAACAGAGACTCCTTATGAGATAGGAGTTATAGAATAGTATATAAATCAATAACAAAGCTCAGAAAAGAAGTATTTAGAGTCCATATCACAAAACAACGTGGGTGACTTCAAAATTAACCCGAAGATCACATTTTTATAGCAAGTGGCTGGACTTATTATAACTTATAATCATACAGATGCTGGTGACGACCAATAGAGTTGATCACATATAGGATGCGGAGCAAGTTATAAGGTATTGAAGTATTGATAATCCTTCGGAATTATCAACAATTCAACACCCTAAAATTATTATTATGTAAGAATTAAAAATAAATATAGTAACTTTGAAAAACTAGACTAGTGCTTTTCATAGGAGGCGTTGTTAGCTGTTCGTTATTTATTCGATGAATTATCAATAGAATTTACAACATAATCAAATACTCCTAAAACAGAGCAATAAATCGCATAGCTATTTTTACCTGTTTGGTATACAAAATAATCTTTTTCTTTATTCAACGAAATATTCTTATTTATGAATACATGATTACCCATACCACCATAATGATAATCAAAAATCAATTCCTTTTTTTCAATATTATCATATTTTAATACATTTTGGTGTTGAATAAGAGCTTCTCTTATTTCCAAATACAAATCTGCATTATTTGATAAATTAGTTTCATAACAAATAACATCCTCATTTTCAATAATGTAAAAAATTGATCCTCCAGCATTTCCCATTGCTCCGCCTTCTGCAAATTCTGCATAAATAATTTCTTTTATTGATATTTTACCTAATTTATCTTCTGAGAGTTTTTTTGTGATGGGAATGCTCATACTATTATCATTTTTTGATCTGCCTAATTCAGATTCTTTTTTCTCATTATTTAAACTCGAATTACAACTTATTAATCCTAAAATAAAAACTATAAACTTAGATATTTCATTTTAAATAATGACAGCCAACGGTCTCGTATAACCGTCAGTTACGGGATTAATGTTAATAATTTTCGGTTTAGCACAGACGTTAGCAATTCCGAGTGGATTCGGACGTAGTCGAATCCGCCGTAATTGCGGTTATACATCTTAAGTTAGCAATTGTTTAACTTTAGTAATAAAAACCAGAAAGAAAAAAGCGTAGAGTAAGGTTATGATATACGTTGAAACCTAGATTTCGTCAACATTGATAATCCCTACGCTTTACTACTTTAAATTCGTTCAGTTCTGTGAGACCAAGATCTCGATTTCAAGTTGTTGAATTGATAGTAGTTATTTTTCTTTCCAATCCTTTTTTCTTATGAGTAAAAATAAACAATTTTTAGGAATCGATGTAAGTAAAGATGTTTTAGATGTGTATGATTATCAAGGTAATTGGTATCAGTTTAAAAATGATTCATCAGGCTTTAAAGAGCTGTTGTTAATCACAAGTGATTTAACTCATTGTATAATGGAAGCCACAGGGTATTATCATGTACGATTAGCTTATTTTTTAACAGAAAAAGGAGTTTTGGTATCAGTAGAAAATCCGTTGAAGATAAAACGTTTTATTCAAATGAATTTATCAAAAGTAAAGACGGATAAGAGTGATGCAAAGCAGCTATATAATTATGGTGTAAGTCAAGCCCCTTCTATATGGAAAGGAGAAAGCAAGGAACAACAAGAATGTTTACAAATAGTACGTTTGTTGAGTGTTTATACGAAACAATCTACTCAATTAAAGAATAAGCTTCATGGCGAATCAGTATTAGGAACTCCATCAAAATTGGTAGTTAGTTCCTTAAAAAGGCAACTAAAAAATATACAAAAAGAGATGGTTAAATTAGAAGATTTGTTGCTAGAGAATGTAAAAAAGAGCTATCAAGAAGAATTGACTTTATTAAAGTCAATTCCAGGAATAGGGGGTAAAACAGCATTAATGTTATTAGTTTTTACCGATGGATTTAAGCGCTTTACTTCGGCAAAGGAGCTGTGCAGTTACGCAGGTATAACTCCTGTTATTAGAGAGTCAGGCAGTAGTATAAAAGGAAGACCTCGAATAAGTAAAATGGGTAATCCAAAGCTTAGAAATTTATTGTTTATGTGTAGTTTTAATGCTTGTAAATACAACAAAACATGTAGAGAACTTTATGACCGAATTGTAGCTAAGGGTAAGAGTAAAAAACTTGCTTTAATAGCGGTGTGTAATAAGCTACTAAAACAAGCTTTTGCAATAGTAAAAAGTGGTTTGCCTTATGATGCAAATTATAAAAGTACTTTGGTTTAAAAAAGTATAAAATTTACTTGTTTTTTACCTCAGTTCTTTGTTGCCCACAGTTTTTTATTCCAGCCCATAATTTCCATTTGCCCATTTTATTGTCGGTTCTATCCATTCTTTTAATGGTTTGAACAAAAATCCGTGTCCCATTCGAGTATTTAACTCGATTTCTTTAAAGTTCCTTATTTCACAGGTTGAGCTTTCTTTTCTTTTGATTGCGGACACTCCGAACGGGTCGGTTTTTTCGTAAATGGTCAAAATGTTTCCGCAAAAGTTGATTTCGGGGATATTTTCCAAATCATCATTTCTAAAACTTGCTACGAAAACGAAATTCAGTTCAAGGTTGTTTGCCAAGGTCGAAACGTATTGTGCAATATATCCACCTTTTGAAGTTCCGACTATTGTTATTTTTTCAGGTTCGATCCCGTTGTTTATCAAGCTGTCAATTTTGTGGGCGATTCCGATGGCGTATTCACGAGCGTTCACATTTCCGTTTCTTTTTTCGCTGATTACTTTAAATCCATTTTTTTTAAACTCAGCTATAATTTCGTTATATTCAGTTCGTCCGAATTCAGGATGCAATTCATTCAGTTCGTGTTCTTCTAAAAATCGATTATGAAGGAAGAAAATAAATCGGTCATCATTTTTGTTTCCACACGCAAATAAAATTGAGAAAAAAAGAATTCCAATTAATAACTTTATTTTCATTGATTTACGATTTTCTCAAATTGTGGGCAACGTGTTTGTATATGGTTTGTTGCGTGGTTTAAGCACCTAATTTAGCAAATAAAAACCGAATAGAAAATCCGCGAGGATTTTCGTAAGTAGGCTAGAACTAGCAATAAATTATATACGGTGTTGCCAACAGTACTTATTTCCACTTTTCTATTAATTCTATCACACCTTTTTTAATTCCGCTATAAAATTCTCCGTTTTTAAATTCAGGTATTATTTTTTCTTCAATTACTTTTTTACAAATTTCGTCAGTCAAAATCAATTCGTTTCCAGTTCCTGTTGCAATTCCGATTTGTCTGCAAGGATTACACACAACAATTGTCAATCCGTTATTTTTATCGGCAGTTCCAACTCCCCAAGTTTGTCCTAAATCCGTTGCGTATTTTTGGATGTCGTTATAAGGTTTTATGCTGTCAATTGTAACCACCACAATTTGTCTTGTCGTTTCAATATCGTAATCATAAAGAATTTTTGATAGTTCAGTTCGTTCTGATTCCGTAAAAATTTGTCCGTAATCATTTATAATTCCAATTGGTTTCGGAATAGAACTTTTTTCCTTGTCCGAAAAATCAATTTCAGTTGTCGGTTTTTTAGTTTCCGTTTCTTGAGCAATTCCTTTGCAAGAAAGAAAATTTAAAGTCAAGAAAAGGATTAATATTTTAGTTCCGATTTTCATTTTTCGTATTGTTGGCAACTTGTTTATATATGTAATAAAATTACTGTTATATTCTCTTAACGGTAGTATAAGCGGAGTTTTTAGCAATTTTTATACGCTTTCAAATATAGTAAAAACCAATAAATTACCTAAAATAAAGTTATTAACGAGTTATCGTTATTTGTTAATTAATTATACAATCATAGCGACCTTACTACAAGGTGTGTACAAATTCTTACGGAATTCCATAAACCTATTAATTTTTATGATGTATCGATACTTCATTAAAAGGTTTCTTTAAAAAAGTTTTAACGATATACCTTTCGTTTGCTAATTTTTACTTCGCCCTTTTTTTCTAAAGATTTGATGACCCGAATAACCGTTTCTACACGCAAGCCTAAAATATCGGCTATTTGTTGACGCGTATAGGCTACTTTAAACGAGTACTTTCCTTCAACTTTATATACATCGTCTTTTAAATAATCAATAAAGCGAAGCACTCTATGCGCAGGTTCTTGGCTTGAAATTTCTGAAGCTATAATAGCTTTGTAGTACAAACGTTTGGCTAAACTTTGAGTGATTTTTAAATGAATTTCAGGGTTGTCTTGTAGTAATTTAAATAAATCACTTTTAGCTAAAGCTAGAATCGTGCTATCAGAAATAGCCACCGCATTGGCAGGATAGGTAACATCAATAAACAAAGGAGGTTCTCCAAAACTTTGATTTTTATAAAATATCCCTTGAATAAACTCTTTACCATTATCGTTGAAATTATTCATTTTCATGGCTCCAGTTACTATTTGATAGTAGTAGTGTGCGGTTTGTTTTTCAGAGAAAATAATTTCGTCTTTTTGAAAAGTTTTGGTTTTGCGTTATATTTTAATAAGAGTTCTTTTGGAATCATTATGATTTAAGTCATAAATTGCGGTAGGCTAAAGATATACTTTTGTGGTGTATTTTAACAACGATTTGTAAATGGATAAAAGAGATATAGAAAATAGAGAAGATGTGTATAAACTGGTATCAACCTTTTATAATGATAAAATTAGAAAGGATGATTTTATAGGGCCTATCTTTTTGAAAACAATTCCTGAAGATACTTGGGAACCTCATTTACAAAAGCTCACCGATTTTTGGGAGACCAATTTGTTTTTTGTGCGAAAGTTTAAAGGAAATCCGATGAGAGCACACAAAGATGTAGATAGAGATTTCGATTATTCTATCTACCAAGAACATTTCGGTCGCTGGTTACAATTATGGTTTGAAACGGTTGATGAACTTTTCGATGGAGTAAAAGCTCACGAAGCCAAAGAAAGAGCACGAAACATAGCTTCTATGCTCTTTTTTAGAATGTTTGAAGACAAACCTAAAAGCACTCTTTAAAATTTAAAGAGAAAGAATGAAGTTTAGAATTTGACAATTTATTTAATAGATATTTTTATCTTCACAGACTAAAATAAGCTGAGTGGAGTCTATAACTATCATTTACATTGTATTAGCCGTTTTGATAAGCGTAGCTATTGCTTTTTTTCAATATTTCTACAAAGTAAAAAGTACTCCAAAAACACATATTTTACTTTTTGCTCTAAAAGCATTGAGTCTTTTTTTAATAGGCTTACTTTTTATCAATCCGAAGATTAGAACTTTAGAGATTCAGAACAGCAAACCAATATTGTCTGTATTGTTAGATAATTCACTTTCTACACAGTTTTTTAAAGAAGAAGAAAACGTAAGAAAAGTGCTCTCTGAAATAAAGGAAGATGAAGGGATTCAAGAAAAGTTTGATGTTCAATATTTTTCCTTCGGAAAAGAGGTCAGTGTTTTAGATAGTTTATTGTTTTCTGACACGCAAACAAACATTTCAAAAGCGATTACAGCTGTTAATGAGTTGAATAAAGGCAAAATTTCAACAACAGTTTTAGTTACTGATGGTAATCAAACTCAAGGAAACGATTATGAGTTTAGTACATCAACAAACAAAATATTTCCAATAATTGTGGGCGATACTACGCAGTATCAAGATATACAGATAGCTCAGCTAAATGTAAATAAATACAGCTATTTACAAAATAAGTTTCCAGTAGAAGCCTTGTTGTATTATGAAGGTAAAGACAAGATAACTACTACTTTTTCAATTCTTCAAAACGGACAAAGAGTATTTTCTAAACAATTAGAATTTTCTCCTAATAATCCCACACAAACAGTTACTACTAACTTGCTGTCTAAAACAAAAGGGTTACAATATTACACGGCATCCATCAGTAAAATACCAAACGAAAAGAACATTAAAAACAACTACAAAAACTTTTCAGTTGAAGTATTTGATGAACAAACCAAGGTTTTATTATTAGGTTCTTTTTTACATCCTGATTTAGGAGCGCTGAAAAAAGCGATTGAAAGCAATAAACAACGCAAGGTTGATATTGCTTTAATTCAAGACAAAAACATAAAATTTGATGATTATCAGTTGTATGTATTGTATCAACCTAACAGTTCTTTCAAAAGTGTGTTTGAGAAGATAACATCCAATTATTTAATCATTACAGGAACAAAAACCGATTGGAATTTTATTAATAGTCAAAATTTAGGAGTAGCAAAGAAAGTTATTAATCAAAAGGAAGAATATAGTGCTCTCTATAATGCTGATTTTCTACCATTTTTTCAAGAAAATATTGGTTTTACACATTTTCCACCACTACAAGATAAGTTTGGAGAGGTTCAGTTGAAAAAGGAAGCACAAAGTTTATTATATCAGAAATTTGCAGGAGTTGAAACCACACAACCATTATTTACAACTTTTGAAGAAAATGACAAGAAATATGCGATGTTATTTGGTGAAGGTGTTTGGAAGTGGAGAGCATCTAGTTATTTAAAAGAACAAAATTTTGAAAGTTTCGACACGTTTATAGGAAACTTAGCGCAGTATTTAGCTTCTAACAAAAAACGAAAGCGATTAGAAGTTACTTCTGAACGATTGTATCCTGCCAATGCGCCTATTACGATTACTGCGTTTTATGTAGATAAAAACTACCAATTTGATAACAGAGCCAATTTAGAACTGACGTTAACAAATAAAGAAACAAAGGAGCAAAAGAAGCTACCATTTTCACTGGTAAATAACTCATATCAAGTGTCTGTTGAAGGGTTGTTGTCAGGTGATTATACCTATGAAGTTTCCGTAGTAAATCAAAATATTACGAGTTATGGTGAGTTTAAAATAACTGATTATCAGATCGAGGAGCAGTTTACGAATGCAAATCGAAAGAAGCTACAAGCATTAGCATCTAAAACAAACGGAGTAGTTTTCTATCCGAATACAACAACTCAATTATTGCAAGATTTGGTAAATGATGAAGCGTATTATACTACACAAAAATCTACCACAAAAGAGCAAAATTTAATTGACTGGAAATGGATTTTATTTTTGATAGTTACTTTTTTAAGTATTGAGTGGTTTATCAGAAAATACTATGGTAAAATTTAAGAAACCGATTAAAATAGATTGGTTTTTCTTCAATTCTTGCCGAAATTTGTATCAAAAGAAAAAAATATGAGATTTCATACACGTAAATGGGTAAAACCCGAAGACTTAAATCCTAACGGAACTCTTTTTGGAGGACGATTATTACAATGGATTGATGAAGAAGTAGCCTTATATGCTATTATTCAATTAGAAATTCCGAAGACAGTAACTAAGTTTATGTCTGAAATAGATTTTGTAAGTTCAGCAAAACAAGGAGATATTATAGAAATAGGAATTGACGTAGTGAAGTTTGGAAGAACATCAATTACTCTATGTTGTGAGGTTCGTAATAAGATCACTAGAAAAACCATAATTGCAATCGATAAAATTATCATGGTAAGTTTAGATGAAGAAGGTAAGCCTTTTGCACATGGTAAAAACAAGATAGAATATGTTAAAGATAGGCTAGAAGAAGAGTAGCGTCTTTAAATTTTATACTTTTGTACCTATAAAATTAATGTATTGAAAAATTTCTGCATCATATTGTTAACCTTGTTGTTAATTGTGCCTCCAGTTCAGGCGCATACTGATGCAGTAGTTTTTGTTGATGAAATAGAAGGGCATTTTGATGTATTGAACGACGAACATCAGCACGAACATCATCAAAATGATACAGAAGAAGAGAGAAACAAAGAACATCATCATCATTGTACGGTGGTGAATCTTACAGCAGAATTTGTACCTGTTGAATATTACTTCGAAATTATTCCTTTTTTTGAAATAAGAGAAACAATTGGTTTTTACCAAGTTCCTTATAACTTTTCTTTCTTAAAAGGAATTTTCCAACCACCCAGAGTTTAAATTAATTATTCAGTATTTGCTTTCAAAAAATAGAAAGTTTTTATGCATCTTTTTAGAAAAAGAGATGTCTTCCTTTATATAATTAATTTAAAAATAACACATGTTAAAAAATATAATAGTAGCAGTAGTTATCATGCTATCTGCAGTTAAAATAACAGCACAAAACTCAATTGAATTTAAAGTAATTTCTGATGAAAAGGAGCCTGTTGTAGGTGCTTCGGTGTATGTGAAAAACACCACTATTGGAGCAGAAACTAACTTAGATGGAATTGCAATTATTAATAATATTCATAATGGAAAACAAACTTTTGTAGTATCATTTATAGGTTTTGAAACAGTCGAAAAAACTATTCAATTTCCAACAACAAAAAAGCAATTTGTAGTAGAACTTCATGAAGATGAAGAAACTTTAGAAGCGGTTGTAATTCAATCAACAAGAAGTAAAAGGACGATTGCTGAGATACCTACAAGGATAGAAGTTGTCGGAGCAGAAGAGTTAGGAGAAAAAGCAGTAATGAATTCAGCAAATATTGCTATGGTTCGTGCGAGAAAGCACAGGAATTCAGATGCAGCAAACTTCTGCAAACTCTGCCAATCAAAGTATTCGTATCCAAGGGTTAGATGGACGTTTTACGCAATTACTAAAAGACGGATTTCCGTTATTTGGAGGTTTTTCTAGTGGATTGAGTATTATGCAAATTCCTCCGTTAGATTTGCAGCAAGTAGAAATTATCAAAGGAAGTTCTTCTACTTTATATGGAGGAGGAGCTATTGCAGGTTTGGTAAATTTGGTGTCAAAAAAACCAAAAGAAGAACGAGAAATTAGCCTAATGTTCGATCAGACTTCTCGTAACGGAAGTACGTTAAACGCTTTTTATAGCGAACGTTTCAATAAATTTGGAGTTAGTTTATACGGATCTGCAAACAGACAACAAGCTACTGATGTGAATGACGATCATTTTTCTGATATTCCAAAAGTGAGAAGTTTTAGTATCAATCCGTCATTATTCTACTATCCGAATGAAAAGGAAGAGTGGCGTTTGAATTTCGGAACGACAATAGAAGATCGTATTGGAGGGGATGCTGATGTGATTGCAGGAAATATGACGCCTGATCACAGTTTTTTTGAAGAAAATAAATCAGAACGCTACTCAACACAATTATCATATTCTAATGATATTTCAGAAACTAAAAGTTTTAATTTTAAAAATAGTGTGAGTTATTTCAAAAGAAATTTAACCCTACCTGATTATGAGTTTGATGGAAAACAATGGGCTACATTTACTGAAGCAACGTATAACTTGTATAATACTAGCTCTGATTGGGTTTTTGGAGGAAATATCATCACTGAAAACTTTACAGAAAATCCAACAACTAATTTAGATAGAAGTTACGAGCAGTTTACTTTTGGAGGGTTTGCTCAAAATAACTGGAGACTTTCAAACAGTTTAACTTTAGAAAGTGGCTTACGAACAGATTATAACGATCACTACGGAACATTTGTGTTGCCTAGAGCTTCTTTGTTTATTAAGTATAATGACAAGGTATCAAGTAGAATAGGAGGAGGTTTAGGATATAAAATACCTACAATTTTTACAGAAGATGCAGAATTGCGTTCGTATCAAAATGTAATGCCAATTAACTTGACCAATTTTGAAGCAGAAACGTCTATCGGATTTAATGCAGATGTAAACTATAAAACAAAAATTTTTAATGATAATGTATCATTGTCTTTTAATCAATTAGTGTTTTATACACAGTTAAAAAATACACTTTTATTGCAAGAAAATGGAGCCAATTATGAATTTGTGAATGCTTTAAGTCGATTAAATAGTTATGGAGCAGAAACTAATTTAAAGTTAAAGTATAAAGATTTTGTACTGTTTACAAACTATGCTTATAACAATGTTGAAATCGACAATAATCAAAAAGCGCTGACACCAAAACATAGCTTTGGTGGCGTATTAATGTATGAAGTACATGATAAATGGCGAATAGGATATGAAGCATATTATAAGGGCTCACAGTTAAGAAATAATTTAACTAAAACTCCAGATTATTGGACGATGGGCTTTATGGTAATGAGAACGTTTGGGAAAATTAGTTTGTATGCTAATTTCGAAAACTTTACAGACACCAAACAACAAAACTATCAAGACATGATAGAAGATATGCATCACGATCCATCTTTTACAGATATTTGGGCACCAACAGACGGATTTATTTTCAATGCAGGTATCTTGGTGAAGTTATAAGAGGAAGAGGAGTTAAAAAACTCCTCTTTTTGCATCTTTTTAATACATTTAAAGTCAATTAATAAAAACATGGGACACAATCATCACCATCATTCACACGGAAGCTCAACAGAGAATATAGCCGTTGCTTTTTTCTTGAATTTAGCATTTACAATTATTGAATTTATTGGAGGTTTTTATACCAATAGCTTGGCTATTATGTCTGATGCGTTACATGACTTAGGTGATAGTTTAAGTTTAGGATTGTCATGGTATTTTCAAAAGAAATCGACTAAAAAACCGACAAAAAAATACTCGTACGGGTATAAACGATTTTCATTGTTGGGAGCTATCATAAACTCAATCGTATTGGTAATAGGTTCTGTATTTATTATTAAAGAAGCAATTCCAAGAATTATTACTCCAGAAAGTGCTGATGCTAAAGGAATGATGTGGTTAGCAGTTTTAGGTGTCATTGTTAATGGTGCAGCTGTTCTTAAACTGAAAAAAGGAACATCAATCAACGAAAGAGTCGTATCGTTACATTTATTAGAAGATGTATTAGGTTGGGCAGTCGTTTTAGTAGCAAGTATTGTAATGCAGTTTTGGGATGTGCCAGTGTTAGATCCTATTTTATCAATTGCTATTGCAGGTTTTGTATTGTTTAACGTGTACAAAAATATCAAAGAAAGTTTGCGTATTATTTTACAAGGAGCACCTGTAGGAATTTCGGTTGATGATATTAAAAAGAACTTATTGTCTTTGGACGAAATTGAAGGGGTACATGATTGTCATTTATGGACAATGGATGGAGAATACAATATTTTTACGGCACATTTAATTTTAAAGGAGCGTAGCTTTTCTTGGGAAGAAGCCAAACAAATTAAACAAAAGGTAAAAAAGTTATTACATGATGATTTTCATTTAGAACATATCACTTTAGAGCTTGAGATCTCAGCTCATGAATGTGAATATGAAAACTGTGGTTCTTTAATTTAGTTGTACATTTGAGTAGAGTATAAAACACAAAAAAATGACAAGAAATCAAGTAGAATTAAAGTTTCCTAAGTTCGGTATGTTAATACCTGTAGTAATTGTTTTAATAATTTTTATAGCGAAATCTACAGTAACCATCAATTCAGGAGAAGCAGGAGTATTGTATAAAACGTTTGGAGGAGGAGTTGTAACAGATGAACCACCGTTAGGAGAAGGATTTCACATAGTTGCTCCTTGGAACAAAGTACATGTTTATGAAGTAAGACAACAAGAGCTTTTTGAAAAGATGAAGGTGCTATCGTCTAACGGGTTGGAGATAAAAATTGATGCTTCAGCTTGGTACAAGCCAGTTTATAACGATTTAGGGAAATTACATCAGGTATTAGGAGAAAACTATTTACAGCGTGTAATTCAGCCTGCAATTCGTTCAGCTGCACGTAGTGTGGTAGGGCGTTATACACCAGAACAATTGTATTCAAGTAAAAGAGACGCTATTCAAGATGAAATTTTTATTGAAACAAAAAAGATTTTAGAATCTCAATACGTTCAATTAAATGAAGTTCTTGTTAGAGATGTAACATTGCCTTCAACCATTAAAGAAGCTATTGAGCGTAAATTAAAACAAGAACAAGAGTCATTAGAATATGAATTTAGATTGGTAACAGCTCAAAAAGAAGCAGAAAAACAAATTATTGAAGCAAAAGGTAAAGCTGATGCGAACAAAATTTTAAGTGCTTCGTTAACTGATAAAATTTTACAAGATAAAGGAATAGAAGCTACGAATAGATTAGCTAACTCTCAAAATAGTAAAGTAGTTATTATTGGTTCTGGAAAAAGTGGAATGCCAATTATTTTAGGAAATCAATAGTTAATTCCAATTCTATAAATAAAAAAGCAGCTCATTGAGCTGCTTTTTTATTTATGATGAGTTTTAACCTCTTCTACGTTTTCTTCCGAATCCAGTAGCAGGTTTGTTATCTCCTTTTCTAGAAGAAGGTTCGTTGCTACGTCTTCTACCAAAACTTTTTTTAGAGTCAGAAGGTTTGTCATTTCTATCATTGCTTCTACGACCTTTTCCGCTAAAATTACCTCCACCGCCGCTTCTACGAGGTTTTCTACCACCGCCGCCGTTACCACGATCGGTTTTTGTAATTTCTACATTTACTGAACGACCGTTAAAATCTGGTTCGTTATCAGAAAAAGCATCTAAAGTTTCTTTTTCGTAGTTCTTGTCTATTTCAAAGAAAGAAAAAGTGTCTAAAATATCAATCGCACCAATTTCAATTTTATCACCAATATTTTGATCGTTAATTAATCCGATTAATTTAGCTGGATTTAAACGGTCTTTTCTTCCTAAATTGATGAAGAAACGAGTCATGTTTTCACTAGAAGAACGTCCTCTTGAATTATCTCTAGATGATAAGTTGTTCAAGTCAGGAGCATTTTCATAATATGATAAGAAGGTGTTAAATTCTAACGAAACAAACTTCTGAATCAATTCTTCTCTGGTTAAATCTTCTAATTTTTCGTAAATACTTGGTAAAAAGTTTTCAATTTGATCTGTGTTTACTTCAGTATTATGCACTTTATCAATTAAATGAAATAATTGATTTTGACAAATTTCTTTACCAGAAGGAACAGGAGTGTGGATGAATTCCTTTTTAATAATACGCTCAATAGGACGTAATTTACCTTGTTCCTTTTTAGTAACTAATGCAATTGAAATTCCTTTGTTACCAGCTCTACCAGTTCTACCACTACGGTGGTTATAGTTTTCTATTTGGTCTGGTAATTTATGGTTAATAACATGCGTTAGGTTATTAACATCTAAACCACGAGCAGCAACATCAGTAGCTACCAATATTTGAATATTTTTCTCACGGAATTTCTCCATTACCGAGTCACGTTGCGCTTGAGATAAATCACCATGTAACGCATCAGCATTGTAACCGTCTTTAATTAAGTTGTTAGCAACTTCTTGAGTTTCTCTACGAGTTCTACAAAAAACAATTCCGTAGATATCTGGGTTTAAATCTGCAACTCTTTTTAAAGCTGGGTAACGTGTTTTTTCGGTTACTAAATAATATTCATGACTTACATTATCTGAACCTTGATTTTTTTGTCCTGAAGCAATTTCAACAGGATTTCTCATGTAGTTCTTAGCAATATCTTCTACTTCTCTAGGGAAAGTAGCAGAGAATAATAATGTTTGTTTGCTCTCAGGAGTAGCTTCTAAAACTTGATCTAACTCGTCTTTGAACCCCATGTTAAGCATTTCATCGGCTTCATCAAGTACTAACCACTTAACATTACCAAGTTTTAAGGCTCTTCTTTTAATTAAATCTACTGTTCTACCAGGAGTACCCACAACAATTTGGGCTCCTTTTTTTAATTTTTTTATTTGCTCTTCAATATTAGCACCACCGTAAACGGTAACCACTTTTAAGTTAGGTAAGTATTTAGAAAATTCTTCAATATTATTACCTATTTGCACCGCTAACTCACGAGTAGGAGATAGGATAATTGCTTGGGTGTGCATGCTTGTTTGATCAGCAAGCTCGATAATTGGTAAGCTGAAAGCAGCTGTTTTACCGGTACCTGTTTGTGCAAAAGCTTTTAAATCTTCGGAAGAAGAAAGGATTTGTGGGATTGCTTTTTCTTGAATTACTGTTGGCTTTTCGTAACCTAAATCGGTCAATGCCTTATTGATAGGTTCTTGCAAACCTAAATCTAAAAATGTAGACATACTGTGTTTTTAGAGAACTCACAGATGCCCCTCCGCGAATTCTATTAATATTATTAATCGTTAATTACGATTTTTTTTGGACGGTGCAAAAGTACACTAAATAAAATGAATAGCAGCTAACTATTTTAAATTTTGTAAGTTATTGATTTCTTGGTTGATACTTGAAGAAGATAAGCTAGTATATCCGTTTTGGATAATTCCATTTTTATCAACTAAAACCAAACGAGAAAATTTACTCGAAGAATATTCACAAGTTGGACTTTCTTCTGGAAGCGTGTATTGATATTTAATATCAATATTTTTAGTGTATCTTCTAGAGGTATCGCATAGGTTTACTAAAACAAAATTAACATCAGGGTTATTTTTGATTAAGTGATTAAACCTGGAAGACACCCAGTCGTCAGAGGCATATTTATAATTTTTAAATAAAACGACTGTATTCTTTCCTTTAGCAACATTTTTAATATCAACAAGTCCTCCATCAGCTGAAATTAAATCAAAAGAAGGAAGTGTTTCTCCTTTATTTAAGAGTTTTAAATCGTTAATTAAACGTTGTATAGTTTTCTTTTGCTCGTTGTCGGTATTAAGTTTAAAGAAGGTAAAGAAAGTTTCATTTTTCTTTTCGTAGTTAGGTTCTTTAAAAAAGTGACCAACAACTGCGTTATATAATAATCTGTTTTTAACTTCTTCGGAATCAATATTTTTATCAATTGAATTAAGTAGTTCTACTGTAAAATTATCTAATTTCTTAACGCTGTTTTTTTGATATACATCGTTGTATATTTTTTCGATTATAAATCTATAATACGGACCAAAAAACATTAAGGAATCATTACAAACATCAGTTTTAGTACGATAGCTATAGTAAGAGTTAGCTAAAGTTTGAGGTTCTTTTTTAGTAGCATTTTTAATAGCGTACTTTTCTAAGTTTGTATATATAGGGTAGTTTAAAGCAATATCTAAAAGGTTAGAAAACTTTGTAGAAGGGTTTAAGTCGCTTTCATTGTGTTTTGTTAAAATGGCATCCTTAATCTGTTTTAAAGAATCCATTTTTCGAGTAAAGTGATTTTGTGGTAAATGAAAGTATCTTGCAATTGCTTTTTCATCTTGTTCATACTGTAAAAAAGCTTCTATCAATAAGTTGTTTTTTTCTGCATTACTACCGCTAAAAACTAAAGATTCATCAAAATCCCACGTATTTAGCCTGATTAAAGTGCTATCAGAAGGTTGTAAGAACACGTATTGATGCTCATTACCATGATAAAAAATATACAAACCTTCTTTAATATTGGTGTAATTTCCTAAAAAGGTATTATTCTTATTTAAAGGAATTGTGTCTTTAAATTCGTAATTGTCTGATAAAATAACGAAGTCAGATTTAGGATTGATAATTTTACCCCCAAAATAGGTAGGTTTTTGATTATCAGAATTTTTACATCCAATAAGTGTAACTAATAAGAGAGGTATTAAATACTTAATCATGCTTGAAATTACCCTAAATATCAATGCTCAAAAATAGAGAACTCTTCTTAATAAGGCTGTTAATTCGCTGTTAAAATGAATTAAAAAGTCTCAAAAGTAATATGTTAAAAACTTTCATGCAAATTCTTTTATACTCTTTAGTTTTTATACTTTTGCACGGAATTTAAAATACTATACATGTTATCAGTTTCTAATTTATCAGTTCAGTTTGGGAAACGTGTTTTGTTTGATGAAGTAAACACAAAGTTTACACAAGGAAATTGCTACGGAATTATCGGAGCAAATGGAGCGGGTAAATCAACTTTTTTAAAGATTTTATCAGGAAAACAAGATCCAACATCAGGAAGCGTTCACCTAGAGCCAGGAAAAAGAATGTCTGTTTTAACACAGGATCACTACGCTTTTGATGAATATACCGCTTTAGAAGCAGTATTAATGGGAAACAAAGAACTGCATAAAATTAAGTCGGAAATAGATGCATTGTATGCTGATTATACTGATGAAAATGCAGAAATAATAGGTGAGTTACAAGTTCGTTTTGAAGAAATGGACGGGTGGAATGCCGATGCTTCAGCTGCAAGTTTACTATCAAACTTAGGGATTAAAGAAGAAGATCATTATACTTTACTATCTGAGATTGATCCGAAGAAAAAAGTACGTGTATTATTAGCGCAAGCGTTGTTTGGTAATCCTGATGTATTAATCATGGATGAGCCTACCAATGACTTAGATTTTGAAACAATTTCTTGGTTAGAGAATTTCTTAGCAAATTATGATAACACCGTAATCGTAGTATCGCACGACCGTCACTTCTTAGATGCAGTTTGTACACATATTTCTGACATCGATTTTGGAAAAATCAACCATTTTTCTGGTAACTATACATTCTGGTACGAATCTTCTCAGTTAGCAGCTAAACAAAGAGCGCAACAAAACAAAAAAGCAGAAGATAAAAAGAAAGAATTAGAAGAGTTTATCCGTCGTTTCTCTGCAAACGTTGCAAAGTCTAAACAAGCAACTTCTCGTAAGAAGATGATAGAGAAATTAAATGTAGATGAAATTAAGCCGTCTTCACGTCGTTACCCTGCTATTATTTTTGAAAGAGATAGAGAAGCTGGAGATCAGATTTTAAATATTGAAGGTTTATCAAAAAAGGATGCAGAAGGAGAGTTATTATTCTCAAATGTAGATATTAACTTGAATAGAGGAGACAAAGTAGCTATTATTTCAAAGAACTCAAAAGCTACTTCAGCATTTTATCAAGTAATTTCAGGAAATGAAGAAGCTGATTCAGGAAAATACAATTGGGGTGTAACTACTACACAATCATATTTGCCAGCTGATAACTCTGAATATTTCCAAAATGGAGAATTGAATTTAGTAGATTGGTTACGTCAATATGCACAAACTGAAGAAGAGAGAGAAGAAGTGTTTTTAAGAGGTTTCTTAGGGAAAATGATTTTCTCTGGAGAAGAGGCATTAAAAAAGAGTGATGTATTATCAGGAGGAGAAAAAGTACGTTGTATGTTATCTCGTATGATGATGACCAGAGCGAACATTTTAATGTTAGATGAACCAACTAACCACTTAGACTTAGAATCTATTCAGGCATTAAACAACTCGTTAATTAACTTTAAAGGAACTGTGTTGTTTACTACGCATGACCACGAGTTTGCTCAAACGGTTGCTAATAGAATTATAGAAATTACACCAAAAGGAATCATTGATAAATATTCAACTTTTGATGATTATTTAGATGATCCTAAGGTAAAAGAATTAAGAGAACAAATGTATTCTTAATACAATAACAAAAAAGGGAACCAAATTGGTTCCCTTTTTTGTTTAATTATTAAAAGTTTTTATTCTTCTTCGTCATCGCTAATAGCTTCAAAAAAACTAAACACATTACCACCATAACGTTTATCATAACTATGATTTGGATGCTTAGTTAAGTCGGTATGTTTTGAATGTTCAATAATTAAAACACCATCTTCATTTAACAAATCACGTTCAAAAATAATATCTGCTATTTTTAAAAATTGCGCTTCTTCAAAATCGTAAGGAGGGTCTGCAAAAATAACATCCGTTTTTAGCGGAGTTTTCTCTAAAAACTTATATACATCACTTTTATAGCAGGTAATGTCCATATCTAACTCCTTTGAAGTTTGATTGATGAACTTGATACACGCAAAATGAGCATCAACAGCATAAATAGTTTCTGTACCTCTCGAAGCAAATTCGTAACTAATATTCCCTGTACCAGCGAATAAATCTAATACTGAAATATTGTCGAAATAATACAAATTATTTAAGATGTTAAATAACGACTCTTTAGCCATATCGGTCGTAGGTCGTACAGGTAAGTTTTTAGGAGCAGAAATTCTTTTACTCTTATATTTTCCAGAAATAATTCGCATTAGGCAATAAGTATAAAATTTGAATGGTTCGAAAAATCATCGCTATCAGCAAAGAAATTATCAACAGGATTCATAAAATGAATATTTCGAACGTAAGTATAGGTTATGGTGTATAGTTCTGATTCTTTTTCAATGTCACCAATAAAAGTTAATTGAAAATTATTTGGATCCATTTGTAATTGTTCCGCAGTAAAAAGAATATAGTAAATAAAATCTTCTTTGGTACTGTATGAAAAGGAGTTGTAAAATATAAGTTTACCTTCTTTACAAACTACAATATCCATATCATTAGGAGAAACATGTACAAAAAACTGTTGATCAGAGTTTTCTTGAGAATAGGAGAGTAGCTTGTCTATTAACACAGTTGAATGGTGTTTGTATTCAAATTCTCCAAAGTTTTGAAACAGGTAATTATTAATGTTTACATAAGGTATATAAACTGTGTTAGCAGCTATAATATCATGTAAATCGTAAGTAATAAAATCTGTTTTTAAGGTTTTTACGGTGTATTTTAAATACGGAGCTAAATTGTTTCGGTCAAAAAGTTTATTAGGAACCAAAGTAGCTAGGTTGTTTTGATGTATGGCAAAAACAGAAGAGAAATCTTGTTGTAGATCTTTATCGGTATTAAAAACACGTATAATTTCTTCTAATAATAACTCAGGTGTAGTGCTTGAAGCAGCAAAAGTATACTTGGTAAAAAGTAATGAAGCTTTCGTTTCTGAGTTAGAGATACAAAAAGAAAATCCATCCAAACTAAATTGGATGGATAGATCTTTATATTGCGCTATAGCGCTTGTTTTTTTAGTCTTTTTTTGCAACTGCTTCACCTTTATCATAAAAAGGAGGCCAATTACCACCAGTAGTTACTTCATTTAAAGAACCTACAGAAACAAACTCACCTTTAATTTGATCAGATTCAATTGCTTCTAATTCAGCTTTAATTAACGAAGGGTTCATTCCTTTTAAAATAGGCTTTTTTGAAACTTTAGCTTCAAATACAGGAACTTCTAAACCTGCTACTTTTTCAACTCTACCAGTAGCTAATTCAAATTGTTCTGTAGTACCTGGTACTTCAAACATTTTAGTATATTCTTTACCTTCAAAGTATTTTAATACAGGCTCATATCCAATAGTATCAACTTGCTTTTTAGAAACTTTAACTTTAATACCTCCACCTCTGTCTTCTTCTACTTCAATGTTTTTAGTTTCTGTTAAAGCTAACTGTCCATTTTGAATAAAATTAAGTAAAGAATCTTTACTGTTAGTATAAGTTCCGTAAACCTCTTTATATTTTACTTCGGCATCACGAATTAGTTTTAAATTCTTAATAACTTTAGCGTAACGTACTTTTTTGTCTTTGTTAAAGTTAATAGGCTCCATAATTCCACCGTAAATTTTATATACTAAAAAGACAGATGCACCTAAAAGAAATATTGAAACTAACCATCTCATTTTTAGAGGTACAAATTTAACTACAAGTACAGCTAAAAGAAAAGCAACCACAACAGCCACCAAAATCATTAATAATAAACTCATTTTTTTAATTTTTAATATATGATATTCGCAAATCTACAATTTTTTTTCAATGATGAAAATAATTATTTTGTAAATACATTTATCTTTGAACATTATTTAAAATATGATACAAACCGCCCCAAAATTCTATAAAGAGATACTTCAAAAATTTCCTTATGCCCCTACACAAAAACAAGGTGAATTATTAGATGTTTTAACGCATTTTATTTTTTCAGATGATAATCGTGCTTTGTTTTTATTAAAAGGATATGCAGGAACGGGAAAAACTACCATTATAAGTACAGTTGTTCATAATTTATGGAAGATTGGTCAGAAGGCAGTTTTATTAGCTCCAACAGGTCGTGCAGCTAAAGTGATTTCAGGGTACTCGAATAGACAAGCATTTACCATTCATAAAAAGATATACTTTCCTAAAAAGCAAAGTAGTGGCGGAGTAAGTTTTGTTATGCAGCCTAATAAGCATACTGATACTCTTTTTATTGTTGATGAAGCTTCGATGATTTCAGATGAAAAACAGAGTGCTAAATTGTTTGAAAATGGTTCATTATTAGATGATTTAATCTCCTATGTGTACTCAGGAAAGAATTGTAAAATCATATTTATAGGTGATACGGCTCAGTTACCTCCAGTAAAGTTGACGATGAGTCCAGCTTTAGAAGCCGATAAACTTTCGTTTGAATTCAATAAAGAAGTTACCGAAATAGAGCTAGATGAAGTAGTACGTCAAGAAGAAGGTTCAGGGATTTTAGCCAACGCAACAGATTTACGCTTGTTAATCCAAAATGAATCTACTCATTTCCAGTTCGATTTAAATTATCCTGATATTATTCGTTTACAAGATGGGTATGACATCCAAGATGCGATTACTTCTGCTTATGACGGAGATATAGGAGTAGAAGATACTGCTATTATTGTACGTTCTAACAAACGAGCTAACCAATACAATCAACAAATACGCACCAAAATTCGCGGACAAGAAAACGAAATTTCTACAGGTGATTATGTAATGGTGGTGAAAAATAACTACTATTGGTTAAAAGACTCGTCTTCTGCAGGGTTTATAGCCAACGGAGATATTTGTGAGGTAATGCGTATTAATGAAATTAAAGATTTATACGGATTTAAGTTTGCTGAAGTTGAAGTTCGTATGATTGATTATCCTGATATGAAACCTTTTGAAACGGTTTTGCTATTAGACACGCTTACTAGCGAGAGTCCGTCATTAACGTATGAAGAGTCGAATCGCTTATACGAAGCTGTAAAAGAAGATTTTGCTCAAGAAAAATCGAAGTACAAACAATTTATGGGAGTGAAAAATAATAAGTACTTCAACGCACTTCAAGTGAAGTTTTCTTACGCTATGACATGCCATAAATCACAAGGTGGACAGTGGAAAACTGTTTTTATAGAACAACCTTATTTACCTGATGGGGCTTCAGTAGAATACTTACGTTGGTTATATACAGCAGTTACGCGTGCTCAAGAAAAATTGTATTTGATAGGATTTAAAGATGAATATTTTTTAGACTAAACTTATAAATATCGATTTTAATAAAAACGTTAGCATTTTGTTAATGTAACTCGTTTTTTCGTTAAAAAAGTTACATTTGTGTAGTATTCAAACTATTAAAAATGCACAAAAAAGTACTTTTAGTTCTATCATTTTTATTGATTTCACTAACAATAAATGCACAAAAGCCACAAAAGTTAACTTCTAATCAGATTTACGAAAAAATACAAAAGCTTAACTTTTTAGGTTCGGCTTTGTATATAGCTGCACATCCTGATGATGAAAATACCCGATTAATTTCTTACTTATCTAACCATGAAAATGCAAGAACAGCGTATTTATCGTTAACTCGTGGTGATGGAGGTCAAAATTTGATAGGTCCAGAAATGCGTGAATTATTAGGAGTTATCCGTACTCAAGAATTGTTGGCAGCAAGAGGAGTAGATGGAGGAGAACAACGTTTTTCAAGAGCAAATGATTTTGGGTATTCAAAGCATCCTGATGAAACTTTAGAAATTTGGAATAAAGATAAAGTGTTAGCTGATGTAGTTTGGGCAATCCGTACGTTTAAACCAGATGTAATTATCAATCGTTTTAATCACAGAACACCAGGTTCTACGCATGGGCACCATACATCTTCAGCAATGTTAAGTGTTGAAGCATTTGATTTGGCAGCTGATAAAACAAAATATCCAGAACAGCTACAATCTACGAGCACATGGCAACCTAATAGGTTGTTTTTTAATACTTCGTGGTGGTTTTATGGGAGTGAAGAAGCTTTTTCAAAAGCTGATAAAAGTAACATGTTAAGTTTTGGTATAGGTGCGTATTATCCTTTGAAAGGATTGTCAAATAACGAGGTGGCTGCTATTGCAAGTAGCCAACATTTATGTCAGGGTTTTGGTAGATTGACTACTAGAGGAAGTCAAACAGAATATGTAGAGTTTTTAAAAGGAGATTTTCCGAAGGATAAAAAAGATATTTTTTCAGGAATCAATACAACTTGGAATCGTATAGAAGGAGGTGGAGAGATTGGAGATATTTTATATAAAATTGAAGATGATTTCGATTTTGTAAATCCAGAAAAACACTTACCAGAGTTGTTGCAAGCCTACAAAATGGTTCGACAATTGAAAGATGCACATTGGAGAACTATTAAAACCAAAGAGTTAAATGAAATTATCAAGGCTTGTGCAGGTTTGTATTTAGAAGCATCGGCTGTAAGTTCTAGTGCAACTCCAAGCAGCACTATTGATGTAGATTTTGAAGTGTTAAACAGAAGCACTATTTCTATGGAGTTATCATCTATTACCATCCTTCCCAAAGGAAAAAACATCAAAAAAGAACTGGATTTGGCTCCTAATAGCAAACAAAATTTTAAAAATAAAATCAATATTGGTAAAGATGTTCCTTACTCTTCACCGTATTGGTTAAATACTCCTTGGGATTTAGGAATGTATAAGGTGAATGACCAAAAATTGATTGGAAATCCAGAATCTCCAAGACCTATTCAAATTCAATACAATGTTATCATTGAAGATCAACCAGTTGCTTTTACCATTCCGGTAGTGCATAGATATGCTAAAAGTGATGTTGGAGAAATTTATGAGCCTTTTGAGGTATTACCGAAAGTAACTACAAAATTAAACGATAAAGTACTGATTTTTTCTACTTCGGAAGCCCAAAAGATATCTGTTGAAGTAAGAGCAGGAGATGCAAATATTAACGGAAAAGTAAGCTTACAAGCTCCAAAAGGATGGAAAGTATCTCCAACAGCAGTAGATTTTTCAATCGCACAAAAAGGAGATGTTCAATTTGTGGAATTTATGGTAACTCCAACTCAAAATGAATCAGAAGGAGCATTAAAAGTTATCGCTACGGTTGATGGCAAAACCTATGACAAAGAGTTGATAGAAATCAATTATAACCATATTCCAAAACAATCGGTATTGTTGCCATCACAGGCGAAAGTAGTTCGTTTGAATATCGAAAAAAACGGAAAACGAATAGGTTATATTCAAGGTTCAGGTGATGCTATTCCTGAAAGTTTGCAACAAATTGGTTATGAGGTAACAGAATTGAATGTAAATGAAATCAACGGTAATTTAGATCAATTTGATGCTGTAGTTATAGGTATTCGCGCTTATAACACCAATGAAGAATTACAGTTTAAGCAGAAATATTTGCTAGAATATGTGAAAAATGGAGGAAATTTAATAGTGCAATACAACACGAATAGAGGAGTAGATGTACAAGCGCCGTATGAATTAGAATTATCACGTGATAGAGTAACAGACGAACATTCTAAAGTAACCTTGTTAGCTAAAGAACATTCGATTTTAAATTATCCAAATAAAATTACTGAAGCTGATTTTAACGGATGGGTACAAGAACGCGGATTGTATTTTCCGAATAAATGGAGTAAAGAATACACACCAATATTATCAATGCACGACAAAGGAGAAGTAGCTAAAAAAGGAAGTTTGTTAGTAGCTAAATATGGAAAAGGAAATTACATCTATACAGGATTAAGCTTTTTTAGGGAGTTACCTGCTGGTGTTTCTGGAGCGTATAAGTTATTTGCGAATTTGTTATCGGTAAAAGAAAATAGGGCTGATGAAAATTAGGATAGCTTAAACTTTAATGTTTACTAGCTTTCCTATGATGCTAGCGCGAGCATCTTGCTCGTGATGGTATGATAAGTAAAGGCATGTAAAGAAAAAAGAAGATATGTTTACAGAAATAATTTAAACTATAACGTTGTAGGCAGCACAAGCTAGATGCTTGTGCTAGTGGGGTGGAATAAAAAGCTTTTTTAAAATTTTTACGAAACAATAAATTATTTAAAAAGGTTAATAGAAACTGTTGCTAACTCCGAGTTTGGAAACTTTTTAAAAGTATTTTTATCGGGAGTTAACCCCACAGATTTCATAGCGTTCATATATTCATCCAATTCAATAATGTATTGATCCGAATAACCATGCGTAGCATCGTAGGCAGTTGCCGCTGTTTTTCCTAAGTTTTTAGCAACTAATTCTGGTTTTGAGGTGTGTAACTCAATTAATAGTAAGCCAAATTTACTTATGTAGGGTTTCCACTTGGTGAAGTGCTGTTTTAAAGATTCTATTACCAAGTTATTGTTCAAACGTTTTCCTCTATAAGCGTAAGCTCCTGTTGATTTGGTAATCGTCAAATTGTTGGTAGGAGCTGGTTCTTGCCAAATTCTGTTATGATCTAAAAACGTACGAACATTCAATAAATCAGAAAGGTTAATTCCGTATTTGTTTTGCAAATCTTCTGACATGGCTTTGGGGTTTCCAATATCTCCCCAAATTACTTTTGCCCAAATATCTGCTTGTACTAAGTTTTTTCGAGTTATTTTCAACGCAGCTTCGTTGTAATCAACACCAATAAGTAACAATGGATAATCTTCCAACATCGTACCTCTTTTGGTTTGGTTTTCAATCACATTAAATAAATGTTTTAAAAACGCACCATTACCACAGCCAACATCTAAAATACCTTTAGGTTGTTCGTTAATAGGTTTGTTGAATAGGTTGATGATAATTTCATCAATCACTTTAAAATAGGTTGAATGTGCACCACCGCTTCCCCAAACATTCATTTCTCTGTCAACATGAATTTCGTCGTTTCCTATTTCCGAAGTTCTAAAAATATCAGGGTTACCAAAAATGAGTTTGTCTAGTTTTCTAAGTGTTGGAATGTAAGATACGGTAACCCCATAAGCACTTGCCCTTCGAGCAAAAAATAACCCTTCATCAGTAAATTCATAAGAGTCTTTAGTCTTGGAAAACCAACCTAAATTGGTTAATAAATCAAGTAGTCGACCAAAGTTTTCTGCGTCTTTGTGAAATTCATCTGCCTGAAATTTGGTTTGCATAAAATATTTATGAAATATACCGCTCATTCCTAACAAGACGGTAGTAGGGCCAACAATAATTCCTTCAATATGGGTGAGGATTTGATTTAAAATTTCTTTTTCTTCAGAAGTTGAAGGAGGCTCTATTCCGAAATTATTGGTGAAATTTTGATACAAGCTTTCCAACTTATCAAAAGGCTCAATTTCAAATTTTCGAGCGCTATAATTTTCTGAAAATTTCAACAATAAAAAAGCTTCTTTATACAAGTGAAAGTATGAAAAAGCGATAGCAGAAGCTTTATTTACTTCAAACTGAACTTTATTTTGAGCATTGTCTACATGTTGTGTTAGCCAACCTTGTGAGCAGAGTGTTCTTAAGGCGACATTTAAATAGCCATCATTGGCTTTGAAATGATTGGTGATTTCAGTTAAACTAACTGACTTTTTATCTAACAAATATTCTGTAATTCCTTTTTCGTGTAAAGTATAGGCTGCGGGACAAGTCACAATTCCGTCTAAATGACGAAACAACCTACTTCTTAATGCAGATTTATCCTCTTTTGATAACATAGTTCGATAGTTTTCATTCTAAAGATAACTATTTGATTTTTAAAATGGAAACTAAATTATTGAAGCCGAAATATAATCTAGCTTATGGCATTTACAATTTGTTTGTGTACAAAAGAATAGTAATCTTGATATTGAGGAAGTAAAAAGTTTTCGAAATCTTTAATATGTAAAATGGTCTCTAAATCGAATAACTTTAACTCAGCAACCTCTTCTACTTGCAATGTTAAGTCTTCAACAGGAATTGTTAATTCGGCAATAAATACATGGTGAAATTCATTATCAATAATTCCGTTTAGGTGATTTACCATGTGTTTACGGGTACCTATTTTGTGTAGGTTTTCAGGAAGTATATCAAAACCAATTTCCTCTTTTACTTCTCTAAGAGCAGCAATATTTATATCTTCACCTGCAGCGATATGTCCTGCTACAGAAATGTCCCATAAACCAGGAAATACTTTTTTAGTTAAAGCTCTTTTTTGAAGTAAGATTTGCTTGTTTGAGGTATATAACCAAACATGAATAGTAGGATGGAAGTAGCCATGTGTATGAGCCTCAGATTTTAAACATGTTTTTCCTGTGTAATTTCCATTTTCATCAACGATATCTATTAATTCATCCATTGTATATTAAAATCCATTCTTTAGTAGTTGTTATATCATCACTTTCAGCATGCATCGTAAAACCATTCTGTTCGTAAAAATAACGAAGATTTCCTTCTTCAATCGTCAACCAAAACTTTTGATGTGGATTTTCTTTTTTTAATAGGGTTAAAAATGCACTTGCATATCCTTTATTCCTATATTTTTCACTAATCCAAATATAACCGATGTATAGATATCCTTTTTCAAATAAAATAGCATTACTTTTTTCAAAATTAGTAGCATAAGGAGGCATTTTGCTAAACAAAATACCTCCTCCTATAAGTTGATTGTTTATATATAATCCCACTATTTTTGAAGTGGTTTTATGTTTTTTCCAAACTGGAATTATCAATTCTTGCCATTCATTAGATAAAATAGAAAAATAATGAGTTTCATCATTAAGAACTTTAATTAGTATGGAGTCTGATTTCTTTATAAGAGTCCCCATGCCCATAGTTTGTCTGAATCTTCTAGCCAACGATCACCAATATCAGTTCGATAATAACTATTGTTAATAATAATGTTATTTATTCGGTTTTGCATCATTTTTTGAGCGTCTTTCATAGTAACACCAGTACCAGTAACCAAAAGAGCAATTCCATCATTACCTGTTATTAACCACTCAGAATTTATTTGTTTTATATGGATAGGATGTACTCCTTCCTTCATTTCTTTTTTAAAGAGAATTACAGAATCTTTTGAAAACAATTCAAAACTCTTTTTATCCTTAAAAGGAAACGGAGGAACTACCATATAAGCACCTACCTGAAAACCTTTTTTAGTGTTGATAGTAAAGTGCTTTCCTGTAGTAATTTTGTAAAAAAGAGCGCCTATAGGTTCATTAATCCCGTCTCTTTGTATGTATACTTGTGGATATCCAAAACGAGAAGTAAACTCAAGAGGGTAAATTCCATTACCATTTACAATACAGTTGATGTCAAGATGTCCTACAAATCTTTTTTTTGCTAAAGTATGTTCGAATTTACCAAGCGTCAATTCAAAAATAGGAGAATCTTTTGTCCAAAACATGCTTGTACCCATTTCGCCGGTAGATACTCCTAATTCTTTTGGAAAGAACTTTTTATGTTCGAAAGAAATGTTATAAGGTTGAATAAAATGAGCTCCGTTAAAAAAAGCTGAAACAGCTATTTCTACACCTTTTACTTTTCGTTGTAATTGGAAATTTCCAAAACTATCTCCCCAAGATTTTTTATAGGCCTTTAGCATTCTAATTACGTCTAAGCCTTTATCATCAGAGCCTACAAATAATAATTGCTTTAAGTCTTGTGTTTCTCCACAAGGTTTTACCACATAGGCATCTGGATTTTTTTCAACATAATTTATAGCTTCTTCAAAATTGAAAAATTCTCTAGAAGGAAGTGTTTTAATCTTATGTTTTTTTAATTCTTCTTGTCCGAAATTTCTATCTAATTCAAGCATATCGGTATATTCAGATCCACCAAAAACAAGTTTTCCATTATTTCTAAGCTCATCGCATATTTTCCCATATCCAGTGTAATCAAAAATGATAATGGTAGCCCAGTCAATGTGTTTTTTCCAGTCGCTTACTTTTGTAATAAATCCGAAACCAATTTCTCGAGAAGATTTGTCTTCGATGAACATTTTTACCAAATGTCCTTCTTGTTTAATGGTGTAAGCGATATCAAGTGATTCGCCCCATTTAGAAACGAATAAAAAATTCAATTTCTCATTCGTTTTTAGGTCTGTTTTAGCTTTTTGAAGAGATGCCATATAGACCTAGCAAAAAAGTAAAATCATATAGTTTAAAGTGATACAATATTTACTACGAAATTACTAAATAATTTGATGCAAAAATTAATGGAAAGAAAGAAAAAAAGCCTGCTTAATTAAACAGGCTTTTTGAGATTATTTAAAGTAAGAGAAGTCTTCTCCATCTTTAATTTTTAATAAACTTTCGTAAATCATTTTAATTACGTTTTCAACATCTTCACGATGCACCATTTCAACTGTTGTGTGCATATAACGTAAAGGTAATGAGATTAAAGCAGAGGCAACTCCACCGTTGCTATAAGCAAAAGCATCAGTATCTGTACCAGTTGCTCTTGATAACGCTGAACGTTGGAAAGGAATTTTGTTTGCTTCAGCAGCTTCAATAATTAAATCACGTAGTTTTTGTTGAACCGCAGGAGCATAGGCAACTACAGGTTAGTTTCCTAACTCTAAAAGACCTTCTTTTTTCTTATCGATCATCGGAGTCGTGGTATCGTGAGTAACGTCAGTAACAATAGCCACATTAGGTTTAATGGTTTGCGTAATCATTTCCGCTCCGCGTAAACCAATTTCTTCTTGTACTGAGTTGGTAATGTATAACCCGAAAGGTAATTTCTTTTTGTTTTCGTGTAATAAACGTGCTACTTCAGCAATCATAAATCCTCCCATACGGTTGTCTAAAGCACGACAAACAAACTTATCTCCGTTTAAAATATGAAATTCATCAGGATAGGTAATAACACAACCTACATGTACTCCTAACTTTTCAACCTCTTCTTTGGTTGCACAACCACAATCGATAAAGATGTTTTCAGGTTTTGGAGCTTCTTCAGAAGCTTTATTACGTGTATGAATTGCTGGCCAACCAAAAACTCCTTTTACAATTCCGTTTTTAGTATGAATGTTTACTACTTTACTTGGTGCGATTTGATGGTCACTTCCTCCGTTACGAATTACGTAGATTAATCCGTTGTCAGAAATGTAATTTACATACCAAGAAATTTCATCAGCATGTCCTTCAATAACTACTTTATATTTAGCATCAGGATTAATAACACCAACCGCACTTCCATACGTGTCAGTGATAAACTCATCAACATACGGTTTTAGGTAGTCCATCCATATTTTTTGACCTTCCCACTCATATCCAGTAGGAGCCGCATTGTTTAAATATTTCTCTAAAAAGTCTATCGACTTTTTGTTTAAAATTGATTTTTTAGCCATAATTTATATGATTAAAAGTTTTATATCTGAATTAACTCCAGAACTTTCGTTTTTCGTTTAATTCTTCTTGTTCTTTAATTTGTTCAGGTGTTAATACCTTTAAAAATGATGGATGTTGCTCAATAGCATATTCAATTTTTTCAACTATATCAGCTACTGGCTCATTTTCATAATCAATTTCTAAAGGCTCTTTTATAACCATTGATTGTAGTACGTTACGTTTTTTAATTAAAAGTCCTTTTTTATCAAAAGAACGTCTAAATCCGTCAATAACAATAGGAACTACAATAGGTTGATAAGTTTTAATGATGTGAGCTGTACCACGACGAATAGGTTTAAAAGGGGTAGTAGTACCTTGTGGAAAGGTAATTACCCAACCATCATCTAAGGCTTTACCGATGTTAGAAATGTCAGACATTTTTACTTGTCTATTAACGTCTTTACCAGCACTTCTCCAAGTTCTTTCAACTGAAATAGAACCCACGTAGGCAAATATTTTAGGAAGTAAACCTGCACGCATGGTTTCACCAGCCGCAATATAGTACATGTTTAATTTAGGTTTCCATAAATAACCTATATTTCTAATATTATCATCACGTCCTTTTAAAGCAGCGTTGAAAACATGAAACATAGCAGCAACATCAGCAAAGTAGGTTTGATGATTAGAAATAAAAAGTACTTTTTGATCTGGAAGGCTTCTTAGAACATCCATACCTTCTATTTGTAAGTCGTTAAATTTACGATAACGACCGTGGGAAATTAATCCTAAAGTTTGAATTAAAAAGCGTTTAATGAATAGTATATGTCCGAAAGGGTTCCTTTTAAATAAAGGCATTGTTATTGGTTTTTTAGTAGTCGAATAAGCTAAATTACAAAAGAATTATAGAATAGCCTTATTTTAATAAATCTTTAATTTCTGACAATATCATTGCTGTTGCTCCCCAAACAATGTAATCGTTTAATTTAAAGCAAGGTACCTCGATATTTTTCATATATGAGGTCTCCATTTCAACAAATGTTAAATTTTCATCGTCTAATAAATCACTAACCAAAACTTCAATTACTTCCGCTACTTCTTCATTAGGAATAAAAAGAGGTGTTTTTTTAGAAATTCCAATAAAAGGGGCTACTAAAAAATTACTAGGAGGAATGTAAGCATCTGATGTTTGCCTGATAATTTGTATAGCATCAAAAGGCACGCCAACTTCTTCGTAAGTTTCGCGGAGTGCAGTAGTTTTTAAATTGTCATCTGTTTTGTCAAACTTCCCTCCAGGAAAACTAATTTGAGCAGAGTGCGCGCCATTATAACTAGCTCTTTCGGTTAATAAAAAACGTGTTTGATTATTGCTGTCAGGATAAAACAAAGCTAATACAGCTGCTTTTTTCGGGTTTTTGCTAAGTATTAACTCTTCTGAATAGCGCATTCTAAGTTTAGGAGCTAGTTTAAATTGCGAGGTTAAACCGCCTAATTGCTTTTGTTGTAATTTTTCTATTTGATTGATGAAATCAGAAAAAATCATTTGTTTTTTAGTATTTTAGAACAAACTTATCAATTTACAAGACAAAAATAAGATGTTTTGGCTTGAATTTTGATTTGTAGTGTTGAATTAATTTTAGATAAATGAATAAAGAAAAAAAATACCAAAAACTAGCATTGAGTTTGTTGTTTGACGCGATAGGATATGTATCGTATTTAATACCGGGAATAGGAGAATTGTCCGACATTGTTTGGGCACCAGCATCGGCATACTTAATGACAAAAATGTATAAAGGAAACAAAGGTAAAATAGCAGGGGCAATAACTTTTATTGAAGAAGCTATGCCAGGGTTAGATGTAGTACCAACCTTTACGTTAATGTGGTTGTTTACCTATGTGTTTTCATCCAAAGAATCAAAAAAGACAATAGAAGTTTAAATCTGACTATAAATAGAATCAAGGAAATCGCCTTTTTGTGTTACCAAAAGATTAACAATCAGTATCGTAGCAGCTATCAGGAACAAGGTGTTATTTTTTTCCTTTATTTTACGTAAATTTGCACGCTAAATTTAGAGATTGATTATGAAGATATCATACAATTGGTTAAAACAATTTTTACAAACTGACTGGGAAGCTGAAAAAACAGGCGAATTACTAACTGATTTAGGTCTTGAAGTTGAAGGTATAGAGAAGGTTGAAAGTATAAAAGGAAGCTTACAAGGCGTAGTTGTTGGTGAAGTAAAAACCTGTATAAAACACCCTAACGCAGATAAACTAAAAGTTACTACGGTAGATTTAGGAAACGGTATTCCTGTACAAATTGTTTGTGGAGCGCCGAATGTAGATGCAGGTCAAAAAGTGCCTGTAGCAACTGTAGGCACGATGTTGTATGATGAAAAAGGCGAAGGCTTTAAGATTAAGAAAGGAAAAATTAGAGGAGAAGAAAGTCACGGAATGATTTGTGCCGAAGATGAATTAGGTCTTGGAAAAAGTCATGACGGAATTATGATATTAGACGAAAGTTTAGCTCCTGGTACACCATGTTCTGATGTGTTTAATATTGAAACAGATTATGTTTTTGAAATTGGGTTAACTCCTAACCGTTCAGATGCAATGAGTCATTATGGTGTTGCACGTGATTTACGTGCAGGATTAATTCAACAAGGAACAAACATAGAATTAATATCTCCTTCTGTTTCTGATTTTCATGTTGATGAGCGTACGTTAAAGATTGATATTGAAGTAGAAGATAAAGAGTTGGTGCCACGTTATTGTGGAATTACAATTACCGATGTTGAAGTAAAAGAATCTCCAGAGTGGATTCAAAACCGATTAAAAGCAATAGGTTTAACTCCTAAAAATAATATTGTAGACATTACAAACTATGTGCTACATGAATTAGGACAACCATTACATGCTTTTGATGCTTCTAAAATTAGAGGAGGTAAGGTGGTAGTGAAAACCTTAGAAGAAGGAACCAAGTTTACTACCTTAGATGATGTAGAAAGAGAATTATCTTCTGAAGATATTATGATTTGTGATGCTGATAGTAAACCATTATGTATTGGTGGTGTTTTCGGAGGAGCAAATTCAGGAGTTACTGAAAGTACCCATACTATTTTCTTAGAAAGTGCCTATTTCAACCCTGTGTCTGTTCGTAAAACAGCAAAACGTCACGGATTAAATACAGATGCTTCTTTCCGTTTTGAAAGAGGAATTGATATTAACACAACAAAATATGCTTTAAAGCGCGCTGCTTTATTAATTGAAGAGTATGCTGGTGGAAAAATGTCATCAGATATTTTAGATTTTTACCCAGTAAAGGTTGAAGATTTTGAAGTATTCTTATCATTTGAAAATGCGTATAAATTAATTGGTCAAGAAATACCTAAAGAAACGATTAAAAAGATTTTAGCTTCTTTAGATATTAAAATCAATAGTGTTACAGAAGCAGGATTAGGATTGGTAGTACCATCATACAGAACCGATGTACAACGCGAGGCAGATATTATTGAAGAAATTTTACGTGTTTACGGATATAACAATATAGAGTTTTCTCACAAGTTAAATACTTCTATTTCTTTTGATAGTGATATCAATGTAAAAGTAGAAAACATTGTGGCAGACCAACTATCATCACTAGGATTCAACGAAACTATGGCAAATTCGTTAACCAAGGCGGATTACTTAGAGTTATCTGAGAATTTGAATCCAGAGCACAGTGTAGAGATGTTAAATCCGTTAAGTAATGACTTAAAGGTGATGCGTCAGTCATTATTATTTAGTGGATTAGAGTCTGTTGCTTACAACATCAATAGAAAACAAAATTCGTTAAAGTTTTATGAGTTTGGTAAAACCTATCATAAGTACGAAAGCGGATATCAAGAAGATAAACACTTAACCTTATTTGTAACAGGAAACAGAACACAAGATAGCTGGAAGGTAGCTTCGCAAGCGTCAGATTTCTTTTATCTAAAGGGAATTGTAACAGCCTTGTTAAGTCGTTTAGGAATTGATAACTTAAAATCAACACCAATAAAGTCAGATGTGTTTTCTGAAGGAATTATCTTAAGTTTAGGAAAAATGAAGTTGGTAGAGTTAGGAGTTGTGAAAAGAGCAATTTTAAAAGAATTTTCTATTAAACAAGAAGTGTTATTTGCTGATTTTAACTGGCAAACTATTTTAGGTTTAGTAGGAAACAAGAAAATTAAAGTAGCTGATTTGCCTAAATTCCCTGCGGTAAAACGTGATTTAGCATTGTTGTTAGACAATAAAGTAGAGTTTAAAGATATTTATAACTTGGCATTTCAATCAGAAAGAAAACTGTTGAAAGAAGTAGATTTGTTTGATGTATACGAAGGAGATAAATTACCAGAAGGTAAAAAGTCGTATGCAGTAAGTTTTGTATTGCAAGATGAAAACAAAACCTTAGAAGACAAACAAATAGATAAAATAATGCAGAAACTACAGCAAACATTCGAAAAGAATTTAGACGCTGTATTACGATAATTCAGAAGCTCCTTTATTGGAGCTTTTTTTATATTTAATAAACGAAAGATTATAATTAAAATCGATGTACAAATTACTTATTCGCCCAATATTCTTCCTTTTTGATCCAGAAAAGATTCACCATTTTACTTTTTCGCTAGTTAAATTTTTATCGAAAATACCTGGGGTTTCAGCTATTTTTAGAGGAATGTATCAAGTAAATGATAAAAAGCTAGAACGTAATTTATTTGGGCTAACTTTTAAAAACCCTGTAGGATTAGCAGCAGGATTTGATAAAAATGCAGTTTTGTATAATGAATTGGCAGATTTTGGTTTTGGTTTTGTAGAAATTGGTACAGTTACACCTAAAGGTCAAGTAGGTAATCCTAAAAAACGTTTATTCCGTTTAAAAGAGGATAAAGGAATCATTAACCGAATGGGATTTAATAATGAAGGATTAGAAGCAGCGATTGAACAATTAAAAAAGAATAAAGGAAAAATCATCATAGGAGGAAACATTGGGAAAAATACCAATACAGCTCCTGAAAATTATACTGAAGATTATGTAACTTGTTTTAAAGGGCTGCATCCGTATGTAGATTATTTTGTACTGAATGTAAGTTGTCCAAACGTATCGAGTCATGCAAAATTGGAAGATGCTGATTATTTGAAGGAATTGATTACTGAAGTTCAGAAATTAAATAATGCTGAAGCACAACAAAAACCAATCTTATTAAAAATTGCTCCAGACTTGAACAACCAACAATTAGATGAAATTATTGAGTTGGTTGCTGAAACCAAGATTGATGGAGTAATAGCGTCGAACACATCGGTAAATAGAGAAAATTTAAAAGCTTCTCAAGAACGTTTACAAGAAATTGGAAACGGAGGTGTAAGCGGACAGCCGGTTAAAGAGAGAAGTACCAAAGTGATTCAATACTTAGCTGATAATTCTAACAAAGCATTTCCTATTATTGGAGTCGGAGGTATTCATTCTGAAAAAGATGCTTTAGAAAAGCTAAAAGCAGGAGCAGACTTAGTACAGATTTATACAGGCTTTATTTATGAAGGACCAAGCTTGGTAAAAAGAATCAATAAGGCTATTTTAGCTGAAAGTTAATTCATGCTAGAAATTCTCATTTCTTTTGTATTTGCTACAGCCACTTTAGCTATTTCACCAGGACCTGACAATATTTTTGTATTAACCCAAAGCATTGTCAATGGTAAAAAATACGGGTTAGCTACAGTTGTAGGTTTAATGACTGGATGTATTATTCATACAACTTTGGTGGCTTTTGGAGTATCTGAAATCATCAAACAGAATCCGAGTTTATTTTTTATCATCAAGTTATTTGGAGCAGGATACTTGCTGTATTTAGCATATCAAGTGTATAAAAGTGATGCTAAAATTGCATTTTCTACAGAGAATGTTCAGAAAAAATCAACATTACAATTATTCAAAACAGGTTTTTGGATGAATGTATTAAATCCGAAGGTTACGATTTTCTTTTTAGCATTTTTTCCACAGTTTTTGTTTTCTGACAGCTTGTCAAACGTACTTCAGTTTTATGTGTTAGGAGGTTTGTTTATACTAACCTCGTTTTTAATTTTTTCTTCAATAGCTATTTTAGCAGGAAAAATTTCTGATTACATTAAACAGCACAATAAAGTAGGAGTATACCTAAAATGGGCACAAATAGTGGTTTTTGTAGGGATTGCTTTATTGATTCTACTTTAAAAAGTTTTTACAACCAATTCTTTCTGAGTACTTATTCCTTTTTTTTAGAAGTCAGTTTTTCTAAAGCGCGTTTTGAACTTCTGTTTTCAGGGTTAATAGCCAATGCTTTTTTATAGTACTCAATAGCATTTGCAGTATCTTTCATTTTAGTATAAGCATCACCAGTGCTATCGTATGTATTTGAACTATTAGGATATAATTCAATATTAATTTTAAATATATGAATAGCAGCTTCATATTCATTATTTCTAAGATACTGATAACCTAATCTGTTTAAGTTTCGCTCTCTAATAACAGGGGTTAAGCTATCCTTTTCTTTAATAGCTTTGTAACCTTCTAAAGCAGCTTTAAAATTACCTTCAGCTAAATATTCGCTAGGTGTTTTTTCTCCTTTTTTTAATTTTTTAAAAACATATTTTTCTCCCTCATGTTCTCTCTTTTCGGCTAATTCTATTTTGTTTTCAGCAGTATTAAAAATTAGTTTTTCGTTTAATTCTCTAACGTAAAAAGAAGTATCGTCAACTTTTAATGGTTCTAAATCTTGGTTACGCCATTTTAAGCGTAATTTTTTGTCCTCATCAAAAGTAACTTCAATAATTTCATCAGCATTAAAATAATAACGTCCAGAAGCTTTTTCTATGAATTCAGAAGAATTTGTTTTAGAAGTACAGCTAATGATTAAAAGTAATAGGGAAAGGAACAAAAGTTTAGTTTTCATTTTTTGATTAGTTTTTGTTGATAAGATACCTATATGACGACTAACATTAAAAATAGTTACAAATTAAATGAAACATAGTTTTTAATGGCATAAGAATTGACTTATAGTTAATACGATAAGCAATTAGATGGTTTTATCTTTCTGTTTATTAGTTATTTATGATTTTAAAAAAGTGGTATTTCTTTTTGAAAATATTTAAAAGTGCCACTATGACAGAATATATAAGATATGAGCAAATCAAAAATATTACATTTAGACAATTTGTCGCTTCAAGATGTTTTTAATGAAGATTCAGAATTAATCCCTTTATTAACGCCAGAGGACGAAGAATTAATAAATCAAGAAAGTATTCCTGAAGAATTACCTATTCTTCCTTTACGAAATACTGTATTATTTCCTGGTGTGGTAATTCCTATTACAGCAGGTAGAGATAAGTCTATTCAACTTATTAAAGATGCCAACAAGGGAGATAAGGTTGTAGGAGTAGTAGCACAAAAAGATAGCGAAGTTGAAGATCCAGGAATAGATGATATTTATCAAACAGGTGTCGTAGCACAAATTTTACGTGTACTAAAAATGCCTGATGGTAATACAACGGTTATCATTCAAGGTAAAAAGCGTTTTGAAATTGAGGAAGTTATTCAAGAAGAGCCTTATTTAAAAGCAAAGGTAAAAGAAGCAGTAGATGAGCGTGAAATTGACGATCAAAAAGAATTTGATGCAATTATCGATTCTATTAAGGATTTAGCTTTAGAGGTTATTAAAGAAAATCCGATGTTGCCATCTGAAGCTTCATTCGCAATTAAAAATATTCAATCAAGTTCATTTTTGGTGAATTTTATTTCATCAAATATGGAGTTAAGCGTATCGCAAAAGCAAGTATTATTAGAAAAAGATAACTTGAAAGAGCGTGCGTTATTAACTTTAAAGAACTTAGATAAAGAGCTTCAAAAGTTACAATTACGTAACGACATTCAATCGAAAACACGTTCTGATTTAGATAAACAACAGCGTGAGTATTATTTACATCAGCAATTAAAAACGATTCAAGATGAGCTAGGAGGCGTTTCTCACGAGCAAGAGCTTGATGAAATGCGTTTAAAAGCGAAGTCGAAAAAATGGAGTAAAGAAGTTGCTGAAACTTTTGAAAAAGAGTTAAGTCGTTTAAAACGTATGAATCCCCAAATGGCTGAATTTGGCATTCAACGTAACTATTTAGAATTAATGTTAGAGTTACCTTGGAATGAGTTTTCTAAGGATAAGTTTGATTTAAAAAGAGCTCAAAAAATATTAGATAGAGATCATTTTGGATTAGAAGAGGTAAAAGAACGTATCATTGAGCATTTAGCAGTTTTAAAGCTACGTGGAGATATGAAATCGCCTATTATTTGTTTATACGGACCTCCAGGAGTTGGTAAAACATCGTTAGGTAAATCGGTAGCAGAGGCTTTAGGACGTAAGTATGTTCGTATGTCGTTAGGAGGTTTACGTGACGAAGCTGAGATTCGTGGTCATCGTAAAACGTATATTGGGGCAATGCCAGGGCGTTTAATTCAGAATATCAAAAAAGCAGAAACTTCCAATCCGGTTTTTGTGTTAGATGAGATTGATAAATTAGGGCAAAGTCATCAAGGAGATCCTTCTTCAGCAATGTTAGAAGTATTAGACCCTGAACAAAATACACATTTTTACGATAATTATTTAGAAGTTGGGTATGACCTTTCTAAGGTATTGTTTATAGCTACTGCGAATAATATCAATCAAATACCCTGGGCATTACGAGATCGTATGGAAATTATCAATGTAACAGGATATACGATTGAAGAAAAAGTAGAAATAGCTAAGAAATACTTATTTCCGAAGCAATTAACAGAACACGGATTATCAAAAGAACACTTGGTAGTTGGTAAAAAGCAGATAGAAAAAATTGTTGAAGGATATACTCGTGAATCTGGAGTTCGTGGTTTAGAAAAGCAAGTGGCAAAAGTGGTTCGTTTTGTAGCAAAATCAATAGCTATGGAAGATGAATATAATGTTACGCTTACCAATGAGGATATTGAAACTATTCTAGGGCCAGCTCGTTTAGAACGTGATAAATATGAAAATAACGATGTAGCTGGTGTAGTTACAGGTTTAGCATGGACAAGTGTTGGAGGAGATATTTTATTTATAGAATCGATTATTTCTAAAGGAAAAGGAAACCTTTCTATTACAGGTAACCTAGGTACGGTAATGAAGGAATCTTCTACCATTGCAATGAAGTATATTAAATCGAATGCTGAAGAATTTGGAATTAATCCTGAAGTATTAGATAAATATGATGTGCATATCCACGTACCAGAAGGAGCTACACCAAAAGATGGACCAAGTGCTGGTATAACTATGTTAACGTCGTTAGTATCGGTATTTACTCAACGTAAGGTGAAAAATAAATTAGCAATGACTGGTGAAATTACATTGAGAGGAAAAGTATTACCAGTAGGAGGGATTAAAGAAAAAATATTAGCTGCCAAGCGCGCTAATATTAAAGAAATAATTCTTTGTGCCGATAATAAAAGAGATATTGATGAAATTAAGGAAAGTTACTTAAAAGGGTTAACCTTCCATTACGTAACAGACATGAGCGAGGTAATTGATATTGCACTTACCAAGCAAAAAGTTAAGAATGCTAAGAAATTAGTATAGTAAAAAGCTCCTTTTAAAAGGAGCTTTTTTATTGAAGAAATAATTCTAACAGATAAAATACTTTTTAGTTGTATAAGGCGTTGTTGTTTTAGTTATATTTAGAAAATTAAAAATAAAATCAAACTTTAAACCCTTAAACTATGAAGAAACTTCTTTTGGCAACAGCACTTTTGTTTTCGATTGCATCGTATTCTCAAATTGAATTTATTGAAACTACTAAAACAGAAATAGTAGGAAAAGTAGAATACGTTTACTTAGAAAAAGTAGGAGATGAAGCTTACAACTTCTATTACAAAAACATTAACGATCCAATTCATGAATATGTACATTTCTCTTTTAAAAATTTAGATAATGATGCGCAAAAGTTACATCAAATAATAATGAAAGGTTTTGATGAAAAACCAAGAGATCCGTACAAAATTAAAGCAAACGGAGATGTTATTTGGTTAAAGTACACTAAAGAAGATGGGATTGTATTGTTACAAATTCAGCAATATGTAAGCAGAGATCCAGATGTGATGACGGTTTCTAAATTACTTACATACGATGAAGTAAATAGATTGTTTAGCATTTAAGAGAACAAATACGAACAAAAAAAGCAGCTCAAATGAGCTGCTTTTTTAATTGAGTTTTTATTTTATCCTTTATAAAAAGGTAATTTAACCACCTTTGCAGCTAATTGTTTTTTACGAACTTGAATAAAAATATCGCTATCAATTTTTGAGTTTTCAATAGTAACATATCCTAAACCAATTCCTTTCCCTAAAGATGGACTCATAGTTCCTGAAGTAACACGACCAATATTGTTTCCGTCAGCATCAACAATTTCGTAATCATGACGAGGAACACCACGTTCAGTTAATTCAAAAGCAACTAATTTACGAGTAACACCTGCTTCTTTTTGCGCTTTTAAAGCTTCAGAGTTTACAAAATCTTTGGTGAATTTAGTAATCCAACCTAAACCAGCTTCTAAAGGAGAAGTAGTATCGTCAATATCATTACCATATAAACAATATCCCATTTCTAAACGTAAAGTATCACGAGCTGCTAATCCGATAGGTTTAATACCCCAATCTTTTCCAGCTTCAAAAACCTTATTCCAAAGTTGCTCAACATCTTCATTTTTTACATATACTTCAAATCCACCAGAACCCGTATAACCTGTAGCAGAAACTACAACGTTAGGAATTCCTGCGAAATCGGTAATTTCAAACGTATAGAATTTAATATTCGATAAATCAACAGAAGTTAACGATTGCATAGCTTCTGCTGCTTTTGGACCTTGAATAGCTAATAAAGACCAATCTTCAGAGCGATTTTCCATTTCAACGTTTAAATCGTTATGCTGAGAAATCCAGTTCCAATCCTTTTCAATATTAGAAGCATTTACTACTAACATGTACTCATTTTCAGCTATCATGTAAATAATTAAATCATCTATAATACCACCATCGTTATTTGGCATACAGCTATATTGAGCTTTTCCTGGAGTTAATTTAGAAGCATCGTTAGAAGAAACTTTTTGAATTAAAGCCAACGCATTTTCTCCTTTTAAGAAGAACTCTCCCATATGGCTCACATCAAAAACACCTACACCATTTCTAACAGTTTCGTGTTCAATAGTTACTCCTTCGTATTGCACAGGCATATTGTATCCCGCAAAAGGAACCATTTTTGCTCCTAAAGCTTCATGTACATGTGATAAAGCTGTATTTTTCATTCTTAAGTTATGTTTGTTTAAAAAGTGTTGCTAAAGTATTGAAAAATTAGCAAACAAAAAGGACGGATGTGTTTAATATTATAGAACGATATTACCCAAATGTTTGTTAATATTTTCTTTGTCTTCCCTAAGAGTGGTAGATTTGAGAAAAGATTAAAGAAAAGTAATTGTTGTAATGTATTAGTATTTGAAACGACAATTCTACCTTAAAAATAATTTGATGAAACTTAATAGAAAAACAATTTCCAATATCATATTTGTAATCTTAATAGGATTACTGTTATATCCGCCAACTAAAGTATATTTTATTCGATTAGTTTCTTTTGCTCCGTCAACTATTACTGAGGAAAAAAGAGAAGAATTAGCCGATTATAACTGGAAATTAAAAGGATTAAATACAGAGACTGTTGATTTTAACTCGTTAAAGGAAAAAGTAGTGTTTGTAAATTTTTGGGCTACTTGGTGTCCACCTTGTGTTGCTGAAATGCCAAGTATTCAAAAGTTATACGATGATTATAAAGATAAGGTAGCGTTTGTTTTTATAAGTAATGAAGATTGGACAACTATTGATACTTTTTATAAAGATAAAGGTTACGATTTACCAACCTATAATATTTTATCAAAAGTACCAGATCAACTAGTGAGTAATTCCATTCCAGCGACATTTGTTATTGATAAAAACGGAACTATTGTCGTAGATAAAAAAGGACCTGCCGATTGGAATAGTGATAAAATTAGAATTTTGTTAGATGAATTACTACAATAGAATATTTACCTTTGTAGCATGAGTCAAGAACAACCAAATAATCCGCTTCACGGAATAAAACTAGCCACAATTTTAGAAGAGTTATACCTAGAGTATGGTTGGGAAGAAATGGGAGAAATGTTGAATATAAATGTCTTTAAAAAGAATCCAACCTATACATCGAGTTTAAAGTTTTTAAGAACAACACCTTGGGCAAGAGCCAAAGTAGAAAAGTTGTACTTAGAAATGATAAGTGGTTAATTGTTAACCTGTTTTTTCTTACCTTATTTTTCCATTCCGGTGAAGTCATAAATATAGAAGCTTTGGTGTTTACAATGTACACATTTTTGTGTAGTTTTGATTTTTATGTTTAGTAGAATGTCAGTTCGAGTGAAATTGCAATGCAATTTTGTATCGAGAACCTTACAAAGCTGACTTCTCAGTATAGTTTTGCAAATTATAGTTACAAAATCACTAAAAAGTGACAGCACATTTCATCGACGTTATTTTACCGATTCCATTACAGAAAACATTTACCTATATGGTAACTGAAGCGGAAGCTTCTTTTTTAAAAAAAGGAATGCGTGTGGCTGTTTCTTTCGGAAAAAGTAAGATTTATACTGCCTTGGTATTTAATATTCATCAATCTGCACCAGAACTATACGAAGCCAAAGACATTCATCAAATTTTAGATGACCGTCCTATTGTAAATGAACGTCAGTTACAGCATTGGCAATGGCTTTCGAGCTATTATATGTGTTCGTTGGGTGATGTATATAGAGCTGCTTTACCGTCAGCGTTTTTGTTAGAAAGCGAAACCATTATTTATAAAAATGAGGAATTCACAGAGGAAACTATGTTGACCGATGATGAATTTTTAATTTTTGAAGCCTTACAGCATCATTCACAATTAACCATTCACCAGGTTTCGGATATTTTAGGTAAAAAAACAGTACTACCAATTATTAACGGTTTAATTGAAAAGAGTGCGGTATACATTAAAGAAGAAATTTACGAGACCTATAAACCTAAGTTGGTAAAATATGTGCGTTTGCATAATAATTATGCTTCAAATGAAGGTTTACAAGCGTTGTTAGATGAGCTCTCAAGAGCTAAAAAGCAACGCGATGCTGTGTTGACATATTTTCAATTAGCAGCGTCTAAAAAGCCTATAAAAGCGAAGGATTTAGAAGAAAAATCGGGAACTTCATCAGCGGTATTAAAAGCGCTGGTTGATAAAGATATTTTCGAGTTTTACCATATTCAAACCGATCGAATCAATTATCAAGGAGAAACGAATAAGATTAAAGAGCTTAATGAATTTCAACAGGAAGCGTTTACACAAATAAAGAGCTCTTTTGAAGCTCAGAATGTAAGTCTGTTACACGGAGTTACAGGATCGGGAAAAACGGAGATTTATGTAAAATTGATAAAAGAAGTGATTGCTGAAGGGAAGCAAGTCTTGTTTTTGTTGCCCGAAATAGCTTTGACTACGCAAATTATTACCCGTTTACAAAACTATTTTGGAAATTTTATTTCGGTATTTCACTCTAAATATTCCATGAACGAACGTGTAGAGGTGTGGAATAATGTGTTGGAAAGCAAACCCAAAGCCCAAATTATTTTAGGAGCACGTTCTTCAGTTTTTTTACCTTTTTCAAATTTAGGATTGATCGTAGTGGATGAAGAGCACGAAACATCGTACAAGCAATTTGAACCATCACCACGGTACAATGCGCGTGATGCAGCGGTAGTTTTAGGGCATTTACACCAAGCGAAAGTATTGTTGGGGTCAGCAACACCGTCATTAGAAAGTTACTTTAATGCACAACAAAACAAATACGGATTTATTGAATTAAAACGTCGTTTTGGGAATATTCAGTTACCTAAAATTGAGTTGATAGACATTAAAGAAAAGCATCGAAAAAAGGAAATGACAGGTCATTTCTCTGATCGTTTGCTGAAAATGATTACCGAAGCCCTAGACGAAAAAGAACAAGTAATTTTATTTCAAAACCGACGTGGATTTTCGCCTGTAGTAGAGTGTACTACTTGTGGAGTTTCTCCGCATTGTCCGAATTGTGATGTGAGCTTAACTTATCATAAATTCCGAAGGGAATTAAAATGTCACTATTGCCATTACCAACGTTCGATGCCGAACAGTTGTGGGGCTTGTGGAAGTGCTACCTTAGACACCAAAGGTTTTGGAACTGAGCAAATAGAATTGGAACTTAAAGAACTATTTCCGAATCATACTATTGGACGAATGGATTTGGATACCACAAGAGGGAAATATGGTTACCAGAAAATTATTGGTGCTTTTGAAGCCCAAGAGATTGATATTTTGGTAGGAACACAAATGCTTTCTAAAGGACTGGATTTTGATAATGTTTCTTTGGTAGGAATCTTAAATGCAGATGCTATGCTAAACTTCCCTGATTTTAGAGCCCACGAACGTGCTTTTCAGTTGATGGTACAAGTATCGGGTAGGGCAGGACGTACTAAAAAACAAGGAAATGTAGCCATTCAAACCTATAACCCGTATCATCAAATATTACAGCAGGTTTCTACGACGAATTATATTGAAATGTACCAAGAACAACAACAAGATCGTTGGCAGTTTCATTATCCGCCGTACTATCGTTTGATAAAAATTACGCTGAAACATAAGGATTATACCAAGGTAGATAGTGGTATTAACTGGTTAGCGAAAGCCTTACAAAATGTATTTAAAGAGAATGTATTGGGGCCTTCAGCACCTACGGTTTCTCGTATTCGAAACCAGTATATTAAGAATTTAGTGATTAAAATTCCGCCAAAACAATCCTTAGGAAAAACAAAAGAGCAGCTACAAAAAATTAAAAACACCTTTGAAGCCGTAAAAGATTTTAGACCGATCCGCTTTATTATTGATGTGGATGCTTATTAGATGGTTTTAACATTATTTAGATTATATGATAGTGTTCAAATGACATTGTTTATAGGTTTTTCTAGGCACTTTTTTTATATTTTTTTAAGGTTACAAGGTTTGAGAGTTCGTCAAATATTATTTGCATCAGAGTCATAATTTCTGAATGAATAGACATATATTCTTTTTTATCAATCAATAAATAGTTACCATGAGCAATTGTATTTCGTGAACTAAGTAGTTGTTCATCGATTAATTTTTCCTTAAGTTCAAAAGCTTTGTAATCAATACCAACTACAGATAATATATTTTTAAGAATTTCAGAGTTTAAGTTTGATTTTGTGTCAATTGCTTTATCGAGATTCCATTTTGCTCTTTTATGTAATTCACCTTGAACAAATTCCAAAAATTTAGTATGTCTTTCGTGATTGTTAGTGGACTCCATATCAACTATTTCTGACTTAATAGATAATGCAAGTAAGTTTGATGATAGTTCTGAATAGCTTAGTTTAAGTTGTTTAACATATTCAAGATATGTCTCGCATGCTGTTTTATTAAATCCTTCCCAATGAGCATAGAGAAGAAGTACTGCTGAACGTATTTCTGTATTTTGTTGCTTAGATTTTGCTAAGTCAACTCTTGATCGAATAGTGCTCAGTTCTTTTTTACGCCATGCTAAATCATCTGACAATATGTTGTAGAATTGCTCTTTTGATCGAATCTTCATAATTAAAAATTCAACATTTCTATTCCTAATGGGATTATAACAGGTACTCTTGAAGTCACATTTATTCCGCTTCCTGTTTTTGCTGTGAAAGTGTTATTATTCCATATTTCTTTTAATTTATCAGAAAATTCTTCAGGTGTTTTGTTCTCTAGTGAATCAATATTCGTTCCAGAACCAACACCAATTGCTTCAAAGGCTGACAATAAAAATTTACCCTCAAACCTATCTTTTGTTTGGTTGAATCTTTTAAAGGTTGATTCTGAGGTTGTTGAGTTAAGGAAGTTAAAAGTTCTATCGAAAATATCTTTCTCAATCATCAAATCCAATTTACCTGGTTCAGTATACTCAATCATTTTATCGGTAATAAATGAACCTAAATCTTGAGTAGTTTTGATTTCAGTAACGTCAATATGTCTAAAAATAATAAAGCGAAGAGCTAATTCCATGTTGTATTGTTCTTCTATCATTCTTTCAGGTAAGGAAAGAACATTTAAAAAGTTTTCGTTTAAGGAAAGTTCTCGTAACCAATTGTAGAACTCTTTATTAATCATCACTAAAAGACAGTTTCTAACTTCTTGATCCGATAGTTTAGAGCCTAGAGTATTTAATCTTTGAAAAAGCTCATATTTCACATTTTCACCACTTTCTTTCTTAACAATTTTGAGATCAAGTTTTTCTCTTTTGAAAGCTATTCTTTGAGCCTGTGTAAATGAGTTAGAAGTATCTTCGTTTTCCCAAAATTTATTTTCAAGCGATGGTAAATAGTCGGTTTTAACTAATTTGCTTGGAGGTAATAGATTATTATTTTCATCTCTCAGAATACCCATAAATTCGAAAATGGTTGAAAGCCTTTGTAGCCCATCAACAACATCCCATACGCCATCTTCTCTTTGAGAAACAAAAACGGATGGAATAGGGATACCTAATAATATACTCTCTATCAATTTTGTCTTTTGTAGAGTTGACCAACGAAAAAACCTTTGAAATTCAGGATGTATATCAATTTCATTATCTCTGTATAGGTTAGCAATTTCACCGATTGACATTGGATAACCATCTGTACTAATTTCATTTTTCTTTGCTACAATTTCTTGTTCTAACATTAATTCAAATTTAATTATACTTAACTCTTTGAAGAATATGAACCCGTTTTAATGATTTATATTTTATGTTAGCCAAATTACTAGAAAGTAAATTGAAATCAAAATTAACTTTTTAAAAATTCCGAATATCCACAATGTCCCCATTTTTAAGTTTGTTTTGGGTGTCTATGGTAAAAATGATTTCCGCAACATACTCAGGAGTGTAAAGCTGGTCGTTTTCTTTTAAATCAATAAAGCGTTGTAGGTTTTTAAAATCTTTTTCATCGGTGCTTCTAATATGGGTTTGCATGTTGGTATCTACCACACCAGGGTAAATGGCATTGCATTTTACCCCATTTGTAAGCTCGTTTTGTTCCGCAGCAATGGTTTTGGTCATCATATCAATCGCAGCTTTAGACGTACAGTAAATACTCCAACCTTCATACGGTTTTATCGCAGCTCCAGATGAAATACTAATGATTTGTTTTTTACAGTTTAGGTGTTTTGTCCCTTCAATAAACAAACTAGATAAAATAAGTGGAGTAGTGGTGTTTAAATGAATACTTTGGGCAATATCCTCCGAAGGAATATTTTCTAGGTTAGAAATAACGCCTAAGCGCCCTGCATTATTCACTAAAGTAATTGAGGTAACATCTAGTTCTTTAATTTCGTCTAGCAGCATTTTAAATGTATTGTGTGTTACTTTGGTATCCGATAAATCAACAGGTACCTGTGTAACATTTTGCAAATCAGCAATACTTCTCGATAACGAGTATACTCTGTAGTTTTCTTGTGCGTATTTTTCGGCTAAGGCTCTACCAATTCCTTTACTTCCTCCGGTAATGATAATGATGTTCATAAGAGTAAAAGTAAGGAAATAAATATAAGTTCACGTCATTCTGAACTTGTTTCAGAATCACACAAAATATGTTTGAAAGTTTGATGAGATCCTGAAATGAATTCAGGATGACGGTAGTCAGTTACTTAAAAAAATCTTTCGAATTCTCTCAATTGAAGTTATTTGAAAAACTCTTTTGAGTTTTCCCAACTGAAGTTATTTGAAAAATTCCTTCGAATTCTCCCAATGCACATCCATTTCAGCGAGGGTCATGTCAGAAAGTTGTTTTCCCTCTTTTTTAGCCACTTCTTCTAAATACTGAAAACGATTGATGAATTTTTTATTGGTTTTTTCCAGTGCATTTTCAGGATTCACTCCAATAAAACGGGCGTAGTTAATCATGGAGAACAGTACGTCTCCAAATTCTTTTTCTATTTTCTCTTTGTTGTTGTTTTTAATTTCGTCGTTCAATTCAGAAAGCTCTTCCTGAACCTTTTTCCACACTTGATGCGGTTCTTCCCAATCAAAACCAACGCCAGCAACTTTGTCTTGAATACGGCTTGCTTTTACTACCGCAGGTAAACTTTTAGGAACTCCTTCTAAAACCGACTTTTTCCCTTCTTTCAGTTTTAGTTTTTCCCAGTTTTGTTTTACTTCTTCTTCATTTTCAACAACCACATCACCATAAATATGAGGATGGCGATCGATCAATTTGTCTGAAATTGAATTGGCAACGTCGGCAATATCAAAAGCTTGTTTTTCGCTACCTATTTTAGCATAAAAGACGATGTGCAAAAGCACATCGCCTAGTTCTTTTTTTATTTCTTCTAAATCGTTGTCTAAAATAGCATCTGCTAATTCGTAAGTTTCTTCAATAGTTAAATGACGTAGACTTTGTAAGGTTTGTTTTTTATCCCACGGACATTTCTCACGAAGGTCGTCCATGATGTCTAACAAACGATTAAAGGCGGCTAACTGTTGCTTACGAGTATTCACGGTTTAGGCTTCTTCTGCAGTTGTTTCTTCAGCTTCAACTAAGGTACTAAAATCAAAATTAGCTTGCGCTAATGTGTTGTACCATTGAATTACTTTTTTAATGTTTGAAGCATATACACGCTCTTGATCAAAATCTGGTAAAACTTCACCAAAGTACTCAGTTAATTTAGCAGCACTTTCTTTGTGAGAAATCGCTTCTTTACCTTCTGCTTTTTCAGCAATGTTCTTAAATACACGTGCTAAAGGCACTTCTTCTTCGTATGTGTAAATAGCGATGTTTTCTAATAAACTTACATTGTGAGTCGCTGTAATAGGAAAACGTTTACCATCTACGATTGATTTTACGATAACACCAGTTTTGGTTTGTGATAAAATTTCATATAAACCTGGCTTACCAGTAACAGCTATAATTTTGTTAAATTCCATGTCTTAATTTTTTAGTGTATTACTACTTATTATTTCTTAGCATTTGGAAAACGCATGCGATATCCTGCATTTACTTTTCCTTTCGAAATATTCTCTAATTTCTTTTTAATTAATCGTTTCTTTAAAGAAGAAAGTTTGTCGGTAAACAAAACTCCTTCAATATGATCGTATTCATGTTGAAAAACACGTGCAGGTAATCCGCTTAAAGTTTCTGTGTGTTTTTCAAAGTTTTCATCTTGATACTCAATAGTAATGGTTTCTTGACGGAAAACATCTTCGTTTATTGAAGGAATACTTAAACATCCTTCACTAAAAGCCCATTCATCACCTTCTTCTTTAACAATTTTAGCATTGATAAAAACGCGTTTAAAACCTTCTAAAACCGTACGCTCTTCTTCGCTTAATTCTTCATCTTCAGCAAAAGGAGAAGCATCGATGATAAACAAACGGATGTCTTTTCCAATTTGAGGAGCTGCTAAACCAACACCATTGGCGTTGTACATAGTTTCTTCCATATCGGCAATTAGTTTTTCTAACTGCGGATAATCTTTATCGATTTCTTTTCCTACTTTACGTAATACGGGGTCTCCGTAGGCAACAATGGGTAAAATCATCTACTTTTTAATTTTTAAGGAATGCAAAAATACAAAGAAAGCACTGTGTTAGAAAATTTATTTGTTGTACAAATACGATTGTAGGATAATTGTAGCACTAATTTCGTCTACTAAGGCTTTATTTTGACGTTGTTTTTTCTTTAAACCGCTATCAATCATTGTTTGAAAAGCCATTTTTGAAGTAAAACGCTCATCAACCCGTTTGATAGGAATAGAAGGAATTGCTTTTTCAAGTTTTTCTAGAAATGGAAGGATAAGAACTTCACTTTCACTGTCAGAATTGTCCATTTGTTTAGGTTTACCTACCAAAAAGAGTTCAACATTTTCTTTTTGTATGTAGTTTTTTAAAAAGGTTAGCAATTCAGAAGTGTCAACAGTTGTTAATCCCGAAGCTATAATTTGAAGTTCATCAGTTACAGCAATTCCTGTTCTTTTTTTTCCAAAATCTATGGCTAGTATTCTGCCCATTAAAAAAGTTTTTTGCAAAGGTAGCTAAATTAAACAAGGGAGGAATATCTGTTTAAAAAATGTATCTTCGCGGTATATTCTTGAAAGCAACTTTATTTTTGCTGAAAAATATTTTAAAAATGACAGAATTACAATCAATTATAGAAAAAGCGTGGGATAACCGCGATTTATTGAAAGAAGAAACTACAATTACCGCAATTAGAAAAGTTGTAGACTTATTAGATACTGGAGATTTACGTGTTGCTGAGCCAACTGAAAATGGATGGCAGGTTAACGAATGGGTAAAGAAAGCAGTGGTATTATATTTCCCAATTCAAAAAATGGAAACCTTAGAGGCAGGTATTTTTGAATATCACGATAAAATTCCACTAAAAAGAGGATACGAAGCAAAAGGAATTCGTGTGGTGCCTAATGCAGTAGCACGTCACGGTGCTTATATTTCAGCAGGAACTATTTTAATGCCTAGTTATGTAAATATTGGAGCATATGTTGATGAAGGAACGATGGTTGATACATGGGCGACAGTAGGTTCTTGTGCACAAATTGGTAAAAACGTACACTTATCAGGTGGAGTAGGAATCGGTGGAGTTCTTGAGCCTTTGCAAGCAGCACCTGTAATTATTGAAGACGGAGCTTTTATTGGTTCTCGTTGTATTGTTGTAGAAGGAGTTCGAGTAGAGAAGGAAGCGGTTTTAGGAGCGAATGTAGTATTAACAATGAGTACTAAAATTATTGATGTAACTGGAGATGAGCCAGTAGAAATGAAAGGAGTAGTTCCTGCACGTTCTGTGGTAATTCCTGGAAGTTATACAAAGAAGTTTGCTGCTGGAGAATATCAAGTGCCTTGTGCTTTAATTATTGGTAAACGTAAAGAGAGTACGAATAAGAAAACATCATTAAACGATGCTCTTAGAGAGTATGATGTGGCTGTGTAATTGTAATTTGTAAGTTATGAACAGAATACTTTTTAAGTACTTTAAAAAAATGACTTTTTTACCTGAAAGAATATACTTACCAGTGGTATATAAACATTTTACAGGTAAAAAACTCAATTTAAAAAATCCGATAGAATTCAATGCAAAACTCCAATGGTTAAAAGCGTATTATCACCCTAAAATTTTAAATCAATTAGTAGATAAATATGCAGTAAGAGAATATGTAATTGAAAAAATAGGAGAAGAATATTTAAACGAGCTATACGGCGTTTATGACTCTTTTGAAGAAATAGATTTTGAAAAAATTCCAAAAAAGTTTGTTTTAAAAGCTGTTCATTCTAGTGCATGCAATATTATCTGTAAAGACAAAAAGGATCTTGACTTTAAAAATATCAAAAAAAGCACAAAGAAATGGCTAAAATATAATAAGTATCATAGAACAGGTCAAGAATGGGCTTATAAAGATGTTGTCCCTAAATTAATTATTGAAAAGTATTTAAAGAATAGTGAAAGAGATTCTTTAATAGATTATAAGTTCTATTGTTTTAATGGTAAAGCTGAATTTCTTGAAGTTCATTTAGATAGAGCAGAAAATCATAAAAGAGCTTTTTATGATTTTGATTTTAAAAAATTACCTTTTAGGTATGTTTCTGAAGAAGAATCTATTAAAGAAGAAATTGAAAAACCAGCTAGTTTAAATAAAATGATAGAATTATCGGAAAAGTTATCAGTAGGTTTACCTTTTGTTCGAGTAGATTTTTATTCGATAGAAAATAAAATTATTTTTGGAGAAATGACTTTTTATCCATCAGATGCAAGAAAAGATCTTTATCCAGATAAATACAATAAAATTATAGGTGACATGATTAAACTTCCAGATTTAAAAGGAAGGAAAGAGATAACTACCTTTAAAGAATAGTTTACTTTATGAAGATTGATGCGGTAATTACTTGGGTAGATAGCTCTGATAAAGCTTGGAGAAGCAAAATAAATCAATATTTGAAAAAAAAAATTGATTGGGACAATAAAAAAGATTCAACAAGATATAATTCTATCAATGAAATAGAAATTACCATAACTTCTATTCTAAAATTCGCTACTTTTATTAAAAACATTTATGTAGTAACTGACAATCAAACCCCTAAAAACTTTATTGCATTAAAAAATAAAGCTTATGGTTTGGGAGTAAATTTAGAACTGGTAGATCATAAAGTTTTGTTTAGAGAATATGAAGAGTACTTGCCTGTATTCAATTCTCAAACTATTGAGACTATGCTTTATAGAATTCCAAATTTATCAGAACATTTTGTTTACTTCAATGATGATTTCTTTTTAATTAATAAAACAACTTCAGATGACTTTTTCAATGAGGGATATCCTGTTTTAAGAGGGGAATGGCAAGAATTTGATGAAAATATATGGTATAAAAAGGCATTCAATTCACACAAAAAGAAGAGAGTATTTAGTTATAGATATGTAAAAGAAGATACCGCTAAATTGTTAGGATTTAATAGCTACTTTAACATAAACCATACACCATACCCTTTAAGAAAATCTACTATAAAAGAATTCTTTCAGAAAAAACCTGAATTATTAACACATAATATAAAATTTAAGTTTAGACATAAGGATCAATTTCTTTTACAAGTATTAGCTAACCACATTGAAATAAAAAAAGAGACATGCATATTGACAAGAGATTTATCACTTTTTTACACGCATAAATATGGATGGAATAAGATTTTTAAAAAAATATATAGAGCTGAAAAGAATAAGCAATTATTTTTATGTCTTCAAAATCTAGAAACTGCGAGTAATACTAAACTAAGGTTTTTATTAAAATGGATAGATAAAAGATTAGATTCTAATTTTGCTAATGAGTTATAAAATAATTTTTTAATGAAGGTTAGTTTTTAAAGTATTTACAAAATAAAGAGTATTAAATGGATATAGATGTAGTAGTTTTATGGGTAGATAGCTCAGATGAAGTATGGAGAAATAAGATAAACCAATACTTAGAGAAAAAAATTGACTGGGAGAATAAAGAGGAATCCACAAGGTATAATTCCATAAACGAAATAGAAATTTCGATAACATCTGTTGTAAAAAATGCTTCTTTTGTACGAAATATTTTTTTGGTAACAGATAATCAAAAACCCAAGAAGTTTGATAATCTTAAAGAATTAGCAAATAAAAATAATATTAATTTAAAGTTAATAGACCACAAAGATATTTTTGTAGGGAATGAAAAGTACTTACCTACGTTTAACAATAGAGGTGTTGAAGCTTTAATGTATAAGATTGAAGGTTTAGCAGATCATTTTATCTACTTAAATGATGATTTCTTTATAATTAATAAAACTAAACCTGAAGACTTTTTTATAGATGGGAAACCTGTTTTAAGGGGGAGTTGGTTAAAGTACGATGAAGATAGGTTTTCTAAAAGAATATTTTCTAAAAAGAAAAAGGATTTATCTGCACATAGATATAGAAAAGAATATTCAGCTAAATTACTTGGCTTCAAACAATACTATAACTTTCACCATACTCCTTATCCTCTCAGAAAAAAAACTATCAAAAAGTTTTTTGAAGACAACCCTAATTTATTAGAAGAAAATTTAAAACATAAATTCAGGCATGAAAATCAATTTTTGTTACAATGTTTAATAAATCATGTTGAAATAAAAAATAAAAGTAGTGTTTTAACAAGAGAGTTATCGTTGTTTTATACCCATAAATATGGTTGGAATAAAATATTGAAAAGGATATATAAAGCAGATGTAAAAGGTAGTAAAGTTCTTTTCATGTGCTTACAAAGTTTAGAAACAGCTAGTAAATCTAAATTAAGATTTTTACTAAAATGGATAGATAAAAAATTAGATTCTAATTTTGCAAATGAACTTTAATGAATTAATAAATATTATAAAAATTGGTAAAACAATTCTTTACCCAACTGATACAGTTTGGGGATTAGGTTGTGATGCAACTAACCAAGAAGCTGTTGAGAAAATCTATCAATTAAAAAATAGAGAAGAATCGAAGAGTCTAATTATTTTGGTAGATTCTATTGAAATGTTGCAAAATCATGTAGATAATATTCCCGAAAAGGCTTTAGAAATTTTAAAAACATCAGAAAAACCAACCACTATTATTTATAATAATCCGAAAGGATTGGCACCAAATACCATTGCATCTGATAATACGATTGCTATCCGAATTCCGAAGGAAGAGTTTTGTATTCAGTTAATTAAAGAGTTTGGAAAGCCTATTGTGTCTACTTCAGCCAACGTTAGTGGAGAGCCTACACCTAAGTCTTTTTCAGAAATAAGCGAAGCAATTTTAAAGAATGTAGATTATGTGGTAAATTTGCATCAAGAGAAAGTAGCAGAGAAGTCTTCAACTATTTTAAAAATTGAAGGTGACGATGTTATCGTGATTAGAGAATAATTGTATGCAAAAACAATATTTTAAGGAAGCAATTTCCGCAGAAATATTTCAATATATATCCCAAGCAGCTAAAGAATTACAACTAGAAAGCTACGTAATTGGCGGTTTCGTACGTGATTTTATTTTACAACGAGGCGCAGCCAAAGATGTGGATGTGGTTGCTGTTGGAAGTGGGATAGAGTTAGCTCAAAAAGTTGCCGAATTACTACCAAACAAACCAAAAGTTCAAGTGTTTAAAACTTACGGAACAGCCATGTTGCGTTTTCAAGATATTGAAGTGGAGTTTGTAGGCGCTCGTAAAGAATCATATTCAGAAGAGAGTAGAAATCCTGAAGTTTCTGAAGGAACTTTACAAGACGATCAAAACAGACGAGATTTTACGATTAATGCCTTAGCATTGAGTTTGAATGAAGAAGATTTCGGATTGTTATTGGATCCTTTTGGAGGTATAGCAGATTTAGAAGCTAAAATTATCAGAACACCGTTAGATCCTGATATTACGTATTCTGACGATCCATTACGTATGATGCGTGCCATCAGGTTTGCTAGCCAGTTGAATTTCGAAATAGAAGAGAACTCTTTAAATGCAATTACAAAAAATGCTTCGAGAATTGATATTATTACTCGTGAGCGTATTGTGGTTGAGTTGAATAAGATTATAGAATCTCCAGTGCCTTCTGTAGGGTTTTTATTGTTAGAAAAAACGGGATTGTTAGAGAGAATTCTACCAGAACTAATTGCTTTAAAAGGAGTAGAAGAGGTAGAAGGACAAAAGCATAAAGATAACTTTTATCATACCTTAGAAGTAGTTGATAACATTGCTGAAAATACGGAGGATGTTTGGCTTCGTTGGGCAGCATTATTACACGACATAGGAAAAGCACCAACGAAACGTTATCACAAAAAAATAGGATGGACGTTCCATTCTCATGAATTTGTGGGATCGAAGATGGTGTATAAGTTATTCAAACGTTTAAAAATGCCGTTGAACAATAAGATGAAATTTGTTCAAAAAATGGTGATGTTAAGTTCTCGTCCGATTGTTTTAGCAAGTGAAGTAACAGATTCTGCTGTACGCCGTTTAATTTTTGATGCAGGAGATGATGTTGAGTCGTTAATGACATTGTGTGAAGCAGATATTACGACGAAAAATCCGAAGAAATTTAAACGTTATCATAAAAATTTTGAGCTTGTTCGTCAAAAAATAAAAGAGGTAGAAGAACGTGATAGAGTTCGTAATTTTCAACCTCCAATTACAGGAGAAGAGATTATGGAAGCTTTTAATTTGAAACCTTGTAGAGAAATTGGTCAGATAAAAGAAGCGATAAAAGAAGCTATTTTAGATGGTAAAATTCCGAATGAACACGATGCTTCCTATCAATTTATGATTGAAAAAGGAGAGCAGTTAGGATTAAAGATAAATCAAGAATAAGGATAAAAAAAGAGAAGCATTTGCTTCTCTTTTTTTATCCTATCGACTGCATGTCAACAAGTTTCTTGTAAATTCCACTTTTAGAAATCAATTCTTCGTGTGTTCCTTGCTCTACAATTTTTCCTTTTTGCATAACCACAATCAAATCTGCTTTTTGAATGGTAGACAAACGGTGCGCAATAACTACAGAAGTTCTGTTTTGCATCATTTTTTCTAATGCATCTTGTACCAATTTTTCTGATTCAGTATCTAAAGCTGAAGTAGCTTCATCTAAAATCATAATTGGTGGGTTTTTAAGAACCGCACGAGCAATACTTAAACGCTGCTTTTGTCCGCCTGAAAGTTTATTTCCGCTATCACCAATATTAGTATCATAACCATTAGGTAAGTCTTTAATGAACTCATGAGCATTGGCAATTTTTGCTGCGTCCATAATTTCTTCGTCGCTTTTACCTTCAATTCCTAAAGTAATATTGTTTTTTACGGTATCGTTAAACAAAATAGAGTCTTGAGTAACCAGTCCTTCTAATTGGCGTAGTGAATGTTTTTTGATGTTTTTGATATCTGTTCCATCAATTAGGATTGCTCCTTCATTTACATCATAAAAACGAGTTAATAGGTTTGCTATGGTTGATTTTCCACTTCCTGATTGTCCAACTAAAGCTACCATTTTTCCTTTAGGAATGGATAAAGAAAAATCTTTTAAAACGTAATTGTCTTCGTATTTAAAAGAGATATTATTTATTGTGATTTCGGTATCGAAAGTTTTCTTATCAACTGCATTTTCAATATCTTCAAGAGGGTTTTTAGTTTCTAAAATTTCTAAAATACGTTCTGCAGCTGCATTTCCTCTTTTTACATTGTAACTTGCTTTAGATATAGCTTTAGCAGGAGTTAAAATATTGTAGGCTAATCCCATATAAGCAATAAAATCTTCACCATCTAAAGAACCATCTGTAATAACTAACTGACCTCCATACCAAAGTAGCACCGCAATAACTCCAATTCCTAAAAATTCACTTGCAGGACTTGCTAAGTTCGTTCTGTTTAATAACGTGTTAGAATAGTGATAGAATCGATTGGTTGAGTCTTCAAACTTTTGCTGAAATTCTTTTTCAGCAGTAAATCCTTTAATAACTTTCAGTCCGCCTAAAGTTTCTTCTAATAATGATAAAAAATACCCTTGCTCTTTTTGTACATTATCTGATTTTCGCTTTAAACTTTTACCTATTAAAGAAATGATATACCCAGAAAGAGGGATGAAAATAAAAACAAAAAGCGTTAGTTTAAAGCTAATAGCAACCATAGCTACAATGGTAAAAACGATGGTTAATGGTTCTCGTACCAACATTTCTAAAATAGATAAAAAAGAATGTTGTATTTCTAATACATCTGTACCAATTCTTGCCATAGTATCGCCTTTTCTTTTTTCTGAAAAATAAGCAAGAGGTAGCTCAATTGTTTTTTTATACAGTTCGTTTCTAATGTCTTTTAAAACTCCATTTCTTAAAAATGTAATAAAATACATTGCTAAGTAATTAAAAATATTTTTAAAAAAGAAAGTAATAATAACTAAACCAACAACAAGCATTAATGCCTTAGCTTTATCATCACCAGCAACTTGGTATATATAAAAAGATATAGTTTCTTTAAAATACTCGATTATTTTTGAAACACCTTCAAATACTGGTTTTACAGTAACTTTAGGAGAATCAGGTTTAAAAATAACATCTAGCATTGGTATTAATGCTAAAAAAGAAAGAGTAGAAAAAAAAGCATACAAGATATTAAATAGTACATTTAATAAACCATACTTTTTGTAGGGAATGGCATATTTAATAATCTTTTTAAAGTAATTCATTATAAGTTTAAATCTTTAATAATACGTTGGATTTTAGCGTCTAAATCATTTTCTACTTGAATAAATTCATTAATAGTGTTTAATTTAGTTTTTACACTAAAATAGAATTTGATTTTTGGTTCTGTACCACTTGGGCGTGCCGCAATTTTAGTTCCGTCTTCTGTGTGATAGATTAATACATTCGATTTAGGAATGTCTATTGTTATTTCTTTACCAGTGATTAAGTTTTTTCTTGTTGAAGATTGATAATCATACAAGAATTCAACTTTAGAACCGTCGATTTCAATTAAAGGATTGTTGCGTAAATCAACCATCATTTGTTTGATTTGTTGTGCACCGTCCATTCCTTTTTTTACTAAAGAAATTAAATGTTCTTTATATAAATGATGACGTGTATATAAGTTTAATAATTCTTTATAGAAAGAACTGTTATTAGCTTTTGCATCAGCAGCGATTTCACAAGCTAGTAGGGCAGAGGTAACCGCATCTTTATCGCGCACAAAATCGCCTACCATATAACCGAAACTTTCTTCACCACCACCAATAAAATCAAGTTCAGGGTGGTCTTTAATCATTTTAGCAATCCATTTAAAACCAGTTAAACCAACTTTGGTTTCAACCCCGTATGAATCGGCTATTTCATTCACTAAATTGGTAGAAACAATTGTAGAGCCTACAAATTGCTTTCCGTTTAGTTTTCCTTGTTTTTTCCAATCATTGATTAAGAAATCGGTCATCATACTCATGGTTTGATTTCCGTTTAACAAGGTCATGTTCCCTTCTATATCTCTAACAGCAATTCCAATTCTGTCTGAATCAGGATCGGTTCCCAATACGATATCAGCGTCAATTTTATTAGCTAAATCTACCGCCATTTTAAGAGCTGCTGGTTCTTCAGGATTTGGAGATTCTACCGTAGAGAAATCACCATCAGGAATAGCTTGTTCTTCAACAATATGAACTTGAGTATAACCTGCACGTTTTAAAACTTCAGGAATTAACTTGATAGAGGTTCCGTGTAACGAAGTAAAAACAATTTTTAAGTCTTCACGACCTTTGATATCAAAAGTTCCATTTGCTAAAGAAGCTTTCCAAAATGCTTCATCTATTTCGCTTCCGATAGAAGTTATCAATTCTTCTTTTGCATTGAAATTAATTTCAGAAAAGTCTAATGAGTTTACTTCGTCGATAATTTCAGTATCTTGTGGAGGAACAATTTGTCCACCATCATTCCAATATACTTTATATCCGTTATATTCTGGTGGATTGTGTGAAGCGGTTAATACGATTCCAGCATCACATCCTAAGTAATTTACCGCAAAAGATAACTCTGGAGTAGGGCGCATATCTTCAAACAAAAACACTTGAATGTTGTTTGCTGATAAAACATTCGCAACCACTTTAGCTAGCCATTCACTGTCGTGGCGACAATCGTAACCGATAGCTACTTTTAATGTTTTATCAGGATATGTTTTGTGTAAATAATTACTTAAGCCTTGAGTTGCTTTACCTAAAGTATATTTGTTAATTCGGTTGGTACCTGCGCCTACAATTCCGCGCATTCCACCAGTTCCGAATTCTAAATTTTTATAAAAACGATCAGCTAAATCCTCAGCATTAGCGTCAATTAATTGCTGAATTTCTTGTTGTGTTTCCGAATCGAAAGCGTCAGAAAGCCACTGTTTAGCGTTGTTTAAAATCTCTTTCATGTATCAAATTAAAAAACGTACAAAGGTACGAGTTTAAAAATTCAGTTGGTCTTTAATTTTGTAATGTTTTTGTTGTGGATTGCTCTTAATTATTAGCTCACCTAAGAATCCTGCTAAAAACATAAGAGTTCCTAAAATCATAGAAGTTAAGGCTATGTAAAACCAAGGGTTATTTGTAACTAGTATTGCTTTTACTCCCACAGTAAGGTGGTAAATTTTCATCACTCCAATAAAAAAAGCAGACAAGAATCCGAAAATAAACATTAAGGTTCCCCATAAACCAAAAAAGTGCATAGGGCGCTTACCAAACTTAGATAAAAAGGAAATAGTAATTAAATCTAAAAAACCGTTTACAAAACGATCCATACCAAACTTGGTAACTCCGTATTTACGAGCTTGGTGTTGTACTACTTTTTCATCAATACGATTAAAACCTTCATTTTTAGCTAAAACAGGAATGTAACGGTGCATTTCACCACTTACTTTTACCGCTTTTACCACTTCATTTTTATAAGCTTTTAATCCACAATTAAAATCGTGTAATTTTAACCCTGATGTTTTACGAGCCGCCCAATTGAATAACTTTGAAGGAATATTTTTGGTTACAACATTGTCGTAGCGCTTCTTCTTCCAACCAGAAATTAAATCGAAGTTGTCTTCTGTAATGAGTTTATATAATTCAGGAATTTCATCTGGACTGTCTTGTAAGTCAGCATCCATGGTAATAACCACTTGCCCTTGTGCTATACCAAAACCAGCATCTAACGCTTGAGATTTTCCGTAGTTTTTTTGAAAACGAATTCCTTTAACTGATTTGTTTTTAGCTGATAACTCTTCAATAACACTCCAAGAAGTATCTGTGCTACCATCATCTATAAAAATGAGTTCGTATAAAAACTGATTGGATTGCATGACGTTTCCAATCCAATCGTGTAATTCGTGTAAAGACTCTTCTTCGTTAAGAAGAGGTATTACTACCGATATATCCATATAATTAGTTCAAAATTTATCAGGTAAAGTTACGAAGTATTACTTTTATGTAAAACTTTAACCTGTTTAAACTATGTTTTAATATTGTTCTTCTTCTGTTTTTTTCATGATAGCGCCTCCAATTGCAGAAATGATAAATCCGAAGAAAGCTGAAACAACTAAAGACACCGGAATAGTTATTACAGGGCTACTAAATTTTTCAGCCATAGCTTCTGAAGCTTCAATTTGTTCATCGTTCATACCTGCATCTAACCATGCTTGTTTTTGTACTTCCATCATTTGAGTTTGAAAATCTGGCTCAATAACATTTGTAAATAATAATGTGTAAACGCTAGTAATTACAGCGCTAATAACAGCAATACCAACTCCTACTTTTAAAGCTTGTCCAAAGGTTAAAAACCCGTCATTATCGGTTTTAAATTTTTTGATTCCTAAAATGATGATAGCAACCATTGCTACAAAGCTAATGATTCCATTTAACCATCCAAATTTAATTAAGGTACCTGTTGCATAAAAAGCTAAATGAATAAAAACTCCAATAATACCTAGATATAATCCGTAGTTTAAAATTGTGCTTTTGCTGTTTGCTTGATTTTCCATTGTGTAATTTTAGTTAGTGATACAAATATATTCTTTTTAATGTTACGTTTATTTAATACTGCTAAAAGCAAAAAATAAAAGCAACAACCTATTAGTATTCAAAAACTTAGAAATGTTACAGATTTTTTATGCAAATTTTGTTGTTTTTTACGGAAAAATGGTTGTAAATTTGCATCGGCAAGTCCTACACAACCAGCTCCCTTTGAATCCCCCAGGGCGGGAACGCAGCAAGGGTATTAGGTCGTAGCGGTGTGATGTAGGTAGCTTGCCTTTTTTTGTACCCAAAACTTTCGTTTATTTTCCATCTTCATTTAAATTAAAACCACTTCTAGGGTGATGTAACTCAACCACTTCTTTAAGGTAACTATTGTCTAAATGGACATAAATTTCGGTAGTCGTAATACTTTCGTGACCTAATAATTGTTGGATAACACGTAAATCTGCTCCGTTTTTTAGTAAATAAGTAGCAAAAGAGTGTCGTAATGTGTGTGAACCAATACTTGTTTTAAGATTGATTTTTTGAGCTAATTCTTTTAAAATAATAAAAATCATTTGACGGGTTAGCTTATTACCTCTTCTATTTAGAAAAACAGTGTCTTCATCTTCCTTTTTAGGAGTTATTTGAGATCTGATTTCATTAATATAGAAGTTCAATCGATGAATAGTGGTAATATGAATAGGTACAAAACGGTATTTATTTCCTTTTCCAAGAACTTGAATATAGCCCTCATCAAAAAATAAATCAGAGAGTTGTAAATTGATTAACTCACTTACACGGAGTCCGCAACTGTAAATAGTTTCTATAATAGTTTTATTGCGTTCTCCTTGAGGGTGACTTAAATCGATAGCAGCAATTAACTCATCTACATCTTCTTTTTCTAACGTATCAGGAAGTTTTCTCGTAATGTTCGGGCTTTCAATTAAATCGGTTGGGTTGTCTTTTCGATAATCTTCAAAAACTAAATAATCAAAAAAACTACGAAGACCAGAAATTAATCGAGCTTGACTACGAGCATTGATACTTTTACTAGTTTCATAAATGAACTGTTGAATAGTTTCTGTAGTTATATGAATTGGAGAAGGAGCGTTTTCTAGATTTTCTACAAACAAAGAAAGCTTATTTATATCTCTTTTATAGCTGTCTATCGAGTTTTTAGAAAGACCTCTTTCAATTTTTAAAAAGTTAGTATAATCAGATATTGTTTGTTCCCAAGACATTACTGTATAGTTGTGAGATTTTGTAAAAAAAAAATATTAAAAAATGAAAAATTAGTTTACTTTTGTGGCACAAACTTAAAATTATAAATTTAAAAATTATGAAAAAATTATTATTAGTAATTGCTATGGTAGCTGCAGGTTTTACAGCTAATGCACAAGAGGCTAACGGGCAAACAGCAAAAGGAAAGTGGGTTATTGAAGCTAATACAGGCTCAGCAACTACAGGAAATACATCTTTCTCTTTAGCAACATCAAACGGAAATACATCATGGAGTATAGGTTTAGATGGTGGTTATTTTGTAGCTGATGATTTAGCTGTTAAAGCTGGTCTTGGTTATGGAGATGATGGTTTTGCTGATGCTTTTGTATATAAGATTGGAGCAGAATATTACATAGGAAGTCAGTTTCCTGTGAGTGTAGATTTTACTGGAAACACTAGCAGTGATTTAAAATGGTTAGGATTACAAGCAGGTTATGCTTGGTTTTTAGGAGAAAATGTAAGTTTAAAACCAGCCCTTAGATATAATGTAGGTTTAGATGATCAAGATGGTGTATTCCAAGGACTTGTAGGATTTGCTTTATATTTCTAAGGAGTACCTTAAAATAAACTTTAAAAAGGAAGCAATTTTGCTTCCTTTTTTTATGCTAAAAAGTTAAAAAAGCTATTTTTACGAGAAATATTAAGAATGAAAAAAATAATTATAATTAACGGACCTAACTTAAATTTATTAGGAAAAAGAGAGCCAACCATTTATGGTTCAAATTCTTTTGAAGACTTTTTTAAAGATTTAAAAAACAAATATACCGCTGTAGAATTAGAGTATTTTCAGTCGAATATAGAAGGTGAGTTAATAGACAAATTACACGAAGTTGGTTTTGATTATGATGGAATCATACTTAATGCTGCCGCCTACACACATACCTCTGTAGGTATTGGTGATGCTGTAAAAGCAATTGAAACCCCAGTGGTTGAAGTGCATATTTCTAACATACATGCAAGAGAGGAGTTTCGACATGTAAGTTATATCGCACCAAATGCAAAAGGTGTACTTTTCGGATTTGGTTTACAAGGGTATGAATTAGCGCTTCAAAGTTTTTTGTAGATACCAATAACGAATTCCTAATAGTATAAATAAAGGAATCATAGGGTAGGTGTATAGCTGTATTTTAGTTAGCCATACTATAGGAATAAATAGTAAAAAAACTAATAAAACTAAACAGTATTTACGAATCCACATAGGTGGTTCTTTTTTTAATAAGAAAAAAGCTACTATTATATTTGGAGCAAATGCCCATAAAAAATTAAAATTATTTGGTGCTGTTGAATGGTTGGTAAAAAACCATAAGAATACAATTAATAAACCTAAAATTCCTGTTGTAAAAAACAACGTAAAGTCAAGCCATTTGGTTCTTTTTGAGTTTTTTATGTCTTTATAGGTGATAAATAGTCCTAATAGAGAAAAGAGTAAAATTGCTAAAAAAGGACTAAAAGCATCACTTTTTGCCTCTTTTTCTTCAAAATCTAGTAAAATATTTGTTTTTTGAACTAAATCTTCTTCTTTATCACCTTTGATAATCTTGGAAACCTTTAAAGCTTCAAAAACATAATCAGGTAGATATAAATATTCTGAAGGAGTTGCTGTTTTATCTAGTTTACTTCCTAATGCTATATTGATTCCTAAGCTTCCCCATGTATTCGGGTTGATTTCTTTATTCATTAATTGTCTCAGTGATAAATCTTCTGAAACAAAATCATCTTTAAAAAGTAAACTGTCTCCTACTACTTTTTGGATGATATCACGAGGTCTGGTAGCGCAATTGTCAAAAAAAGGATCGTAGAAGTAACTTGCGTTTTCAGGAAGCGCATTGTTTTCTAAAAACTTAAAAAACTCATATTTTTGAAGTTGTGTTAAGTTTAAAACTTGTTCTTTAACCCAACGACCATCTTGTTGTGCGCTTTTTAAGGATAAATAAAATGGGTAGCGAGCCAATTTATATTTCATAAATCCTTTTGTGAAATTGATATAAAAATTAGGATCTTCAAAATCGAAAATACCGTAGTTATAGATTAAATCAACTTGTAAAACAGGATCTTTTACACGAACCGCTGTGTGCCCAAATTTTTCATATAAAGCTTCTCCTGGTCCTGAGGTAATTACACTTATTTGTGAAAATTTAGATAAAGTTAAAGTATTCGTGTTTTGAGAAATTCCTACGGTAATACTTAATAAAGTAAGTAAAATGAAAGCAAATTTTTTTATCATCATAAAAAGCTAAACTACATGAGTGTTTTACAAATATCATAAAACCGATTCATATAGTTATGAATTTTTAGGTTAATGTTTAATTCCAATAGTTTCCTCTATAAATTGAGCAATACGTTTTTCTAACCAGTCATTTTCAGTATTGGTAAAAGATGATATAAAACCAACATGTCCGCCATAATTTGGGGTTAACAAATAAAAGTTCTTCATGTTTTTGGCTTCTTTTGTAGGAAAGCACTCTTTTGATAAAAAACTATCATTTAAAGCATTTATAAGTAATGTTGGGACTTTTATTTCAGGAATAAAAGGTTTTGAGCTTGCTTTTTGCCAATAGTCTTCAGAACTTTCGAAACCAAAGACAGGAACTGTGTATTGTTTTTCTAAGTGGCGAAACTTACTTGCTTTAAATAACAATTCTTTGTTGAGTTTAAAATCAGGAAATTTTTCAGCTTTTTTTAAAAGTTTTAATTTCATTGTTTTTAAGAACTCATTCAGGTATATTTTGTTTTTTAGCTTGTTCAATTCAGCTTGTGAAGAGGTTAAATCAACAGGTACAGAAACAGCTACACCTCCTTTTACTTCCGAAGGAATGTCGCTATATTCACCCAAATATTTCAACGTTAGGTTTCCTCCTAAACTAAATCCGACAAGAATAATTTCATCATAACTGTAATTTTTATTTAGGTATTTTATAATAAAATCAACATCATCAGTTTTACCACTGTGGTATGTTCCTAAAAGTAAATTGTCTTCTCCGCTGCACCCTCTCAGATTCATGCAAACAGTATCAAACCCTTTTTTATTAAGGTAATTAGAAGTGGTAATCATATAGTTTGATTGTGAACTCCCTTCTAATCCATGAATTAACAATACTAAGCTTTTTGAACCTACGAAAGAAAAATCTAAATCTATAAAATCAGCATCCCAAGTTGTTACTCTTGTTCGGTCATACACAATTGTGTTTTTCATGAACAAAGGACGATATATTGTGTTAAAATGCCCATTTTTAAAAGGTAGGCTGGGTGAAAATATGTCTGAAATAATTGGCATAATACTGCGTTATAGCATTTATAACAAATATGACAAAAAATAGCTAAAACATAAAACTCATCAAATGATTTCTTATTTTAGCTGTAAATTATGAAACACTATGAATATCAAAAAATACATTCCAAATTTATTGACTTTAGGAAACTTGTTATGTGGTACAATTGCTACTGTTTTTGCGATTAAAGGAGACTTTTTTGCAACGGCAATTTTAGTAATGACAGGAATTCTTTTTGATTTTTTTGATGGATTTGCAGCACGTATGTTAAATGTACAAGGAGAGTTAGGAAAACAATTGGATAGTTTAGCAGATATGGTAACGAGTGGTGTAGTACCTGGAATTGTGATGATGCAAATGTTGGTAAATGCTTTTGATGTTGATGCTGTTGGTTACTTTGGTGTTGATACATATGGGGCTACTGGTAGTAATTTGCCATATTTAGGGTTGATATTAACACTAGGGGCTGGGTATCGTTTGGCTAAGTTTAATATCGACGAACGTCAATCGGATAGTTTTATTGGTGTACCAACACCAGCAATGAGTTTATTTGTAATTTCATTACCATTAATAGCTCAGTTTGATAAAGAATCGTTTTTTAAAGGTTTGATAGAAAATCAATATTTTTTATTGACTATAACTGCATTATTTACGTATTTGATGAATGCTGAAATTCCGTTATTTTCTTTAAAGTTTAAAAATTTTTATTTTAAAGATAATGTGATAAAATATGTGTTCTTAGCTTTGTCTGTAGTGTTAATTATTACCTTAAAGATAGTTGCAGTACCTATGATTATTCTTTCATATGTAGTGTTATCTCTTGTAAATAATTCAGATAAAAAACTTTCGTCAAAAGTATAAAAACAATCTCGAGTAGAAGAGTGAAGTCATAAAAAAACCACGTTGTTAACAACGTGGTTTTTTGTATTAATTACTTTTTTCAGGATCATAAATATCCATTATGAAGTGGTAGTTATCTAAGGATAATTTATCTTCTGCAAAAGGTTTACTTATATGTTTGTTTTTTGAATAGTCTCCGCCTTTGAAGATGTCCCAATTTTCATTGTTTCTATTCGTTAATATAACTTTATCAGTGTCTATTTTGAAATTACACCAATCGTTATAGTTAGCTATTTTACTGTAACTGTGATCAGAAACTTTAATATTTCCTTTCACATCTATATTTTTAATATCAATACAGATGTTACAAAAATCAACAAAGTCTGTTTTATCAGAAGGTATTACAAGGAAAGAACTGGTATTTCCCTTTTTTCTGTATAGTTTGAATCCTTCTTTTAAATTGTGATTATGATAAACTTCTGAAAAAGAGGCTAGAATTTCATCTTCTTTAGCACTCTCAATTATAAAATGATTCTGAGTAATCGCGTGATTGTTCTCAAAATTCTTCTTTTTCAGTTCAAAATCTTTTCCAAGGTATACTTTACGAACTGTTTCGTCTTCTGCCAACTCTTCAGGGGTACCTTCTTTTAAAATACCACCATTGTACATTAAATAAGTTCTATCAGTAATAGCTAAGGTAGCTTGTACATCGTGATCTGTAATTAAAATTCCGATGTTTTTATTCTTTAATTGAGCAACGATTCCTTGAATATCCTCTACGGCAATTGGGTCTACACCTGCAAAAGGCTCATCTAATAAAATAAATTTAGGATCAGAAGCTAAACAACGAGCTATTTCTGTTCTACGACGTTCTCCACCAGATAATAAGTCACCACGGTTTTTACGAACATGACCTAAACTAAATTCATCAATTAATTCTTCTAAGCGTTGCTTTCTTTCGGTTTTGGTTCTGTTTGTAAATTCTAAAACAGACATAATATTATCTTCAACAGATAATTTTCTAAAAACAGAAGCTTCTTGCGCTAAATAACCAATTCCTTTTTGAGCACGTTTGTACATTGCATCAGTAGTTATTTCTTCATCATCTAAAAATATATGACCGTCATTTGGCTTAATCATACCAACAATCATATAAAAAGAAGTCGTTTTTCCTGCTCCGTTACGGACCTAGTAATCCGATAATTTCACCTTGCTCTACCTCTAAAGAAATACCTTTTACAACTTTTCTGTTACCGTAAACTTTTTGTATGTTATCTGCTCTTAATTTCATTTCTTATAGTTGAAAGTGGAATTGTTTAAAAGTGTAAAAGTAACAAAACAGTTTCTTAAAATCCTCTTAAACAATTGCACGATAAAGTTAGGCTTCGTTTTCTAAAGCTTCCCAAAACTCTACAGCTCTTCGTAAATGAGGAATCACAATGGTTCCGCCTACTAAAGTAGCAATACTCATAGTTTCCATCATTTCTTCCTTGGTAACGCCATTTTTGTACGCTGTTTCTAAATGATAAGCAATACAATCGTCGCAACGTAATACAGCAGAAGCAACCAAACCTAATAATTCTTTAGTTTTTACTGACAAATGACCTTCTGCATAAGCATTAGTATCTAGATTAAAAATACGTTTGATTACTTTATTATCTGATGCTAGAATTTTCTCGTTCATTTTTGAACGGTACTCATTAAACTCTTGGACTTTTTGTGACATTCTTTTGTTGTTTTTTTATTACAAACTTTGAGATATAAATACTAATCTCATATAAAATCATGATAGGAACCGATACAATTATTTGACTTGCAACGTCAGGAGGTGTTATAATTGCTGATAAAATCAAGACAACAACTAATGCATGTTTACGGTATTTTCGTAAAAACTCAGGAGTAATCAATCCTATTTTAGAAAGGAAATAAATTACTACAGGCAACTCAAAAAATACAGCAACTCCTATAAGAGTATTGGTTATTAGACCTATATAAGCATCAACTTTAAAGTTATTTTGGATAGCATCTGATATTTCAAAATTGTAAAAGAAATAAACAGACATTGGTAAAATAACGTAATAGCTAAATAAAACTCCTAAGAAAAATAAGAAAGAGGAAGTGAAAATAAATCCTTTAGATTTCTTTCTTTCATTTTGATGAAGACCAGGAGCTATAAAACGCCATATTTCCCATAAAACATATGGAAAAGCAACCACAAAACCTAAAATTAGCGAAGACCAAATTCCCGTCATTAATTGCTGAGTAGGGTTTAAAGCTTGTAGTGTTTGATTAAAACTTATGTTACAAAAACTACTATCAATTCCTATAGCTGTAAATGTTTTGCAGAAGAATTTATAGGTAGCAAAATCAGGTTTTAAATGTGCTAATAAAATTTCATTAAATACAAACTTGATATTTGCAAAAATGACAATTGCTACCACAAAAATTGCAGTAAAACTTCTAACTAAATGCCATCTTAATTCTTCAAGATGATCTAAAAAAGACATTTCTTTTTCTGCCATATTAGAAAACTTCGTATTTAATTAATATTGAAAGAGAATCGTGTTAGTATAGCTGTTGTTATCTTTAAACTTAACGATAAAGTTACAACACTTGTATAAGAGCTATTTAATAATTTTGCTAAATTAGCAAGAGTATTACTTTTTATAAGTATAGTTTCTTTTGCTATTGAGAGAGTAGCGTTTGCGTCTTTCAAGTTAAAAAAGTTTTAAGAAATTTTTAGAGTGTAAAAATAGGAATATTTAGGAAGAAAATCTTTTTAATAAAAAGAAAGTTTCGGCTGTTTATTGTTAGGATTTTTTGTAAATTAGTTCTCGTTTTTAATTTTTGATATTAGAAGATGAATAAAGAGCAGACGGATTTATATGGATCATTAAAAAAGATCTTCGGGTTTAATAAGTTCAAAGGGCTACAGGAAGCTGTAGTGAATAGTGTGTTAGAAAATCATAACACATTTGTAATCATGCCAACAGGGGGAGGTAAATCGCTGTGTTACCAATTACCAGCACTAATGAAAGAAGGTACAGCTATTGTAATTTCACCTTTAATTGCTTTGATGAAGAATCAGGTAGATGCTATTAGAGGTATTTCTGAAAATCATGGAATAGCCCATGTATTAAACTCTTCATTAAACAAATCGGAGATTGCCCAAGTAAAATCTGACATAGAGTCTGGTGTTACTAAATTATTATATGTAGCTCCAGAATCACTTATTAAAGAAGAATATGTAGATTTTTTAAGAAACCAAAAAATATCTTTTGTAGCAATTGATGAAGCACACTGTATTTCAGAGTGGGGACACGATTTTAGACCTGAATACCGAAATTTACGTAGTATTATTAAGCAAATTGATAATGTGCCAATTATTGGTTTGACTGCTACAGCTACTGAGAAAGTTCAAGAAGATATATTAAAAACACTAGGAATGACGGATGCAAACGTCTTCAAAGCATCCTTTAACAGAGCCAATTTATTTTACGAAGTACGTCCAAAAACTAAAGAAGTAGAAAAAGATATCATTCGTTTTATAAAACAACGACAAGGTAAATCAGGGATTATTTATTGCTTGAGTCGAAAAAAAGTAGAAGAAATAGCTCAGGTTTTACAAGTAAATGGTATCAATGCAGTTCCGTATCATGCAGGCTTAGATGCTAAAACGAGAGTAAAGCATCAGGACATGTTTTTGATGGAAGACTGTGATGTTGTTGTTGCTACTATTGCTTTTGGTATGGGAATCGACAAACCAGATGTACGCTACGTTATCCACCATGATATTCCTAAAAGTTTAGAAAGTTATTACCAAGAAACAGGTAGAGCAGGTCGAGATGGAGGTGAAGGTTACTGTTTAACTTTCTATTCATATAAAGACATAGAAAAGCTTGAGAAATTTATGGCTAATAAGCCAGTAGCTGAACAAGAGGTTGGACATGCATTGTTACAAGAAGTAGTAGGATATGCAGAAACTTCAATGAATAGGCGTAAATATTTGTTACACTATTTTGGAGAAGAATTCGATGAAGTAAATGGTGAAGGAGCTGATATGGATGACAATATGCGTAATCCGAAGAAAAAACACGAAGCAAAAGACGAAGTAGTAACCTTATTATCGGTTATTAAAAATACTAGTGAAATGTATAAGCCTAAAGAAATAGTAAATACTATCATAGGTAAAGAAAATGCATTACTAAAGTCTCACAAAACAAACGAACAACCATTTTTTGGAGTAGGAAAAGCTAAAGATAATCACTATTGGATGGCGTTAATTCGTCAGGTATTAGTAGCAGATCTTATCAAAAAAGAGATTGAACAGTACGGGGTTTTAAAAATCACAAAAGAAGGTAAACAGTTTATGAAAAATCCTGTTTCTTTTATGATGACTGAAAACCATGTCTACGAAACAGCTGATGACGGTACCATAATAACAAACGAAAAGTCAAATGCTGGAGGAGTTGATGATAAGTTGGTGGCAATGCTGAAAGATCTAAGAAAAACTGTAGGGAAACGATTAGGAGTTCCTCCTTTTGCAGTTTTTCAAGATCCATCCTTAGACGATATGGCTTTAAAATATCCAATTGATTTAGATGAGTTAGCAAAAGTTCATGGTGTTGGAGAAGGAAAAGCTAAAAAATATGGTAAAGACTTTGTTGCATTGATATCTAAATATGTAGAAGAAAATGATATCATGCGTCCTGATGATTTAATCGTTAAGAGTACAGGAGTAAATTCAGGATTAAAACTATATATTATTCAGAATACAGATAGAAAACTACCTTTAGAAGATATAGCAAGTTCAAAAGGTTTAGAAATGTCTGAGTTGATTAAAGAAATGGAAGCTATTGTGTTTTCTGGTACTAAGTTGAACATCGATTATGCAATTGATGACTTATTAGATGAAGATCAGCAAGAAGAAATCCATGAGTATTTTATGGAAGCTGAAACAGATAAAATTCAAGATGCTTTAGATGAGTTTGATGGCGATTATGATGATGATGAATTACGTTTAATGCGTATAAAATTTACAAGTGATATAGCTAACTAAAAAACAACTAATATGCAAGCAAGTACGTATTTACATTTTAACGGAAACTGCAAAGAAGCAATGACTTTTTATGCTGATGTATTAGGTGGAGAAGTAACCATGTTAATGCAATTTAAAGATGCACCAGAAGAAGTATGTAAAAATGTACCTGCTGAGGCTATGGAATTAACAATGCACTGTATGTTAGAAGCAGGAAATATTGCTCTTATGGCTTCTGATTATTTGAATGAACATGAGGCTTTTACCAATGGAAATAACTTTGCAGTTAGTATAAATACTGAAGACGAAGATGAAGCTGTAGCCATTTTTAATGGACTTTCAGAAGGAGCTTTTGTAATGATGCCTCTTGAAGAAGCTTTTTGGGGTGGTAAATTTGGAATGTTACGAGATAAATATGGTGTAAATTGGATGGTTTCATTAGAAGAGTCGATAGCTTAATGAATGCTAAAGTAACAGAATATATCAATAAAAAAAATACATGGACGCAAGAGTTAAATCTCTTGCGTTCTGTTTTGTTAGAAGTAGGTTTTGAAGAAACTGTTAAATGGGGAGCGCCCGTATATGTTCATAAAGGAAAAAATATAGTAGGACTCTCTGCTTTTAAAAATTATTGCGGATTGTGGTTTTTTCAAGGAAGTTTTTTAATTGATGAACAAAAAAAGTTGGTCAATGCGCAAGAAGGAAAAACACAAGCGATGCGTCAATGGAGGTTTTTTACAGTAGAAGATATTCAGCCTGATTTAGTAAAACAATATGCTTTAGAAGCAATTAAAAATTCTGAAGAAGGAAAAGAATTAAAGGTTAAAAGGAATACAAAACCTTTGTCGATTCCTGATGAGCTTCAATTAGAGTTTGATAAAGATGAGAGATTAAAAGAGGCTTTCAACGTTTTTTCTTTAAGTAAACAAAGAGAGTTTTCAGATTATATATCTGAAGCAAAAAGAGAAGCTACCAAACAAAAACGATTAGAAAAAATTATCCCGATGATTTTGAATGGAGTAGGCTTATATGACAAATACAAAAACTGTTAGTTAATCGTAATTTTACCGATAGTTGACGTAGAACCGCAGCGTATTACGTATAAATCAATATGTTTTAAGCTATCTTTTCCAGTAATAAAATACTCAGCACAAGGTTTTAAACGAGGTTTACTTTTTCCAAAGTCAACATCACCATGGGTTAAAATAGTTGAAATTGTAGTAGTGTCAATTTTAGAGGTAGCTAATACTTGTTGAGCTTGTTCAGAAAATAAACGCTCTTTAATTCTGATCGTTTTTAAAGTACGAGCATCCATTCCGTAGTCAAAAGAAACATCTTTTCCTTTCCAGATAAAAAGAACTACTAAACTACCTAGGGCAATACCTATTAAATAATAACCAAAACGTTTTAACCACTGCATACTTTAAAATTGAAAGGCAAAAGTAATAACTTATATTATTCTTTTGGTAACATTTTTACTTTATTATATCTCGTTTTTGAAACTTTAGAAAAAGAGTAAGTTGATATCTCTATAGGGTAAATCAAACCAATCAGCTACTGTTTTATTCGTTAAAATTCCGTGATAAAAATACATACCATTACGTAAGCTCTTATCAAAACGAGCGGCATTTTCAAAGCCTCCTTCTTCAGCAATTTCTAACAAATAAGGAGTGAAAATATTACTAATAGATACAGATGCTGTTCTTGAATACCTAGAGGGAATATTAGGAACACAATAGTGAATTACGCCATGATTAGAGAAAGTAGGTTTGCTATGTGTTGTGATTTGAGAAGTTTCAAAACAACCACCTCTATCAATACTTACATCAACAATTACAGCGCCATCTTTCATTTGCTCTATCATTTCTTCGGTAACAACAACTGGCGAACGATCCTTACCTCTAATAGCTCCAATAGCCACATCGCAACGCATTAGTGCTTTTTGAAGGGTTTTTGGTTGAATTGTAGAAGTGTAAATAGGAGAACTCACACAGCTTTGTAGCTTTCTAAGTTTAGTTATTGAATTATCAAAAACTTTAACTCTTGCACCTAAACCAATAGCAGATCTAGCAGCAAATTCACCAACGGTACCAGCTCCTAAAATAACTACATCGGTAGGAGGTACACCTCCTATATTTCCTAATAGTAAACCATTACCTCCAGAAGAAGCTGTCATAAGTTCAGCAGCAATATGCATTGAAGCAATTCCTGCAATTTCACTTAATGATTTTACAATAGGGTAAACACCATGTTCATCTTTAATATAGTCAAAAGCAATAGCGGTAATTCGTTTTTTAGCTAAAGCTTCAAAGTATTTTTTGTCTTGTGTTTTAAGTTGTAATGCAGAAATTAACACCGTTTGCGGATTTAACATCTGAATTTCATCTAAAGAAGGCGGTTCAACTTTTAAAACAATATTACAAGCAAAAGCTTCTTTAACATCGTACGAAATTTTTGCACCAGCATCAGAGTATTCTTTATCACTGTAATTTGCACCGTCTCCGGCACCAGTTTCAACAACAATTCGATGTCCGTGGGCAACAAGAGCACCTACAGCATCAGGGGTTAAACTAATTCGTTTTTCTTCAAAATGGGTTTCTTTTGGTAAACCGATAAACAATTCGCCTTTTTGCTTTTTAATTTCAAGCATTTCGGTTTGTGGCATTAACTGCTCTTTGGTAAAAGGTGAAATAGACCCCATGTAATTAGTTGGTTTTTAATTGAATGTTTCGTTGCCCGTTTTCTAATAAGCTAATTGAGATGGAAACAGTATCTAAAGGTAGTAAATTTTTAATGTTTTCTGGCCATTCTACTAAACACCAATTATTACTGTAAAAATAATCTTCAACACCCATGTCATAGGCTTCTTCTTCATCCTCAATACGGTAAAAATCGAAATGATAAACCGTTTCATTGGTGGTCGTTCTATATTCATTAACTAAAGAAAAGGTAGGGGAGCTAGCGATGTCTTCAACCCCTAAAACTTTACATAATTCTTTGATTAATGTAGTTTTACCAACGCCCATTTCTCCATAAAATAACAATATTTTATGTGGTGCTGTTGTAACGATTTCTTCAGCAATAGCTGTTAATTCGTTTAATGAATAGTTTTTGTTCATAAAAGCAAAAATAAAGAAGAAAACTTGTTTTGACTAGTAGAATTTACACGTTAGTTAATTTTCCTTTTTTAGATTACTTTGGATTATAAACTGCACAGGGAATAATCATTTCTTCTAAAGAAATTCCACCATGCTGATAGGTGTTTTTATAATACTTTACAAAGTGATTGTAGTTATTAGGATAGGCAAAAAACAAATCTTCTTTTGTGAAAATAAACGGACTGTTAATTGCTACAGTTGGTAAAAATATATCCTTTGGATTTTTAACTGCGTATACATCTTTATCTTCATAACTTAAACTTCTACCTGTTTTATAACGTAGGTTTGAGCTGATATTTTTATCACCGATAACTTTGGTAGGATGTTTACAGTTTATCGTACCATGATCAGTAGTAATAATAAGTTTTTGACCTAATTTTTGCGCCTTTTGAATGATGTCATATAGCGGAGAGTTTTTAAACCAACTTACCGTTAAAGAACGATATGCTTTATCATCACCCGCCAATTCTTTAATTACTTCCATTTCAGTTTTAGCATGTGAAAGCATATCAACGAAGTTAAAAACAACAGCTGTTAAATCGTTTTGCTTTGTTCCGTTGTAATTGTCGGCTAAATCTTTTCCGCTTTTTAGCGAAACAATTTTGTAATATTCATGTTTAATATCTAATCCTAAACGTTTAATTTGATCGTCTAAAAATTCAGCTTCAAATAAGTTTTTACCACCTTCATCAGTATCATTTTTCCAATCTTTAGGGAATCTTTTTTCCATTTCTGAAGGCATGAGTCCAGAAAATATCGCATTACGAGCATACTGCGTAGCAGTAGGTAAAATACTGTAATAAGAGTACTCTTCTTCCTTTTTATAATAATTATTGATAAATGGCTCTAAAACTCGGTATTGATCATAACGAAGATTATCGATTACCACCCATAAAACTCCTTGTTCTTTAGACAAGTTAGGAACGACATAATCTTTAAATAAAGTATGAGAAAATGTAGGTTTATCGTTGCTAGTTAACCAGTTTTGATACTTCTTTTTAATGAATTTAAAAAACTGAGAATTAGCTTCCGATTTTTGAGATTCTAAAATCTCTAACATTCCTGTATCATTAATATCTTCTAATTCAAGCTCCCAGTGTACTAGTTTTTTATAGAGTTCACTCCATTCTTCATAAGAATTCACCATGGCTAAATCCATTGAGATTTTTCTGAATTCTTGTTGGTAGTTTGAAGTGGTTTTTTCTGAAACTAAACGAGAATGATCTAAATTCTTTTTTAAACTCAATAATATTTGGTTCGGATTTACTGGCTTAATTAAATAATCAGCAATTTTAGATCCGATAGCTTCTTCCATAAGGTACTCTTCCTCACTTTTGGTAATCATTACTACAGGAAGGTTAGGGTTTTTCTGTTTTATTTCAGACAAGGCTTCCAAGCCTGTAATACCTGGCATATTTTCATCTAAAAAAACAATATCAAAACTGTTTTCATCAACCATGTCAATTGCATCAGCTCCGTTAGTACAAGTAGTTACTTTGTAGTCTTTTTTCTCTAAAAATAATATGTGTGGTTTTAATAAATCTATTTCATCATCAACCCAAAGAATATGTATGTTTTTCATCATAATTTTTCATCAAATTTTTACTAAAACAAAATCGTTGTCATAGTAGACTATACAAGTAATAACGTCTAAAAGGAGTTTTGTTGCGTTTTTAAAAGCTAAAAATACGTTAATTAAACGCTTGTTAATTTGGTTTTGTTGATAAATTATGATTTTTTTGTTTAAAATTCAAGGAATTATACATTTTGAAGAAATCGACAACCAATAAACTAAAGATAATTAACGATCCGATTTACGGATTTATCTCAATACCAAACTCACTAATTTTTGACATTATTGAGCATCCATACTTTCAAAGATTACGTAGAGTAACTCAAATGGGATTGTCAAATTTGGTGTATCCAGGGGCGAATCACACACGTTTTCATCACGCAATTGGTTGTATGCACTTAATGCAAAAAGCAGTTCGTGTATTGCGCGTAAAAAATGTTGAAATTTCTGAAGATGAAGCGAATGCTTTATACATAGCTATTTTACTGCACGATATTGGTCACGGAGCTTTTTCACACGCTTTAGAGCATAGTATTGTAAACGGAATTACTCACGAAGAGATTTCTTTAAAGTTTATGAAAGCTATTAATGAGGAGTTTGACGGAAAATTAAGTTTAGCCATTGAAGTTTTTGAAGGAAAACATCCACGTAAATTCTTATATCAATTAATATCAAGCCAATTAGATATTGATAGATTAGATTATTTAAAAAGAGATAGTTTTTATACTGGTGTTGCCGAAGGAAATATTTCTTCTGATCGCTTAATTGCGATGATGAATGTGGTAGATAATGAATTGGTAATAGAACAAAAAGGAATTTATTCTGTTGAAAAATTTATTATTGCACGTCGTTTAATGTATTGGCAGGTGTATTTACACAAAACAGGATTAGTAGCAGAAAATCTTTTAGTTAGCATCTTAAAACGAGCAAAAGACTTAGCCACAAAAGGAGTAGAGCTGCCAGCAAGTTCAGCATTAAAATACTTTTTGTACAACCAAATAACTAGTGAAAATTTTTCAGGGAAAACCTTACAGATATTTTCTGAGTTAGATGATTATGACATCTTTTCGGCTATCAAAGAATGGAAAAATCATGAAGATTTTGTGTTATCTACCTTAGCAAAGAAAATTATAGATAGAAATCTTTTAAGGATTGAAATTCAAGAGAAACCATTTTCAGAAGAATATATTGAAAAAAGAAGGAGAAAACTTCAAAAGCTAGTAAATCTAACCGATGAGGAGTTAGAGTATTTTGTTTTTTCAAATAAAATTAAACATCAAGCTTATAATTCTGATAAGCCTATAAAAATTTACACAAAAAAAGGTAAGTTAAAAGATATTGCAAAAGCATCTGATCAACTAAATTTGAAAGCGTTAACGAAGCCTGTAGTAAAGCATTATCTATGTTATCCTAAAAAAATCACTTAGACTAAGTATTAGAAACAAATACGAATGGAGAGGTAATTGAACAAAAATAATTACTTTTGCACTTAATGAAATTTACAGCACAACAAATAGCCGATATTTTGGAGGGTGAAATTGTAGGAAACCCAGAAGCTGAAGTATCTAAACTTTCCAAGATAGAAGAAGGTACCTTGGGGTCATTAACCTTTTTATCTAATCCGAAATATAATTCATATATCTATTCAACAAAGGCAACTGTAGCCATTGTTAATAAAAGTTTTGTTCCTGAAAAGGAAATAGAAACAACTTTAATCAAGGTTGAAAATGCATACAAATCATTTTCAAAATTATTAGAGTTTTATAACGAAGTGAAGAACAATAAAGTAGGAAGAGAAAATCCTCACTTTATGGCAGATTCTGTGACTATTGGAGATAATGAATACATTGGAGCTTATGCTTACATAGGTGAAAATGTGGTGCTTGGAAATAATGTGAAAATTTACCCTAATTCTTATATTGGAGACAATGTAGTTATTGGAGACAATACGGTTGTTTTCGCAGGAGTAAAAATTTATTCAGAAACAGTTATAGGTAAAAATTGTAAGATTCATTCAGGAACTGTAATAGGTGCAGATGGATTTGGTTTTGCTCCTGATGAAAATGGAGAGTATAAAGCAATTCCACAGATTGGAAACGTTATTATAGAAGATAATGTTGATGTAGGATCAAATTCAACTATAGATAGAGCAACTTTAGGTTCAACAATTATTCGTAAAGGAGTAAAGTTAGATAACCAAATTCAAATAGCTCACAATGTTGAGATAGGAAAAAATACCGTAATAGCTTCTCAAACAGGAATTGCAGGTTCTTCAAAAATAGGAGAAAACTGTATGATTGGAGGTCAAGTAGGTATTGTTGGACACATTACTATTGGAAATAATGTAAAAATCCAAGCGCAAGCAGGAATAGGAAAAAGTTTAAAAGATGACGAAGTTGTTCAGGGATCTCCTGCCTTCGGATATTCTGACTATAGTAAATCGTATGTACACTTTAAAAACTTACCAAAGTTAGCAACAACGGTACATAAAATAGAAAAAGAGTTGAATGCTCAAAATTCAAACAATGAGTAAGAAACAAAAAACAATACAAAACGAAATAACATTATCAGGTGTAGGGTTACACACAGGTAATCAAGTTACAATGGTTTTTAAACCAGCACCAGAAAATCACGGATTCGCTTTTAAGCGTGTAGATTTAGAAGGAAGCCCAATAATTGAAGCAAAAGCTGAATACGTAACAAATACACAAAGAGGTACTAACCTTGAAAAAAACGGAGTTCAAATTCAAACATCTGAGCACGTATTAGCTGCTGCAGTAGGTTTAGATATTGATAATTTACTTATTGAAGTTAACGCTTCAGAACCACCAATTATGGATGGTTCTTCAAAGTTTTTTATTGAAGCATTAGAAGAAGCAGGAATTGTAGAGCAAGAGGCTGAAATAGAAGAATATGTTGTAAAAGAAATTATTTCGTACAAAGATGAAGTAACTGGTAGTGAAATTATTTTAATGCCAGCTGATGAGTACCAAATTACTACTATGGTAGATTTCGGAACTAAAATTTTAGGAACTCAAAATGCTACTTTAGATAAAATTTCTGATTTTAAAAACGAAATTTCAGCAGCAAGAACATTCAGTTTCTTACACGAAATTGAAACTTTATTAGAGAATGATTTAATTAAAGGAGGAGATTTAAATAATGCCATTGTTTATGTTGACAAAGAGTTGTCAGACAGCACAATGCAAAAACTTAAAAAAGCCTTTAATAAAGAAAATATTACCGTAAAACCTAACGGAGTGTTAGATAATTTAACGTTGCATTGGGCTAATGAAGCTGCACGTCATAAGTTATTAGATGTTATTGGAGACCTAGCTTTAACAGGAACTCGTATTAAAGGTAAAGTAATTGCTAATAAACCAGGACATTCAGTAAATACTACATTTGCTAAAAAGTTGGCTAAAATCATTAAACAAGAGAAAAGAAACAACGTTCCTACTTTTGATTTAAACCAACCACCATTAATGGATATTCATAAAATCATGGATATCTTACCTCACAGACCACCATTTTTATTAATTGATAGAATTATTGAACTATCTGACAAACATGTGGTTGGAATGAAAAATGTTACGATGAATGAAGATTTCTTCGTAGGACATTTTCCAGGAGCACCTGTAATGCCTGGGGTTTTACAAGTAGAAGCAATGGCACAATGTGGTGGAGTTTTAGTATTAAACACAGTACCAGATCCTGAAAACTACTTAACATATTTCATGAAAATGGACAACGTAAAGTTCAAACAGAAAGTATTACCAGGAGATACATTAATATTTAAGAGTGAATTAATTACACCGATAAGACGAGGTATTGCACATATGCAAGCGTATGCTTATGCAAATGGTAAGCTGGTTTGTGAAGCAGAATTAATGGCTCAAATTTCAAAAATAAAATAATATGAATCAACCACTTGCGTACGTACACCCACAAGCAAAAATAGCTCGTAATGTAGTTATTGAGCCTTTTACAACCATTCATGCAAATGTAGAAATAGGTTCAGGAACTTGGATTGGTTCTAACGTTACAATTATGGAAGGTGCGCGCATCGGTAAAAACTGTCGAATTTTTCCAGGAGCAGTAATTTCTGCAATTCCTCAAGATTTAAAATTTGACGACGAAGAAACCACTGTAGAAATAGGAGATAACGTAACTATTAGAGAATGTGTTACTATTAACAGAGGTACTTCTGATAGAATGAAAACAGTTATTGGTGATAATTGCTTAATTATGGCATATTGTCACATAGCTCATGATTGTAAAGTGGGTGATAATTGTATTTTTTCAAACAATTCAACGTTAGCGGGTCATGTTACCATCGGTGATAATGTAGTTTTAGCGGGTATGGTAGCTGTACACCAGTTTGCCTCTGTAGGAAATCATGCTTTTGTTACAGGAGGATCTTTGGTTCGTAAAGATGTACCTCCGTTTGTTAAGGCCGCTAGAGAGCCATTATCGTATGTAGGTATCAATTCTGTTGGATTACGTAGAAGAGGTTTCACTACTGAAAAGATTAGAGAAGTTCAAGACATATACCGAATCTTATTCCAGAAAAACTACAACAACTCACAAGCGATAGATATTATTGAAGCTGAGATGGAAGCAACTTCAGAGCGTGATGAAATCATTCAGTTTATCAAAGATTCGCATCGTGGAATAATGAAAGGATATTTTAAAGCAAATTAATTAGTAAAATTGCACTTGATTGAGCAATTATAAAGATCAAAATAAATGGCAACAACATCAGATATTAAAAAAGGATTGTGTATAAAGTTTAATCACGATATCTATAAAGTTATTGAGTTTTTACATGTAAAACCTGGTAAAGGTTCAGCTTTTGTACGTACAAAATTAAAAAGTGTTACTACAGGAAAAATTTTAGATAATACTTTTTCTGCAGGACATAAAATAGAAGACGTTCGTGTTGAAACTCATAAATTTCAGTACTTATATCCAGAAGGAGATACTTATCACTTTATGAATACTGAAGATTATAACCAAATTACACTTCAAAAATCAGTATTAGACGCTCCAGATTTAATGAAAGAAGGAGAGGTTGTAACTGTTTTAATTAATACTGAAGATAATATGCCATTATCTGTAGAAATGCCATCGCATGTTATCTTAGAAGTAACTCATACAGAGCCAGGTGTTAAAGGTAATACAGCAACAAACGCTACAAAGCCTGCAACTGTTGAAACTGGTGCTAGAATTAATGTTCCTTTATTTATTAATGAAGGAGACAAAATAAAAATCGACACAGAAAAAGGCGCATATACAGAGCGAATTAAAGAATAAATATACGATTCCCGCTCTTTAGCGGGAATTTCTTTTTAAAGATGAAATTCAAACAGCCTCAAACTTTAGAGCAAATAGCAGCTCTATTAAATTTAGAATTTGTAGGAGAAAACGATTTTCCTATTTTAGGAATTAATGAAATTCACGTAGTAGAAAAAGGAGATATTGTTTTTGTAGATCACCCTAAATACTACGATAAAGCCTTAAACTCTGCTGCAACTACTATTTTAATTAATAAAAAAGTAGAATGCCCTGAAGGAAAATCATTATTAATTTCTGATGATCCTTTTAGAGATTTCAATAAAATAACAAAACATTTCAATCCTTTTATAGCTTCAAAAAGTAGTATTGCTGAGTCGGCTATTATAGGAGAAGGAACAATTATACAACCAAATGTTTTTATTGGTGAAAATGTAACGATTGGAAAAAATTGTTTAATTCACGCCAACGTAGCAATCAATAATAACTGCGTAATAGGTGATAATGTTACAATTCACGCCAATACAGTTTTAGGAGGAGATGCTTTCTATTACAAAAATCGACCAGAAGGTTTTGATAAACTAATTTCTGGAGGTAGAGTAGTACTTGAAGATAATGTAGATTTAGGAGCTTCTTGTACTATTGATAGAGGAGTAACAGGAGATACATTAATAGGTGCTGGATCAAAAATTGATAACCAAGTTCACATTGGTCACGATACTGTAATCGGTAAAAAGTGTTTAATTGCAGCGCAAACAGGTATCGCTGGTTGTACTGTTATTGAAGATGAAGTAACAATTTGGGGTCAAGTAGGTATTATTAGTGGATTAACTATTGAAAAAGGTACCGTTTTAATGGCACAAACAGGAGTTACAAAATCCTTAAAAAAAGGAGTATACTTCGGAACACCACAGCGTGAATACCGTCAAACTCTTAGAGAAGTCATCTATTTAAAGAATGCAACAAATAAAGAAAAAAAGTAACCTAAAATTAATTGTGAAAACACAATTAAAAAGTTATTTTTGTCTGTCTTAAAAAATAAAAAAAAAGCAAACCAATGAGTGTTTTAGTAAATAAAGATTCAAAAATTATAGTTCAAGGTTTTACAGGAAGCGAAGGAACTTTCCACGCTAGCCAAATGATCGATTACGGAACAAACGTAGTTGGAGGTGTAACACCAGGTAAAGGAGGTCAAGAGCATTTAGGAAAGCCAGTTTTTAATACAGTTGATGAAGCTGTACAAAAAGCAGGAGCAGATACTTCTATTATTTTTGTACCACCAGCATTTGCTGCTGATGCTATTATGGAAGCTGCTGAAGCAGGAATTAAAGTAATCATTTGTATTACTGAAGGAATTCCTACTGCTGATATGGTAAAAGTAAAAGCTTATATTGATCAATTAGATTGTACTTTAGTAATGACCTAACTGTCCAGGAGTAATTACTCCAGAAGAAGCTAAAGTTGGAATTATGCCAGGATTTATCTTCAAAAAAGGTAAAGTAGGTATCGTTTCTAAATCAGGAACTTTAACTTATGAAGCTGCTGATCAAGTTGTAAAACAAGGTTACGGAATTACTACAGCTATTGGTATTGGTGGAGATCCAATTATTGGAACTACTACTAAAGAAGCTGTGGAGTTATTAATGAATGACGATGAAACTGAAGCAATCGTAATGATTGGTGAAATTGGAGGTAACTTAGAAGCTGAAGCTGCTCGTTGGATTAAAGCTGACGGTAACCGTAAGCCAGTAGTTGGTTTTATTGCAGGTCAAACTGCTCCAGCTGGTAGAACAATGGGACATGCAGGTGCTATCGTTGGTGGTGCTGATGATACTGCTCAAGCAAAAATGAAAATTTTAGCTGAAAATGGAGTTCACGTTGTAGAGTCTCCTGCTAAAATTGGAGAAATGGTAGCTAAAGTTTTAGCATAAGAAACTACATACATATTAGAGTAAATTCCCGTTTTTAACGGGAATTTATTTTTATATTTGAATCCAATAAACTACCCAGATATAAGCATCTTGGGTATCAAAAAAAATATGTAAGAATTTAGAGGCAAGCTTTTGGGAATAAAACCCTTGGCTATGGCCTTGCGATTAAAACAACTAATAAATGAAACTTTTAGAAAATAAAACTGCAATTATTACAGGTGCTACTAGAGGAATTGGTAGAGGAATTGCCTTAGAGTTTGCAAATCAAGGATGTAACGTTGCATTTACGTATAGCTCTTCTGTTGAAGCAGCAACTGCCTTAGAAAATGAGTTGAAAGCATTAGGAGTAAAAGCAAAAGGATACCAATCAAATGCAGCTGAATTTGATGCAGCACAAGAATTGGCTAAAAACGTTTTAGAAGAATTCGGAACTATTGATGTGTTAGTAAATAACGCAGGTATTACAAAAGATAATTTGTTAATGCGTATTTCTGAAGAAGATTTTGATAAAGTAATTGAAGTAAATTTAAAATCTGTTTTTAATTTAACCAAAGCAGTAATTCGTCCGATGATGAAACAACGTGCAGGTTCAATTATCAACATGAGTTCAGTTGTTGGATTAAAAGGAAATGCTGGTCAAGCAAATTATGCAGCTTCAAAAGCAGGAATTTTAGGATTCTCAAAATCTGTAGCATTAGAATTAGGTTCTCGTAATATTCGTAGTAATGTAGTTGCTCCAGGTTTTATTGAAACTGAAATGACTGCAAAATTAGATGAAAAAGTAGTTGAAGGTTGGAGAAATGAAATTCCTTTAAAAAGAGGAGGAACTCCAGAAGACATTGCTAACGCTTGTGTATTCTTAGCATCAGATATGAGTTCATATATTACTGGTCAAACACTATCAGTTGACGGAGGAATGTTAACATAAAATTTGACTTACTTATAAAAAACAAAAAAGCCTGTGTTATTTTTATAATACAGGCTTCTTTTATTTTTAAGGAGTTGTGTTTGCTTGTTAAGGGGTGCAAGCACGAGGGGTTATTTGAATTTCACAACTCATTAAATTCTTTGGTTTTTTTTGGGAATCATTTATAGTATCATCTTTTTTTGTAATCTTCAAAGGTTCCATCATCATATAGAACCAAAATATTTTTAATTTCTCTAAAAGCGGCCGATTCTTTTGGTTTTATAGTACTCTCTGAGAATTGCATATTTGATTTTTTTTCGGGTTCTTGGTCAAATACTATATTTTCAGCGAACAGAGAAGGAGCTTCATTTTTTTCTATTTTTACCTCTTTCTCTTGGATTTGTGTATTTGGAGGAAAACTACCTTTACCATACACTAACCAATTTAAATCAACTTCATCAAAAGCCGTTTCAACTTTTATAATAAAATCTAGACTTGGTTTATTTCTTCCTGATAGCAGGTGAGAAATGCTAGATCTTGGAACATCAATTTTATCTGCAAAGCTTGACGCCGATAAATTGTAATAGTCTAATATCTGTTTTAATCTTTCAATCATTTGTTTACTTATGTAAACACTAGAAGTTGTTTACTATTGTAAATATATGATTTTTATAATTGTAAACAAGAAAAATTTAATATTTTTTCAAAATAATTTAAAACAAGACTATTAAACACTTTAGAAAAAAGTACTTAAGTCTTTGTAAAACAGTTTTTTAAGTCGTTGTAATAGAAGAAATTTATTCTTTTGGTAAATGTTATTATTTACATTTGTAATCAAGTTAATTGCTTGATTTATTGAGGTTACAAATGTAAAAAACCTCTTTTTTTGATAAATATGATGTATTTAAATGACCATTTATCCTTATTTAACTGACTTAAACGTCAAATAAGCAACTTTAAGGCGAATAATAATGATGTTGCGGTATTTTATGTCTAAATAAATATGAATCAGACTATAAACTTTATACTACTTATATAACTACTTTAAATTACTTATATAAACATATTATATATGCAGAATAGAAGTTGAAAGAGAAGAATATTACAAATGTTACCACAATTTAATAATTAACAAATGTAAATCACGTGTTTTGTTGTTTACTTTTGTAAAATAAAGAAAGCACCCTGTTTACAGAGTGCTTTTTTGTAGTTGAGAATGTAGTATTCTACTTATTTTTTATTATCTATCCATTTTCTAGCATTAACAAAAGCTTCTAACCAAGGAGAAACTTCATCTTGTCTGTCTTGTGGATAGTTAGCCCAGTTCCATTGGAAAGTAGAACGCTCAATATGTGGCATAGTTACTAAATGACGACCAGTCTTATCACATAGCATTGCAGTGTTATAATCTGAACCGTTTGGATTGTTAGGGTATCCTTCATATCCATACTTAGCAACAATATTATAATTATCTTCAGTTTCAGGTAAATTGAATTTTCCTTCTCCGTGAGAAATCCAAACTCCTAATTCAGTGCCAGCTAAACTAGATAACATTACTGAATTATTTTCTTGAACTTTTACAGATGTAAATGAACTTTCGTGCTTTTTAGAATCGTTGTGTAACATCTTGCCATGTTCGTTATGTTCTGGATTGATTAATTCTAATTCCATAAATAACTGGCATCCGTTACAAATACCAACAGAAAGAGTATCTTCTCTTTTAAAGAAGTTTTTCAAAGCTGTGTTCGCTTTTTCATTATATAAAAATGCTCCAGCCCATCCTTTAGCAGAACCCAAAACATCTGAATTTGAAAAACCACCAACAGCTCCAATAAATTGTATATCTTCTAAAGTTTCACGACCAGAAATTAAATCTGTCATGTGAACATCCTTTACATCAAAACCAGCTAAATACATGGCATTTGCCATTTCACGTTCAGAGTTTGAACCTTTTTCACGAATGATAGCAGCTTTAGGTCTGTTAGTTACAGTACCCAGAGTGTCAGCAAGCTTTCCTGTAAAATGCGTTGGGAATGTATATTGTAAAGGTTGATTTTTATAATTATCAAAACGATCTTTAGCTAAACCATTTGCTGTTTGCTTTTGATCTAATAAATACGAAGTCTTATACCAAGTATCTCTTAATTCAGCAATCGATAAAGCAAAAACATCAGATCCGTTTTTAATATTTAATCGATCAGATTCAGTTACCGAACCAATTTTAAAGAATTCAATATTATTATTAGTTAAAGTTTGTTCTACAGAAGCGTCGATTGCTTGGAAAACTATTCCAGAGTTTTCAGCAAATAACAACTTGATACTATCAGCTTCATTTAAAGTAGATAAATCTAAGTTTGCACCTACATTTACATCTGCAAAACACAATTCTAACAAGGTAGTAATCAATCCTCCAGATGCAACATCGTGACCAGCAACGATTTTTCCTTCCTTAATTAAATTCTGTAAAACATTAAATGCTGATTTAAAGAACTCATTATTAGTAATCGTAGGAGCAGAGTTACCTAATTTATTTAGTATCTGTGCAAATGAACTTCCTCCTAATTTGAAATCATCTTGTGATAAGTTGATATAATAGATATCTCCTTTGTTTGCTTGTAAAAGAGGTTCTACTACTTTAGTAATATCGTTACAGTTAGCCGCAGCAGAAATAACTACAGTTCCTGGAGAAATTACTTCTTCATTTGGATATTTCTGTTTCATTGATAAAGAATCTTTTCCTGTAGGAACGTTGATTCCTAAATCGATAGAAAAATCAGAAACAGCTTTTACTGCTTTATATAAACGAGCATCTTCACCTTCATTTTTACAAGGCCACATCCAGTTTGCTGATAATGAAACCGATTGTAAACCATCTTTTAAAGGAGCCCATACGATATTAGTTAATGCTTCAGCAATTGAATTTTTACTTCCTGCTTCTGGATCAATTAATCCAGAAATAGGAGAGTGCCCAATCGTAGTAGCAATTCCTTCTTTACCTTTATAGTCTAACGCCATTACACCGACATTGTTCAATGGAATTTGTAAAGAACCAACACATTGTTGTTTGGCTACTTTTCCTCCAACACAACGGTCAACTTTATTCGTCAACCAATCTTTACAGGCAACGGCTTCTAATTGTAAAACTTGCTCTAAATATTGAGCAAAGTTTTCTTTAGAATACTCAACATCAGCATAATTACGATTTACTGTTTTATCAGTCATAATCGTTTTTGGAGAACTTCCAAACATATCTTCTAAAGCTAAATCCATTGGTTTGTTACCATTGGTTTTAGATTCAAAAGTAAAACGGTGATCCCCAGTAACATCACCTACTGTGTACATTGGCGAACGCTCACGTTCAGCAATTTTATTAAGGGTGTCGATATGCTTTTCAGCAATAACTAACCCCATACGTTCTTGAGATTCGTTACCGATAATCTCTTTATCAGATAGCGTAGGGTCTCCAACAGGTAATTTATCTAAATCGATTTTTCCGCCAGTATCTTCTACTAATTCTGATAAACAATTTAAGTGCCCACCAGCTCCGTGATCGTGAATAGAAACAATAAAGTTTTCATCACTTTCTACCATACCACGAACAGCGTTGGCTGCACGTTTTTGCATTTCAGGATTTGAACGCTGAATTGCATTTAATTCAATTCCAGTTGAAAACTCTCCAGTATCAGCAGAAGAAACTGCAGCTCCTCCCATACCAATACGGTAGTTTTCACCACCTAGAATTACTATTTTATCTCCTTCTTGTGGAGTATCTTTTAATGCTTGTTCTTTTTTACCATATCCGATACCACCAGCTTGCATGATTACTTTATCGAAACCAAGTTTGCGAGCATCTTCTTCGTGTTCAAAAGTAAGAACTGAACCACAGATTAAAGGTTGACCAAATTTATTACCAAAATCAGAAGCTCCGTTAGATGCTTTGATTAAGATATCCATTGGAGTTTGGTATAACCATTTACGTTCATCCATTCCTTTTTCCCAAGGACGATTTTCCTCTAAGCGAGAATACGAAGTCATATATACAGCAGTACCTGCTAATGGTAATGATCCTTTTCCACCAGCTAATCTATCACGAATTTCACCTCCTGAACCTGTTGCAGCCCCATTAAAAGGTTCTACAGTAGTAGGGAAGTTGTGTGTTTCAGCTTTTAATGAAATAACAGATTCAAACTCTTTTGTTTCGTAAAAATCAGGTTTATCTGCACTTTTAGGAGCAAATTGCTCTACTTTTGGACCTTTAACAAAAGCAACATTGTCTTTATAAGCAGAAACAATATCATTCGGATTTTGCTTTGACGTTTCTTTAATTAATTTGAATAATGAAGTAGGCATCTCTTCACCATCAATAACAAAAGTACCGTTGAAAATTTTATGACGACAGTGCTCTGAGTTTACTTGAGAGAATCCAAATACTTCAGAATCGGTTAATTTTCTACCAATCTTAGTAGCTACTTCTTCTAAATACACAATTTCTTCATCACTTAAAGCCAACCCTTCTTGCTCATTATAAGCCGCAATATCCTCAATTTCTAAAATTGGTTCAGGTTGAATATCGATTGTAAAAGTTTCTTGGTTTAATCCGTCAAACTTTTGAGAAATCATAGGGTCGAAGTCAGAAAAATCATTAGCTACTGCATCAAATTCTTCAATTCTGATAATTCCAGAAATTCCCATATTTTGAGTAATTTCAACAGCATTGGTACTCCAAGGAGTAATCATTGCTGCTCTAGGCCAACAAAAAAGGCGTCAAGAGACGCCGCATTTATTTTCGGTTGGTTGCCAAATAACCAAGTTAACTTCGAAATTGTTTCAGATGTTAATTCTTCTGTTGTTTGAACAGCAAAAACCTTGCTGTTTACGTTTCCAAAGAAATGAATCATTATTAGTTGTGTTTGTGTGTGTTTTTGAAAGGTGTAAATTTAATTCTTTTGGATGAAATAGAAGCATAAAAAAAGCAGCAAAATTTTGCTGCTTTTTTTATGGTAATTTTACTTATTAAAGTAATGACTGTCAATATACATTTCTTGTTCAAACTTGTTTGTTGATACATTTATATCAATACGTTCAAAACTTTTTACTTCGTATGTAGATTTTGCCGATACACCTCTTATATCATCTAGTGCTGTTTTAAGCACAATTTCATTTTCATCACCAAAAGGTAAGATGTTATCCCAATGTTTCCATTCTTCGATTAAGATATTAGGCTCAAATCCATCACCATAATCATTTTGACCAAGCTTATTATAAATCTGAAAAACTATCGGTTGCATAGCCATTTTATGAGAAGAATTAGCAGAGTTTACATTTGTATAATCACTAATTGGAGAGTCATAAAGTGTTATAGATCCCTCGTTTTTACCTACTGTTTTGGTTCCTACTACTTTAACATCAATAAAAGGACGTAATCCGTTTATAATCATTTCACTAGCAGATGCTGTACTACCAGAAGTTAAAACATATAATCTTTCAATACCAGACAGTCTATTAATGGTTTCTTCATGGGTCTTTTTTCCATCAGCCCCATAAACATTTAACGTATTATCAAAATAGTAAGGATCATTGTATTGAGAGTGTTTACTATTAAACTTTAATTCAGCAAATTTATCAGTACCAGCTTCTGCACGTATCATGCTTGCTAAATATGCAGATGTTTCTACAGAACCACCACCATTAATTCTTAAATCTAATACTAATTCTTGAACACCAGCAGACTTCAACTCGCCAAAAGCAGCGTTTAATTCATCATTATAAGATGATCTGAACCCATTATATAGTATATAACCAACTTTTGTGCCATCAACATCAATAATATTAGTTGAATGTACTGGATTGTCAGATACTTCAGCTTGTGAAATTGTTTTATTTTCTTTAAAAGTTTGACCGTCTTTTTCTGTAAACGAAAACTCTGAAGTTTCTTGGTAATAACCATTAAAAACGGTTTTATAGTTACTCAAAGTCATTACAGTTCCATTTATAGCATTAATAATATCACCTCTTTTAAATCCAGCTAAATCTGCAGGAGAATTTTTAGAAACATGCTGAATATACATGACAACATAATTTGTTGTACCAACTTGAACTAATTGTGGTCTAAAACCAAAAGTTTTAGAAGTACCTTGAAATTGTTGTTGTTGAGCAACGTAATCTTCAATAAACCAAGAGAAATCATCATTCGTGTGCTTTAGGCTTTCAAATAATGAACTAGGAGTACTGTAAGAGTTAAGATAAGTGTAATAATTATTTTTATTATCATCCTTACTGTCTGCTAAATTTGGAACATCGCCTTGCCAGTTATACCATGAGTTCATAGCTTTCCAAACGAAATCATTAGCTAGATTGTCAAGAACGGGCGGATTTATATCTTCCTTATTACAGCTTAAAAGCATAACAAATAGAAAAGATAATAATATGGTTTTTCTCATTTTTAAATATAATTATTTGTTAGTTATTAAACAATATAACAGATAAATTATTGAAAATCCCGTTTTTCTAACATAAAAGATGTTATTTAGGTATTCTGTCTCGTTCTATTTTACCATTTTTAACAGCCTTGTAGTTTTCGTAACAGTTTAAAACGGCTTCGATAAGTTGTAAGTCACTAGCCTTTTTTATGAAATATTCAGAATAGTTACAATCAGAGAGTAGTTTGTTTAGCTCAGCTCTGTCCATTTCTAGATATTCCATCATTACTTCTCTATCAAATTTGCCAGCTAACATTTTACGTAAATCGTCTTCTTGTTTCAGTTTTTTCAGTTTTTTTAGCTGTTTAGGTTTGCTTCCGAAGTGATTATACACTAAATCGACAGGATTTAAGAGTTTAGCAATAGGAGAGGAGGTCTTTTGAGGTTTTCCTACTTCATAGGTTTGTGGCAAACCGTTAATATGAATTCTTGTAAAACGATCTTTAGGTACTTGTTTTACATCAACTTCTAAAACACCAATAAGCTCTGTAGACTTAATTACGACTTCCTTAACCTCTTCAGGTTTTTCCTCTAAAGAAATTACCACTTCATTACCTTTTAAAAGATCGTTTGTTACTTTTAGTTTTATAGAAGAGTATCCTAAATAAGATACAAGCACAGTATCATTTGCTTTTGCTATTAGATCAAAAGCTCCTTGTTCGTTGGTAATTGTACCTACTACAGTATTTAAGTTTAATATATGTGCAGCACTTAAAGGTTTTTTAGATTCAGAATCTATAATTTGTCCTTTAAGATTATTTTTTTGAGTGCTTTGAGCTATTGTTATAAATGATGAAACAAGTAATAACAATAAAAAAGTATATTTTTTTTGCATAATGCAATAATAAGCATAAATAGATTTTATTTAGTTAATTATCTGTGAAATTGATATGGTGAGTACAAGATATTGTGGAATAAAAAACACAAACTATATAAAAGCTTGTGTTTTTTATTGTTGGTGCACATAAGAAGATTCGAACTTCCACATTCCTAAGAATACTGCCCCCTCAAGGCAGCGCGTCTACCAATTCCGCCATATGTGCGTAAACTAAAAAAGTTAAGCTTTCGCTTAACTTTTTGGTGACCGGGCTGGGGCTCGAACCCAGGCCCTCTCCTTAAAAGGGAGATGCTCTACCAACTGAGCTACCCGGTCATTGCTTCCTTGTGAAAGCGGTTGCAAATATACAACTGTTCTTTAAATGAAAAAAGCTTTTTTGTAATATTTTTTATAGATATTTGTAACTACTTAATTACTAGTTTATGAAAATTGTGTTATTGGGATACATGGCCAGTGGGAAATCGACAATTGGTAAGATTTTAGCCGAAAAAATGAAGATTTCTTTCATAGATTTAGATACATATATTGAAGAAAAAGAAAAAATGTCGGTTTCTGATGTCTTTAAAGAGAAAGGAGAAATCTATTTTCGTAAGCAAGAGCATGTTTATCTAAAGGAACTTTTAGATAAAAAAGAAGACTTTGTTTTATCCTTAGGAGGAGGTACACCATGTTATGCAGGAAACATGAATGTATTATTAAGTTATGATGATGTGACTTCTATATATTTAAAAACATCTATACAAACCATAATGGAAAGATTGGTAAATGAAAAAAGCCAACGTCCGTTAGTAGCTCGCTTAAATGAAGATGAATTGGCAGAGTTTATAGCCAAACACTTATTTGAACGTAGTTATTATTACAATCAAGCTACTCATAAACTAGTAGTTGATAATAAAGATGTGAATGAAACAGTGGAGAATCTCCAAGTTATACTAAGTTAAATAAGCAATAGTTTCATTCGCTTTAAATTCAACAACAACATGTTCTTTAATAGAGGTAGATAAAGAAATACCTTTAAAATCTGCTTTTACTGGATATTTTTTGTGATTTCTATTGACTAACACGGCAGTTTTAAATCTTTTTAAAGGAACCTCTAAAAAGTGTTTAACGCCGTAAATCAAAGTAGTACCTGAGTTTAAAACATCATCAACCAATACTAACGCTTTGTTTTTGTACTCGTCACTAGTTATTGAAGTAGTAATTGGAGTTGTAGGTTTTTTCTTATCGATAAAAACTTTACAAAGGGTAACTTTTAAAGGTGAGATTTTATTTACTGCATCCGCAATTTTTTCAGCAAGAAAAAAACCGTTATCAGCAATACCTGCAATAATGATTTCTTTTTCTTCACTATTACTTTCGTAGATTTGAAAAGCCATTCTACGAATTTTTTGCTCTATTTGTGTGTTGTTTAGGATGATATTGTTAGTGTTGGTCATTTTTCTTTTAGTTTAAAACAAAGGAATTACAAATTAACATCATTTTCTTCAGAATCTTCGTAATAATCGTCAATATCACGACGATCTTTTTTGGTAGGTCGTCCTGTTCCTTTTTTACGATAATAGTCTTTAGAGTACTTTAATAACTCAGTTTTTTCAAACTCTTCTTTCGGGGTTAAATCTTTTCGATATAAATCAACCAGTTTAGCACCCACACGGTTAGGAGGGATGTCTAGTATCTTTATCTTATAATTAATTTGATTTTTACGGATGGTAATTTCTTCATTCCCAAAAACTTCTTTGGAAGGTTTTAAATTGGTTCCTTCAATCTTCACGTGCCCTTTTTTGCAAGCATCTGTGGCAATACTTCTGGTTTTAAATAATCGAATGCACCACAAATATTTGTCAATTCTCATATAAAAAGTTAATTTTTATCGTTTCGTTTTTTACAAAGGTATAAAAATGGTAAATTGCGCGTTAAAATTTCAGAATTAAATGATAAAATTTAAACATTTATTATATACGGTTGCTGTAGGTACTCTTTTGTATGCATGCGGAACTGATAGTAATCCAAGAATAGAAAATTTTGACCATGAAGCGCAAGCTGCTAAGGATAAAGATACTATTGCAAAGTTTTTAAAAAACTATTATTTTGATGATACTGTAGACTCTATAAAGCCTATGGTTTCAGGTAAAACTCCTTTATTAGAAGATGATAGACTTATTAAAAAAACGCACACAGAAAATGATATTGAGTATGATTTATATCATTTAATTGTTAAAGAAGGAGAGTCGCCAAAAGGTAATCCTACTCAATTAGATTCTGTTTTAACGAAATATCAAGTTTGGTATTCAACAAAGGCAGATCAATTAGAATTAAGTCAGACAGGAACTGAACCTATTTGGTGGAATTTAACACAATCTGGAAGTCGTCAGGATGCACCATCTCCTATTAGAGGTTGGACTTATGGAATTCCTAATTTAAAAGCAGGGATTAATGTGCCTACTTCAGGAGAACCTATTACTTATGAAAACTTTGGAAAAGGAATTTTAATCATTCCTTCAGGTTTGGCTTATAGAAACACTCCTAACGGTGGTATTCCTTCTAACTCACAATTGATTTTTTATATTGATTTATTAGACTTCGTAGTAGATACAGATCATGATAACGATGGTATTCCTTCTATTTATGAAGATTTGGATGAGGATGGAAACCCTAGGAATGATGATACTGACAAGAATAATGTTCCTAACTATTTAGATATAGACGATGATGGCGATGGTGTTTTAACTAAAAATGAAGATAAAAATGGTGATGGAGATCCAAGAAATGATTTTAATGATCCGAATAAGCCAAGTGTACCTGATTATTTAAATAGAGATATTAGAGTAAAATATTAAAACAAAAAAACCGAAGTTAAAAACTTCGGTTTTTTATATGTGATTGTTTGTTTTAGAATCTATAAGATAATCCTACAATGATTTGATTTACACGAGTGTCAAAATTAACATCGTTAATGTTCGAATCGATGAATTTAGCTTCAGTATCAGACAAAGCTCTTTCCCAACGAACGTCTAATCCTAACTTACCAAGTTCGATACCTGCTCCAAATTGTACTCCAACTGAGAAACCGTCAGAATCTACTTGTTTAAGGTCTTCAATATTAAAATCAGAATCTAAAATATATTGAAAAGAAGGTTACTCCAAAAACATGTGCTACTTTTAAGAATTTCATTCCAACTAAAACAGGAATATCAATCTTTTGGAAATCATAGGTGGTAGTTTTGGCAGTTATTGATTCGTTAAGAGCGTAGGAAACTTCATTGCTTAACTGAGTATACACTAATTCTGGTCTTAAGTATAAATTGGTAACAGGTAAGTTTATACGTAACCAAGCACCAGCGTGGAAACCTGTTTTACTTTTAGCATTATCAAAAACTACATCGTTTTTTACATCAGTAAAAGAATTTGAGTTATAGTTAATACCTCCTTTGATACCTCCTTGGATTTGACTTTGTGCTAATTGAATTCCTCCAACAAAAAGGAATATCATTAAAACTGCTTTTTTCATTTGTTTAGGGTTTATTTATTAATAATTGGGGGTTATATTACTTTTTTATAAAAAAAAATACATCACTTTAAACCTAAAAAGTGATGTATTTATTGTGTATAAAACAGAGTTTATTTTCTTGAAATTACTTTCTTTACAGCTTTTACGATGGCTTCATCATTTAATCCGTATTTCTTCATTAACTCTGCAGGAGTTGCAGATTCTCCGAAGCTATCATTTACAGCTACAAATTCTTGCGGAGTAGGGTTGTTAGTAGCTAAACAACGAGCAACACTTTCACCTAAACCTCCATATTTATTATGCTCTTCAGCAGTAACTACACATCCAGTTTTAGCTACTGATTTTAAAATAGCTTCTTCATCTAAAGGTTTAATAGTGTGAATATTGATTACCTCTGCTGAAATTCCTTTTTCTTCTAATTGCTCGGCAGCTTGCAACGCTTCCCAAACTAAATGTCCTGTTGCAACAATGGTTACATCTGTACCTTCTGTAAGTTGAATTGCTTTACCAATTTCAAAAGGTTGATCTGTCATAAAAACAGGAACACTAGGTCTTCCAAAACGTAAATATACTGGTCCTTCATATTCTGCAATAGCTAACGTAGCTGCTTTGGTTTGACTATAATCACAAGTATTGATAACCGTCATACCAGGTAGCATTTTCATTAACCCAATATCTTCTAAAATTTGGTGCGTAGCTCCATCTTCACCTAAAGTTAATCCTGCGTGAGAAGCACAAATTTTTACATTTTTATCAGAATACGCGATAGATTGACGAATTTGATCGTATACACGACCTGTAGAAAAGTTAGCAAATGTACCTGTAAAAGGAATTTTTCCACCAATAGTTAATCCTGCTGCAATTCCCATCATGTTTGCTTCAGCAATTCCAACTTGAAAGAAACGTTCTGGGTGATTTTTAGCAAACTCATTCATTTTTAAAGAGCCAGTTAAATCAGCACAAAGGGCAACAACATTAGGATTTGTTTTCCCTAATTCGGTTAAACCATCACCAAACCCAGATCGGGTATCTTTTTTTTCAGTATAAGTATATTTTTTCATCAGTTTGTGTTGTGTAAATACGTGTCAAAAATAATCTTTTATAAAAAGCTAGCCTTATAATTTTGATAATTCTTTGTAAAGTTTATGAACTGGAAATCCCATAACGTTAAAATAGCTTCCTTCCATTTTTGTAATTCCTATTTTACCAATCCATTCTTGAATTCCATAAGCACCAGCTTTATCGAAAGGTTTATAGGTATTTATATAATAATCAATTTCTTCATCAAGTAATTCTTTAAAAGTAACAATTGTGACGTCATTAATTGTTTTTTGAAAATTCTTACTTGTAAGACATATAGAAGTAATAACTTCATGAGTTGTATTAGATAACTCTTTTAACATGCTAAACGCTTCGTTATAATCTTTAGGTTTACCTAAGGCTTTGTTATTTAACCAAACAATAGTATCTGAAGTAATTAACAGGTCATTCTCTTTTAATTCAGTTGTAAAAGGAGATGCTTTTAAAGCAGCTAAGTAATCTGTTATTTGGCTGTGTTGTAGTTCTGTAGGATATATTTCTTCTACTTCCTTAGTTTTTATTGAAAAAGGAATGTCTAAGCTTTTGATTAATTCTTGTCTTCTAGGTGAGTTAGAAGCTAAAATTACATTGTACTTTAATAATTTAGTTGATAACATATTTTAAATAATAAGCTATTGTAGGAATGCTTATAAGCGCCAGTATAAAATTAAAGTAACTAATTTTAATAAGGTACTTGTAATGTTTTGTTTCAGAAGCTTTCATTAAGTAGTAAATAAAATATAAATAAGGAAGAACTCCTAATAACATTAGGGTTGCAAAAACGAATGTATAATCAGAAAAAGCTAAGGCAATAGAAAAGATAAAAAAACAACCGATAATGGAAAGTAGTAAAGCTATATCTTTAGCTCTCTTTCTTCCTAATAAAATGGGAAGTGTTTTTTGTTTGTTTAGATTATCTTCATTTACATTAATTAAATCAAGAATCATTTCAAAAACAATATTACTTAAGAAAGACATTATTATGTAAGCTATTGTAATTAGTTGAAGATTAAAAAATAAAGTCCATTGTTCTTGAGTTAAATCGACAGGGAGGTCAAACCACAATAAAGTTAACAAAGCAAAAGGTTTAAGAAAAGCAGTAACTATATTACTAATAAAGGTCTTTTTAATGTTGTTTTTCATATAAAAATGTGAAATGATTGGACAAACAACAAATAAGATTCCGTACCATGGTTTTTGTATTTTAAATGATAGAAGAACTCCAACTAAAACACCGATTATAGCAAACCAAAAAGAACATTTTTTTGTCTTTTCTAAATCAATTTTTATTTTTTTATGTTGATTTCTGTAAGCAAAACTTTTTAAATATCCAGAGGCTAATAAAAAAGCACTTGCTATTGATAAAAGCCCTAAATCAAAAAAAGAAAGTGTTGTTTTAAAACCATAACCATGTAAAAAACAAAACTTAAATAAAAATAACATGAAAGTGAAGTAGACAATCTTCTTCCATTGAATATTATTTAAGAAACAATTTTTCATTAATTAAAAAGCCTTTTTTATTCTGGCTAAATCACGTTTATTATCACGGTCTTTAATAGTATTTCTCTTGTCGTGAGTTTTCTTTCCTTTGGCAAGCGCTATTTCTAATTTAGCCCATCCATTTTCATTTATAAATAAACGTAAAGGAACAATGGTGTTACCTTTTGATTCTACTTCTTTTTCAAGTTTCTTTAGTTCACGTTTATTTAATAATAAACGACGTTCGCTTTTTGGTTTGTGGTTGTAATGATGTCCAAAGGCATATTCTTCAATGTACATATTAACCACAAAAAGTTCTCCTTTGTCATTGAACTCACAAAAACTTTCAGTAATTCTAGCTTTACTTTGTCGTATCGATTTTATCTCAGTACCAGTAAGTTGTATTCCTGCTGTGTACTTGTCAAGTATCTCGTATTCAAAACGAGCTTTTTTATTCTGTATGTTAATGTTTTTTTGCATAAGGAAACACAAATATAACTATAATTTTAAGTTGTTAAATAAAATTATTAAGCTATGATTTAAGTCATGTTTTAAAGGGGATTGCAAGGGTAATTTTGCTTAAAATTTAAACTTATAATCATGAAAAAAATTATATTAAGTGCTGTATTTGGAATTTTATTTTTTAGCAATGCAGCTGCACAAGAAACTACAAAAGCAGATGATTTTAAAAGATGGCAAGCTCGTTTTAGATGGGTTAGTGTAATGCCAAATGAATCAGCTACCATAGGAACTATTGGAGGAGATGTTGAGATTAGTAAAAGTTTTATTCCTGAGCTAGATTTTACGTACTACTTTACTGAAAATATAGCAGCGGAGTTAATTTTAGGAACTACAAATCACGATGTAAAAGCAGTAGGAACCGCTTTAGGAGATGTTAATTTGGGTGATGTATGGTTATTGCCTCCAACATTAACATTACAATACCATTTTAATATCAGCGATTTTAAACCTTATGTTGGTGCAGGTGTAAATTATACTATTTTTTACAATGCTGATCCTGGTGCTGTAGTAGATGTAGATTATAAAAACGGATTCGGATATGCGTTACAATTAGGTTTTGACTATGATTTAGACGATACTTGGTTTTTAAACGTAGATGCTAAGTATATCGGGTTAAGTACTGATGTAACTGTTGATGCAGGTATTGCAACTGTTCCTGCAGAAGTAGATATTAATCCATTATTAATAGGCTTTGGTGTAGGAGTAAGATTCTAAACCAATTTGAAAGCGAGCATGTTAAGAGCTGCAATTTTGCAGCTCTTTTTTTGTTATTAACAGAATTTTAAAGTGAATGTGATTGAATTCCTATAAATTTGCGCGCAAGACAATTTTTTAAAGAATCAAAATTTTATGAAGTACTTATATATTTCACTATTAATATTATTAGTCTCGTGTAAACCAAAATATACAGCGCAAGAAGTAATAGATCAATCGTTAGCGTACTCTAAGTCCAATAACATAGCAGATGCAACTATTTCTTTTGCTTTTAGAGATAACAATTACAAAGCTATACGAAACAACGGAACTTTTGAATTAACACGAGTTGTGCAAAACGATACAGCAACTGTAAAAGATGTATTGTTTAATGACGGATTTAAACGTTTTGTTAATGATAGTTTGGTTAACCTTTCAGAAGAAGATAAAAATAAGTACAGTAATTCGGTAAATTCTGTTCATTACTTTTCTGTGTTACCATTTGGATTGAACGATAAAGCTGTTCAAAAAAAGTTATTAGATCCCGTAACTATTAAGGGAAAAGAATATTATAAAGTTAGAGTTACTTTTACTGAAGAAGGAGGAGGAGAAGATTTTGATGATGTGTTTCTTTACTGGTTTTCTAAAGAGAACTTTCAATTAGATTATTTAGCCTATAAATATCATACAAATGGAGGAGGAGTTCGTTTTAGAGATGTAAAAGAAGAAAAGTTGGTTGACGGAATTCGCTTTGCAGATTATAACAATTATAAGCCTTTAGATAAAGAAATTGATTTTTATACAATTGATAAATTATATGAAGAAGGAAGGCTGAAAAAGCTTTCTGAAATTGTTTTAGAGAATATAACTGTGGAATAAGATTTATATATAAAAAAGAAAAGGGAGTTTTAAAACTCCCTTTTTTTATTCTTCGTTTCCAACCAAATCAGATTGATTTCTAAAAACCAACTGATCATCAAAAGCATCTAATAAAATAATACTATCAGTAGAAACTTTTCCTGATAAAATTTCTTTCGATAATTGATTTAAAACCTCTTTTTGAATCACACGTTTTACCGGGCGTGCACCAAACTCGGGTTGATATCCTTTTTGTGCTAAGTAGTCAATAGCTTGATCTGTAGCATCAAAAGTAATGTTTTGTTTCGCTATCATCTTTTTAACACTGTTTAATTGTAGTTTTACAATTTCTTTAATGTTTTCTTCTGAAAGCGGAGTAAACATAATAATATCATCAATTCTATTTAAAAACTCAGGTCTCACAGATTGTTTTAATAATCCTAATACTTCTGTTTTAGCTAAATCCATAGTTGTATGGATGTCGCCTTTCATGTTCTCAAATTTCTCTTGAATAATATGACTTCCCATGTTTGAGGTCATGATGATGATGGTGTTTTTAAAATCTGCAACACGACCTTTATTATCGGTTAATCTACCTTCATCTAATACTTGTAATAAAATATTAAAAGTATCAGGATGCGCTTTTTCAATCTCGTCTAACAACACAACAGAATACGGTTTTCTTCGTACAGCTTCAGTTAATTGTCCGCCTTCATCATAACCTACATATCCAGGAGGTGCACCAACTAATCTACTTACCGAATGACGTTCTTGGTATTCACTCATATCAATACGAGTAATGGCATTTTCATCGTCGAATAAATATTCAGCTAAAGCCTTTGCTAGCTCTGTTTTACCAACTCCTGTTGTTCCTAAGAATAAGAATGACCCAATAGGTTTATTAGGGTTTTGTAACCCAGATCTTGAACGACGAACTGCATCAGAAACAGCTTCTATTGCTTCTTCTTGTCCTACTACACGTCTGTGAAGTTCATCTTCTAGCTTCAATAATTTTTCACGTTCAGATTGTAACATTTTAGTTACAGGCACTCCTGTCCATTTAGCAACTACTTCAGCGATATCGTCATAGGTAACTTCCTCTTTAATTAGAGAGTTTTCTTGTTGACTAGCTAATACTTTTTGTTGCTCATCAAGCTGTTCTTGTGCTTCTTTAATTTTCCCGTAACGTAATTCAGCTACTTTTCCGTAATCACCATTACGTTCAGCTTTTTCGGCTTCTAGTTTATAGTTTTCAATATCAGTTTTTAAGCTTTGAATAGTATCAACCACACTTTTTTCTGATTGCCATTTCGCATTGATTTCGTTACGCTCTTCTTTTAAATTGGCTAAATCAGCATTTAAGGACTTTAGTTTAGGTTCGTCATTTTCACGTTTAATCGCTTCAATTTCAATCTCTAACTGCATTATTTTACGATCTAAGACATCTAATTCTTCTGGTTTAGAATTGATTTCCATACGTAATTTAGAAGCAGCTTCATCCATTAAATCTATCGCCTTGTCTGGTAAAAAGCGATTGGTGATATAACGTTGTGATAATTCTACCGCACCAATAATAGCTTCATCTTTAATACGAACCTTGTGGTGTGCTTCATATTTATCTTTAATACCTCGTAAAATAGAAATAGCACTTTCAGTATCTGGCTCATCTACCATTACTTTTTGAAAACGACGCTCTAACGCTTTGTCTTTTTCAAAGTACTTTTGATACTCGTCTAGGGTAGTAGCCCCAATTGCTCTCAATTCTCCACGTGCTAAGGCTGGTTTTAAAATGTTTGCAGCATCCATGGCACCTTGGCCACCACCAGCACCAACTAAAGTGTGGATTTCGTCAATGAAAAGAACAATGTTTCCTTCAGATTTAGATACTTCTTTTACTACCGACTTTAAACGCTCTTCAAATTCACCTTTGTATTTCGCACCAGCGATTAAAGCTCCCATGTCTAAAGAAAAAATTTGTTTATCTTTTAAATTTTCAGGAACATCACCACGGATGATACGATGTGCTAATCCTTCAGCAATAGCAGTTTTACCAGTACCTGGTTCACCTACTAAAATAGGGTTGTTCTTAGTTCTACGTGATAAAATCTGTAACAGACGTCTAATTTCTTCATCGCGACCAATAACAGGGTCTAATTTTCCGTCTTGTGCTAACTGGTTTAAGTTTTTAGCATACTTATTTAAGGAATTGTAGGTTTCTTCTGCACTTTGAGAAGTAACACGATTGCCTTTACGTAATTCTTCAATAGCAGCTGTTAAACTCTTTTCAGTAACACCTTGGTCTTTTAATACTTGAGCTATTTGACTTTTCGATTTGAAAATAGCTAAGATTAAATGCTCAATTGAAACGTACTCATCGTTCATTTTTTTTGCGATAATAGCAGCTTCGTTCAATGTTTTATTTGCTTCACGAGAAAGCATTAAATCTGCTCCAGTAACTTTAGAAAAACTTTCTAGTTGTTTGTCTAAAATTTGCTGTATAACATCAATATTAATGTTAAGTTTCTTTAAAATGAAAGGAAGCACATTTTCATCGACTAAAAGTAAAGCTTTAAAAATGTGTTCGTTTTCTATAAGGTTGTTACCATAGCTTTGCGCTAATTGTTGCGCTTGCTGTATGGTTTCTTGTGATTTTATTGTATAATTGTTAAAATTCATATCGTTTTATTTTTCACTGTAAAAGTCAAAATCAATACCAAGTCTATTTTTAACGTTAAAAACGACATTTTGTCTTTTAAAAGTGTGTTTAAACTGACTTTTTGACTGATACAGAGTAGTGATAGTTAAGTTGATATTAAATTAAGAAATATATGGGAATGTTGAATAGTTTTTTTGGAAATAAAAAAATAGATAAATCAGATAAAGGATCGTTTATAAAATGGATTCCGTTAACGACTTTTGAACAGTTAGAAGTAGTTAAAAATCAATCAGAAAATGAACCTGTGGCTATTTTTAAACATTCTACTCGATGTGGTATTAGTAGCATGGTTATTAAAGGTTTTGAAAATAGTTTTGATGAAGAATTGAAAGATTTAAAAGTATATTATTTAGACTTGTTGAGTTATAGAGATATTTCGAATGAAATTTCGGCTCAATTTCAAGTAATACACCAATCTCCTCAATTATTGGTAATTAAAAAAGGAGCGGTAGTAGCACATGCTTCTCATTATGATATTTCAAAAGTAGATTTGAAAAAAATCTAAAAAAACTCCTGATTTTAGTGGGATTTCCTTAAATACCTCGTATTTTTGCATATTTCAAAATTATAGAGATTTGAGTAACGAAACAGCAACTTCACAACCAAAGAAAGGAAAAAATTTATACTATTATCAAAAAGAAGCATTAAACAAAATTTTTAAAAGTTTTGAAGATGCTCCAGAGAATTACCACTTGTTATATCAGCTTCCAACAGGAGGTGGTAAAACAGTTATTTTCTCTGAAATTACACGTCAATATTTAAAACACCATCAAAAGAAAGTATTGATAATGACCCACCGAATTGAGTTATGTAAGCAAACTGCAAAAGTGCTTACTGAATTTGGTGTTGAGAATAAAATTATAGATAGTAAAGCAAGCTTAGAAGATCAAGACAAATATGATTGCTTTGTGGCGATGGTAGAAACATTAAACAATCGTTTAAACGACGATATGTTAGATATTTCTGATGTTGGATTGGTAATTATTGATGAGGCGCACTACAATTCATTTACTAAATTATTCAAGTTTTTTGAAAAGTCTTTCATTTTAGGTGTTACAGCGACTCCTTTGAGTTCTAATATTAAACTTCCTATGAAAGATAATTATGATGAGTTGATTGTAGGGGAGAGTATAGGTTCTTTAATAGAAAATGAATACTTAGCAAAAGCAAATGTTTTTTCTTACAACGTTGGATTAACTTCTTTAGAAGTAGGAGCAAACGGAGATTATACCGTAAAATCATCTGAAGATTTATATACCAACACCGACATGCTTTCTAAGTTATTACAAGCTTATGAAGAGCGTGCAAAAGGAACTAAAACGTTGATTTTTAACAATGGTATTAATACTTCTTTACACGTATTTGATACGTTTAAAAGAGCAGGATATCCTATTGCGCATTTAGATAATACAAATACTAAGAAAGAACGTGATTTAATATTAAAATGGTTCCATAAAACACCAAATGCGATAATTACTTCAGTAAGTATTTTAACAACAGGGTTTGATGAGCCATCAGTTAAGTCAATCATTTTAAACAGAGCTACAAAATCGTTAACACTTTATTATCAGATGATTGGTCGTGGTTCGCGTGTGTTAAAAGGTAAATCTGATTTTAATGTAATTGACTTAGGAAACAACTTCCACCGTTTCGGTCCTTGGGGAGCAGATTTAGATTGGCAAAAAATGTTTAGAGCGCCTAACTTCTATTTAGATAATTTATTATCTGATGAAGAGATAGAAAGTGATTTTAGATATGAACTTCCAGAAGAGGTAAAAGCTGAGTTTGCTAATTCTGAAGATTTATACTTTGATGTTAAAAAAGTATATAGAGACACGATACAAGGAGGTGAATCTTCTAAAAGAGTACTAGAAAAATCTATTGAACATCATGCTAAAATGTGTGTTGAAAACAGTGAAGATGTTTTTGATGCTTTGATACTAGCTAAAATGTTAGGAGGAGATATTGATGATAGAATTTACAGATATTCAAAATGTATTTCTAAAAGTACTCATAACTTTATTGATTGGTTACAAGATGATTACCGAAAAAAATTAAACACGTATTTACGTGGTAATTTTGACGAGGTATACGAGCAAATCCATGGTCATCCACCACCAGAAGAGGAGTAGGGATGTTAGAAAGTGAAAAACTAAAAGTGAAAAATTAAATTTTCTAATAATCTAACAATCCAAGAATCCAACAAAAAAATCCGACTCTTTAAAAAGAATCGGATTTTTTGCTTTCTATACTTTTTGGCTGGTTATTTTGCAGGTAAAACTTTACCAGAACATTCACCAAAACCTATACGAACTTTATCATTTTTACAATATCCACGCATAATCACAGTGTCATTATCATTGATGAATTTACGCTCGCTACCATCATTCATTTTAATAGGGTTTTGACCTCTCCAAGTTAATTCTAACATAGAACCAAAACTATCTTGTGTTGGACCAGAAATAGTACCACTACCCATCATATCTCCAGCATTTACAGGACATCCGTTTACCGTGTGATGCGCCAATTGTTGTACCATTGTCCAATACATGTACTTGAAATTAGAGTTACAAACAACAGTCTCTTCTTTTCCTTCTGGTTGAATAGCCATTTGTAAATTAATATCGTAACTGTCTTTTCCTTCCTTTTTTAAGTAAGGTAATGGTTCAAATACTTGTTTAGGATTGTCTACTCTAAAAGGCTCTAAAGCATCTAAAGTAACTATCCAAGGAGAAATTGTTGATGCAAAGTTTTTTCCTAAGAAAGGCCCTAAAGGCACATATTCCCAAGCTTGAATATCACGAGCAGACCAGTCATTAAATAATACCAATCCAAAGATATATTCCTCTGCTTCTTCAATAGGAATTCTGTCTCCTAAGTCATTTGCTACTGTTGTAATAAAGGCCATTTCTAATTCAAAATCTAATAATTTTGAAGGTCCAAAGTTAGGCGTAGTTTCTCCTTCGTTAGGACGTTGTTGCCCTACAGGACGACGAATTGGAGTTCCTGATGGTACGATTGAAGAACTTCTTCCGTGGTAACCAATAGGAATTTGTAACCAGTTTGGTAATAAAGCGTTTTCAGGATCTCTAAATAGGCTTCCTACGTTAGTGGCATGTTCTTTACTTGCATAAAAGTCAGTATAATCACCTACAGCTACCGGAAGTTGCATTTCAACTTCATCCATTCTAAAGATGATTTTGTCTTTATGCTCAGCATTATCACGTAGAGCACTGTTTTTAACATCAAAAACATCTGCAATTCTATTACGAACTAAACGCCAAGTTTTGCGTCCATCAGCAATAAAATCGTTTAAAGTATCTTGTAAAAAAATGTCATCTGTTAATGGGATTCCGTCAAAGTACCCTAATTGGTGTAAGGCACCTAAATCAATAGCGTAATCACCAATTCTAGTACCAATAGTTATAATATCATCTTTAGTTAGAAAAACCCCAAAAGGTATGTTTTGAATAGGAAAATCTGAGTCTTCAGCCACAGTTAACCAAGATTTTCTATTCGGATTATTAGCAGTTATTTCCATTTATCGTTTTGTTATATTTTCATCAAACCTACATATTTTTTTCAATTTACCCCAAAAAGATGAGTAAAAAAAATGTGAAAGTATATTTAGAAACACTTCTTGTAAAATCTGTAAAAATTGAAGAATAAAATTAGTACTTTTGGCTCTTTATGTAACAACACACAACATGCAAAAAGATCATCAAATATTTGATTTAATTCAAGAAGAAAAAGAGCGTCAGCTAAACGGATTAGAGTTGATTGCTTCTGAAAATTTTGTAAGCGAACAAGTAATGGAAGCTCAAGGATCGGTTTTAACAAATAAATATGCTGAAGGATATCCACAAAAACGTTATTACGGTGGATGTGAAGTAGTAGATATCGTAGAGCAAATTGCTATTGATAGAGCTAAAGAACTTTTCGGTGCTGAGTATGTAAACGTACAACCTCACTCAGGAAGTCAAGCAAACACAGCCGTTTTTGCTGCATGTTTACAACCAGGAGATACTATTTTAGGATTTGATTTATCTCACGGAGGTCACTTAACTCACGGTTCGCCAGTAAACTTTTCTGGTAAATTATACAACCCAGTATTTTATGGAGTTGATAAAGAAACTGGCTATATTGACTATAACCACTTAGAGCAACAAGCTAAAGAACATAAACCTAAATTAATCATTGCAGGAGCTTCGGCATATTCTCGTGATATCGATTTTAAGAAGTTTAGAGAGATTGCTGATAGCGTAGGAGCTATTTTAATGGCTGATATTTCGCACCCAGCAGGGTTAATTGCTAAAGGAATTTTATCAGACCCATTACCACATTGTCATATCGTTACTACGACAACTCACAAAACGTTACGTGAACCACGTGGAGGTATGATTATGATTGGAAAGGATTTTGAAAATCCATTTGGAGAAAAATTAAAATCTGGAAAATTAAAGAAAATGTCAACATTGATTAATTCTGCGGTTTTCCCAGGAAATCAAGGTGAACCATTAGAGCATGTTATTGCTGCTAAAGCGGTTGCTTTTGGTGAAGCATTAACAGATGAGTTCTTAGATTACCAAATTCAAGTAAAAGAAAATGCGCAAGCAATGGCGAAAGCATTTGTAGCAAAAGGATATGAAATTATTTCTGGAGGTACAGATAACCACTGTATGTTAATCGATTTACGTAACAAAAATATTACAGGAAAAGCTGCCGAAGAAGCATTAGGAAAAGCGGAGATTACGGTAAATAAAAACATGGTTCCTTTTGACACGGAGTCTCCATTCGTAACTTCTGGTATCCGTGTAGGTACTGCTGCTGTTACCACTCGTGGTTTAAAAGAAGCAGACATGGAAGTTGTTGTAGACTTAATTGATGAAGCTTTAATGAATGCTGACAACGAAGAGGTATTAGAAGCCGTAGGAGAGAAGGTATTTGATTTAATGCACCACAGACGTTTGTTTATCATGTAGAAGGCGATGCCTTCGAATAAGGTATAAATAAAAAGGTCGCTCTAAAATATTTTAGAGCGACCTTTTTTTATTCGTCATTATCTTGAGCTCGTTCAAGAATTTTTTCTGGAAGTGCTTTTTTAGCTTTGGCTCCCATTTTTTTGAGTTTTTCTACACTTGTAATTAAGTTTCCACGACCTTCTACGAGTTTATTCATAGCAGCGGAATAATCGGCTTTTGTGCCATCTATTTTCTTACCAATGTTCACTAAATCGATTAATAGCCCTTGAAATTTATCGTATAAAGCACCTGCTTGACGTGCTATTTCTAAAGCATTACGTTGTTGTTTCTCGTTATTCCACATCGTATCAATAGTACGTAACGTAGCTAATAACGTGGTTGGAGTAACAATCACAATATTTCTTTCAAAAGCTTTATTATATAAGGTGTTGTCTTCATTTAAAGCTACTGCAAAAGCAGGTTCAATAGGCACGAAAAGCAACACAAAATCAGGGGATTCTATTTTGTAGATGTCTTCATATTTCTTTTCTGAAAGTTGCTCTACGTGACGTTTTAATGAATTTACATGTTCTTTTAAAAAGCGTTCTTTTTCTATATCATCTTCAGTATTAATAAATTGCTCGTAAGCAGTTAATGATACTTTAGAATCGACAACCATTTTTTTGTTGTCTGGTAAATGAATTACCACATCGGGCATAATACGTTTACCTTCTTCGTTAACAAAAGATTGTTGAACAAAATACTCACGCTCTTTTTCTAAACCAGATTTTTCTAAAACACGTTCTAAAACCAATTCGCCCCAGTTTCCTTGAGTTTTACTATCTCCTTTTAAAGCTTTGGTAAGGTTAATCGTTTCTTTACTCATTTGAGCATTTAATTCTTTTAAACCTAATAACTGTTCTTTTAAAGCAGAATGCATCGAAATGCTCTCTTTTTGAGTGTCTTCAACCTTCTTTTCAAAGGTTTGTATTTTTTCTTGAAGCGGATTTAAAATATCCTTAATGTTCTTTTTATTTTGTTCTGTAAACTTATTCGATTTTTCATCTAAAATCTTGTTAGCTAAGTTTTCAAACTCTTTGGTGAATTTATCTTGTAGCTTTTCTACTTCTTCTTTATTCTCATTTAGTTTTAGCTGTAAATTTTTTAATTCTTCATTTTTTCTAGCCAATTCATTAGAAGAAAATTCCTTTTCACGACGTAATTCACCATTTTCTTTAGTTTTTTCATCTAATCGTTTTAAAAAATCTTCTTTTTGTTGAGAAAAAAGGACTTCCTTTTCTCTTTTTTGAACCTCAAAATTGGCCTGATTGTTTTGTAACGAAGCAATCTCTTTTTCTAAATCGGTAGTTTGTTGTTTAAACTTTAATTTAGAAAGCAGATTTCCAATAATAAACCCAATAACAAGGGTACTAATAGCAATTAAAATCAGTAAAAGAGTGGTATTCATTAGGTTGTTTAAAAGTTTATTGAATGAACAAATATAGGACAAGATAGGTTAAATTTATTTGATTTTTATAAGGAAAACCGTATCATTGACCCTTATAACTGTTAGAATGATATCTAAATTTATATTTCACAAAGTTTTAGGCTGGAAGTTGGTAGGAGATTTTCCTAGAGATTTAAAAAAGTATGTGGTTATAGGAGCACCGCATACGAGTTGGAAAGATTTTCCTATTGCTATTTTAGCAAGAAACACTTATGGCGTTAAAATCAATTTTATAGGAAAGGCTTCCTTATTCAAACCGCCATTCGGGTTTATTTTTAGAGCGTTAGGGGGTTCACCAGTTGATAGAAGTAAAAGCACCAATAAGGTAGAAGCTATTGTGAATTTGTTTAACGAACACGATGAATTTCGTTTAGCATTATCTCCTGAAGGAACTCGAGCGAAAATAACAGAATGGAAAACAGGTTTTTATTATATTGCTAAAGGAGCCAATGTACCAGTAGTAATGTTTGCTTTCGATTTTGAAAATAAACAAATTATAGTAGCTCCTCCATATTACTTAACTGAGGATATGAATTTTGATATGAATCATATTTATGATTTTTACAGAGATATAAAAGGAGCAAAACCCGAATTGTTTTACGTACCAGAAAAGAGTAAAACAAACGTTAAATAGTTTAGTATTCTTGAAAATTTCCTCAGATTTGAGTATCTTGTATAGGTTTTAAAATCTATATAATATGAAAAGGTATAGCATTTTAGTAGGTGTAGTTTTTATACTGTTTAGTTGCGCCTCTTCAAGAACAGCAACTCAAGCAGAAATAGATAATTTAAAAGCTCTTATTGAAAGTAAAATTTTCGAGATAGAATCTGAATGGGCAGAGCCTCAAGCTACGCTTGCGATGACACAAATAGCTAATGCAGGAATGTTACCTAATGGGAGTAGTGCAGGAAATATAAATTTAATAGGAAACGCTAATTTCTTTAAAATGAAAGGAGATACTGTTTCAGCCTATTTACCTTATTTTGGAGAACGTCAAGCAGATGGATCTTACGGTGGTACAGATATTGGAATTGTGTTTGAAGGAGAGCCAGAAAACTTAACGATAACTGAAGCCAAAGAGAATAGTTATAAAATTAACTTCAAAATAAAAGATAAAAATAATATTACCGAAAATTACAATGTAATAGTTAGAGTATATCCTAGTTTATCTACTTCTATTTATGTTATGAGTAATCAAAAAAAGTCTATAAATTATCGTGGTAGGGTAGTTAACAAAACTCCAAAAGAATAAACACAGTTGTGTAAATATTCTTGATAGCATATATTAGATGTATGGAGTTACCCAACTTAAAGAAACATTTTATTGAAAAAGGAGGATTATCTGAAAAAGATTATGCCTCAATACAATCATATATTCAAACAAAAAAGGTTTCTAAAAACGACTTCTTATTAAAGCAAGGAGCAATTTGTTCGCATTTCTTTTTTGTAGAACAAGGTTTGTTACGTATGTATGCGCTAAATGAAGAGGGAAAAGAAAATATTTTACAATTTGCTACAGAAGGATGGATAGTAAGCGACAGAGGGAGTGTTTTTTTTCAAGAACCTTCTACGTATTTTATTGATGCTGTTGAAGATACACTGGTTGTGATGTTCGACGAGCATTTTATAAATGAAATATCAAAAATAAACACTGATTTTAGAGAAAAAAACGAGCAGTTATTACAAAATCATATTCGACATTTATATAAACGTATCAGTCAGTTATTAGGGGTGTCAGCAAAAAGTCGTTACTTAGATTTTGTGAGTATGTACCCCGATATTATGCTTCGGGTACCTCAATGGATGATTGCTTCTTACTTAGGAATTACCCCAGAAAGCTTAAGTCGAGTTCGTAAAGCACTTGCAGAAGAAAACTTCAAACCACACAAATAACACTTCTTACCATAGGTCAATGCATATCCTTTTTTGTTGCAGTAATTTTACAGTAAATAAAAAGTAGAGGTCAACTCACTTAATATTTCAGAAAAAATAAACTGAATTCATTTCGATGTTAATCATCGAATAATTAATCCCATTTAATGGGTAAAAAAGGATTTATTATGAGACATTTAAAAACATTAGTTGTAACAGAAAGTACAACAATGCCTAAAATTTTAAACTGGCAAGTTTCAACTGTTAGTAATGTCGAAACAGCCATTGAAAAATTACATCAACAACCGTATAGTGTGCTAGCTATTTCAGAAGAAATAAATGAAATAGATAGAAATAAATTAAAGAAAATAATTACAGTACTATTTCCTGAAGCGATTGTAGTTACTTATAAAGAAGAAACAACACTTTCAGAAAATGTAAAAAAAGCATATTGGTCTAAAAACAAACCAGGAGCACAACGTAATTATTTAGATAATTCATTTGAAATAAAACTAGCATGTAGTTTAAATTAATAAAAGGATAGAAAGATGAAAACAAGAAGTATAGAAAGAGTCGTAAAGCCAGGAACGCCACATTTTGTAGGAGACGGATTTAGAGTACATAATTTTATTCCAGGAAGCTCAAGTATGCAGTGTATGGATCCGTTTATTATGTTAGATTATAATTCAAAATATAATTTTCCTCCAACAGATAAACCTAAAGGCGTAGGAGTACATCCGCATAGAGGTTTTGAAACGGTAACGATTGCCTATAAAGGACGTGTAGAGCATGGAGATAGTGCAGGAGGAGGGGGAATTATTGGTGAAGGTGATGTACAATGGATGACAGCAGCTTCTGGAGTTTTACATAAAGAGTTTCATGAAACTGAATGGAGCAAAACAGGAGGAGAGTTTCAAATGGTACAATTGTGGGTAAATCTTCCTGCAAAGGATAAAATGAGTCCGCCAAAATATCAAGCAATTGCAAATACTGAAATGGCTAAAGTTCATTTACCAAATAATGAAGGAGAAGTAGAGGTAATAGCAGGTGAATATGAGGGTAATAAAGGGCCAGCTTCAACATTTTCTCCAGTAAACATGTTTAATGTACGATTAAAAAAAGGAGCAAAAACACAATTAACATTTCCTGCGCATTATACTACTTCAATTTTAGCTGTAGAAGGAAGTGTAAAGGTAAATGAAACGGAAAATGTTTTGCAAGATCACTTTGCTTTGTTTGCAAATGATGGAGATACTTTTACACTAGAAGCTCTAGAAGACACTGTTGTTTTAGTATTAAGTGGTGAACCGCTAAATGAGCCTATTGCAGCTTATGGTCCTTTTGTAATGAATACTCAAGAGGAATTGGTGGAAGCATTTCAGGACTTCAACACAGGAAAGTTTGGATATTTAGAAGATTAACTCTACATTTAAAAAGCAACTCAAATTCAACGAGTTGCTTTTTAAATTTACAATAAAAGAGGTCTGTTTAGAAGTTTCTAGCAGCCTTATAAAACCTATTTATAAAATGAAAGAAGAATTTCTAAACATACCGCTTGTAAAAAACGAAAAGGAACATCGTTTTGAGATAGAAGTTGAAGGAATCATTGCTTTTATAGATTATAAAGAAACACATAGCCAAATAGCTTTGGTACATACCGAAGTGCCAGAAATAATAGGAGGTAAAGGTGTTGCTGCAGCTTTGGTAGAAAAAGCGTTGAACTATCTTGAAGAACACCATAATTCATTGTTACCATTTTGTCCTTATGTATTCACTTACATAAAAAAACATCCAGAATGGAAGCGTATTGTAGATAAACGTTTTAATGGTTATGATAAATTGTAAAGAATGAAATAGAAGAGAAGTAGAGTTGCATTTTGTAAGGTTTATTTAGAGTTCTTTTTAGGTAATACTTCCTCAGGGAAAGGGAATAAAATTGTTGTATTTTTCTCTACAGCAATGTTAGAAAGTGTTTGATACAAACGTAGTTTAATAGCTGAAGGCGATTGATTTAATACCGAAAAGATAAGCATTTTGATTTTATAAAAGCAATCTATTGTTTAGCTGATAGAATCGTGTATTTGAATTTTTAATGATCCAAGTACTAAAATATTGTAAAGAATGAATAAAGGTTATAGGATATTTCACATAATAGTATAGAATTATAACTTACAAAATCAATTATCTATATTTGTTCTATAATTAATATTATGTTAAATAGTAGTTGTTTAAAGAAGAAAAATAGCTGAAAAACCTCTTTATTTAATTATATAATTTTTGTTCATCGTTTGTCTACTTTCAGAAAAGATAAAAAAAATAGTTTTTTTTAACAAAAAAAGTAGGCTTTATTAAAAGATTCCTGTTTTATGTTATGTAAGATGTATTTATAATATTAGACGCTGTTTAGGAAAGACCCCTTCAACCTATACATTTTTTTGTTTCACTACAATTTATTCCTAACAGCGTCAAAATTTAATTAGACTTTGAAAGTCGTGATATTGTTTGTTTAAAGGCTGTTTTTACAGCCTTTTTTTATACAATTTTAACTTTAAACAAAAACAAAGGCAGTACTTTTGCTTAATGCAAGAAAATAATCAATCAAAGTTAGAGTTTATCGCTCTAATGGCGTCTTTAATGTCGCTTGTAGCACTATCAATAGACGCATTACTACCCGCTTTAGAACACATAGGTATTAGTATTAATGTTCAAGAATCTTCCAACGATAGTCAGTTGTTAGTAACAATGATTTTTTTAGGACTAGGGTTTGGTCAGTTAATTTCAGGACCAATTTCTGATACTTTAGGAAGAAAACCAGTTATTTACGGTGGATTTGTACTTTTTGTAATCGCTAGTTTTATTTGCGTTAGTGCAACAAGTTTAGAAATGATGGTTGTTGGAAGAATTTTACAAGGAATAGGACTTTCTGCACCAAGAACTATAAGTATTGCGATGGTTCGCGATAGTTTTAGTGGTAATTATATGGCAAAAATTATGTCATTTATTGTTGTTATTTTCATTTTAGTTCCTGTAGTGGCTCCTGCCCTGGGAAAAATTATGCTCGATGCTTACGGATGGAAATCTATTTTTTATAGTCAGTTAATTTTTGGAGTTTTAGTTATGTTTTGGTTATGGAAACGTCAACCAGAAACACTTAAAGAAGAAAATAGAATTAAATTCTCTTTTGGTTTATTTTCAGACGGATTAAAAGAATTTATAAAATACAAACAAGCAACTGTGTTTACCATAATTTCCGGTTTTATAACAGGATCCTTTATGGTTTATCTAAGTGCTTCTCAACAAATCTTTCAAGAGCAGTATTTATTAGTAGATGAGTTTCCGTTCATTTTTGCTGGGTTGGCTATTTCTGTTGGATTTGCTACATTTTTAAACGGTTCATTTGTAATGAAATTCGGAATGCACAAATTGGTGTCGTTCTTCTTAATCATATTTACCTTAGTACCTTTAATTTATGTGGCATTATTTTACCAAAAAGAGAATCCTAGCATAACAATTTTATTGGTGTTCTTTGCGTTACAGTTCTTTTCTATCGGATTTTTATTCGGGAACCTACGTGCTTTAGCAATGCAACCTGTTGGGCATATTGCGGGCATTGGGGCTGCTATTAACGGATTTGTATCAACGATTATGGCAGTGCCAATTGCAACGGTAATAGGTAGATTTGTTAGTACCACTACCCTTCCACTTTTTATCGGATTTTTTATTTGCGGCGCTTTATCTTTAGCGCTAGTAAACCTAACAAAACTTAAACAGGAAAATTAATATTATGAATGTATCAATTCTTTACGAAGACGATTATATAGTGTGTGCATCAAAACCTAATAATGTGGTTGTACACCATGCTCATCACTCTAGAAATGTAGCTGATGAAGCTTCATTATTGCAGTTATTACAAGAGCAATGTGGTGAAAAAATGTATCCTATACATCGTCTTGATAGAAAAACATCAGGAATACTATTGTTAGCTAAAAAAAGTGAGTATGTTGCTAAGTTTCAAGAATTGTTTACGAATAATCAAATTCAAAAAACATACTACGGAATTGTAAGAGGACATGCTTCTGAAACAAAAATTATCGATTCGCCAGTAAAAGGAAGAGATGCAAATGTGCATAAAGATGCAGAAACTCATTTAGAAACGTTAAAAACAGTTACTGTTGATATTCCTGTGAAACCGTACGATACTTCAAGGTATAGTTTGGTGAAATTAATGCCTAAAACGGGTAGATTACATCAGCTGCGTATTCACATGAATAAAATTAGTCACCCGTTAATTGGAGATCCTAAGTATGGAGATAAAAATCATAATATGATGTTTCTTGAAAATTTTAATTGTGAAAATCTCTTTTTGCATGCGCGTTCTTTAGAATTTATTCATCCCTATTCAAATGAAAAACTAGAAATCATAGCTGAATTACCACAAGATTGGAATACAGTCTTTGAAAGATTTGGTTGGTAAAAAATAAAAAAAGGGTTACGAAATTCGTAACCCTTTTTGTGAAAAATACTTTTCAAATTAAATATCTTGGAAAATAGCGTGCATTAAACGTTTTTTATCGTTAATACTTTCTTCAAGCGCTATCATAGTTTCAGTTCTATTTACTCCGTGAATATCATCTATTCTATAAATAATATCTTTTGCGTCTGCAGTATTTTTAGCACGAACTTTACAGAAAATATTATACTTTCCTGCTGTTACATAAGCAACTGTAACGTTAGATATTAAACGTAAATTGTCTAGTACATGTTGAGTCATAGATGTTTTATCTAAGAAAACTCCTACATGGGCAATAAACGAGTATCCCATTTTTTCATAATTCAAGGTTAATGTTGACCCTTGAATAATACCTTCATCTTCCATCTTTTTTACACGTACATGGATAGTACCAGCAGATACTAACAACTTTTTTGCAATGTCTGTAAAAGGTGTACGAGCGTTTTCAATTAAAATGTCTAAAATTTGATGATCGATTTCATCTAGTATGAACTTCTTCATTTTTTGTTTTCTTCAAGTAATATTGCTAAAATATAGATTTTTTATAAAAAACTTAAGTTTTGTTTAAGGAAAAATAAATTTTTAACTATTTTTTGTGAATTCTTTATGAGCTAAATATGAAGATAAATTTCCTTCTTTTTCTTTTGTTAGAACCAGTGCAAATTTACCATTTTCTATAGTTTCTACATACTGAAAAGCAACATCTTTTTCATTATTTTTTGAGCGATAAATTACGTCGTAGAAATTCTTGATATTGTTAGGAATAGCTAAATAATCTTGATAAGAACTAAAGTCGTTATTTATTGAAATATGGTAAATTCCTTGTAATAATGCATAGAAATTATACTTTCTAACCTCTTCCCTATCATAATCATCAGGAAAATGTCCTGCTTCAATTAATATTGTATTGTGTCCTAACTTTTGAAAATTATCTCCTGTAGCGGTTGGGTAAAATTCATCCGTATAACGACCAATATGATTTGGTATAATTTCTTGCAACAATTTATTCATTGCTACAATAACATTCATAGTTTTTTTTCTGCCTTCAGTAATTTTACGTGTTTCTTCTTCAGAAGGAGCCAAAAAAGATATCGTAGCGGTATTGGTAGTACCTTCTACTCCAAAAATGGTTCTTTGATCATGTAAATTAAAGCAAAACTGCGGATTAACTTCTTCTAAAATTTTACGTAATAACTTACTTTCTTTCGCTTGTAACTCAACAGCGTCTCTATTTAAATCAATATTATTAGCATTAACACGTGTATAGGCTTGTGCTCCATCAGGATTTAACATAGGAACGATGGTAATACTACAATTGTTTACAATTGCCTTAGTAATTTCATGGTCTGGAAAACGCTGAATAAAGTTTAAAAAATCGAAAACAGCTTTGGTTCCGGTACTTTCATTACCGTGCATCTGGCTCCAAATAAGAATTCTCTTTTCTCCTGTTCCAAATTTCAACTGATAAATAGCTCTCTGCTGCTCTGATTCACCAATTATTTTTGTTTCAATTTTAGAATTTTGTAAGTCAAAATACAAAGGCTCTATATCTGTTAGGGTAATCCACCTTCCAGATATAGAGTCTTCTTTAATTTTTAAATAGTTTTCTTCTAAAAAAGAGCTACTAATGTGTGTCATATTATAACGAAAACCAATCAGCTACTAGCCGTTTTTCAATAGGTTCAACAGTTTTATGTACATAATCGTTTTTGCCCATATCGTACTCATAGTCTTTTGACCATTCTTCAATATTTTCAGCTAACGATTTTAACGAATCACAAACAAATTGTACTTCTTCATTTGTAATAGTTGGGTGAACCGATAAACGTACCCAACCTGGTTTTTCTGTACTACAACCTCCTAAAATTTGTCCTTTTATTTCATTTGATCTGGTTTGATCTACATTTAATAAAAAGTGTCCGTAAGTTCCAGCACAAGAACAACCTCCTCTGGTTTGAATACCGAAACGATCGTTTAATAATTTAACTACTAAGTTAAAATGGTATTTTTCAAAGTAAAAAGAAAAAATACTTAAGCGATCTTTATGGTTTGGAGCCAAAATTTGAACTCCCTCTAGATTTTCTAGACAATTAAAAATGATCGGATTAATTTCATCCTCACGTTCTTTAATTTTATCGGTACCCATTTGATTTTTTACCTGAATACACAATGCTATTTTTATCGTTTGTAAAAAAGCTGGTGTACCTCCATCTTCACGAGTTTCAACATCATCAAAATAATCGTGTTGTCCCCATGGATTTGTATAACTCACAGTTCCTCCACCTGGGTTATCAGGAACCATATTTTTATATAATTTCTTATTGAAAATCAATACTCCCGATGTACCTGGACCTCCTAAAAACTTATGTGGAGAAAAGAAAATAGCATCTAAATACTCTTCTTCATTTTCTGGATGCATATCAATGTCTACATACGGTGCAGAACAAGCAAAATCAACAAAGCATAAGCCACCATATCTGTGAATTAGAGAGGCTACTTTATGGTAGTCAGTTTTGATTCCTGTAACATTAGATCCACCTACAATTGACGCAATTTTGATAGGTCTATCTAAATATTGTTTAATCGTTTCTTCAAACTTATCTAAACACACTAAACCTTCTTCGTTACATGGTACAACTACAACGTCAGCTATAGTTTCAATCCAAGAAGTTTGGTTTGAATGATGTTCCATATGGCTAACAAAAACAATAGGTCTTTTTTCATCAGGAACTTGAGTATTTTCCTTTAGATTTTCAGATACTTTGAGTCCTAAAATACGTTGGAATTTATTTACAACTCCTGTCATACCAGAACCTTCGGTAATTAACACGTCATCTGCAGAAGCATTTACATGACGTTTTATAATATTACGAGCTTCATGATACGCAAGTGTCATAGCTGCTCCTGATGTAGACGTTTCTGTATGTGTATTGGCTACAAAAGGACCGAATTTATGCAACAATTGCTCTTCGATAGGTCTGTATAATCTTCCACTAGCAGTCCAATCAGTATATACCATTTTCTTTTCGCCATAAGGTGTTTGAAAAGTTTGGTCAATTCCTACAATATTTCTTCTGAACTTATCAAAATACTGTTCTAAATCCATAATTATAATCTGTGTTGTTTGTTGTGGTGATAAAATTACTCGTATGCCACTAGGTAGCCTAAAATAATTAGAATATTAACGTATTTATAACATTTTGTTAGAAGCTCGTAATTTTTACGGTCTTTACGCTATAATTTCTTTTATTTCAGTGATAAATCTTTCAGCTAAAGCATCTGCATTTTCCTGACTAGTGCTTTCTGTATAAATTCTGATGATAGGCTCGGTATTTGACTTACGTAAGTGTACCCACTCTTCAGCAAAATCAATTTTTACACCATCAATTGTATTAACATCTTCGTTTTTATATTTACTAGCCATCGTTTCTAAAATCTTGTCAACATCAATTTGTGGTGTTAACAGGATTTTATTCTTACTCATAAAATAACTAGGATATGAATCTCTTAGCTCTTTACAAGACATTTTTTTATGTGCTAAATGTGATAAAAATAACGCTACACCAACTAATGAGTCACGACCGTAATGAGACTCAGGATAAATAATTCCACCATTACCTTCTCCTCCAATAACAGTGTTGGTATCTTTCATCATTTGTACTACGTTCACCTCTCCTACTGCACTTGCAGTGTAAGTTCCGCCATGTTTTTCGGTAACATCACGTAATGCTCTTGAAGATGATAGGTTAGAAACTGTATTACCACCACCTAATTGACCTAAAACATAATCGGCACAAGCAACTAAGGTATATTCTTCACCGAACATAGAACCATCTTCAGAAATTAACGCTAAACGATCAACATCTGGATCCACCACAATACCTAAATCAGCTTTTTTCTTTACTACCAATTCAGAAATATCGGTTAAATGCTCTTTTAAAGGTTCTGGGTTATGTGGAAAGTGTCCGTTAGGCTCACAGTACAATTCAATACACTTTACACCTAATTCTTTTAATAAAGCAGGAATTGCGATTCCTCCTGTAGAATTAACTCCATCTACAACTACTTTGAATTTCGCTTTTTTGATGGCTTTTGTATCAACTAAATCAAGTTTTAAAACTTCTTTAATGTGCTTTTTAATGTAGTTTTTCTTTTTTCTGTATGATCCTAAATCGTCTACTTCAGCAAACTGAATAGTAGCATCGTTTTCAGCAATCTTTAAAATCTCTGCACCGTCTTTTCCATTTAAGAACTCTCCTTTCTCATTCAATAATTTTAACGCATTCCACTGTTTTGGGTTGTGAGAAGCAGTTAAAATAATACCTCCATCAGCTTTTTCTAAAGGAACTGCAACTTCCACCGTAGGTGTAGTTGATAACCCTAAATCGATAACATCTATTCCTAAACCAACTAAAGTATTGGCTACTAAGTTGCTTATCATTTTACCCGAAATACGAGCATCTCTACCAATAATAATGGTAATTTTTTCTTTTCCTGCGTTTTTCTTTTTTATGAATGTTCCGTAAGCTGCCGCGAATTTTACCGCATCAATCGGAGTTAAATTATCACCTGTATTTCCGCCTATGGTACCTCTAATACCTGATATAGATTTAATAAGTGTCATGTTAATTTTTTTATTGATGAGCAAATATATTGATTTACAAGTTATGATTTTGGATTCTGCAGGATAAGAAACTAAAAAAACCGCTAAACTTTACAGCTTAACGGTTTTATAATTTTTAAGAAGTTGTTAGGATTATTTTCCTTCCATTTTCTTCTTTAACTCAGCTAATCCACCGATATCTCCTAAAGTAGTTTTTTCTACTTCTTGAGCTTTAGCAGCAGCAGCTTTAATGTTCTTTTGTTCTTCTTCTCTAAAGATAGAAGTGTGAGAAGCAACGATTCTACGGTACTCTTTACTGAATTCAGTTACTTGGAACTGAGCAACATCACCTTTAGCTAATTTGCTACCGTCTTCTTTTTCTAAGAAACGAGTTGGAGCGAAAGCTTCAATTCCGTCAGCAAATACTACTGTTGCACCTTTATCATTTTTCTCTTTAATAGTACCTTCGTGCATAGACCCGATAGCATACGTAGCTTCATGAGCATCCCAAGGGTTATCTTGAGTTTGCTTGTGACCTAAGTTTAACTTACGGTTTTCTACATCTAATTCTAATACTTGTACTTCTAATTGATCACCAACAGTTACGAAATCTGATGGGTGCTTAATTTTCTTAGTCCAAGATAAATCAGAGATATATACTAATCCGTCGATACCTTCTTCTAACTCAACGAACACACCAAAGTTAGTGTAGTTACGTACAGTACCAGTGTGTGTAGAACCAACTGGGTACTTAGTAGTAATATCAGTCCATGGATCTGGGTGTAATTGCTTCATACCTAAAGACATTTTACGCTCTTCGCGGTCTAATGTTAAGATTTGAGCTTCTACTTCATCACCAACTTTTACGAAATCTTGCGCAGAACGTAAGTGAGTTGACCATGACATTTCAGAAACGTGGATTAATCCTTCTACTCCTTCTTCAACCTCTACAAATGCACCATAATCAGCTAAAACAACTACTTTACCTTTTACTTTATCACCAACTTTTAAGTCAGAGTTTAAAGCTTCCCATGGGTGAGCAGATAATTGTTTTAAACCTAATTGAATTCTAGACTTGTTATCATCAAAGTCTAAGATTACAACGTTTAATTTTTGATCTAATTCAACAACTTCATTCGGGTGGTTGATACGAGACCAAGATAAATCAGTAATGTGAATTAATCCGTCAACACCTCCTAAGTCAACAAATACACCGTAAGAAGTTACGTTTTTAACAACTCCTTCTAATACTTGTCCTTTTTCTAATTGACCGATAATTTCACGTTTTTGATCTTCTAAATCAGCTTCGATTAACGCTTTGTGAGATACTACTACGTTCTTAAATTCGTGGTTGATTTTAACAACTTTGAATTCCATAGTTTTCTCTACGTATTGATCGTAGTCACGGATAGGCTTCACATCGATTTGAGAACCTGGTAAGAAAGCTTCAATACCAAATACGTCAACGATCATACCTCCACGAGTTCTACACTTAACAAAACCGTTAACGATTTCACCAGTTTCGTGTGCGTTGTTAACACGATCCCAAGCTTTGATTACACGTGCTTTTTTGTGAGATAATACTAATTGACCAGATGAATCTTCTCTTTTGTCAACTAATACTTCTACTTTGTCACCCACTGCTAAATTTGGGTTATAACGGAACTCGTTTAACGAAATTACTCCTTCTGATTTAGAGTTGATGTCGATAATAGCATCACGATCAGTAATACGTACTACTTCACCTTCAATTACGTCACGCTCGTTAACGAAACCTACAGTTCCTTCTAACGCAGTTTCAAATTCTTTTAATTTAGCCTCATCTACAGCTTCAATACCTTGTTCGTACTTGTGCCAATCAAAGTCAGCTAAAAATTCTTGTGGGTTTACTTTTGTTTCAGACATTCTGAAAATAATTTGTATCTTTTTGTTAACCAGATTTTTAACGATGCTAACGCCAAGAGAAATTAAACTTTATAAAAAAAATTAAACCTTTTTTAAATCTGTACTCGTAAAAAGGCGTGCAAATTTACGAATAATTCTTGAAGTAACCTAAAAGTTTTGGTTTTTAGTTGGTTAAGAGAAACCTACTACTAAAAGAATGTAAACTATTTTTAATTAAAAATTCTTTTATTTGTTTTAATAAGACTAAAGTTGATAATAATTTAAAGAGTAAAAGTAAAACAAATGAACAACACTTTACTTGATCAAATAGGAAATACTCCTCTTGTAAAATCAGTGGTATTAAATACAAATCCGAATGTTGATTTATATTTTAAACTAGAAGGCAACAACCCTGGAGGAAGTGTAAAAGATAGAGCTGCTTACAACATGATTAAATGTGCTTTGGAATCCAACTCTATTAATCAATCAACTAAACTTATTGAGGCGACTAGTGGTAACACTGGAATTGCATTAGCTATGATAGCAGGTTTATTTAAACTTGATATTGAATTAGTGATGCCTAAAACTGCCACTAAAGAGCGTGTTCAAACTATGAGAGCTTATGGCGCAAAAGTTACGTTACACCCTGACGGGATAGAAGGCGCTAGAGATTATACTATAGATAAAGTAGAAAATGAAGGTTACTACAGCTTTAATCAATTTGCAAATGATGATAATTGGAAAGTGCATTATAAAACAACCGGACCTGAAATTTGGAGAGACACTAAAGGCTCAATAACTCATTTTGTTTCGGCTATGGGAACCACAGGAACCATAATAGGTACTTCAACTTTTTTAAAAGAACAAAACAATGAAATACAAATTATTGGTGTTCAACCTACCGATAATTCTAAAATACCAGGTATAAGAAAATGGCATAAAGAATATTTACCCAAGTTTTTCAGTCTAGCTAAAATAGATAACACCATTGAAGTTAGTAGTGATGAAACAATAGACATGGCAAGTAAGCCAGCAAAAGAAGAAGGGATTTTTGCAGGTATGAGCAGCGGAGGAGCTACTGCTGCAGCTTTAAAATTAGTAAGTAAAATGGATAGCAGTGTAATTGTATGTATTATTTGTGACAGAGGAGATCGTTACCTCTCCTCTGACCTTATTTGAAAAAAATTAAACTAATTTTAGTTTATTAATATATTTTTTCTTCTTTTATCATCAACTATAAATATAGTGTCATTTTCTATAAGAATTCCTTTGGTATTTCCTGAATAGTACTGATTACTATGCTTAACATCTATTTTGATTACTTTTTCTTCATAATCAGCAGAAATATCTTCTACAATTGAGTGTCCAATAACAATTTTTGAAGCTTTATAATAAGTCAAAATTGCATTTAATTCTCGTTGTGTAGTAGGTTCAGCATCTATTCCTTCTGCCCTTAAAGCCATTTTGTGTTTAAAATCTAAATTAAGTCTTCTATCCCAAAACGGACTATCAACGCCACTAATCACTAATCTGTCTCTTTCTTTTAATAAGTTACCATTTGTTTGTTGAACTCCATAATATTGCTTAGCAATGGTATTTAATTCGTTTATTGAATATTTTTCCTCTAAATGGAATTTATTTAATCCTCCGTGAACAAAAATAACATTCCCTATTTTTTCAACAATATTTTTTGTACGTAACCATTTACCTAATTCAGAATTTTCTGAGTATAGATATTTCAACGACTCATCCCAATAACCTAATTTACTTATTTGTTTTGCAACATGAATGTATTTAGCGTCATTATATTTTACGTATCCATATAAGTTCATAAATTCATGATTTCCTATTATAAAATGAACTTTACCTCCTTGTTTTTCTGCCTGATTCTCTAAATGATAAATCAACCATAAAACTTGTGTTACTTGACTACCTCTATCAAAAAAATCACCATTCAACACTAAATGTCCATCTCCAAAAGTCCAATTAGCATCTTGATCAATAACATTATTGTGAAATAAAAAACTGAAGAATCCATCAAAATTCCCTTCAATATCAGATATAGCTATTAATTTTTGTGATTCTTCATATATTTCTTTCTCAAGAAATAAACTATCTTTTATTTTGACCGTAAATTCGTTTAATTTGTCATTAGAGACTACGACTTTTATTGTTTTACTTGAATCTAGTCTTCTCTTTATCAATTCATTATTTTCATTTACAAAATAAACATTATCAGAAAACACATATGGTCCATCTAGTCCATCAAATTTGGTAGTAATAACCTCATTAATTTTGATGCCAAAAGCTTTATTAGATTTCCATAAAGCATTTAATCCTGACCAATAAAAATTATGAACACCTTTTTCATAATTAGATTCTTGATATCCTAAAAACAAAGTAGTTAGAACAAAATATGCAACACTAATAATGACACCATATTTAAAAATAAATTTTATTTTTTTCATTTATAATATATTTTATTAAAAAATGAAGAGTTATCATAATGACAACTCTCACTTATAATTAAAATAAAATGTGTTTTTAGATTTTTCTTAACTCAACTCTTCTATTTTGAGCTTTTCCTTCTTCAGTTGTATTATCGCCAACAGGTTTGGTTTGTCCAAATCCTTCGCTTTTTAATCTAGACTCATCAATACCTTCATCTACAAGTGCCATTACAACTGCTTTAGCTCTATTTTTAGATAATTTCATATTTGATGCTTCATCACCTACGTTATCAGTATGACCTTCTACACTAATTTTTAAATCAGTAGTAGCTTTCATCATTTTAACAATTTCCCTCACTACTTCATAAGACTCTGATTTAATTCTAGATTTACCAGTATCAAAATTAATATGTAAAGTAGCAAAACCTTTAGCATTAATTTCATCTAGGATTTTATCTGCTGTTATTTTTTCAATAGTCTGTTCAAATTCCTGTGACTCTACTACTCCAATTTGTGCGTTGACACCATCTGAATAGACCTGAATTCCTATTTTTTTGTTTGGTGTTTTTAATACATACATACGTATAGGATAATTTACAACATCTCCCACATAAAAGTCATTAAAATACGTATATCTATCATTTACAGTTTCTCCTTTTTGATTAATTAACTCATTAGGAATTTTACCTTCAAAAATAAGTTTTGCTCCAATAGAATTGAGATAATCTTTTACACTTTTATCAAAATAGTACTGATTCCATTTCTCATCACCTTCCATCATAATTCCCATTTTATCAACTCGTCCTTCTATATCAAAAAAAGATTTTCCATCAAACATTTCAAGTTTGTGAAAATTGTATGATTCGGTACTACTTGTACCTTCATTTACAATCATACCTTTTGGAGAGGTTATATATGGGTACGCTCCAATATCCTGAGTTACTTCTGGAATAGCATCCCAAGAAAATTCTTTATTATTTTCTAAGTTAGTTTTTACTCCTGTAGATTTGTTTTCATCAACAACGGCTGCTTCTGTTTGGGTTGATTCTACTACTGGATCTGATTTAGTTTCTTTATCTTTTTTGCAAGCTGAAATTGCAAGTACAGAAAATAAACTTAAGGTGCAAATTCTTTTCATTTTAATTTTGCTTTAGGTTTAGTTTTAATTGTTTTTGCGGAAAGTTTTTTAGTGTGGTTTGATTTTACTCATACTCATCCTCATCTTCAAAACCATCATTATCTGGCTTTAATAAAAATTGCAGCACCGTTTTTTCGTCTAACTTCATAAAATCATTGTACAATATTTCAATGACTTCATCACTTGATTTATTTGCTTTTAATAAGTTATATGCTTTTTCAGGAGAATCTTTAATTACTTCTTTTACCAATTCTTTTCCCATTTGTAAAACCTCAGATTTAGGAATACCATTTTCTAAAAAAGGTTTTACATGTGCTACGACACTAATAGCAGCTCCTTTGCAAATGTTTTCTTTAGTTGCTTCAGCTTGCACTTGCGAAAAAAGTTGAAAAGACATGAATAGGCATACAATAAAGGTTAGTTTTTTCATTTTCATATTTTTAAGTTAAACCTGAGGTAAAAGTAATTTTAATTTACTTAAAATCAAAATGTAAAATACTTTTACTTAAAAAATAGACTACTCCACTTCCTTAATTTCCACCTTAAACAAATTATCAAAAACTTCAAAAATACTTTCTGCTTCTTTTTTACGTACAGAAATCGTGTATTCGCAGTCTAACTCAAGTTTTTGATTGATAATATCTAAGTTTCGTTCTTTAATAATACGTTGCACTTTATTCATCATATCGTAGCCAAAAGTGAGCTTGTAATGAACATCAATCGTTTTTTCTACAATTTCAGAAGCTTCTAAAGCCAATTGTGCAGAACTACGATAGGCATTAATCAACCCTCCTACTCCTAATTTGGTTCCACCGAAATAACGTACTGAAACAATTAAGATATTGGTAACCTCAAAGGCTTGTATTTGTCCGTAAATTGGTTGTCCTGCAGAGTTGCTAGGTTCACCATCGTCATTGGCTCTAAAACGAGTGTTTTCTGTACCTAATTGCCATGCATAACAATGATGACGTGCTGTATGGTGCTGTTTGCGAAGTTCTTCTAATCGTTCTTTAATATCCTCTTCAGAAAAAACAGGAAACGCATAGCCGAAAAACTTACTGTTTCGGTCTTTAAACAAGGTTTCTTCAGAAGGTTTTGTAATGGTTTTATAAGTGTCTTTTATCTCATTCATCACGCCGAAACTACTAATAAAATACTAATTATGGCAAGTCCAATACCAATCCAATTCTTTTTAACGAGCTTTTCTTTAAAAAATAACAAAGCAAATACCGTAGTTAAAACGACTACCGAAACATTGTTGATCGTAAAAATAGTAGCGCTTTCAAGTCCTTCTGTTTGTAATGCTTTTAGTAAAAATTCCATCGAATAATAATTTGGAACTCCTAAAGCAATTCCTCCAATAAGTGTTTTCCACTCTAACTTAACCTTCTTGTTGAAAAATTGTAGTAAACTAAAGAAGATTCCAAAAAGTAAGGCGCAACCAAAAATGGTAGATAAAAACATAGGTACAGCTGCTTTAGAAACATAGGTGTCCTCTGTATACTTCAATAAAGTATCAATACTTCCAGACCCTAAAAAGAGTAACATAGGAAACAATAAGTTTTTAAATTTTACAGGAGCAATATCACTTTTTGCTGAAGATAAATACACTGCTACCAGCGCAAGTATAATCCCGATAATTTTTATAAAACCAATACTTTCATTGTATAGAAAAATTCCTAAAACAACAGGAATTACGACCGACATTTTTCCAGCCACAGAAGCAACAGAGAGTCCATTTTTTTGAGCTGTGATTCCCATTACAAGAAATACGGTAATAAATAAGAAACCTAAGATGGTAGCTCCTAAAAACCAAGGTTGTTGTGGTATTTGTGTTACAGAAAGTGAAATTTCTGAATGCACAAAGCCGAAACACAATGCTACCGCATAGTTTAAAACAATGGCTTGAAATGTATTTACTTTGTAAACATCAAACAATTTAAAGATTACAAAGAGTAAACTTGTTATAAAAACACTGAAAATTAAGAATATCATGCTATAAACTCCTTTCTTTTTAGTAAATCTACCACATCTTCCGTTTTCGGACAATTATTCCATACATGAATACCTAACTGTTGTGCAGCCTTGGTGTTTTCTTGGGTATCGTCTATAAAAATAGTTTCAGAAGCCTGTAAATTATTTTCGTTTAAAACAAACTCAAAAATGTTAGTATTTGGTTTTCTTAGATTGATTTCGTGCGATAAGTAAAACTGTTCAAAATAACTTTTAAATTCATTATAAAGCTCTTCTCCCCAGTCGTTTTGAATCCAAGAAATATGCATATCGTTCGTGTTACTTAATAAAAACAATCGATAATTATTCGTTGCAGCAAGTTTCTTTAAAAAATCTAAACGATGCTTTGGAAAATCTAACAAAATAGCATTCCAAGAGTAGATTAGTTTTTCTTTAGGAATATTAAATTTATTGTAGAAAAAATCAATAAAATCATCCGTAGAAATTAATCCCATTTCATACTGATAGTATTGTTGCATCATTTCTTCACTTATCTCAGTAACTCCAAGCTTTGCCAGTTCTTTGTATGTTGCTTCTTTATCTAAATTGATGAATACATCACCAAAATCAAAAATGATGTTTTTAATCATTCTTATATATTCTTAATATGTCGTTAGTTATTTTTTCTTCGGAAGAAAGTTTTGCATTGAAAACAGGATGCTTAACTCCTGCTCCAAAGTTTACATCACCGATAAACACTCTAGCTTCATCCCATAAATTGGCTTCGATAAATGTTTGCAAGGTTTGCGCACCTCCTTCAATAATTACCGATTGTATTTGATGTTTATGCAATACATCGCAAATTTCCTCCGCTACTTGAGAAGAAAAGTCTATTTCTTCGTAAAAAACTTCTTGTTTCTCGTTTCTCGTTTCTCTTATCTCTCTATCAACAAGAACAATCGTTTTAACTTCTCCATTTAAAATAGTTGCTTCTGAAGGAATTCGTAAGTTTTTATCAATAACAATTCTCACAGGGTTATTTCCTGACCAACTACGAACAGTTAATGATGGATTATCAGCTATCACCGTATTGGTTCCTACTAAAATGGCATGCTCTTCACTTCGCCATTTATGAACTAACTGTTGAGAATAAGCGTTTGAAATCCACACAGGTTTTTGCTCATCTTTGGTCAAAGGAGCTATAAATCCGTCCTTGGTTTCTGCCCATTTTAAGATAATATACGGACGCTTTTTGTTTTGAACCGTAAAAAAACGTTTATGATGTTCTTTACAAGCTTTTTCACAAACACCAACTGTTACATTTCTTCCTGCTTTTTTTAACCGTTCAATACCTTTTCCTGCTACTAAACTATTGGTGTCTACGCTACCGATTACTATATTCGGAATTCCTTTTTCTATGATTAAATCAGCACATGGTGGTGTTTTTCCGTGATGAGAGCAAGGTTCTAGTGTAACATAAATAGTAGCTTCTTTTAATAATTCTTGATTTTGTACAGAACGAATAGCATTGACTTCTGCATGAGGCCCACCATAAGGCGAGGTAAATCCTTCTCCTATAATTTTATTCTCATGAACAATTACAGCGCCAACAGATGGATTTGGACGTGTTGTGCCAATACCATTTTTAGCTAATTGTAAGCAACGTTGTATATATGTTTCGTGATTCAAATTGTTATAATTTTATTTTTACATCTTCAATTTGATCAATTGGGTATACATGCGAAAAACCTAACACTTTATATTTTAAATCTCCTTTAAATTGAACTTTTAAACTTTGGTTTAGTAAAGAAGAAAGAAGTCCACCTAAAACTCCGTTTTTATTATTCTCAAAAACTTTTTTGGCAGGAATCACTACTTTTAAAGGAATAGAAAATTCTTTACGAGCAGGAACTTTAAATTCTTCTGAAGATACCTGAGCAACTTGAACCTGATTTACTAAAACTTTAATTTCATCAGTAGCAATTTTACCACCAATATCATTAGGGTTTTTAAAATATGCATTTGCCCCTACTCTAATAGTATCGGTAGTAGCCGATAGTAGTTTTATATCATCAACTTTTAAGAAGATAGGTTTTTGTTTTACAGAACAACTTACTACAAAAAGTAAAAAAGGTAAAAAATATATGATTTTCTTCATGAAAACTCGTGTTTTTTTGGGTACTTTGCTTTAGCAAAAGTACTATATTCTTATGATACCTTCTGATTTTATTATTAGAGAAGTAAAACCGCAAGATAATGCGGAATTAGCAGCAGTTATACGCGGTGTATTAATCGAATTTGGAGTTCCTAAGGTAGGAACAGCTTATGAAGATAAAGCTACCGATGAGATGTACGAAACTTACCAAAAAGATAAGGCTGGTTATTTTGTAATAGAGCATCAAGGAAAAGTTGTTGGCGGTGCTGGTTTTGCTCCTTTAGACAATTTTGAAGGTAACGTATGTGAGTTTCAAAAAATGTACTTCTTGCCCATTGCTAGAGGAAAAGGTTTAGGAAGTAAATTAATTGATTATTGCTTAGATAAGGCCAAACAACAAGGTTATGAGCAATGTTATTTAGAAACCATGCCATACATGGAAGCTGCGAGAGCTTTATATACGAAAAACGGATTCATAAATCTTGATAAACCTATGGGAAACACAGGTCATTATTCGTGTAATGTTTGGATGCTAAAAGATTTGTAGTATAGATAGTTGGATTACTGGATTTTTAGAAAAGAAATTTTAATGAATTTAAAACACTTTAGAGTTTATTTTACGGAAAAATTAGAAAGTATATTTCCTAAAACAGAAATAGATACTTTCTTTTTTTTGTTGATAGAAGAATATTTAGGATTACAACGAATAGACTTTACTTTACAACCAACTTTAGAAATCCCTTCAAAAAAGTATGATCTTTTAAACACGGCTCTTACTAGATTACAAAAAGAAGAACCTATTCAGTACATATTAGGAAAAACAGAGTTTTATGGATATCCTTTTAAGGTAAATGAAAACACACTAATTCCGAGACCAGAAACCGAAGAATTAGTTGAATGGATTCTTAATAAGGTAAAAGAATTAGGTTTAGAAAATAACAAACAGCAATTATCTATTTTAGATATAGGAACAGGCACAGGCTGTATTCCTATCAGCTTAAAAAAAGAGCTTCCAGGTGCAAAAGTAAGCGCTATTGATGTATCTGAGGAAGCTTTAAAAGTGGCTAAGGAGAATGCTTTGTTAAACAAAGCTGAAGTTACTTTTATACTTCAAGATATATTACAAACTGAGAGTTTATCTGAACAATACAATGTGATAGTATCTAATCCACCTTATGTGCGCGAATTAGAAAAAGTAGAAATCAAAAACAATGTTTTAGAAAACGAACCACATTTAGCGTTATTTGTTGATGATGATAATCCGTTGATTTTCTATAAAAAAATAGCCGATTTAGCTATTAAGTCGTTAACTAAAAACGGATTGCTTTTTTTTGAAATCAATCAGTATTTAGGCTCTGAAACTATAGAAATGTTAAAGCGTAAAGGTTTTACCAAAGTTGAACTTCGAAAAGATTTGTTTGGTAACAATCGGATGATTAAAGTAACTTATTAAACATAAAACCTTTACTGGGGAATGATCTTGAGTGTTATTCTATTCCAAAGAATCTTTTAAAGAAAGATCCTTTTTTCTTTTCAGTAGTTCCTCCAACTTCTTGAGGAGTGTTACTTTCTGAAAAACTACCTAAATTATCGGTAATTAATCTTTCTATATAAGAATCATAATCAGTGTTTTTAGAATCTAAAAAACCTTTCAAGAATTTTTCTGAAGCCTCAATTCCATTAAGGTCTTCTATTTCTCTTAATCTCTTATACAAAGGGATGACTTCTTGTATAGCTTTTCTAGGAGCTGGTTTTCGTAAAGCTTTGTAGTTTGTTACTTGACCTTTTTCATTTTCTTTTACAACAAAATCAGTCATTACCCAATAATACCTACCTGTTTTAGCCATGTTTTTAACAAAAGCAATTATGTTTTGTTTCTTTTGAATGCGCTCCCACATAAGCTTAAAAATTACTCGTGGCATATCTGGATGTCTAACAACATTGTGACCAGATCCTACTAATTCGTATTCTTCATAACCAGAAGATTCGACAAAATCTTCATTACAATATTCAATTACACCTCTTGTATCTGTTATACTAAGTAGAATAGCATTTTCATCTAAAATAATTTCGCGATCTACAGGAGTTGGAGTTGGTAGTTTTGGATTTCTTTTCAAAGTATCCCACTTTCTTTCTGAGTTAGTTGTCATATTTATTAAATTGATTTGTGTTTTTGTAATTTAAAGATTTGGTTTTGAGATTTATATTTAGATTATTCGGGGACTTAAAAACAATTTACTGAAAGAAAAACATAGCATTATAATGAAGTTTTCTTATCACAGCTGGCACAAACCTAAAGATCAACTTTTCTAAAAAACATGACAAAAATCATACTATTTTAATAGATTTTGTTTATTAAATCAAGATAAAGTTATATTAACGTTAAATAAAAATTTAAGATTACATACTTATCAAGAAACTAGATCTTTAATTCTTTAAGTGTCATTTTTTTTAAGTTAATTTTGCATTTTATCAGTAAAATCAAGTACTTTTCTTTTTTTATTATTTAAAACTACATCAAATTTAAAATTGAACTACATTGCGAATATGAAAAAATACGATGTAATTATCTTAACAGATAAAAGATATGTAAATCCAACTGAAATTAACGCATACACTAAAAACGTACTTGATGAAGACAATTATGTAAAAATAGCTCTTGAAAATCAAGATTTAAAAGTTGATCGTCTTTCTTGGGATGATGCTAGTTTTGATTGGTCAACAACTCGTTATATTTTATTTAGAACTACATGGGACTATTTTGATCGATTTTCTGAATTTTCTGAATGGTTAAATAATGTGAGTCAGCAAACAATTTTATTAAATTCAGAAAAAATAATTCGTTGGAATATTGACAAACATTATTTGCAAGATTTGCAACAAAACGGAGTGCATATTTGTGAATCATATTTTATAGAACAAGGCACTACTCAAACCCTTAAAGAACTTTCAAATCAGTTTGGTTTAAAAGAGTTTGTTTTAAAGCCGTGTATTTCAGGAGCAGCAAGACATACCTATAAAATCAATCCAGAAAACATAGAGACTTTTGAAACTGTTTTTTCTGAATTGATAGCTGAAGAAGCTATGATTCTTCAACCTTTTCAGTATAACATTGTAAAAAAAGGTGAAATATCATTAATGGTAATGAATGGTAAGTTTACACATGCTGTATTAAAAATAGCCAAATCAGGAGACTTTAGAGTACAAGATGATTTTGGAGGATCTGTACATAGCTACTCTCCTACTCAAGAAGAAATTGACTTTGCTGAGAATGCTGTAAAAGCTTGTATAGAGTTGCCTATTTATGCTCGGGTAGATGTGTTTACTGATAATAATGATAAATTGGCTATTGCTGAATTAGAATTGATAGAGCCAGAACTATGGTTTAGAGAACAACCAGCTGCAGCTGATGAATTAGCTAAAGGAATTAAACAATTAATCAATAAAGATGAAAAAGCTATTTAAAATACTGGGTGGTTTACTTTTAATTGGAGGGATAGTTTTAGTTGTTTTCTACTTTAAGAATAACGAAAGTCTTCCTTCAGGAAAACAGGGGCCTAAAGCGAATGAATTAGCTACTAAAATGCTGAATGCATTAAATTATGAAGCATATAAAAACACACGTTTTATAGAATGGAGTTTTAGAGGAAAACGCTTTTATAAATGGGATAAACAAAAAAACATAGTTGAAGTATCTTGGGATACCAACAAAGTAATATTACACACCAAAGAACCTGAAAAGAGTATTGTTTTGATTGATGGAAAAGAAAATAACAACAAAGAAATTCTTCAAAAATCAATCGATTATTTTAATAATGATAGTTTTTGGTTAGTTGCTCCATATAAAGTTTTTGACGATGGTATAGAGCGAAGACTGGTGCAATATGATGGCAAAGATGCTTTATTAGTTACTTATACAACTGGTGGTTCAACACCAGGAGACTCGTATTTATGGATTTTAGATGAAAGTGGTAAACCTACTAGTTATAAAATGTGGGTTTCTATAATTCCTACTGGCGGAATGGAAGCTACTTGGAGCGATTGGGTAACTACAGAATCGGGAGCAATACTACCAACAAAACATGAAATGGCTGTAGGTGTGTTAGATATGGGAGATGTTAAAGGATACAATTAACCTAGTGAAAAATTATTATAACAAAAAAGAGCAGCGATATCGCTGCTCTTTTTTGTTATAATAAAAAAAATTATTTTCCGAAGCTGTAAGATATTCCGAAGTTAATACCAAAAGAAGAATATGGTACTTTTTGAGATAACTGCTTAGAAGTATCTGTGTTTCCTAAAGGTAACTCATCAACATACTCTATATTATCATGAAATAATGCAGCTGCAGAATTTCCTCCTGCTGTTAAAATACCTCTTACCTGATCGATATTTAATGTTGCTCCATTTTCTCTAATAGAAGCTGAAAACTCAGACATTTTAGAAGTATCTCTAGTAACACTAATTCCCATATACTCAAATTCACCAAAAATAGCTACATTTTTAGATAAATCATGCTTATAACCAATTGCTGCAATAGCACCTAAAGGAAAACGTCCTTTAAAATCATGAACAAAATCAACATCTAAAGTTGTTTCTACTGGCACACCTGGTAGTGTTCCTGCAGGTAATTTAATTCCATGCATTTTTCCAACAGCTTCAGTTCTACCTCCTATTTTTGTTAAAAAACCTACTCTACCATAGATGTTATTAGTAAACTTATAAATTAAAGAAGCAGATGCACCGTAAGCTCTACCTCTTGAGTAAATATCAATTTCAGGTTGACCTGCTAGATTAACTTTGTTTATAGTTTGATCTGCTCCATTTAAATACCCAACACCTACTTCTACACCAAAAGTGTCATTAAAAAAATACCCACCTCTTAATTGAGTGTGTATACCTTCTCCATAACTACCGTAAGTGTTCTCTACTCCTGCAGTTGTTGTTTCAGTTCCAAATCTTACTCCTGCACTTCCAATTGAATAACCTCCACTAGCAGAAACATAAAATTGAGCACTTGCGCTTGCTGTAATTAAAATCATAGCAAGCATTAAAATACTTTTTTTCATAATAAATTATTTGTTAACTTTAAATTGATAATTAAGTAAACAAACCTAGTAAAAATCTAGGATTAGCTGCGTATAAGAACTGTTAAATTATTAGTATTATTGCAGTAAGGAGTACTCAATAAATCATTTTTTTTGAATAAAAATATATTACATACTGAGGTTCAGAGTTATATTAACAAAAACTTACGCGCTAATATTGAAGAATTAATTTTTAAAGGGAGTCCTTTTGAGGATGTTACCGTGCAAGAATTAGCAAATCAACTAGTCGCAAAGCAGAAGTCTGAGAAAAAACTACCCACTTGGTTTGCTACGGAAAACATTTATTACCCCGCAAAAATTAGTATTGAACAAACTTCTTCAGAAATTACAGCTGATTATAAGTCAAAATTGGTACAGGGAGAATCTATTATTGATATTACCGGAGGTTTTGGTGTAGATTGTTTAGCTTTTTCTAAAACGTTTAAAAAAGTTGTTCATTGTGAGATTAATAATGATTTATCTGAAATTGTTGCTCATAATTACAAGCAATTAGGTGTTTCAAATATAAAAACGATAGCTGGTGACGGATTAGAATACTTAAAAGATACATCTCTAAAATTTGATTGTATTTATATAGATCCATCTCGAAGAAGTGATATAAAAGGAAAGGTCTTTTTGTTAAAAGATTGTTTACCAAATGTACCTGAAAATTTGGATTTTTTATTCGATAAATCAGAGACTATTTTAATTAAGAACTCTCCTATTTTAGATATAACTTCAACTATAAATGAATTAAAATTTGTTAAAGAAATTCACATCGTAGCTGTTAATAATGAGGTAAAAGAGTTACTTTTTCTGTTAAAAAATAGGTTTAAAGAAAATATTGAAATAAAAACAGTTAACTTCTTGAAAAACAATAATCAACATCTTGATTTTTCTTTAGAAAGTAAGATTGATTTAGAATATTGGCTCCCTCAAAAATACTTATACGAACCTAATGTAGCTATTTTAAAGTCTGGAGGTTTTAATGAAGTTGCAAGTCAATTAAAAGTACATAAACTACATCAACATTCTCACTTGTATACTTCTGAAAAATTAATCGAAGATTTCCCTGGAAGGATTTTTGAAATTATTTCTGTTTTTCCATATAACAAAAAGAAACTAAAAAGAGAGATAAAAGTAGATAAAGCCAATATCACGACCCGTAATTTTCCGAAAACAGTGGCGCAAATAAGAAAAGAAACTAAATTAAAAGATGGAGGAGATACATTTCTTTTCTTTTCAACAAATTTAAACAATGAGTTAATAGTTGTTAATTGTGTAAAAACTACTATTCCATAGTATTACGTAAAAAATAAAGTTGCCTAACTAACATAACTTCCTTATATTTAAGAAATATTTTGTTATTAGGGGAAGCAAAATATTTTAAAAGTCTTGATACTTAAATCAAGGCTTTTTTCTTTAGCTACCTTTTATATAAATTTGTTTTATGACGAAACAATCAAGCATATATCAATCTGTAAAGTTATCTAAGAACTCTTCTGTTAAAATAGAAGACTCTCTTGTTATTGAGGCTCCTTTGCAAATCAATATAAATAATGAGCCTTACACGGTTGTTATGCGTACTCCTGGAAGTGATGAAGCCTTGATAAAAGGCTTATTATTTGCAGAAGATATTTGTAAGAAAAATGAAGACTTCAAACTGAGTGTTGTAAAAACAGAAGAAGATTTTTCTACCATAATGAATGTAACTATTGCGAAAGAAAAATTAGGAAAGGGCTATTTAAACAAACGTACTCTTTTATCTATTTCTTCTTGTGGTATTTGCGGAAAAAAAGAATTAAAAGATTTAAAAGTATCAGGAAATTCTCTGGAAAATGAAGATTCTAAAAATATTAAATCTTTTATTTATGTTATAGACGGTATGTTTTTAAAAATGAAAGAATTACAAAAAATATTTAAAACAACCGGAGGAAGCCATGCTTGCGCAATCTTCAATAAAAAACATGAACTCTTAACAATACAAGAAGATATTGGTCGCCACAATGCAGTTGATAAATGTGTAGGTGATTTAATAAGTAATTCGAAACTTAAAGAAGCTAAATATATGTTAGTAAGCGGTAGAGTTTCTTACGAAATAGTATCGAAAGCTTTTTTAGCAAAAATACCGTTTATAATAGCTGTTTCAGCTTGTTCATCATTAGCAGTAGATTTTGCCAAAGAATTCGGAATTTGCTTAATTGGTTTTCGCAGAGGTGATAAAATGACTGTTTATGCAAATCCTCAATTTTTATCTTAAGTTTAAAGGATATTACCATAAAAAAAGAACGTTTTTCATCACAACTTAACGATAAAAAAAAGATTTGTATTTTAGTGCACAGAATATTAACTAATCAACCCACATACTTATGCCTTTTATAGAAGAAGAAAAGTTTAAGTTAATACAAGAAGACTTAGACAATTCAAAATTACAAAGAGAGGAAGCTGAAAATGAATTAGCCAGTACTCAAGAAGAATTCTCTTCATTTAAGAAAAGTTCAAGAGGATTATCAATCTTTTTAGGACTGTTATTAGGAATAGCTTCAGGAGCAGCTTATTATTTTTATGCTTACGGCGGTAACAGTGCTATTAATAATGTAGATATTGAATCAGTAAAAAAACAAGAGGCATACAGAGTACTAGATAGTATTAGTAGAGCTAATGCAAGAGCTGCAAGAAGTGGAGATGCAGAAATATCTAACATTGATATTGAAACAGCTACAAATGAAATAGCAGAAGAAACAAGAGGAGAAACTATTTACTCTGTTCAAATAGGGGTGTTATCAAACAATCAATACCCTTTATTGTCTTCAAAAGTTATTCCTTCAATAGTAGCTAATGCAGACGGTTATTTTAAATATTCTTTAGGGTTATTCTTAACCTTAGAGGAAGCAAGAGAATTAAAGAAAGAACTAATTAAAGTAGGATTTGAAGATGCTTTTATTGCTTCATATATAAATGGAGAGCGTCAGCAAATACATAATTAAATAAGCTAAAATGCTAAACATTTTTTTTAAAAGAGCACTCATAGTAAATTTACTAATGAGTGTTCATTTTTTTTATGCTCAAACGAGCACCATTCCAGAGCAAAAAACACAAGTAGGTTTTGGACAAATAGATTTCTTGTCTATTAAAATGCCTGAAGGAGAACAAAATATGGATTATACAGGACTCCATTACAACCTGAAACTTAATGATTGGAGTTATGCAGGAGTTGGTTTATATGGTGCTGTAGGCGGTATTCGTGGTGGTTTTTTTACCTTGGGAGTTAATGCTGGAATTCAACAAAAAATAACGGATAAGTTATTTGTAGATGCTGGACTTCATTTTGGTGGTGGTGGAGGCGCATCAGCTCCTGATGGTGGCGGTGCATTCATTTTACCTCACTTTAATTTAGGGTACGATTTTAAACACTTTTCAGCCACAGCAGGATATAGTTATGTTGATTTTTTTGACGGAGGAACAATTAACGGAAGTCAACTTAATGTAGCTTTACAAATTCCTTTATCCTTTAAAACAGCTGATTTCAAAGACAGAGAAAACTCTTTCTCTATTGAAGATTTAAAAACCACCTCATGGAACACTTTAAGTAATCGAATTTCTTTATTGGTTCACTTAAATAACGCCAAAGTAACCAAAGGTTCTTATGAAGGAAACACAATACGTTTAGCCGGTTTTGAGCTAAATTCCTATATCACAGATAGCTTTTTCTTTTTTGTAAAGGCTGATGGTGCGTACCACGGAATTAAAGCAGGTTATATGGATATTTTCTTAGGTGGTGGATATCATTTATCAATGAATAAAAATCGTACGAATATTTTAACTAAATTTGGTGTAGGCGCCGGAGGCGGTGGCGGAGTTGATACCAAAGGAGGTTTTTTAATTTATCCTGATATTTCTTTAGAGCAAAAATTATTTGATAATGTTTACGCCTCAATTAATAAAGGGTATATGATGAGTCCTAACTCACACTTCGTTTCATCTACTTTCGGTTTAGGGCTAAAATATTATGTAGACAGAGATGGTGTTTTACCTGAGGAAAGAAAATTTACAGAAGGTAAGTTTAAAGGTTTTGAAACTATTATTAAGCAAGATTTATACCTAGATGCAGCAAGAGATGGTGGATTTAATCAAAACATGCATCAAATTTCATTACAGCTAAACTTCTTCTTAAATAAGTATTTGTATGCAGCAGGTCAAACCTCATTTGCCGATTTTGGTGATGCAGGAGCTTATGCTGAAGGAATTGTAGGATTAGGAGCTCAAACCAATGAGTTTTTTAATGGTAAAACCTCTCTTTTTGCACAAGTATTAGGTGGTGCAGCTGGTGGTGGTGGCATTAGTACAGGACAAGGATTAATAATTAAACCTAGTGTTGGTGTTAATCACAAACTAACGAATAACTTAAACATCAGGTTAGGTGCTGGTTATGTAAAAGCAAGAGGAGGAAGCTTAAGTAGCACTCAATTAAATTTAGGAATTTCGTATCGTTTTTCCTTTTTAAGTGTTAAGTAATTTAAAAATTTAACCTTTCGTTAAAATTTGATAAATTATCTTCGCTCTCAAAAACAAAAAGAATTAATATCTTTACTTTTTTCAAATATTAGTAAAGCACAATTTATATATACGTATGATTAAAAAGAGGATTATATCTCCACTGCAAAAATTTATAAAAACAGAAAGTGCTAGTGGTATTTTGCTATTAGCAGCTACTTTATTAGCCCTTATTTGGGCAAACTCTCCTTTTAAAGACAGTTATCAAGCTCTTTGGGAATACAAAATAGGGTTCAAGTCTGAGCATTTTGAATTATACAAACCGCTTATACTTTGGATAAATGATGGCTTAATGGCAGTATTCTTCTTTTTAATTGGATTAGAAATTAAAAGAGAATTTTTAATAGGTGAATTAAACACTACAAAGAAACTAGCATTCCCACTTTTTGGAGCTGTAGGTGGAATGTTGTTTCCTGTTTTGTTTTTTGTTATTTTAAATGAAGATCCAGAAACAGCTCATGGTTGGGGTGTTCCTATGGCTACAGATATTGCTTTTTCGTTAGCTGTTTTAAATACTTTAGGTGGCAGGGTTCCTCTGAGTTTAAAAGTATTTTTAACTGCATTTGCAATTGTTGATGATATAGGTGCTGTATTAGTAATTGCTCTTTTTTATAGCAGTAGTATTGATGTTACCTTAATTTCTATTGCGATAGGGTTGTTAGCTTTCCTTTATTTTATTGCTCACAGAGGTTTTTATTCTCATTATATAACATTTATGTTTGGTACAGTTATTTGGGTATTATTCCTTAAAGCAGGAATACATCCAACTGTTGCGGGAATTTTAATGGCTTTTGCAGTTCCTATTAGACAAAAGGTAGACACACCTAAATTCATAGATAACTTATCGCAAATAATAAAAAACATTAAAAGTGCTAAGGATACCTCTATGCCAATACTTTCTAAGGAACAAATTTCTGAAATAGATAATTTAGATCATTGGATAGAAGATTATCAATCACCTCTTCAGCTTTTAGAGCACAAATTGCACGACATTGTTGCCTATGTAATTATTCCAATTTTTGCTTTAGCTAATGCCGGAGTTTTAATATTTGATAGCAATGCGCATTTAGATTCAGCATTAATAATACATATAGCTTTATGCTTAATTTTAGGAAACAGTATTGGTATTACTACAATTATTACCATAGTTAAAAAGCTTAAAATAATAGAGATTCCTAAAGATATTAATATGCAACATATTGTAGGTGTATCGTTTTTAGCAGGAATCGGGTTTACCATGGCAATTTTTATTGCTAGTTTGGCCTTTGCAAAAAGCCCAGAGTTTTTAGGATCAGCTAAAATCGGTGTTTTACTAGGGTCTCTTGTTTCAGCTATAATTGGATATCTGATATTAAGGTATAATAAAACTGATAACACTATGAATGATGAAGAGTTAAGTACTAGCTCCAGCTAGCACTTAATTCTAACTAATATTACTCCATATGCCACTTGTTTTGCGTAGTTTTTCATACGTTTTTAGCAAGTTGGCATTTTCTTTTTTAGATAAACTAGGATCTTCTTGAAGTAAATTTATGGCAGCTTTACGTGCTACATGTAATATTGGACTATCCTTAACAACATCCGCTATTTTAAGGTTTAACACTCCACTTTGTTGTGTTCCCATAATATTTCCGGGACCACGAAGTTTTAAATCCACTTCGGCTATTTTAAAACCGTCTGTAGTTTCTACCATAGTTTGTAATCGAGTTTTTCCATCAGAAGATAATTTGTAACTCGATAATAAGATACAGTAGCTTTGCTCAGCTCCACGCCCTACTCTACCTCGCAATTGATGCAATTGACTCAACCCAAAACGTTCAGCACTTTCTATAACCATCACAGAGGCGTTTGGTACATTCACTCCCACTTCAATAACTGTAGTAGCTACCATAATTTGAGTATCTCCTTTGGCAAATCGTTCCATTTCATAATCTTTATCAGCTGGTTTCATTTGACCATGAACAATACTTATTTGGTATTTTGGAGAAGGAAATTCTCGAGAAATACTCTCATAACCATCCATTAAGTCTTTGTAATCCATCGCTTCAGATTCTTGGATTAAAGGATATACCACATAAGCTTGTCTCCCTTTAGCTATTTCATCTTTCAAAAACTTAAAAACACCTAAACGATTACTATCATAACGATGTACCGTTTTTATTTCTTTACGACCAGGAGGCAGTTCATCAATCACAGAAATGTCTAAATCACCATATACCGACATTGCTAATGTTCTTGGTATAGGTGTTGCTGTCATCACTAAAATATGTGGAGGAACAATAGCCCCTCCAACCTCCCCTAAGGGGAGGCTTTTTAAAGTTTCTTTTATATTTTCTAGAACATTATCGGTGTTTCCAATAACTTCTTCATTGGTAAATCTAATTACCCTATATCCAAAATCAGTTAAAATTTCAGTACGTAAATTGTCGGCTTCTTGTTGCTCAGGGTTTTCATGATATTTCCCATCTACTTCAACGATAAGTTTTTTCTCTAAACAAACAAAATCAACTATAAATTCATCTATTATATGTTGTCTCCTAAACTTATATCCTAGTTGTTTTGTTTTTAAACTTTCCCATAAAGCTCGCTCAGCAGGTGTTGTTTGCTTTTTACGTTGCTCTTGTAGTTCTTTTAAAAGTTTATATGTTGAAGGACGAGCTGTCATATACTTCTTACGAACTTCTTCTCCCTTCCCTTTGGGAAGGGCTGGGGTTGGGCTCTTCTCCCATAACTTTCTTCGTTGTGCTACTCCAAAACGATGTTGCTCATCAATAATAGCAATCCCTAGATTTTTAAATTGTACTTTATCTTCTAAAATAGCATGAGTTCCTATCAAGATATGTAGCGAACCATCTTCTAAACTTTCATGAATTTCTCTACGCTTTTTGGTTTTTGTAGATCCGGTTAATAAATCAACATGAATATTCGTGTTTTTCAATAAATCTACTATCCCATTATAATGCTGTATAGCTAAAATTTCTGTAGGAGCCATAATCGTAGCCTGATAACCATTATCAATTGCTAACAACATAGTTAATAAAGCTACAATCGTTTTTCCTGAACCTACATCACCTTGTAATAAGCGGTTCATATGAGCTCCAGAACCAACATCTTTACGGATTTCTTTTAATACACGTTTTTGAGCTCCTGTTAAATCGAAAGGTAAATGATTGTTGTAAAAATTAGTAAACTCCTCTCCTACATGCTCAAAAATAAATCCTTTTAGTTTCGATTTTCGAATGAGCTTTTTTTGTAATAACTGGAGTTGTATAAAAAATAATTCTTCAAACTTTAATCGATATTGTGCTTTGGCTAATAATTCTTGATTTTTAGGAAAGTGAATATTTAATAGTGATTCTTTTTTGCCTAAAAACTGATGTTCTTCTATAAAATATTGCGGAAAAGTTTCTTCAATACTACCATACACCTGCTGAAACAAATTCTGAATCATGCCACGCATAACTTTATTGCTTATTCCTTTTGTACCGAGTTTTTCAGTTGATGGATACACAGGTTGCATAGCCATTTGCAGCTTGCTTTTGTATTCTTTTACCGTTTCCATTTCTGGATGCGGCATGTTCGGAGTTCCGTTATACCAATTTAACTTTCCGTAAATTACATATGGAACTTCTACTTTCAAGCTATCTTTTATCCATTTCGCTCCTTTAAACCATACCAATTCCATAGAACCTGTATTATCAGAAAAAGTAGCTACTAATCGACTTCCTCTTTTTTGTTTTACGGTTTTTACTCCTGTAATTTTTCCTACAATTTGAACTTCAGCAGAGTTTTGTTGCAACTGACTAATAGTGTAAAACTGTGTTTTATCTATATATCGAAACGGAAACAGGTGTAACAAGTCCCCACAGGTTTTAATACCTAATTCACTATATAACAACTCAGCTCTTGCTACACTTACGCCTTTTATGTATGTTACTGGATGGTTTAAATTCATTGAGAACGAAAATACAAAAAGCCATTAAAATCAACTATCTTTGCACTCTTAAATTCATCAAATGAGATTACATAGAAATTTAGTTTTCGCGGTTATAGATAGTTTACGCGATATTTTTAATGAAGATGTATATGCTGACAAAGCTGTAGAGCAGGCGTTAAAAAGAGATAAACGCTGGGGAGCACGTGATAGAAAATTTGTTGCGGAAACGATTTATGATATTGTTCGCTGGAAACGATTGTATTCTGAAATTGCGAATGTAAAAGCTCCTTACTCCCGTCCTGATTTATGGAGATTGTTCGCTGTTTGGTGTGTGTTAAAGGGAATTCAATTACCAGATTGGAATCAGATAGAACCTACTCCATCTCGAAGAATTAAAGGGAAATTTGATGAATTATTAAAAATTAGAAAATTTAGAGAATCTATTCCTGATTGGATTGATGAAGTTGGAGTTCAAGAATTAGGAGAAGAAGTTTGGACCAAAGAAATAGCGGCTTTAAATAAACAAGCAGAAGTTATATTACGTACAAATACGTTAAATACCACCAAAGCTCATTTACAAAAACAATTAGCTTCTGAGGGAATTGACACTGAATTCATCAAAGGATATGATGATGCTTTAAAATTGGTTGAAAGAGCAAACGTATTTAAAACGGAAGCTTTTAAGAAAGGTTTTTTTGAAGTACAAGATGCTTCTTCACAATTAGTTGCTGCTTATTTAGATGTTGAACCAGGTATGAAAGTAGTTGATACTTGTGCTGGTGCTGGAGGTAAAACGTTACACTTAGCTTCTTTAATGAAAAACAAAGGGCAAATTATAGCGATGGATATTTATGAGAGTAAATTGAAAAAGTTAAAAGTTCGTGCTCGTAGAAACGGTGTTCATAACATCGATACTCGTGTAATTGATTCTACTAAAGTGATAAAAAAACTACATGGAAAAGCAGATAGAGTTTTAATCGACGCTCCTTGTTCTGGTTTAGGAGTTATCCGTAGAAATCCTGATAGTAAATGGAAATTACAACCAGAATTTTTAGATCAAATTAGAGAAACACAGCAAGAAGTATTGCAACAATACTCAAAGATGGTGAAACCAGGAGGTAAATTGGTATATGCAACCTGTTCAGTATTACCTTCAGAAAATCAACAACAAGTAGAATTCTTTTTAGCATCTGATGAAGGTAAAGATTTTACTTTTGTAAAAGATGAAAAAGTATTGTCGCACAAATCTGGTTATGACGGATTTTATATGGCTCTTTTAGAAAGAAAATAAACTGATTAGATTTTTGGATTGTTAGATTCTTAGATTTCTATATCAAGAAAATAAATATAAAAAAGGCTCGGGATAATATCTCGAGCCTTTTTCAATCAACTATTAAAAACTAACTAATCACCAAACATTACTTGTTAAGTAATTATATACTCATAAGACGTTTGTTTTTACGGCTCGTTACACAAGCTTCTTAGCTTTAACATTATTTTAAGAAAGCGTTTAAAAACCTATTTTGTTAAGTATTGATTTACAGTTTGTTTTGTTTTTTTAGTTATTTGTACCTACATTTAACTACAACTAACTTTAAACCTATTTTTATGACAAACTCAAACAAACCTACTACATTGTTTTGGATTATTGGTGTTGCTGCACTTATTTGGAATGGTTTAGGTGTAATGTCTTACATCGGACAAGCTTTTATGACAGATGAAGTAAAAGCTGCTTTACCAGAAACTGAAAGAGCTTTATACGAAAACATTCCTGCTTGGGTAACAGCCGCATTTGCTATAGCAGTCTTTGCTGGTTTGTTAGGCAGCATTTTCTTATTAGCGAGAAAAAAAGCAGCTAGATTTGTTTTTCTAATTTCTTTAATAGCAATTCTAGCACAAATGTCTTACAATTTATTTATGAGTAAAGCTGCCGAAGTATATGGTCCTGGTGGAGTTATTATGCCTGTGATGGTTATTCTTATTGGAGTCTTTTTATTAATGTATTCTAAAAAAGCTATTGAAAAAGGCTGGTTATCTTAACCTAAAACACAAATTACAATAAAAAAGCTGCTTTTTATAGCAGCTTTTTTATTCGAATAAGACAAAGATAAACTCAGCAACACAGGCGGGTTTTTCTTGTCCTTTTATTTCTATTGTACAATCAAATGTGAGTTTTTTTCCGTTTTGAAAATCCTCTAAATGTTTTAATGAACTTACTAAACGCAATTCACTATTAACAGGAACTGGGTTTGGAAAACGTACTTTATTCAATCCATAATTCAATCCCATTTTTATACTTTTAACCTCAAATTGCTTTGAAATTAATTCAGAAAGCATAGAAACCGACATAAATCCGTGAGCTATGGTTGTTCCTGTAGGAGAATATTTTGATGCTTTTTCTTCATCAATATGAATCCATTGCTTATCGAGTGTTGCATTGGCAAAATCATTAATCATTTGCTGTGTAACAGTATACCACTCTCCTACCGGTAATTGTTTTCCTTCTAAACTAGAAAGTTCTTCTAAATTTTCAAAAACTAGTTTTTTCATAAGGTAAATTATTTTCCAAAAATATCCTTCTTAATTCTAGGTAATTCTAATTTATATTGTACAGCAATGGTTCTAATAGAAACAATTATTCCGGCAGAAATTACAAAAAGTAAATCTTCATTTATATTAAAAGGATGTAAAAGTAAGTACACCATTCCTCCTGCTAAACAGGCGGAAGCATAAATTTCTCTATGAAAAATCAGCGGAATTTCATTCGTTAGCACATCTCTAATAACTCCTCCCATAACAGCAGAAGACATCCCCATAACTAACGCTACAAACGGATGTAGGTTAAAACTCAATCCTTTTTGAACGCCTATTAATGTAAATACACTAATACCAATCGTATCGAATAAAAACATTGTTTTTCTTAGTGGAGCTATTTTACTTCTAAATAAAAAGGTAACCACTACTGCTGTGAGTATTATCCAGATATAATTGATATCACCAATCCAATTTATAGGATGCGCATTAATAAGAACATCACGCGTCATACCACCTCCAATAGCAGTAACAAAAGCTATAATGAGCACACCAAAAACATCAAACTTTTTTCGAATAGCCACTAATGCTCCACTAATGGCGAAGGCGAAAGTTCCAGCTAAGTCTATGGCGTAGATGATACTCATTTATATTGATATTTCTGAAATTTGTATTTGTAATTCTTTTTCCACTTCAGCAATACGATTTCTTTCATTTTGAAGAATTAAAACTAAAGACACACCTCTTTTACCAGCTCTAGCTGTTCTACCACTTCGATGTGTATAATATTCTAACTTTTCTGGTAATTGATGATGTAGTACAAAACCTAAGTTTTGAACATCGATTCCTCTTGCAGCTACATCAGTAGAAACTAATACTTGAAGACTCTCATTTTTAAAAGCACGCATTACTTTATCACGCTCTTTTTGCTGCATGTCACCTTCTAGAGCTTCTACTGAAAATCCTTCTTCTTTTAAATCTTTTGTTAACTTTTGAGCTCCTGCTTTGGTTCTTGTAAATATAATACCTCTTTCAGTATGTCGTTTTTCTAAAAACTTAACAATAACATCGGTTTTTTCAGGAATCGTAGTTGTTACAAACTGATGCGTAATATTAGCATTCACCAAAGAATTCTTGTTTACTTCTACTTGTTTAGCAGAAGAACTCATGTATTTTTTTATGATACTTCTGATTTCTTCTGGCATTGTAGCAGAAAACAACCATGTTTTACGTGTACCTGAAGTATATTTTAAAATACGGTTTAATTCTAATTTGAATCCCATGCTTAGCATTTCATCTGCTTCGTCAAGTACAATAGTGTTGATATTTTTTAAATCAACCTCACCTCTCTCAATCAAATCAATTAAACGACCTGGTGTAGCTACCACGATATGAGTAGTTCTCTTTAAACTATTGATTTGACGATCAATTTTTTCACCTCCAAAAACAGCTTCTACAAAAATTCGTTCGTCTACATATTTTGTAAACTTAAATAATTGCTTTTTTATTTGTTGTGCTAATTCTCTAGTCGGAGCTAAAATCAACGCTTGAATATGGCCTTTAGAAGGATTTATTTTATGTAAGATAGGTAAACCGTATGCAGCTGTTTTACCAGTTCCTGTTTGTGCTAATCCAATAAAATCTGAATTATTTTCAAGCAAGTAAGGTATCGCTTCTTCTTGCACTTCAGTAGGAGTTGTTATTCCTAACTCTTTTAATCCTTTTACATACTCTTTTCGTACTCCTAATGCGGTAAATGTTGTCATTGTATAAATTTATAAGTGCAAAGATATTGTTCTTTTTTACGGTAATAATAAGTTTGTTACTTCTTTCGTAATTCTTTTTGGTTTTTTAGTAGTAGCATCTAATAAACAAAATGTGGTTTGAGATTTTACTAATAAAGTTTCGCCTCTATATATTTCAAAATGACGAATAGATTTTATTCCTTCGGTTTTACCAACCCAAGTTCTAAGCGTTACTTCATCTCCCAAAACAGCTTGATTTTTATAATCAACTTCATGACGAATAACAAACCAAACATAATCAATATTTGTCGCTTTTTTTGATAGCTCTTTCCAATGGGCATCAGAAATATTCTGCATCCATTGCACGTATACCACATTGTTCACATGGTTATACTCATCTATTTCATTAGCTGTTACAATATGTTTTTGTTCAAATACATTCATATAACAAACTTACAGGTTTGATGTTAATTATTACTTAAATATAACGTAGATTTTAAATTAGAACGATAATTCGTGTTAATTTAGGCAACATGAATAGAATCGCTGACGACTTAGGAACAAAAAGTATTAGTCAACTTCTTTTAAAACAAGCTATTCCTGCTTCTATTGGAATTTTAGTAATGTCGATTAACATGATAGTAGATACTATTTTTGTTGGAAGATGGATAGGTGTTTTAGCTATTGCTGCAATTACTGTTGTGCTGCCTATTGCTTTTTTAATCTCATCTATAGGAATGGGAGTCGGAATTGGAGGAAGCTCTATTATTTCAAGAGCTTTGGGTGCTGATAAATCTGATAAGGCTTTTGAAGTCTTCGGAAATCAGATATCACTTACTATTGTACTTTCAGTAATATTTGTGCTTTTAGGAACCTTCTTTAGCACGCCTATCTTACAACTTTTTGGTGCGAATGGAGATATAATTGTACCTGCTACTGATTATTTTAATGTAATTGTTTGGGGAGTTCCTTTTTTAGCTTTTGCTATGATGGGAAATCCTGTAATTAGAGCTGTAGGAAAACCTAATTACGCGATGCTTACTATGTTATTTCCTGCCATTGCTAACATATTCTTAGATGTTGTTTTTATAAAATTCATGAATTTAGGAATGTTTGGTGCAGGATTAGCAACTTCTATATCGTATGCTGTTAGCGGATTATTTATTTTATGGTTTTTCTTTTCTAAGAATACTCAACTAAAAGTCATTCCAAAATATTTTAAACTCAATTTTTCCATCGTAAAAGAAATTGTTTCTTTAGGTGGTGTAACGGTAGTAAGGCAAGGAACCATAAGTTTGCTTACTATTGTTTTAAACTACACACTTTTTAAATACGGAGGGGAAATATCTATTGCAATATATGGTATCATCAACAGAGTTATGTTGTTTGCCCTTTTTCCTGTTTTAGGAGTAACTCAAGGATTTTTACCTATTGCAGGATATAATTATGGAGCAAACAACGTTGAACGTGTTAAAGAGAGTATTAAAACCTCGATACTTTTTGGTACAGGAATAGCTATTATTATTTTTATCGCTATCATGTTGTTTCCAACTCAATTGGTAAGTATTTTTACTGAAGATAAAGAACTGTTAAACAGCACACCCAATGCGTTAATTATTGCTTTTTTAGCAACTCCTGTAATTACAACCCAATTAATTGGTGCGGCCTATTTTCAAGCAGCAGGAAAAGCGTTGCCTGCTTTACTTTTAACACTTTTAAAACAAGGAATCTTTTTAATTCCTTTGGTGTATATACTACCTCAATTTTATGGGGTAAACGGTGTATGGATGTCGTTTCCTATCGCAGATATTTCATCAACTTTGGTTACTTATATTTATTTAAAAAGAGAAGTTCGATTGAACTTAAATTAATCTAAAAGACTTTCTCCGTTTAAGTTCGTGGTTAAAACATCACTCATATAATCAAAGAAAGGTCGAAGTGCTCTAAAAGCATCATCTACTCTTGTTAAAAATTCTGGAGCAAGAACTTCTTTATCAGAAAAATGTTGAATAGCAATATACCCTTTTTTGCGAATCAAATCGATATCTGGATGTTCTTTGTCAAATCCTTTTGGAGCTGTTTTTAGTTCATCTCCTTCAAGCTTACCTCCAAAATATTGTACATAATTTTTCTCTTGTAAAATTTCTCTAATTTCAGAAGCGTCCATTTCAAATTCTTTACGAATACGAAGTAAATCCTCTTTATTTGGTTCCCAAAATCCACCCGCCAGAAAACTATCTCCAGGGCAAATATGCAAATAATAACCACCTCTTAACTCAGGTTTTTTTCTATGAAAAGAACCTCCAAAATGTGTTTTGTAAGGGGTTTTATCTTTTAAAAAACGAACATCTCTATAAATTCTAAACAACTTGTGCTTATCAACTTCATCGTGTTTATTCAAATTATCTTGAATGGTTTTGTACACCTCTTTTGCATTGTTTTGAGCTTTGGTGAATTCTTTTTTATGCTCAGTAAACCAATCACGATTGTTATTTTCTTTTAAGTCTTTTAAAAATTGAAATGTTTGTTTATCTATTTGCATTTTAAGCGAATTTGAGATTCTAAGGTAGAAAAAAACTCCACTATCATCTAGTGGAGTTTGTATTTTATATTAGGTGTAGATTACACCTTAAATCTGAAATGCATTACATCACCATCTTTAACAACGTATTCCTTTCCTTCTACTCTCATTTTACCAGCTTCTTTTACTTTAGCTTCGCTACCAAATGCAACATAATCGTCATAACTGATAGTTTCTGCACGGATAAATCCTTTTTCAAAATCGGTGTGAATTACTCCTGCAGCTTGTGGTGCAGTTGCTCCAACAGGAATTGTCCAAGCTCTTACTTCTTTAACACCTGCAGTAAAATAAGTTTGTAAGTTTAATAACTTATATGCCGAACGAATTAAACGAGAAACACCTGCTTCTTCTAATCCGATATCTGCTAAAAACATTTGACGCTCTTCGTAGTCTTCTAATTCTGTAATATCAGCCTCTGTACCTACTGCTAACACAATAACTTCAGCATTTTCGTGAGCTACATTTTCTTTTACCTTATCAACATAAGCATTTCCTGAAACTGCTGATCCTTCATCAACATTACATACATATAATACTGGTTTTGCAGTAATGAATTGTAATGGATGTACAAACTCTTCTTCTTTTTCAGTAAATTCAATAGAACGTATAGACTTTCCTTCTAATAAAGTAGTTTCAACTTTCAATAAAATTTCTAATTCTACTTGCGCTTCTTTATTACCAGTTTTAGCTGTTCTTTTTACACGCTCTAAACGTTTTTGAACTGTTTCTAAATCTTTTAATTGAAGTTCAATATCAATAGTTTCTTTATCACGGATAGGGTCTACAGATCCATCAACGTGCACAATATTATCGTTATCAAAACAACGTAATACGTGTAAAATAGCATCTGTTTCACGAATGTTTGCTAAGAATTGATTTCCTAAACCTTCTCCTTTACTTGCTCCTTTTACCAATCCTGCAATATCTACAATCTCTACAGTTGCAGGTAATACTCTTTCAGGGTTAACTAATTCTTCTAATTTTTCTAAACGAGTATCTGGTACATTTACCACTCCTAAGTTTGGTTCAATGGTACAAAACGGAAAGTTAGCACTCTGTGCCTTCGCGTTTGATAAACAGTTAAATAAGGTTGATTTCCCTACGTTAGGTAATCCTACAATTCCAGCTTTCATTCTATGTTTTTATTGAAATTTTGCGAGTGCAAATATAATGCATTGCTTTCTAAAAACACTATTTATTTAAAACTCATTAATTACTTTAATTCATTGTTACTTAATTAAAAAATTAACATTTATTTAATAAGTTAACTGATTTTAACTATTTTTAGCTAATAATAAACTAAAAACTTCTCTTATGTCTAAACAAAAACTCTTTGTTATTTGTTTTTTATTTCTTGGTTTACAAGTAATAAATGCTCAAATACAAATAAAAGGAACTGTAAAGGGTGTTAATAACGAACCTTTACCAGGAGCTAACATTCTAGAAAAAGGAACAACCAATGGAACATCTAGTGATTTCAATGGAGAGTTTTCTCTAAGTGCTGATCCTAACGGAACCCTAATCATAAGTTTTTCAGGTTTTGAAACACAGGAAATCCCTATCAATGGAAAAACTAGCTTTGATATTGTTTTGAAAGAAGGGTTAGAACTAGACGAAGTTATTATTGTTGGATCTAGAAATACAAGAAGAACAGCGGTAGATACTCCTGTACCAGTTGATGTTATTGACGTAGGTGATTTAGCAACGAAAAGCGGTAAAGTAGAAGTCAATGATATTTTACAATATGCTGCACCTTCGTTTAACGCTACAAAACAATCGGGTTCTGATGGTGCTGATCATATCGTACCAGCTTCTTTACGTGGTTTAGGTCCTGATCAAACTTTAGTCCTTATCAACGGTAAAAGACGTCATCAATCTTCGTTAGTTAATATTTTTGGTACGCGTGGACGTGGAAATTCTGGAACAGATTTAAACGCAATTCCTTCCGCAGCTATTAAAAGAATAGAAGTTTTAAGAGATGGAGCTTCTGCCCAATATGGTTCTGATGCCATTGCTGGGGTAATCAACATTGTTTTAAAAGATAATACAGATGGAGTTTCAGGAAGTTTAGGGTATGGAGCTTACAGTACTGCAATTGGTGATGGTTGGGCTGAAGCTACTGGTGAAACTTTATATAATGTAGAAGGAAAAAATAGATTGGATGGTGAAAATAAAAGTTTTGATGGTGGTACTTTTAAGCTAGATTTAAACTACGGAGCAAAGTTGAATGATAAAGGAGGTTTTGTAAACTTTACAACTGAGTTATTATCAAAAGAAAGAACGTTAAGACCAGGGTTTTCTTGGCGAAAAGGATATGGTAGCGCAGGTATTGACGGATTCAATTTTATGGTAAATGCTAGTTTACCAATTAATGATAACACGGAAGTATATGCTTTTGGGGGAAGAAATTATAGAGATACCGATGCTTATGCTTTTTCAAGAGATAGTTATGCAGATGGCGATAACCGAAGTGTTCCTAGTATACATCCTAATGGGTTTACTCCAAGAATTACTTCTAACATTACAGATATTTCAGTATCAGCAGGAATTAAACATAAATTAAATAATGGTTGGGGAGTTGATTTTAACAATACCTACGGAGAAAACAAGTTCCATTATTTTATAAAAGATTCTAATAACGCTTCGATGAAAGATGCCTCTCCTACTGATTTTAATGCAGGTGGACATAGTTTATCACAAAATACTACAGGACTGGATTTCTCTAAATATTTAGAAGATTTAATGAGTGGAGTTAACTTCGCTTTTGGATTGGAGTATAGAACAGAAAACTTTATCATTTTTTCAGGTGAAGCTGCCTCATACGGATTATATGATGATAACGGAGTTTTAATGGCGAATCCTGCGGTACAACCCGTTGCTGTAGATGGCAATGGAGAAGAACTAGTAGGAGGCTCTCAAGGATTTCCAGGTTACGGACCAGATAATGAAGTAGATCGTTCTAGAAGTAATGTGGGTATCTATTTTGATTCTGAATTTAATTTCACTGAAAAGTTTTTAGTTGGTGCAGCTCTCCGTTTTGAAGATTATAGCGATTTTGGAAGTACTTTTAACTTTAAGTTAGCTTCAAGGTTTAAAGCAAATGACAATTTAACCTTAAGAGGTTCTATTTCTTCAGGTTTTAGAGCCCCATCATTAGCTCAATTATATTACAATTTAAAATTCACCAATATTGTAAACGGAGAATCACTTCCTTCATTATTGTCTGCTAACAATAGTACTGTAACTAAAGCTTTTGGTATCGAGCAATTAAAAGAAGAAACTGCTTTTAATGCTAGTTTAGGTTTTACTTATAAGATAGGCGGATTTACAGCAACGATTGATGCGTATTCAATTACAGTTGATGATCGTATTATTTTAACGGATAATTTTGATGCTTCTGGACTAAATTTAGGAGTTGATGCTGCCCAGTTCTTTGCCAATGGAGTGGACACGAAAACCCAAGGGATAGATATTGTTTTAAACTATAAAAGAACCTTTGATGAACACAGAGTTAATGTAGGTTTAGTAGGAAACTTTAACGATACTGAAATTGAAAAAATCAAAAATGGTAACCTGAATAAATTTACGTTCTTTAGCCCGTTTTCTGAAGCTTATTTAAAAGCAGCCGCTCCAGATCATAAATTTGGATTAAATTTAGATTATGGATACAAAAAGTTAGATGTAGCTTTAAATTTCACTAAGTTTAGTGAGGTACAATTACAAGATTTTCAATGGGTAGACTCACCTGCAACTACACAGGCAGAAGCAGATGCATTATTTCCAGTAGCAACTGATGTTTATAAGAGTAAAATTACAACCGATTTAAGTTTAAGCTATGCTTTTACAGATAAAATTACTTTTACACTTGGAGGTAACAACATTTTTAATCTGTACCCTACTCCACAATTTGATGCATGGACAGATCAAGGAGGATTAGCAGATTCTGTACAAATGGGGTCAGACGGTGCTTATTTCTTTACTAGATTAGGTTTTAAACTTTAAAACAGAACATATACAAAACAAAAAATCCCGATAATATTCTCGGGATTTTTTGTTTTTATCTTAATTCTAAAGGTCTAACCTCTTAGATTATTCGTTATGCATAAAACGTTGTTTCGCTAATAGCTCCTCCTCTGTTTCAACATTATCTTCATCAGGAACACAACAATCTACAGGGCAAACTGCCGCACATTGTGGCTCTTCATGAAAACCTTTACACTCAGTACACTTGTCAGCAACAATGTAATAAATTTCATCAGAAATTGGTTCTTGATCTTCATCGGCATTGGCAGATTTACCGTTTGGTAAAACGATATTTCCTGTTAAATCAGTACCGTCTGCATATTTCCAATCATCTGCTCCTTCGTAAATAGCTGTGTTTGGACATTCAGGTTCACAAGCCCCACAATTTATACATTCATCTGTTATTATAATTGCCATAATTAATCTCTTTCAGTTTTGTAACTTTGCATTTGCAAAAATAGTTCCAATTTAATTTAGAACCAAATAAATGGATAGTATAAAAAGTAGAATTAACGCTTTTCATAAACTAGGAGAATTTTTAAGTCAGTTTTCTCAAGAAAAAGTTGAGAAAAAAGAAAATATAGAACATAATGAGTTATTTTTTGATGGATTGAAACATCAACTTAAAATAGCAGGAGAAAACAATACGTGGTTTACGAAAGAAAACCTGTTGTTTTCAGTAGAAAACTGGGCAAAAGCCTTGACCACAGATAATTTAACTGAATGGATTTCTAAAGAAGATTTAGGAAAAAACGACGCTAAGTTAATTGCTATTATTATGGCTGGAAATATTCCTATGGTTGGATTTCACGATTTTTTATCAGTATTAATCTCTGGGCATTCAGTTTTAGTAAAGCAATCGTCTAACGACAAACATTTATTACCTTTTTTAGCTAAGTATTTGGAATATGTAGAACCTGAATTGAAAGGTAAAATATCATTCACAGAAGAAAAATTGACTGGTTTTGATGCGGTGATTGCTACAGGAAGTAACAATACGGCTCGTTATTTTGAGTATTATTTTAAAGGTAAACCGAGTATTATCCGAAAAAATAGAAATTCTGTAGCAGTATTGACAGGAAATGAATCGGAAGAACAAATGCAAAATTTAAGTGAAGATGTTTTTCGTTACTTCGGGTTAGGCTGTCGTTCAGTTTCAAAAGTATTCATTCCGAAAGACTATAATTTCGACGCTTTTTTCAATGGAATGTATCAACAACGCGAAATCATCAATAATGTTAAGTACGCTAATAATTACGATTATAACAAAGCGGTGTATTTAATGAGTGAGTTTGATATTTTAGAGAATGGTTTTTTAATGATTAAAGAAGATGAGAGTTACGCCTCTCCTATCGCTTCTGTTTTCTATGAATACTACGACAATTCTGATGATTTGAAGATAAAACTTTGGGAAGATAGGGAGCAAATTCAATGTGTGGTGGCTAACAATTTTATTGAAAATGAAATTGAGTTTGGGCAAACGCAACATCCTAAGTTATGGGACTATGCTGATGGTGTAAATACACTAGAATTTTTATCAAAAATTTAGAACAACCTCTTTATATAAATTTGCACCTTTGTGTAACAAAACACAACAACACAAATGAAAAAACACAATTTTAGCGCAGGTCCTTGTATTTTACCTGAGGAAGTGCTTCAAAAAGCTTCTGAAGCAGTTGTCAATTTTAATAATGATAACTTGTCTTTAATTGAAATTTCTCATAGAAGTAAACCTTTTGTAGAGGTGATTGAAAAAGCAAGAAGTTTAGCCTTAGAGTTATTGGGACTAGAAAATAAAGGCTATAAAGCATTGTTTTTACAAGGTGGTGCAAGTATGCAATTTTTAATGGTTGCCTACAATTTATTGAATAAAAAAGCTGCGTATTTAAATACCGGAACGTGGAGTAGCAATGCGATTAAAGAAGCAAAACTATTTGGAGAATTGGTAGAAGTTGCCTCTTCAAAAGATAAAAACTTCAGCTACATTCCAAAAGGATATGAAATCCCTACGGATGTAGACTATTTTCACTGTACTAGTAACAATACGATTTTCGGAACACAAATGAAGAGTTTCCCTGAAACTTCAGTTCCTATGGTATGTGATATGAGTTCTGATATTTTTTCTCGTCAATTAGATTTTTCAAAATTTGATTTGATTTATGCCGGAGCTCAAAAAAATATGGGGCCAGCAGGTACAACTTTAGTGGTTGTAAAAGAAGATATTTTAGGAAAAGTAGAACGTCAAATACCTTCTATGTTAAACTATCAAGTGTTTATTGATAAAGATAGCATGTTTAATACACCTCCTGTATTTCCAGTATATACATCTATGTTAACATTGGATTGGTTAAAAGATTTAGGGGGAATTGAATTTATTGAAAAAGTAAACGAGAAGAAATCAGCTTTACTATATAATGAGATAGATAGAAACCCTTTATTTAAAGGAGTTGCAGCTGTAGAAGATCGCAGCCATATGAATGCAACATTCACTTTAACCGATGAAAGCTTACAAGCTAAGTTTGATACTATGTGGCAAGAAGCCAATATTAATGGATTGCACGGTCATAGAAGTGTTGGTGGATATCGCGCAAGTATGTACAACGCATTACCTTTGTACAGCGTTCAAGCGTTGGTAGATGTAATGCAGGAATTAGAAAGAACTAGTTAATGAATCAATTTGAAAATTTGAAAATGAAGCAATGCTCTTTTTAATTTTTCAATTTTTAACTTTCAAACAAAATTAGATGAAAATATTAGCGAATGATGGAATTTCCGTTAGCGGAATTGAGGCTTTGGAAAAAGCAGGGTTTGAAGTATTAAATACAAAAGTTGCTCAAGAACAACTTGAAAACTATATAAATGAACACGGTATTGATGCTATCATAGTAAGAAGTGCTACGCAAATACGTCAAGAATTGATAGAAGCTTGCCCAAGTATTAAATTAATTGGTCGTGCAGGTGTTGGTATGGATAATATTGATGTTGAATATGCTATCGATAATGGTGTACATGTTGTAAACGCTCAAAGTGCATTTGCTCCTTCAGTTGCTGAGTTGGTGTTTGCGCATTTGTTCGGTATGGTACGCTTTTTACATCAATCGAATCGAGAAATGCCTTTAGAAGGTGACATAAGCTTCAACTCTTTAAAAAGACAGTTTTCTCAAGGGATTGAATTAAGAGGTAAAACTTTAGGTATTATAGGTTTTGGTCATATCGGACAAGAGGTAGCTAAAATGGCATTAGGATTAGGAATGAAAATAATTGCTACGGACACTGAAGTAGAAAATGCTACTATTACAATTCCTTTTTTCGATGGACAAGTAGTTAATTTTTCCGTAGAAACTCAATCGTTAAAAGAGGTTTTATCTAAATCAGATTTTGTAACCTTGCATTTACCAGCACAAGAAGAGTACGTTATAGCTGCTACTCAGTTTGATCAAATGAAAGACGGAGTTGGAATTATCAACACTTCAAGAGGTAGTGTTTTAAATGAAGTTGATTTAGTAAATGCTATTGAAAGTGGTAAAGTTAAATATGCTGGATTAGATGTTTTTGAGAATCAGCCAACACCTGAAATTCAATTATTGATGAATCCAGAAATCTCTATGACACCACATATTGGTGCATCTACTATTGAAGCACAAGAAAGAATTGGAGTTGAATTAGCCAATAAAATTATAAAACTATTAAGCGAATAATTCATGGCGATTGTAAAACCTTTTAAAGCGGTAAGAGCTACGCGTGATAAAGTGGCGTTAGTTTCCTCTAAATCATATGAAATTTATACTCCTGCAGAGATTGGAGCAAAGCTAGACTTTAATCCGTATACATTTTTACATGTAATTAACCCTGGATATAAATACCATAAACAAGATGTAACCGGTGAACAACGTTTTAAATTGGTACACAACCGTTATTTAGAATTTAAAGAAAATGAGGTTTTCAAGCAAGATGAAACTTCCGCTTTTTATGTATATCAAAAAATAACTCCTTCAGATAATTTCTGCGGAATTATAGCAGCAACTTCTGTTGAAGATTATCATAATAATGTGATAAAAAAACATGAAGATACTTTAAGAGAACGTGAGTTACTGTTTGAAAATTACTTAAAAAACACAGGCTTTAATGCTGAACCAGTACTACTAACCTACCCTGATAATGATGTAATAAATTCAATTATACAAAAATACCAGAAGCAACGACCAGAGTACGAGTTTTCTACGTCTGATAGAGATTTACACTTTTTATGGGTGGTGAATGACAGCAACGATGTAGCTAAAATTTCTAAGGCATTTCAACAAGTTAACACTTTATATATTGCTGACGGTCATCATCGTTCTACCTCTTCTTGTTTATTGGCTCAAAATTTAGCAGAAAACAATCCAGAGCACACAGGTAAAGAAGATTACAACTATTTCATGAGTTATCTATTACCTGAAAGTCAGTTGAAAATTTATGAATTCAATCGATTTATTAAAGATTTAAACGGATTAACTCCTGAAGAATTACTGATTGAATTAGACACACATTTTAGAATAGAAAATCGTGGGCAAGAGCTCTACAAACCAAAAGAAAAGCATCACTTTAGTATGTATTTAAACGGTGAGTTTTATGCCTTGTATTTACGTAAATCACTTTACAAATTCACTGATTGTTTAAGCGAGCTAGATGCCTATATTTTATACACAACCGTATTACAACCTATTTTAGGAATAGACGACATTAGAAACGCTTCTAAAATTGTGTATTCGCAAAATAAATCAGACGGATTAGAACTTAAAACCAAGGTAGATAGTGGGGAATTTAAAGTTTCCTTTGGAATGCTTCCTACTAACATAGCAGAGTTAAAAACAATCGTAGATGCTGGTTTAATGATGCCTCCTAAAACCACCTATATAGAGCCTAAATTACGAAGTGCTTTAACTATTTACGAATTTTAGTACCATATCAGCACATACAGTTATTATCATGACAGGAATTAAAGAAAATCTTCAAAAAATAAAATCAAGTTTACCAAAACATGTAACGCTAGTTGCAGTTTCAAAAACGAAACCTGTTTCCGATTTGCAGGAAGCTTACGATGCGGGTCAACGCGTATTTGGAGAAAACAAGATCCAAGAAATGGTTGCCAAGTATGATGAACTTCCTAAAGATATTCAATGGCACATGATTGGACACCTACAACGTAATAAAGTTAAGTACATGGCACATTTTGTGCATTTAATTCACGGTGTAGATAGCTTTAAAACCTTACAAGAAATTGATAAACAAGCGAAGAAAAACGATAGGGTTATTAATTGTTTATTACAAGCTCGTATAGCTAAAGAAGACACTAAGTTTGGTTTACCTTTTAACGAAATAGAAAAAATTTTAGCTTCCGATGAATTAAAAGAATTAAAGAACATCAAAATTGTTGGATTGATGGGAATGGCAACGTTTACTGAGAATCAAGAGCAATTACAAGAGGAGTTTTCATCATTAGCGAGCTTTTTCAATAAAAATCAGGAAAAATATCCGAATTTAACTACCCTTTCTATGGGAATGAGTGGAGATTACGATTTAGCCATTAAAAACGGAAGTAATATGGTACGAATAGGAAGCTCAATTTTTGGAGTTAGAAATTATATTGCTTAGATTTACATAAATCTGCTAAAAAAAGAGAGAATTGTACGCTATTTTAGACATAGAAACTACTGGAGGAAAGTATAACGAAGAAGGAATTACTGAAATTGCTATTTATAAATTTGATGGACATCAAATCGTAGATCAATTTATTAGTTTAGTGAATCCGGAAAGAGATATCCAAGAATTTGTTGTTAAACTAACAGGAATTAACAACAAAATGCTCCGTAATGCACCTAAGTTTTATGAAATAGCTAAACGAATCGTTGAAATTACTGAAGATTGTTTTGTGGTTGCTCATAATGCTAACTTCGATTATCGAATTTTACGCACAGAGTTCAACCGTTTAGGTTATGATTATAAGCGTAATACCTTATGTACTGTAACTCTTAGTAAAAAATTAATTGCTGAAGCTCCATCGCACAGTTTAGGTAAGTTGTGTAGGTTTATAGGAATACCAATGTCTGATCGTCATAGAGCAACAGGAGATGCATTGGCAACAGTACAGTTATTCAAGTTATTATTAGAAAAAGACACCGAAAAAGAGATTATCCAACAATCTATCAAGTATTTTGATAATCGACATGAGAAATTTCGAATTCAAAAAATATTAGACAGTCTTCCTGAAAAACAAGGAGTGTTTTATATACACAATAAAGAAGGAAGTATTATTTACATCGGTAGAGGAAACAATATGAAACACGAAGTAAATAAACTTTTTTTAACGGAAACTACAAAAGGATTAAAAATAGTAAAAAGAGCTTCGGAAGTTACTTTTAACGAAACTGGTAATTTACTTTTTACACGTCTTAAATATCATTTAGAGCTAGAAAAAATAAGACCTAAATACAATATTATCAGAAGAAAAAAAATTGCGGATAGAAACTTTAATCATGATCATATGATGATTATCGATAAAGGTCGTATTCCTGAAGAACATGCTGTAATTTTAATAGAAAACAACGAGGTTATAGGTTATACATATACAAACTTAGCTTTTCAAGAAAATCAGTTATCTATCTTAAAATCAATGCTAACTCCTATTGAAAATAAAGAACTAGCAAAAACAATAATTAAGAACTACTTGTTAAAAAACAAAGTGTCTAAAATTGTGCGATTACAAGTTGAAAATAATTTGTAATATTGTTGTAAACCACTCAATAATTTACTGTTTTGGAAGAAAAATCACTTAATTGGAGAGATAAATTACATGAAATAATTTATGAAGCAGACACACCTGCTGGAAGGTTATTTGATATCGTTTTATTGTTTGCTATTTTAGCAAGCATTATATTAGTAATGCTAGAAAGTGTAGATAGTTTTGATAAAAAACATCATACTTTTTTATATGTATCTGAGTGGATTATTACAATTCTTTTTTCAATAGAATACATCCTAAGAATCATATCTATTAATAAACCTACTAAATATATTTTTAGCTTTTATGGTATAATAGATTTCTTATCTACAATTCCTATGTATTTAACCTTCTTCTTTGTAGGTTCTCATAGTAGTTTAATAGCTTTAAGAGCTTTACGCTTATTAAGGGTTTTTAGAATCCTTAAAGTATCAAGATATATAGGTGAGTCTAATCAACTTATTAAAGCATTAAATGCCAGTAAAGCAAAAATTGGAGTATTTCTTTATTTTGTACTCATTATTTGTATCATTTTAGGTTCTATCATGTATTTTATTGAAGGAGCAGAAAATGGTTTTACCAGCATTCCTAGAAGTATTTATTGGTCTATCGTAACTCTTACCACAGTTGGATATGGTGACATTGCTCCACAAACAGCTTTAGGGCAATTTATAGCTAGTATAACAGTTATTATAGGTTATGCTATTATTGCCATTCCAACAGGAATTGTAAGTTCTGAAATGACAAAAAAGAAAGTAGATTTAAACACACAATCTTGTCCGAATTGCTCATACGAAGGTCATAAAGATGATGCCGAATTTTGTTATCATTGCGGAACAAAACTGAACTAAATGCCACAAACAAACACCTTAATTACCATTGTAGGAGCTACGGCTATAGGAAAAACAGCACTAAGTATTAAACTAGCTCAACACTTTAACTGTGATATTGTTTCGTGCGATTCTCGTCAGTTTTATAAAGAAATGACTATAGGAACAGCAGTTCCAGATGCTGATGAACTTGCTGCTGCCCCACACCATTTTATTCAAAATCGTAGCATTTTTGAAGATTATTCAGTCGGTCAGTTTGAAAAAGACGCTTTAGCTAAGCTTGATGAACTATTTGCTAAGAATCCTATTCAAATCATGGTAGGTGGTAGTGGATTGTATGTTGATGCGGTTTTAAAAGGTTTTGATGAGTTTCCAGATGTAGATCCTCAAATTAGAATTGATTTAACTGCAGAGCTTGAAAACAAAGGAATTGAACATCTTCAACAGCAATTAAAAGAATTAGATATTGAAACCTACAATACAATTGCTATTGACAACCCGCATCGATTAATTCGTGCTTTAGAAATTTGTCTCGGAACAGGAAAAACATACAGTTCTTTTAAAAACAAGCCAAAAGCTCCACGCAACTTTCAAACTATAAAAATTGGTTTAAAAGCAGATAGAGAAATCATGTATGACCGTATAAATCGTCGAGTAGATATTATGATTGAAAACGGTTTGATTGAAGAAGCCCAAAAATTGCACCAACATAAAGAGTTAAATGCATTACAAACAGTGGGATACCGAGAGTTATTCGAATATTTCGAAGGTAACTTTACTAAAGAATTTGCAATTAAAGAAATCAAGAAAAACTCTCGAAGATTTGCCAAACGCCAAGGAACTTGGTTCCGTAAAGACCTTGAAATTATTTGGTTCGATTTTCAAGAAGATGTAAATAACATTATCGCAAACATTGAGAGTAAAAAGTAAAATTTAACGAATTTTAAGGTTCGTACATTAACCACTTTTTTATATTTGTCACAAAACACAGAAATTTATGAAATTAAAAATCACATTTATACTCGCTTTATTTTTTATCGGATTTACAAATGCACAAACGAAAGTAGGTACAGTAGACAGTGAATTAATTATTAGTAAAATGCCGCAAATGAAAGGTGTTTTACAACGCGTAGAAAACTATGGTAAACAATTAGATTCTAGTTTTCAAATTAAAGCTACAGAGTATAAAACAAAGGTAGATTCTTTTAAAGCGGAAGAAAAAATAATGACGGATGATGATAAAAAAACACGTTTTCAAGAAATACAGGTGCTTGAACAAGAAATGGCTAAATTTCGTCAAAACGGAACAGCAATGATGCAAATTCAAAGAGAACAAAGTTTACGTCCGTTATATAAAAAAGTAAGTGAAGTAATTGCTGAAGTAGCTAAAGAAAATGGTTATACCCAAATTTTAACAACTACAGGAAATGAATTTGGATATCTTGATGAGCGTTTTGATATCACAAAATTGGTATTAGACAAACTAGGAATTAAAGAGTAATTCTTTATGTACCAAAAACAAAAAGACTTACAATTACAATACGAAGGATTTTTACAAACACCTTTTCTATGGCATGGAAAAGGTGTTTTTGATTTAGAACAATTTTGTGTTTCAAAAGTTATAACCTCTTCTTTTTCCGAAGAAATTACACAGAAATTACGCTTAGGTAAGTTAGTAGAACGTTTTGTTTCTTTTGATTTACAGCAAGATTCCTCAATAACCATTCTCACAGAAAACATTCAAATTCAGCAAGAAAAAATAACCTTGGGTGAATTGGATTGTATTCTAAAACAAAACGAAAAACCTATTCATTTAGAAATAGTTTACAAGTTCTATTTGTATGATGCTACTGTTGGAGATTCTGAGATTGAGCATTGGATTGGTCCTAACAGGCGAGATTCTTTCGTTCAAAAACTAAGTAAATTAAAAGAAAAACAATTACCGCTACTCTACTCTAAGCAATCTAAAAAGTATTTAGATGAATTGGGTTTAGACCGAACTGAAATTACGCAACAAGTATATTTTAAAGCACAATTATTTGTACCTCTTCAAGATATAAACAAAGAATTTTCTTTGGTAAATAAGGAATGTATCTACGGATTTTATATTTACCCAAAGGAATTAGTTCAATTTTCTGATTACAAGTTTTACATCCCTAACAAACACAACTGGTTGGTTAATCCACACCCTAACGTTGATTGGTTAAACTTTGAATCGTATCAAAATAAACTTCAACAGTTTTTAAATGAAGAAAATGCACCTCTTTGTTGGTTGAAAAAAACCAATGGAGAATTCCTTAAATTTTTTGTGGTTTGGTGGTAACTTTCAATTTTGAAATTCGCTTTCTTGAAGTAATAAAATAAACTCCAGACAACAATACTACTGATGCAATAATTGATTGCGTTGTTAAAGTTTCATCTAAAAAATACCATCCTAAAAACAAGGCTACAACAGGGTTTACATACGCTGATGTTGACACTTTTTCAGTAGGAACAATTTTCAATAAATAATTGAAAGATGTAAAGGCTACAATACTTCCAAAAACAATTAATAAAAACATAGCTCCTTGTGCTTTAAAAGACCAATCTAAAGGGGAAGACCAAGTTTCTTTTAGTAAAAAAGAACCTATAAAGAGAAAAGCTCCTGCAAAGAGCATTTGATACCCTGTACTCACAAAAAAGTTCTTAGGAAGTTTTGCTTTAGCCACAAATACACTACCATAACTCCAACTTAATACACATGAAAAAATCATAAAAATTCCTATTAACATATCTTTTGAAGTTGTTATTTCATTTTGACTCACTAATAAGTACATTCCTATGATTCCTAAAACAACTCCAATAATAGATTGTCTTTGCATTTTCTTTCCATCAATCAAACGTAAAAGTAACAATACAAATAAAGGCTGTGTAGCTGCTAATAATGCCCCAAAACCACTATCTACAAACTTCAGTGCCCAAACAAACATTCCGTTTCCATATACTAAAAAAAGAAAACCAGCTATCGCAGAATTTAAAAGTTGTTTTTTAGTCACTTTTATTTCTCTTTTTAAAAGTTTAGCTATTAGCATTATTAGCGCTCCCGATATAGAAAAACGAATGGCTGCTAATAACAATGGTGAAACTTCTGTAACAACTATTTTGTTCAGTAAATAAGTTGATCCCCAAATAACATAAATAGCTATAAAAGCAGCTATAACGAGCGGTTTAGATTCTTTCATTTTATCTATATTCTAATGCGCTAAAAGTACAATAAAACCTTTTTGCTTGTTCTTGAAAAAGAAAAAATCGTTTGAAAATATTTTCAAACGATTTTGATTAAATATTTATTCTTACATAATTATAATTTTGCTAATAACTTTTCAGCTACTAGTTCTGATGATGCTGGATTTTGTCCTGTAATTAAAAGACCATCTTCAATTACATATTCTTGCCAGTCTCCTGCTTTGCTATAAATACCACCATTATTTTTTAGCTCATCTTCTACTAAAAACGGTACAATTGAAGTTAATTGCACTGCATCTTCTTCTGTATTAGAAAAACCAGTTACTTTTTTGTCTTTAACTAAAGGAACTCCATTTACTTTAGCATCTTTTAATACTATAGGTGCATGGCAAACAGCCCCTACTGGCTTACTATTAGCATAAAAAGCTTCTATTAAAGCTACAGAATCTTTATTTTCAGCTAAATCCCATAAAGGTTCATGTCCTCCAGGGTAAAAAATTGCATCATAATCACCTTCTTTAACTTCACTCAATTTCATTGTGTTTGCCAATACAGCTTGAAGTTCTTCATCTTTATTAAAACGATGTGTAGCTGGTGTTTGAAAATCTGGTTCGTTACTTTTTGGATCAATTGGTGGTTGTCCTCCTTTTGGAGATGCTAAAGTTACTTCTACTCCTTTATCTTTTAATAAATAATAAGGTGCAGCAAATTCTTCAATCCAAAATCCTGTTTTTTCTCCTGTATTTCCTAATTCTTCATGACTAGTAAGCACAAATACTACTTTTTTCATATTATTTCTATTTTTAAGTTACCTCAAAATTAGTATATGAAAGGTGAAAAAAAATTGATGTATGGTAATAAAGGCTTTTATAAAGTTTCTTTTCGTATTCTACTTAAACTTTCGGTTGTTATTCCTAAGTAAGATGCTAAATGATAATTTTTAATTTGCTGCTCTATATTTGGGTAGGTTTGTAAAAATAAATGATACCTTTCTTTAGCTGATAATACTAAGTTATTTAGAATTCTCTTCTGAAATCGTACCGTTGAACGTTCTAACTTTTTTCTAAAAAAATGTTCTATTTTGGGTACTTTTTCATAGATACTATCCAAATCACTCTTGGCTACTTTTAACACAGTAGCATCTGTAATACACTCAATAGAAAGTACAGATTCTGATTCGGAAAAATAACCTATATAATCACTAATCCACCAATCATTAATAGCAAATTGTATCGTGTGCTCTTTTCCTTTAGCATCCATAAAAAATGTTCGTAAACACCCTTTTACCACATAGTATTGATAGTATACTTTTTCGTTAGTATGTAAAATGGTATCCCCTTTTTTATAGGTTACTTCCGAAAAAATACTCTCAACTACTTTTAATTCTTCATTTTCTAATTGAAGATCTTTAAATACATTACTAACAGATGTACACATTATAAAAACATTATAGTAGTAATCCCTCTAAATAGTGTTGCTCTATTTGATAAGTTTCTTTTAAATCTGAAATTTTAGCTTCAATACGTTTTTTATCTACTTTTTTAGATGATTTAGCACCTATCAACATTACATTTTTACGTGTATGTTCGTTGCTTATAAATTCAAAAACTTTCGTAGTATAATTATTCTTCTCTAAAATTAAAGCGCGTATGGTGTCAGTAACCATTTCAAACTGACGTTCTTTAAAAATTCCATATTTTAATAAGGGACTCTCCTGTTCTTTTCCTTTTACTTGTTTACGAATTTGTTTATGACAACACGGTGCACAAATAATCAATTCAGCTTTAGAAACCAAACCTTTGTAAATAGCATCATCTGTAGCTGTATCACAAGCATGTAAAGCTATTAAAATATCTATTTTATCATTGTCATACTCCTGAATAGGTTGTGCTACAAACAATAAGCCCTTAAAATCACACTTTTTGGCAATATCGTTACAGTAATTCACCAAACTTTCTCGTAGCTCAATACCTGTAACGCTTGCTGTATACCCTTTCTGATTCACCAAATAATCATACAAAGCAAAAGTTAAATACCCCTTTCCTGACCCCATATCAACAATATTGATATGATTAGGTAACTTAACCGATTGTATCTGCGCTTCGATAATTTCTAAATACTTGTTAATTTGACGGTATTTATCCGCCATTTTAGGAATTACCCTTCCTTCTTTATCTGTTACACCTAAGTGATACAAATACGCACTATTTTCTGCTCTCTTTTCTTTAGGTTTATCGTGTGTTTCAGGTAATTTATTTTTAAAACTTGGTTTTGTAGTTTTAAAGCTCACCTTTTTCTTTTTTGATATAAAGACCAACAAATCGTTCGATAGTGTAAATAAAGTTGCAGCTCTAAATTTTTCAGAAAGTAAATTTGTTAACTCTTCTACACTTTCTTCAAAATCATAGTTTTTAACTTGGTCATTTGTAGTATATCTATATAAAAACTGAAAATGTGTTTCTCCTTTTAATTCAATTTGTCGAACATACACATTTGACAATTCGTCACTTTTACGAATAGGTTTACTTACCGTTAGTTTTACAAAATCATTTTTTTGAATACTATTTTGAAATTCAGTAAACAGTTGATGTAAGGCTTCTTTCATGTAGCAAAAATACTATCTTTATTTTACTCTACTTTGTAAAACTTCTTCAATATCAGTAATTGTAAAACCTTTAGCTTTTAGTAAAATTAAATAGTGATATAATAAGTCGGCTGCTTCGTTTTTAAATAACTCATCATTATTGTCTTTCGCTTCAATAACTACTTCTACAGCCTCCTCTCCTACTTTTTGAGCTACTTTATTAATGCCTCTTTTAAAAAGTTTATTCGTGTAAGAAGTTTCTACATCATTGTCAATTCTATCAGCAATAATGCTTTCTAATGAGTACAAAAAACCTTTAGAAGTCTCCTCATCAAAACAAGATGTAGTTCCTTTATGGCAGGTTGGCCCCCCAGGAGTGGCTTTAATCAATAGCGTATCATTATCACAATCAACTTGAATGTCTTTTACCCCATAAAAAATTTCCTGATTCTTCACCTTTTGTCCATAACCTATTTTTAGTTCGGCTATAGAAAGTAACTTTACCTTCTTTTTGTGTTTTAGCTAATGCTTCTTCATTCATATAACCTAACATTAACACCTGTAAAGTAATATTATTTTGAATTACAACTGGAACTAATCCGTTTCCTTTTATAAAATCTATATTCATCGTATGGGCATGTTTTGTGTTTTTAATTTGTTTTTTAGTACAGGTATAGGGATTTCACCAAAGTGAAAAATACTAGCAGCTAATCCTGCACTAGCTTGAGTTTTAGTAAATACTTCAGTAAAGTGTTCTACTTTTCCAGCACCACCAGAAGCAATCACAGGAATATTTACAGCTTTGCTTACTACATTGGTTACCTCAATATCAAATCCGTTTTTTGTACCATCACTATTCATAGAGGTTAATAGAATTTCGCCTGCACCTAACTTTTCAATTTCTGTAGCCCAACTTACCGTTTCTAATTCGGTTTCAAAAGTACCTCCTTTAGTGAACACTTTCCAATTACCATTTACATTTTTCGTATCAATCGCAACTACCACAAATTGACTTCCGAATCGATTTTTTAAATCAGTAATTAGTTGCGGATTTTTTACTGCGGAAGAATTGATGCTTACTTTGTCAGCCCCAGCTTGTATTAACGCCAAAGCATCTTCAACAGTACTAATGCCTCCACCAACTGTAAAAGGAATGTTAATTTCTTTAGCTATTTTTTCTACCAATGTTGCGAATGTTTTTCTGTTTTCTAAGGTAGCAGTAATGTCTAGAAACACCAACTCGTCTGCTCCTTCTTTTACATATTGTTTGGCTAACTCAACAGGATCTCCTGCATCTTTTATATCCACAAAGTTGACACCTTTTACTGTTCTTCCATTTTTAATATCTAAACAAGGAATGATTCTCTTTTTTAACATGTTCTAGATTATTTGATTGTTAGATGATTAGATTATTGGATTACAAATTGTTGTAACTCTTTTAAACTGATATTCCCTTCGTAAATAGCTTTTCCTATAATAGTACCTTCGCAGCCTATTTCTTTTAATCGAAGTAAATCACTAGTGCTAGAAACGCCTCCACTTGCAATTAAGTTGATAGCAGTTTTACTTAAGATCTCTAAGTATAAATCTACAGAAGCTCCTTGCAACATTCCATCTTTGGCTACGTCAGTGCATATACAGTTTGTTACCGATTTTAACTCATATTGTTTGATGAAGTCAACAACATTGAGTTCTGTAGTCTCTAACCAACCGTGAGTAGCTATCTTTCTATCTTTACAATCGGCACCAAGGATTATTTTATTACGTCCGTATTGGGTAATCCACTCCATGAAAATTTCAGGATTCTTAACAGCGATACTTCCTCCTGTTATTTGATTAGCTCCACTTTCGAAAGCAATACGTGCATCATCTTTTGATTTTAAACCACCTCCAAAATCGATTTTTAGATTGGTTTTAGTAGCTATTTGTTCTAATACTTTGTGATTTATAATACGATTGGATTTTGCGCCATCTAAATCAACTAAATGTAAGTATTGTATTCCGTTAGCCTCAAATTCTTTTGCTACTTCTAATGGGTTTTCATTGTATATTTTTTGTGTTGCATAGTCTCCTTTGGTCAACCGAACACATTTTCCTTCTATAATATCTATTGCTGGTATAATTCTCATCTTTTATTAGTTAGAAAGCTGAAAGTTGTAAAGTTTAAAAGTTAATCTGTTTAGAGGTTTAAAAAGTTTTTTAATAATTGTTCTCCTACATCTGCTGATTTCTCTGGGTGAAATTGCATAGCGTAAAAATTATCTTTCTTTATAATTGAACTAAAAGGAACAATATAATTACAAAGAACCAACGTATTTTCACAAGGTTCTGCATAATAACCATGAACATAATACACATCATCTTCTAATTTTACATCTTTAAGTATTTCCGAAGATTTTAGTTCTGAAAAATTATTCCATCCCATGTGTGGTACTTTATCTTTTGGAGGAAATTGCTTCGTTTGTGTATTAAAAATTCCTAAACAGGTAGTGTTTCCTTCTTCAGAAGATTGACACATTAACTGTAAGCCCAAACAAATTCCAAGAACAGGCTGTTTTAAAGAAACAATTAGTTCGTCTAATTTCCGCTCTTTTAAATACTCCATAGCAGAACTTGCTTCTCCTACTCCAGGAAATATTACTTTACTTGCTGCCTTAATTTTAGTTGGATCATCAGTAATAATGCTTTCATATCCTAAACGATTTATCGCATTTTGTACCGATCGGATATTACCTGCATTGTATTTTATAATGGCTATCATTTTATAAAACTCCTTTTGTTGATGGTAAAATCATCTTATCAACATCTCTTTTTACCGCTACTTTTATAGCTTTGGCAAAAGCTTTAAATATGGCTTCTATTTTGTGATGTTCGTTTGTTCCTTCTGCTTTGATGTTTAAATTACACTTAGCTCCATCGGTAAACGATTTAAAAAAGTGGAAAAACATTTCTGTTGGCATTTTTCCTATTATTTCTCTTTTAAATTCAGCCTCCCAAACTAACCAGTTTCTTCCTCCAAAATCAATAGCTACTTGTGCTAAGCAATCATCCATAGGTAAACAAAATCCGTAACGTTCAATACCCAATTTATTACCAAGAGCTTTGTTAAATACTTCTCCTAAAGCAATCGCTGTATCTTCAATGGTGTGGTGTTCATCTACTTCTAAATCACCTGTCACTTGTATATTTAGATCCATTTGACCATGACGTGCTATTTGATCTAGCATATGATTAAAAAAGCAATACCTGTATCTATTGTACTTTTTCCAGTTCCATCTAAGTTTAAATCAATTTTAATTTGAGTTTCATTCGTATTTCGTTCAATAGATGCTGAACGTTCTTCTAGTTTTAAAAACTCATAAATAGCATTCCAATCATTGTTTTCTAAAGCGATATATTGATCTAATTCTGTTCTTTTTATGGTGATTTCATCAGAGCCTAAATAGGTTTCATCATTGATATAAATAGCTTTGCTTCCTAGATTTTTTGCCAATTCAACATCAGTCAATCGATCACCTATTACAAAAGAATTTTGTAAATCATATTCGTCAGAAAAATAGTTGGTTAACAAACCTGTATTGGGTTTTCTGGTAGGTTGATTGTCTTTAGCAAAAGTTCTATCAATAATTTCTTCAGCAAATACAATTCCTTCGTCTTTAAGTGTTTTCATCACAAAATTGTGTACTGGCCAAAAGGTATTTTCTGGATACACTTCCGTTCCCAGTCCATCTTGATTGGTTACCAAAACCAGTTCAAAATCTAGTTCTTTGGCTATTCTTCCTAAGCCTTGAAAAACTTTTGGGTAAAACACTAATTTCTCGAAAGAATCTACTTGTTCATCAACAGGTTCTTTAATTAGGGTTCCGTCTCTATCTATAAATAATACTTTTTTCATTTTTTTAATTTTAAAAAGAACTCTCAACATTACTCAATGGAACATCTATAAATTGTAAAGCCCTTAACAATCTTTTATTCTCTATTTCACTACCTATAGTAATTCGTAAACAATTGTTTACTAAGTTACTTCTATTTCTTGTGATAATCTTCTGGTTTACAAGTTGATTATACACTTCATTAGCATTTGATACTTCAATCAAAAGAAAGTTTGCTTCAGATGGGTATACTTTTTTTATGAGTTCAATTTCTTGCAGTTGTTTTTCTAACTTTTCTTTTTCATTTAAAATGATGTTTTTCTCAATTTCAAATTGTGCCAAGTTGTCTAGTTTCTTAAGTACAGCTTCTTGATTTAAAGTGCTGATATTATAAGGAGGTTTTACCTTATTATATACTTCTATAATTGCCGAATTTGCATAGGCTACTCCTACTCTAACTCCTGCTAAGCCCCAAGCTTTACTAAATGTTTGACTAATGATTAAATTAGGATAATCATTAAGCAATGATATATAAGATTCCTCCCTACTGAAATCAATATAGGCTTCATCAATAATTACAATTCCTTTAAATTCTCTAAGAATGTTCTGTATAGTTTTATCTTCAAAACAATTACCTGTTGGATTGTTAGGTGAACAGATAAAAATGAGTTTCAGCGTTTCATCTTTCAAGTATGGATTCAGTTCTTCTACGTTTATTTGAAAATCGGGTGCTAAGGGCAATTCTATCAATTCAATATCATTAATAGCAGCAGAAACACTATACATTCCATAAGAAGGAACAAAAGTTAACGCTTTATCTTTACCAGGTTCACAAAAAATACGAAAGGCTACATCGATAACTTCATCGCTTCCGTTTCCTATAAAAATTTGATTTTTATCAACACCCTTAATTGCTGATAATCGCTCTTTGATAGCTATTTGTTGTGGATCTGGATAACGATTTGAAGTTCCAAACGGATTTTCATTAGCGTCTAAATACACTTCTGCTTCTCCTTTAAATTCACTCCTAGCAGAAGAATACCCCTTTAACTCCTGAATGTTAGGACGTACTATTTTTTCTAAACTAAACATCTCTAATTTCTTTTAATCTAACAGTAATGGCATTTTTGTGTGCTTGCAAACCTTCAGCTTCAGCCATTAATTCTATTGATTTTCCAATGGTGCTAATACCTTCTTTAGTCACTTCTTGAAAAGTGATTTTTTTCACAAAACTGTCTAACGAAACTCCGCTATAATTTTTTGCGTAGCCATTGGTTGGCAAGGTGTGATTGGTACCACTAGCGTAATCACCAGCACTTTCACAGCTGTAGTTCCCTAAAAATACTGAACCTGCATTTACAATTCCTCCGATATATTCAGAAGCTTTCTCAGAAGCAATAATTAAGTGCTCTGGAGCATATTCATTGCTAAATTGGATACATTCTTCAGAAGAATTTAAAATAACTGTGAAACTGTTTTCTATAGCTTTTTTAGCTAATTCTTTTCTAGGTAACTCTTCTATTTGTTCGTTTAGTTCTGTTATAACATTTTGAGCTACATCGTTTGAAGTAGTCACTAAAATAGCCTGACTATCAGACCCGTGTTCCGCTTGCGATAATAAATCGGCAGCTACAAAAACCGGATTACTTGTTTGATCAGCTATAACCAGTACTTCACTTGGACCTGCAGGCATATCAATAGCTACACCTTGTTGTTGTACAAATTCTTTTGCTTTCGTAACAAATTGATTTCCTGGGCCTAAAATTTTATACACATTAGGGATTGTTTCAGTTCCATATGCCATGGCACCTATAGCCTGAGCACCTCCTACCTTAAAAATTTGTGTGATACCTACTAAAGAAGCCGTATATAAAATTGCAGGATTGATAGTTCCTTCTTTATTAGGCGGTGTACATAAAATAATTTCTTTACATCCTGCAATTTTTGCAGGAACTCCTAACATTAAAATTGTTGAAAACAAAGGAGCTGAACCTCCTGGAATATACAATCCTACCTTTTCAATAGCTACATTTTTTCTCCAACAAGTAACTCCGTTTGTTGTAACTACTTTTTTAGGAACTTCTTTTTGTGAATTGTGAAATGTTTCAATATTACTTTTAGCTAATTGAATGGCTTGCTGTAACTCTTCGGAAACCAAATTTTCAGCTTTCTCTATTTCTTCCTGAGTAACCTTAAAAGAGTTTAAAGAAACATTGTCCAACAACTGAGCATATTTTGTTAATGCTTTGTCTTTATTATTTTTCACATCGTTTAAGATGGTTTGTACTGTTTCTTTCAAACTATTTTCATTGATTGTTGCTCTTTTACACAATGACTCCCAAGTTTGTTTTGCTGGATTATTTATAATTTTCATCTGTTTAGTTTTATTGTTTTTAACTATCCTTGGCTATCGCCCTGCGATTAAACAACCATTTTTTCTATAGGACAAACCAAAATACCTTCTGCTCCATTATTTTTTAACTCATCTATGATTTCCCAAAACTCATTTTTATTCAGTACCGAATGTACCGAACTCCAACCTTTTTCAGCTAATGGCAATACCGTTGGACTACGCATTCCTGGTAAGATTTTGATAATTGTTTCTAACTTGTCATTCGGGGCGTTTAATAAGACGTATCTTGATTGTCTCCCTTTTAAAACTGATTGAATTCTGAACTGCAATTTGTTTAGAATATCTTGTTGTTCTTTTCCTAGTTGAGGAGAAACAGCTAGAACAGCTTCCGAAGTCAATAAAATTGCTACTTCTTTTAAATTGTTTTTGAAGAGTGTTGATCCACTTGAAACGATATCACAAATACCATCGGCTAACCCTATATTTGGAGCTATTTCAACAGATCCATTAATAATGTGTAATTGTGCTTGAATATTATTTTTATCTAGAAAATTTTGAACTGTATTCGGATATGAAGTCGCTATTTTTTTATTCTGAAAATAACTAATCCCGTTGTAGTTTTCTCCCTTAGGTATAGCTAAAGAAACTTTACATTTTGAAAAACCTAGCTTTTCAATAAATTGAATTCCATTTCCTTTTTCAATCAATAAATTTTCTCCGATAATGGCAGCATCTACAACTCCATCTTTTAAATATTGAGGAATATCTCCGTTTCTTAAATAAAAGATTTCCAAAGGAAAATTGTTTGCAGAAGCTTTTAATTGGTCTTTTCCATTATCTATAGAAATACCGCAGTCTTTCAGTATTTGTAAGGAATCTTCGTTAAGTCTTCCTGATTTTTGTATGGCTATTTTTAATTTACTCATTTTAATTTTGAATAGGTTTGAGTAAATCTTTTGAGAAGTATTTTCGTGGCGCCTTGTTGAAAATAAAAAACCCGTTTGATTTACTCAAACGGGTTTAAAATATATCTTGACTTTATTCAATACATTTTCAGCTCGCCTGAGTGCAAGTATGAAAATGATGATGATGTAATTGAATAAAACTCATGTCTTTTGTATTGTTGCTACAAAGATTTGAAATAAAAATTTAATTGTGCAAGTTTTTTTATAAAAAAAAACAAAACCACCTGAATATCAAGTGGTTTTAGTATTGTTCTGTCATGCTAAATCGAGTTTAGCAAAACAATTATTCTATTATCTGAAATCTATTTTACGCATACGTAAGCTTTCAGGAGTTACTTCTAAGTATTCATCATCTTTAATATATTCCATACATTCTTCTAAAGACATGTCTACTTTAGGAGCGATTTTAACTCCGTCATCAGAACCTGATGCACGTACGTTTGTTAACTTCTTTCCTTTGATTAAATTTACCGCTAAATCATCTTGCTTTGCGTTTTCACCAACTACCTGACCTTTATAGATTTCTTGGTTAGGATCGATGAAGAAACGTCCTCTATCTTGTAAACGGTCGATAGCATAAGCAGTCGCTTTACCAGATTCCGAAGAAATAATTGCTCCGTTTACTAAATCAGAAAACTCTCCTTTGTAAGCATCGTATCCTCTTAAACGGTGGTTAATGATTGCTTCACCTTGTGTAGCTGTTAATAATTTATTACGTAAACCAATTAAACCACGAGAAGGAATATCAAACTCTAAGTGTTGTAAGTCTCCTTTAGGTTCCATTACTAATAAATCACCTTTACGCATTGTTACTAAGTTAATAGCTTTACTAGCTAAATCTTCAGGTACATCAATTACTAAAGTTTCATATGGCTCACATTTAACTCCGTCAATTTCTTTTAAAATTACTTGTGGACGACCAACTTGTAATTCATATCCTTCACGACGCATAGTTTCGATTAATACAGATAAATGTAGAATTCCACGTCCGAAAACGTTGAATTTATCCTCTGTATCAGTATCCTCGATACGTAAAGCTAAGTTTTTCTCAGTTTCTTTATATAAACGGTCACGTAAGTGACGAGAAGTTACATATTTTCCTTCTTTACCATAGAATGGAGAGTTGTTAATGGTAAATAACATACTCATCGTTGGTTTATCAACTTCAATTCTTGGTAATGCTTCTGGATTCTCTAAATCTGCAATCGTATCTCCAATTTCAAAATCATCAATTCCGGTAACAGCACAAATATCTCCACTACGAACTTTATCCGTTTCAACTTTACCCATTCCTTCAAAAACGTGTAATTCTTTGATACGAACTTTTTTAGTAGTTCCGTCTGCTTTACAAAGCATGTAATCTTTGTTCTTTTCTAAATCTCCACGGAAAACACGACCAATCGCAATTCTTCCTTTGAATGAAGAATAATCTAGAGACGTGATTTGCATTTGAGGTGATCCCTCACGGTATGGAGCTTCAGGAATTGTCTCGATTACAGCATCTAATAAATCAACTAAATCTTCTTTAGGATCTTGCCAATCTGTACTCATCCATCCATTCTTTGCAGAACCGTAAATAGTTGTAAAATCTAACTGCTCTTCCGTAGCCTCTAAAGCAAACATTAAGTCGAATACTTTTTCGTGTACTAAATCTGGAGTACAGTTTTCTTTATCAACCTTGTTTACTACTACGATAGGTGTTAATCCTAATTCGATAGCTTTTCCTAATACGAAACGTGTTTGAGGCATCGGCCCTTCAAAAGCATCAACCAATAATAAAACACCATCAGCCATTTTTAATACACGTTCTACCTCTCCACCAAAGTCGGCGTGACCCGGAGTATCAATTACGTTGATTTTTACACCTTTGTAATTTACTGATACGTTTTTAGATAAAATGGTAATTCCTCTTTCACGCTCTAAGTCGTTGTTATCTAGCAATAAATCTGTACGCTCTTTACGCTCGTCTAAAATTTTAGCTTGATCTATAATTTTATCAACCAAGGTTGTCTTACCGTGGTCAACGTGTGCTATAATAGCAATGTTTCTTATTGATTGCATTCGTGCTTATTTTGAAGCTGCAAAAGTAGTATTTTATTGTTTACGATTCACGATTTTTTATTACTGAATTCGTAATATTCAATTTAAAGCTTTAGAAATAGTACTTTTTTATAACATCTTTATATACTTTCTCTTTGCTTTTTAAGGGATGTTGTAGTTTTAATTGATTGCCTTTTTTCTATGGAAAAAGTGAAGTAAATACTCGATTTTTAGTTATTTAGAGATACATTATTCTGGTTTTGTATCTTCTAATTCTTCATCATCTGCTCTAAAAGCACTAGGAAGTATGTCGGGTATTAATTTGATTAGTAAAGGCAAAAGTATGGCTCCACCAGGAAGCATAAACACAGTAAAAGCAGGTATTGCTTTACAAATATCGAGTGTTTGTTGCTTTACTTTTGCCTTTTCTTCATTGGTTAACGATGTAGTTAATGATTTTCTAATAAGAAAGACTAGCTCTTTGCTTTCTTGAAGCTCTTTAGCTAATCTTTTCTTATTTTTATAGATAGCCTCTTTTATTTCATCAACTGTATTCATTACAGCTTACGACGGGCTTTTTCAGTTTTAAGTAAGTTTAACTCTCTTGAAGTTTGTCCTGCTACAGAAGTATTTTCTTCTGCTCTACGAATTAAGTAAGGCATCACATCACGAACAGGTCCGAAAGGAACATATTTTGCTACATTATATCCTTCTTTAGCTAAGTTAAAGCTAATATGATCGCTCATACCATATAATTGACCAAACCACATACGCTTATCATCAGCTGCTATGTTGTGTTCTTTTGCTAAATCCATTAACAAATAAGAGCTTTCTTCGTTGTGAGTTCCAGCAAAAATTGCCATATTTTTATGATCCATCATATAACGAACTGCTTCGTTATAATTATCATCAGTAGCTTGTTTATCTACACAAATTGGAGATTCATATCCTTTTTCATTAGCTCTCTCACGCTCTTTCTCCATGTATGCGCCGCGTACTACTTTCATACCAATATGGTATCCTTTTTGGTGGGCTCTTTGATGTAAGTCTCTCAAATAATCCATACGATCATGACGATACATTTGTAACGTGTTAAAAACGATGGCTTTTTCTTTGTTATAAATTTCCATCAATTCTTCAATCAAATCATCTGCTGCACCTTGCATCCAACTTTCTTCTGCATCTATTAATAGTGGTACATCTTTAGCAACCGCAGCTTTACATACTGTATGAAAACGCTCTACTACTCTATTCCACTCTACTTTTTCTTCAGAAGTTAATTCTTTTCCTTCAGTTAATTTTTGATACAAAGCAAAACGACCAAAACCTGTAGGTTTAAAAACAGCGTAAGGAATAGCTGCTTTTTCTTCAGCAAAATTTATTGTTTTTAAGGTCATTTTTAAAGCATCATCAAACTGTGCTTCATCTTCTTTTCCTTCAACAGAATAATCTAAAATACTATGAACGTTTCCTTTTTCATACATCTTTTCGATGTTAGGTAAACAGTCATCTTCTGTTACTCCTCCACAAAAATGGTCGAAAACTGTTGAGCGGATTAAACCTTCAACTGGTAAATGAGCTTTCAAAGCAAAATTAGTTACCGCAGTACCAATACGAACCATTGGTTGGCTTTGAATCATTTTAAATAAAAAAAAGGCACGCTCTAGCTCTGAATCAGATTTTAATTTAAAAGCAGTTTCGGTGTTGTCAAAAAGTCTCATTGTCGAGGTATATTAATGTCTTATATTTAAAGACAAATATAAATTAGTAGAGTGATATATTTTAATTTTTTCTGTTTAATTTCGCTGTATATTTTTAATAACAATGACTACAATTAACGCAGCAACATATCCTATTCATTTTGATGAAAAAGCTTATAACGAATTAACTTCTTTAGTTTCTGAAAAAAATTACTCATCAGTATTAATTTTAGTTGATGATAATACTTTAGAACACTGTTATCCTCGATTTATGCAATTATTTGCTACGGATAAGCCTATTGAAGTCATTCAAATTGATGCTGGTGAAATTCATAAAAACATCGAAACTTGTATGGGGGTTTGGAACGTAATGACTGAATTGGGCGCCGATAGAAAAAGTTTACTTATTACTTTAGGAGGCGGTGTTATTACAGATTTAGGTGGTTTTGTTGCTTCAACGTTTAAAAGAGGGATTGATTTTGTGAACATCCCTACCACTTTATTGAGCATGGTAGATGCTTCTGTTGGGGGAAAAACAGGTGTTGACTTAGGTGTTTTAAAAAACCAGATTGGTGTTTTTGCAAACCCAAAGATGATTGTGATTGATGCTGAGTACTTACATACCGTTTCTGCACGTGAAATTCGTTCAGGTACTGCTGAAATTATTAAGTATGGAATGACACATGACATTCAATTATTCAATGAAATCAAAGATAACGACCAGGTAAATATTGTGGATTTAATCCATCGTTCAATTGAAATAAAAAATGAAGTTGTTATAGAAGACCCTAAAGAACAAGGTGTTCGTAAGGTTTTAAACTGGGGACATACTATTGGGCATGGTGTAGAGTCTTATTTTTTAGAGAACCCGAAAAAGGAAGCTCTAACACATGGTGAAGCTATTGCCATTGGAATGGTTTGTGAGGCTTATCTGTCCTCTGAAATTTTAGGTTTTTCAAAGGAAAAAGTATCAGAAATAAAAGAAGCCATTATTAAGATTTACGGAAAAGTAACGATCGATAAAGACGATTTTCAGTCTATTATTGAGTTGATGAAGCATGATAAAAAGAATGTGGCTGGTGAAATAAACTTTGTTTTATTAAATGACTATGAAGATTTTAAAATCAACTGCAAAGCTTCCGAAGAATTAATTAATGAAAGTTTAGCATTTTATAACGCATAAAAAAAGAGCAACTTTAAAGTTGCTCTTTTTTTATTTTATTTGGTAACGGTAATCGGAATACTATCTTGAGAACCGTATAACTTGATCTCAGTAATATCGGCTGGCATATTTAATCCGTTTTTAATAATTACGTTTTTTACACTTTTAATAACATCACTTTTTATTTCTAAAGTACCACGTTTGTATTCTTTAGTTTTTGTCCAAAAAATTATCTTTAGATTAACGGTACTAACACCTAAACTATCAACCGTAACAAAACATTGATGTTCATCGGTATTTATTACTCCTTTTGTGCTAATTACTGCATCAATAATTACTTTTTTTGCAGTATCAATATCGTCATCATAATCAATACCAACAACAAAATCTGAACGATAAAATCCGTCTTCAGTATAGTTATAAACTGGTTTTTTTACAATGTCACTATTCGGAATATATACATCTCTTCCATCGAAGGTTTTTAGTTTACTAAATCGAAACTCCATCATCTTTACTTTTCCAAAAATATCTCCGATTTTAACTGTATCATTTACATTGAAAGGTCTGTTAAAAGATAAAATAACACCTGAAATAAAATTTTCTCCAACATCTTTAAAAGCAAAACCTAAAATAACAGCTGATGCACCTGCTGCTGTTAATAAACCGGTTGCTATACTACCTAATCCTGCTATTTTTAACCCCAACATTAAAACCAGAGTAATTAACCCTATTTTAATAGTTTTACTTAAAAAATTTGTCATTAAAGGATCATGAGTTTTTTTAGATATCGTTTTTCTAAAAAGCGATGAAATAAAATTTGCTAACAAAATACCTAAAGCAATTATAATTATTGCGATTATAATACCGGGTATTTGAGACACAAACTCATTCCAATACTCTTCAGTTGCTGTTTTGATTTTATTTATAGTGTTATTAAAGTTCATTTATTGTTTTTAATGTTATTACTTAGTGTTGCTAGAAATTAGATTTACATAAATTACATTACCAAGTCTTCTTTTAACTGTTCTACGGTGCTTTTTGTCCATGCGCTTAACATCCAGCTAGTTTTTTCTAAAGAAGCGATATAACCACCTATTAAATCGATTGTACCTTCATCACCAGCTTCTTCTGCTTTTTTAATTACGGTAGACATTTGAGTTAATAATGTTTTATGATCATCTAATAAAATATATACCATGTCAGAATCTGTTTGAAAAGGACTTTCTTCTGATATTGTAGCTATTTTTAAATACCTGCTGTATCTACTTATTGGGTGATATTGTAAGGTTAAAATACGTTCTGCAATTTCATCAATCTTACTTCTTGCGTCAACGTACATTTCTTCAAATTTTTCATGTAACTCAAAGAAATTTTTCCCGACAATATTCCAGTGAAAGTTTCTTAGTTTTTGATAATATACATGGTAATCTGCTAACAATTGATTTAACTCTTTTGCTACAGGTAATATGTTTTCGTTCTGCATATTTAAATAATTCATTATTTTATATGTTTTTTAGGTTAATAATAAGTTTATTACAAAATTAATTTATAAATACAGTGTTGTTTTGCTCTATCAATTTTGATGTTTGCTCATTTCAAAAAATTAAAAAGAATTGTATAAAAAAAGAGATGAATTAATTCACCTCTTTTTGTTTATCGATTTCTTAAATATTACATTTTAACTGTTTCGAAAATTGCATATTCAAGCTTGTTAGTTTCTTTATTTCTATACTCAATAATAAAATCACCGTATTTATTAAAGTATCCTACTCCGTTAAACTCATCACCTTGTACTACATAAAAATCGTTATTAATCGATCTATAAGCTCTGGCTGAAGTAACGTCTTCGTTATTAACTTTGCGGGTAATTAATAAATCTTTTTGATCAATTAAAAAACCATATTGTTCACCTTTATATTTAAAGTAATTTACTTTAGTTTTTGAATCGTAAAATGGATCTTTATCGTTATCAACCATAATTGTTTTTTCAACTGCAACAGGTGTTTCGATTACATCTTGATTCAACTGGTGTTTTTGTTTAGGGTCAAACTTTACTTTTTTCTCTTTTGTGGTTACAACTTTTACTTTGGTATCGTAAGTTTCACCTTTTTCGTTAACTTTTTTAGCTTTTTTAACCTCTGTGGTTTTGATTACTTCTGTTTGTGCGTTTACCGTCATAATACCTGCGATAAACAATAAACCTACTATTAAATTTTTCATTTTTACTATGTTTAAATTAAAATTATAAGTAGCTTGTTTTTAAGATGTCTACTTTTTAACATCTGATATATTTTAAATCTCTATTCTTTTTTATGACTTTGAACTTAGGTTATTTGTCTTGTACAAAATTAGCTGAGATGTATTAAGTTATTTAGCTCATTTAATTTTGTTTTTTGTTCATTTCATAATATAGAGGGTATTTTTCGTGTTTTAAATCAATTTTATGCAAACATATATGAGGTACATTTAAAATATGTAAATAAAATTCGTGCTTACATAATTTTGAGTTTGCTTAGCTGTTAAGGTTTGATTATACTCTTTTTTTACCTGTAAGTAATGATATTACAAATAGTATTAAGAAAATAAAGAATGCGATTTTAGCAAATCCTGTAGCTGCTCCTGCAATTCCACCAAAACCTAAGATTCCAGCAATAATTGCGATAATAATAAATGTGATTGTCCAACGTAACATAATTTTAGTTTTTAGGTTAATAATTTGAAGTACATCTTTTGTACACCACAAAATTATAACCGATTAAGAGTCTTCTTTTACTCATTTGATAAGAATGTTAACTCATTTGAAAACAAGGAAATGAGCTAAAGTTTATTTCTTTTGAACAAACTTTACCTGTGTTCTTCATGTAAATTTGTAGTGGATTAATTGAGTAGTTACCAACTACTTGTAATGATTTTTATGAATGTAAATAAATAAGTATACGATGAGTTATAAGCTATCTAACATAGCAAGTAAAGAAAGAATTAAAGATTTTACTAAACTTAATTTTAAGTATCCGCATTTACATAAACCGAGGCGTAAGATTAATGGATTGAAAGAGCAGACAGTAAACATAATCACTATGGATAATCCATTAGAAATCACCCAAGGAATATGGGGAATGCTACCTCAGAATTACGCTGATAATTGGAATAAGTTTCAGCAAATAAAGCGTACGTTACACGTTAGAAGGGAAGAGATTAAGAAGAGTGTTTTATTTAAAGAAGCATTGCTTTTTAGACGATGTTTGTTAATTGTTACGGGGTTTTACGCCCATAAAGTAATTGATGGCAGTATTGAAAATTATTTAGTAGAAAAAGATAAACGAGAGCCTTTTTATTTAGCTGGGGTTTATAATACCACCGAAGACGGTTTTGTTACTTGCTCAGTAATCAATACAAATACAACAGAAGAATTAAATTCATTTAATAATCTGTATGAAATAATGCCACTTCAAATACCAAGAACCTTTAAAAAGATGTGGTTAGATCGTTCTACCGATATGAGTGATGTAGAGTATTTAATTAACAATCCGTACGACACTAAATACAATATTCAGAAGATAATAACTTGAAAACAAAGAGAACTAACTATCTTATAGAGCTAGTTCTTACTTATTTTGCAAATTTATCTTCGATATATTTTTTAGCTGTTTCGTAAATAGCGTCTACCTCTTTAATATTGAATCCGCTAAACTCTCCTAATGGATAACAAATAGTTGCATAGGTGCTAAAAAACTTGTATTCTTCAGATGATAACATCAACAATTTAGAGGTATGTGCCAATACTTTAATTGTTGTGTTTAACTCTTTATTTTCTTTTGCTGAAGGAAAAACTACATAGCTTCCAATAACTGGGTACTCTGAGTTTTCAAAAGGTGTAGTAGGAAAATTATCAATAATACCTCCATCAGAATATAACATGTCATCTATTTTTATAGGATTGAACAGTCCGGGTACTGCACATGAAGCCAAAACAGGTTTTAACAGTTCTCCTTTATAAAAATATTGTGTAGCACATTTATTCAAATTGGTGGTCGATACTGTTAAAGGAATTTCTAATTCTTCAAAAGTTGACTTTATTTTATCTTGAATTAGCCTAGCATAATTATACGAATTGAAGATTCCGGGTTTAGCAATTGTAATCCACGAATATTGAAAAATTTCAGTAGTCCTGAAAAAATTTAATATTTCTTGAGGTTTCATACCCGATGCATACATAGATCCTACTAACGAACCAGAACTGCAGGCAGATATAGCGTTGATTTTAATATGTAACTCTTCTAACTTTTCTAGTAATGCTACGTGAGCTACTCCTTTTTCTGCACCTCCACTTAATACCAAATTTATAGGGGTTTTAGGGTCTAAATCTTTTAATTTTTCAATAGAACACCCATACTTTTCTTTTATCATTTTTTGTTTTCTTCTTTGTTAAGCTATTTTAACTGCACTAATTTCTTGCTTATTTTTTAAAAATTCACTGGGGCTAATTCCGTATTTACGTTTAAATATTTTAGAAAAATAACTTCTGCTTGAAAATCCTATCGAATATACAATTTGTGAGATGTTATAATCTGTTGAGTTCATTAAATCTCGAGCTTTCTCTAAGCGTACGTGTCTAATATATTCTATCACAGTTCTAGAAAACAACAATTTAAAACCTTCTTGCAATTTAGCCTGCGTTAGTCCAATTTCATTAGCTAATTCTTCTACATTATATTCTTCTGCAACATTATTAAGAATTTTTTGACCTGTTTTTCTAATCAAACTAATTTCTTTTTTTGTTAAAGTAGTTTCTGGTTTTCTTTTTCTTTTAACATCTTTATTGTGTTGCAACATGTGCTCTGATAAAATTTGGTATACAATACCTTCTTTTATCAAAATACGAATCATTCCCTTTTGTTTAATCTTATTATATTGCTTTACTAGATTTGCTAATTTTAAATTATAGGTTCCAAAATAAGCAAAAACATTTTCATGCTGTTGATCGTGAAAAACTTCATAAAGTCTCTTATTCAATAAAGAAGCATCGTTTAAACGCTTCTTTAAAAACTTTACCCTATTTATTTGTATCTGATGGATTTTAAGCTTTATATTTTTTTGTAAATACATATAATTATATCCACCATCTTTACTAGTAATAATAACAGATTGGTATTGATCTAGCTTTCTCTTTTTGTTTTCTAGTTCAAACCTGTGATAACTGTGTCCTTCTACTGTATAATTAAAAAGAATTGGGTTAAATTCTGAAGCGTCTTTTACAAGTGTTACATCGTCTAAAAAAGTAATGTCGTATTGAAGTGAGCTTCCACCCCAACTAAAAGTTAAAAAAGTAATAGTTCCTTTGGCAAATTCACTATCAACATTTAAAATGTACTCACCCCATCGTTCGGTAATAGTACCACCTATTACTTCTCGAATTTGCTCAACGGTACCCTTGGTATCTTTAGCAGTAATATTAATTGTAGTCATGCTATAGCTGTATGCTATAAAATTAATACTTTTTGTTTAATAATTAAATAAAAAAAATAAACGTTTTGTTGTAAATGAGCAAAGATTAAAAAGATATGAGCAAATGCAAACTCTTATCTTCATATAATTTTGTGTTATAATATTAAAACACATAAAAATGAAATTATTAAAGACAGCAATAGCAGGAGCATTATTATTCTTTACAATTGGAGCATCAGCTCAACAGATATCTAAAAATGCGTTAGGTGTTAGATTAGGTGATAATGACGGATTTGGAGGTGAAATCTCATATCAACATTATTTAAAAGAAAATAATCGATTAGAATTTGATTTAGGATTTAGAAACTCTAACAATGTAGATGCATTTAAATTAGTTGGTTTATACCAATGGGTAAATAAATTAGACGGGAGATTTAATTGGTTTATTGGTGCGGGTGCAGGTGTTGGATCGTATGAAACACCTAATAACGATGGGATTTTTGCTTTAGTTGCTGGTGATGTTGGTATTGAATATAATTTTGATGCCCCTTGGGTAATCTCACTTGATGTTAGACCTGAGTTAGGTTTAACCAATGATTATAGTGATGATTTAGATTTAGATATCGCATTAGGTATTAGATACCAATTTTAATAATAATTAATAAAAACCAAAAAAATGAACAAGACTATAAAATTAATTCTAATAGTAATAGGTGTAGTATTAACACTATATGGAGTATTTAAAATTGTATCTCCAGAGGCATCTGTTGATATAGGAATCGCAGAATTTACAGAACAAAACAACAAAGATGCTTATATAACACTTGGTTTAGGTATAGTTGTTTTACTAGTATCTTTTTTTACATCAAAAAAATAGAATGAATAGTATTGATGCAAAATGAGTAAGCATCAAAAAAGAACATACTCTTAACATTAAAATATCTTAAATTATGTATAGTTACACACAAGAAGTTGCCGAAAAATTAAATAACCTTTTAGAAAAGAATTATGATGCAGTTAAAGGTTATGAAACAGCTGCAAATAATGTTAAAAGTGAATCTTTAACAAACTTTTTTAATCGAAGAGCTAATGAACGTAATGATTTTGGAAAAGAACTTAAAGCAGAAATAACATCTTTTAACCAAAAACCTGATAAAGGCGGAAGTATTACTGGTAAAGCCCACAGAATGTGGATGGACACCAAAGCTTTCTTTTCTAATGAAGACGAAGAAGCTATGCTAGAAGAAGCTTTAAGAGGAGAAAAAGCAGCTCTAGAAGAGTATAACGAAGTTATTAACTCGGAGTTACATTTACCAGAATCTACTTTAAACTTAATCAAATCTCAACGAGATATGATTTTAAATGATGCCATATTCGTTAAAAAGCTAGAAGAAGTAGAATAATAAATAGTAGATAGTTTTTAAAAAGCAGGTTAAACACCTGCTTTTCTTATGTCTACCGCTTTTTTAGAGCAACTTTTATAAATATCTTCATACACAGGTAAAATATTTTCTAATGAAAAGGATTTAATATGTTCTTTCGCATTTTCTTTAAATTGATTTAAAACAGCTTCATCTTTTAAAATGCTAATAGCATTATTTGCCATTTCATCAATATTACCCAAATCACTTAAAAAACCTGTTTCTCCTTGAATATTTACTTCTGATAACCCGCCTGTATTGGTAGAAATTACTGGCGTGCTTGCCGCCATAGCTTCTAAAGCTGCCAATCCGAAGCTTTCTGTTTCCGAAGGCAATAAAAACACATCGGTATAACATAAAATTTTAGCTACTTCAGTACTATTTCCCATAAATAGTACTTTATCTTCTATTTTTAGTTTTTTCGCTAAGTTTTCAGCTTTTAAACGTTCTGGTCCGTCACCAACCATTAATAATTTTGAAGGTATTTCTTTTTGAACTTTATTAAAAATTCGAATTACATCATCGGTACGTTTTACAGGACGAAAATTACTAATATGTGTTAAAATTCGTTCATGTGGTTTCGCTAGTGCTTCTCTTTTACACTCTCCTTCATGCGCTTTATCATACTTTTCACCATCAATAAAATTATAGACAACTTTAATATCTTTTTCAATATTAAATAAACGAAGGGTATCTTCTTTTAAACTGTTAGAAACCGCTGTAACTTCATCTGATTTATTGATACTAAATTCTACCGCTGTCTTATACGTTGGATGACTTCCTACCAAAGTAATATCAGTACCATGTAACGTTGTTACCACCTTTACATCAATACCTTTATCTTCTAACATTTTTTTTGCCATATAAGCTGCATAGGCATGTGGAATAGCATAATGTACATGTAAAACTTCAAGTTCATATTTTGCTACTACCTCTACCATTTTACTAGACAAAGCCAATTCGTAAGGTTGGTATTGAAATAGTGGATATTCCTCTAAAACAACTTCATGAAAGTGTAAACGATGTGAAAAGAAATCTAATCGAACAGGTTGATTGTAAGTTATAAAATGTACTTCGTGACCTTTATCAGCAAGAGCCATTCCTAATTCAGTTGCTACAACTCCACTTCCACCAAAGGTTGGATAACATACAATTCCTATTTTCATGTTTACTGTTTGATTATTTTTAAGTTTAGAATATAGTTAATGACGTAAATTTACGGTATTACTTACGTTTATATGTAAAGAATTTCATAAAATAAAAACGCCATTACGTAGTTTGTAATGGCGTTTTTAATCTATAAATTATCTGTAATTTAATAATCTCCTAATGTTTCAGGGTTTTGAGCTAAAGCAGATGCTAATTGTTCATCATTTGGTGCTTTACCATGCCATGCGTGAGTGTGCATCATAAAATCTACACCATTACCCATTTCAGTACGTAATAATACACAAACTGGCTTTCCGTTTCCTGTACGAGATTTTGCTTCTGCCATTCCTACTAAAATAGCTTCTACATTATTTCCTTCTTTGATTTCTACAACATCCCATCCAAAAGCTTCAAACTTAGCTTTTAAACTTCCCATAGGTAATACTTCATCAGTAGAACCATCGATTTGTTTTTCGTTTAAATCAACTGTAGAAATTAAGTTATCAACCTTTTTGGCAGAAGCATACATAGCAGCTTCCCAAATTTGACCTTCTTGTAACTCTCCATCACCATGTAATGAATATACAATTTTATCGTCTCCATTTAACTTTTTTGCTTCAGCAGCACCGATAGCAACACTCATTCCTTGTCCTAACGATCCTGAGGCAATACGAATACCTGGTAAGGCTTCGTGCGTAGTTGGGTGACCTTGTAAACGAGAGTCTAACTTTCTAAAAGTTGCCAACTCAGCTACAGGAAAAAATCCGCTATGAGCTAGTACACTATAATATACAGGTGAAATATGTCCGTTTGACAAGAAAAATAAATCTTCATTTGTACCGTCCATGGTAAAATCGGTAGAATAATCCATAATTTCTTGATACAAACAAGTGAAAAATTCTGCACATCCTAAGGAACCTCCTGGGTGTCCTGAATTTACAGCATGTACCATTCGTACAATATCTCTACGAACTTGTTGTGTAAAATCTTGTAATTGTTGTGTTGTTGGCATTATTGTTTTGTTTTATGCCCACAAATGTAACTGATTATGCAAAAATGAGCAATTACTTTTATTAGGTTTTTTGCTTTTTCTTCTTAGCTGCAGGAAACAGTACATTGTTTAAAATTAGACGATATCCTGGAGAAGTTGGATATAAATCTAATTCTGTTTTCGGATCTCCTACCCTATGTTGGTAATCTTCAGGATCGTGACCTCCGTAAAAGGTAAACATTCCTTTTCCTTTGGTTCCGTGAATATAGCGTCCTTCTCCATTGGTTTTATTTCCTCCTAAAACAATAACTGTAGATTTTATAGTATTAGGATCAAACGATGTTGTTTGTCCCATAAAACCTTTCACTAACATGGTATGATTTTGGGTTAACATGGTCGGTACTTGATCCCATTTTGCAGAAAACTCTTTTAAAACAAAGTAATCTACTTCTTTTCTTATTCTTCGTTTTCGAGTCATATCTATTGATGAAAACTCATACGTAGTCGGATTACGAATCAATTCAAAATCTTTAAAAGCAAAGGTTTTATTAAAATCTATTTTAGATTGATAATTAGGCTCTGAAGCATCACCATCAAACATTGCTTCACAAATATCTACTCCATCAGCTGCTAAGGCAATATCAAAACTATCGGTTGCTGAGCACATGGCAAACATGAATCCACCACCAACTACGTAATCACGTATTTTTTTAGCTACGGCACCTTTTTCTTCTGACACTTTAGTATAACCTAACTTGGTAGCTAAGGCTTCTGCATCTTTCTTTTGTTTAATATACCAAGGTGCGGTTCTAAAAGCACCATAAAATCGTCCATATTGTCCTGTAAAATCCTCATGATGCAAGTGTAGCCATTCATACAATAACAGTTTATCATTTAATACTTCTTCATCGTATACTACATCAAAAGGAATTTCTGCATAGGTCAACACCATGGTTACCGCATCGTCCCAAGGCATTTTATCTTTAGGAGAATACACCGCTATTTTCGGAGCTTTTTCTAAAGTTACCGCTTCTTGATTTTTTGAAGGTGAAGAAATTTCTTCTAAAATTAACTGTGATTTAGCATCTGAAATAATTTGATAGGAAACACCTCGGATTTTACACTCATTTTCAACCGCTTCGTTGTTTTCAATTAAAAAAGCGCCACCATCATAATTTAACAACCATTTTGCTTTTAATCCATTTTGGAGTGCATAATACACAATTCCATACGCCTTTAAATGATTTTTCTGATTTTCATTACTCATTGGCACATAAATAAAGGAAGCCCAAATCGTGTTTGAGAACAAGAAAAAAGTGAGTATGTATGTAAATTGCTTCATTTAAAAAACTAAAATACACAATTACTTTGAAGCAATTGTGTATTCTATCATATTTTAAGTTTTATTTAAAGTCTAAAACGGAACATCATCGTCACTCGGACCAAAAGCATCTTCTGGTGAAGCGAAGTTACTTGACGCTACTTCATCGTTAAATCCAGAGTTCATACTCGATTGGAACTCACTACTAAATCCTTCTTCTAAATCTGAGAATTTTGCTAAGTGTCCTGTAAACTTCAAACGGATATTGTCCAATCCACCGTTACGGTGTTTTGCTACGATAAATTCTCCTTGACCTTCACATGGTGAGTGATCATCATCATCCCATTCTGTCATACCATAGTATTCAGGACGGTAAATAAACGATACAATATCTGCATCTTGCTCAATCGCTCCCGATTCACGAAGATCGGATAATAACGGACGCTTACTTCCTCCACGGGTTTCAACCGCACGTGATAACTGAGAAAGTGCAATTACAGGTACATTTAATTCTTTACCTAGTGCTTTTAAGTTACGCGAAATCGTCGAAATTTCTTGTTCACGGTTACCTCCTGCTCCACCAGCTGTCATTAACTGTAAGTAATCAATAATTAGTATTTTAACTCCATGTTGCGATACTAAACGACGTGCTTTAGCACGTAAATCGAAAATGGACAAGGCAGGTGTATCATCAATAAAAATAGGTGCTTCTGAAAGGTTTTTAACTTTTACATTTAATTGCTCCCATTCGTGTGGTTCTAGATTTCCTTTACGTAATTTTTCAGAAGTTAATCCTGTTTCCGAAGAAATCATACGCGTAATTAACTGTACCGAAGACATCTCTAACGAAAATAATGCTACAGGATGTCCGAAATCAATCGCCATATTTTTCGCCATCGAAATTACGAATGCCGTTTTACCCATACCAGGACGTGCTGCAATAATAATTAAATCGGTAGGCTGCCAACCAGAAGTAAGTGCGTCTAATTTGGTAAAACCAGTTGCCAAACCACTCATTCCTTCTTTGGTAGAAATTTCTTGGATTTTATTAATGGATTGTTGTACTAAAGAATCGGCTCTCTCTGCTCCCTTTTTTAAGTTTCCTTGTGTAACTTCGAATAGTTTTCCTTCGGCATCATCTAATAAATCAAAAACATCCATGGTTTCGTCATAGGCGTTTTCGATAATTTCTGAAGAAATGGTTATTAATCTTCTTTGAATGTATTTTTCAAGAATAATTCTCGAGTGAAATTCAATATGCGCTGAAGAAGCTACTTTTTGCGTTAATCCAATTAAGTAAAAATCTCCTCCTGCTATATCTAACTTTCCGTTCTTTTTTAACTGATTAGAAACCGAAAGTAAATCGATTGGTTCTGAATTTTGAAATAATGCATAGATTGCTGCATAAATTTCTTGGTGTCTTTTGTCATAGAAAGCCTCAGGATGCAAAATATCAATTACTTCATCAATACCCTTTTTATCAATCATCATAGCTCCTAAAACAGCTTCTTCTAATTCTAAGGCTTGTGGTGGTAATTTTCCTTTTTCTAAGCTAATAATTCTAGCTTTATCAATTTTTGTTCCTTTAAGAGATTGGGTTCTTTCCATGGCAGCAAATGTATATTTTTAAGATGATATTTGTAGGTGCATTTCTTAAATTTCTTTTTGCACAATTTTGCAAACAAAAGTGTTATTAACTTGTTGATAACGTATCAACTTTCTTATTTTTGGGCTTATGAAGCTTCAAAAAAGACATTTTTATATTGCGTTGATACTTCCGATTCAAATTGTTTTGGTACAATTATTAAGTCAAAAACCACTGTGGATTGAGCAATATTATAGCAATGGTATTTATCCATATCTTTCCCATTTTTTTCGGACTATTCTGGGATGGATTCCTTTTTCATTTGGTGATGCATTAGGTTTATTTTTAATTATTGTTTTTTGTAAAGCTTTATACAGTTTGATAAAAAACCGATTTAAAAACTCGTTTTCCAAATTACTAAATTTTATCATTACTTTATCAATAATTTATTTTTGTTTTTATGCTTTTTGGGGGTTAAATTATTTTAGAGAGCCTTTAGCTAAGAATTTAGGCTTACAGCAATCCAACTACACTACCGAAGAATTAGTTTCTACAACAGAACATATTATTAAAGAATTAAACGCTGTTCACCTACAAATTACCTCTAACGATTCTGTAAAAGTGATAGTTCCTTATTCTCAAAAAGAAATATATAAATTGGCTCCTAATGGTTTTAAATCGTTATCAATCATTTATCCACAGTTAAATTATCAAACTTCATCAATAAAAAGTTCTTTGGTAAGTTTATTTCAATCGTACAATGGAACTTCAGGATATATTAATCCAATAACTGGAGAAGCTCAAGTAAATGATATGATTCCTAAAACAGGTTATCCAGCTACTACCTGTCATGAAATAGCACACCAAATTGGCTGGGCAGCAGAAAATGATGCTAATTTTTTGGGGTTTTTAGCTTCTGTAGCAAATGATGACCTCTACTTTAAATATTCTGGTTACCGTATGGCTTACAACTATTGTATTCGTCAAGTGTATAAAAGAGATAAAGAATTAGGGAAAGAACTGGCTAAAACGTTAAATGAAGGTGTTTATAAAGATTATAAAGCTAGTTACGTACATTGGCAACAATTTAAAAACCCTATTGAACCTTACCTAAAAAAAGGGTACAATTCTTATTTAAAAGCCAACAATCAATCAAAAGGAATACAATCGTATAGCTATGTTGTCGATTTATTGATTGCTTATTTTAAAAATGAATATTAACACAAATTCATCTTATTTCACTTCACTAAATACATTTGAAATAGCTATTTTTGAGGCTTTAAAAATACTACGATGAACAAACAACATATAATCGACCGATTTATTAAGTATGTAACTATTGATACTGAAAGTGACCCTAACAATCCTGCTTTTCCTAGTACTGAAAAACAATGGGACTTAGCCAAAGTTCTTGAAAAAGAATTGAAGGAAATAGGAATGGAAGATGTTGAATTAGATGAGAATTGTTATTTAATGGCAACGTTACCTAGTAATTTAGATTACGAAGTGCCAACTATTGGTTTTGTTGCTCATATAGATACTAGTCCAGATTTTACAGGAGCTAATGTTAAGCCTCAAATTCATGAGAATTACGATGGTAAAGATATCTTATTAAACAAGGAAGAGAACATCGTTTTATCTCCTGATTATTTCGAGGATTTATTACAATACAAAGGTCAAACAATCATCACTACTGACGGTACTACTTTATTAGGTGCTGATGATAAAGCTGGAGTTACAGAAATTGTTTCAGCGATGGAATACTTAATCCAACACCCAGAAATTAAGCACGGTAAAGTCCGTATTTGCTTTACTCCTGATGAAGAAGTTGGTAAAGGAGCTCATATGTTTGATGTTGAAAAATTTGGTGCAGAATGGGCTTACACAATGGACGGAAGTCAGATTGGAGAATTAGAGTACGAAAACTTTAATGCTGCTGGAGCAACAGTTACTATTAATGGTAAAATTGTACATCCAGGATACGCGAAAGGAAAAATGATCAATTCTATGTTAATTGCTAGTGAGTTCATCAATGCTTTACCTGAAGATGAAGTACCAGAAAAAACTACAGGTTACGAAGGTTTCTTCCATTTACACCACATGCAAGGTGAAGTTGAAAAAACAACTTTACACTATATTATTAGAGATCACGACATGGATCAATTCAATAATCGTAAACAAGCTATGTTAGATTTAGCTGAAGTATTGAATGCTAAACGTGGACAAAAATTAGTTTCTGTTGAGATTAAAGATCAATATTTCAACATGAAAGAAAAAGTAACCCCGGTAATGCATATTGTTGATATTGCTGAAGAGGTAATGAAAGATATGGGAATCACTCCGTTAATCAAACCTATTCGTGGTGGTACTGATGGTTCTCAATTATCATACAAAGGATTACCTTGTCCGAACATTTTTGCTGGTGGACATAATTTCCACGGACGTTATGAATACGTTCCTGCAGAAAGTATTGTAAAAGCTAGTGAGGTTATTGTTGGTATTGCTCAAAAAGTAGCAGTAAAATTCCAATAATCTATTACTACGTTATAAAATTAAAAACTCTAGCTGCAGCTAGAGTTTTTTTTAAATGATATCATCTACCCCTTAAAGAAAATATCATAGTTTTTGAAATAAATCCCCTTAACTTTATTTCACCACAAATATGTACCTTTTTAAAAAGCTTAGAAACAGGAAAATTCCCTTTTACCTATCTTAAAAACCCCTTATTTCACAAAAAAACACAAATTTGTATATTTCTTTTATTTAATTTTTTGCAAAACAACACCTATCTATTTTTGTGGCAAATAATAATTAAATGAATAGACGAGACCTTTTAAAGTTGACAGATAAGTATCAGTCTCCTTTGTATGTTTACGACACTGAAAAAATCATTTCTCAATACAAGAAGATTACCTCTGCATTTTCAAAAGTGAAAAATGTAAAAATTAATTATGCAGTAAAAGCGTTATCTAACATTAATATATTAAAGGTGTTTAATAAGCTTAATAGCGGATTAGATACAGTTTCTATTCAGGAAGTTAAATTAGGTTTATTAGCTGGATTTGAACCTCATGAAATTATCTACACTCCTAACGGTGTTTCTCTTCAAGAAATAGAAGATGTTGCTAAGTTAGGTGTTCAAATTAACATTGATAATTTATCTATTTTAGAATTATTTGGACAAAAGCATCCAACAATACCTGTGTGTATTCGTATTAATCCACATGTTATGGCAGGTGGAAATAGTAAAATATCTGTTGGGCATATTGATTCTAAATTTGGAATTTCAATTCACCAAGTACCTCATATAAAAAGAGTAGTAGAAAATACAGGAATGCATATTAATGGAATACACATGCATACGGGTTCTGATATTTTAGATATTGATACTTTTTTACGTGCTTCTGAAATTTTATTTGACGTAGCTAAGCAATTCAAAGACATCGACTTTGTAGATTTTGGTAGTGGATTTAAAGTTCCTTATAAAAAAGATGATATTTCTACTAATATTGAAGAGTTAGGAGAAAAACTATCGGTTAGATTTAATCAATTTTGTAAAGATTATGGTAAAGATGTTACTTTAATGTTTGAACCTGGAAAGTTTTTAGTTAGTGAAGCTGGTTATTTCTTAGCGAAAGTAAATGTGATTAAACAAACTACGTCTACTGTATTTGCTGGTATTGATAGCGGTTTAAATCATTTAATTCGTCCAATGTTTTATAACTCATACCATCACATAGAAAACATTTCTAACCCGAAAGGAAGAGAACGCTTTTATAGTGTAGTAGGTTATATCTGTGAGACAGACACCTTTGGTTCTAACCGAAGAATTAATGAAATTTCTGAAGGAGATATTTTATGTTTCCATAATGCAGGAGCTTATTGTTTCTCGATGGCATCTAACTACAATTCTAGATACAAACCTGCTGAAGTAATGATTTATAAAGGAAAAGATTACTTAATTAGAAAAAGAGAAACTATAGAAGATATTCTTAGAAATCAAGAAAACATTACATTATAATAAAAATTAAAAGCTCTGACCTTTTTGGGTCAGAGCTTTTTTAAAATATAATCAACCCCTCAAAGACTATATTTTAAAACGTTGTAATTAAAGTCCCCTATCTTTATTTACACTACAAATATCATTGAAATATTTTATAATTATCATAGGAAAATCCCCTTTTCTATAAGAATAACACCCTAAATAACAAACAGCCTTTAATTTTGAAAGCCATTTTGTATTTAAATTAAGGTATATTAAAGTTTTAATTTAGAAAATATATCGTAAACCTAACTGCATTTGCCATTGAGATAATAAACTTGAATCATAACCAAACGTTTTGTTTGAGTTAGGTGTAAATAAATATATTGAAGCTTGTTAATAATCAGGTACATAACTAGTAGGGGCAACATCTGGAAATCTAATATTTCTATAATTTAAGAAATAAAAAATCCGCTCAGTTGAGCGGATTTATACTTTATTAACAAGTATTTATTTAGTTACTATTCAGCAACTACTTCAAACACGATGTCAGCTACAACAGTTCTGTGTAAACGTACAGCAGCGTTGTATTTTCCTAATCTTTTTACGTTACCTCCAGTAACTTTGATAAATTTCTTATCGATTTCAGTACCAGCTTTTACTAAAGCTTCTGCAACATCAATGTTGTTAACTGAACCAAATAATTTATCACCTGAACCTACTTTAGAAGCAATCTTTAATTCGTAACCTTTAATAGTTTCAGCTAACTTGTTAGCATCTTCAATTAATTTAGCTTCTTTATAAGCACGTTGCTTTAAGTTTTCTGCTAATACTTTTTTAGCTGAAGAAGTAGCTAAAATTGCATATCCTTGAGGTATTAGGTAGTTACGTCCGTAACCATTCTTAACAGTTACGATATCGTCTTTAAAACCTAAGTTTTCTACGTCTTGTTTTAATATCAATTCCATGTTTCTACTTCTTTATTATTTTAACATATCTCCAACGTATGGCATTAAAGCTAAGTGACGAGCTCTTTTGATAGCTTGAGCCACTTTACGTTGATATTTTAATGATGTTCCTGTTAAACGTCTTGGTAAAATTTTACCTTGCTCGTTTACTAAATACATTAAGAAGTCTGCATCTTTGTAATCGATGTACTTAATACCGTTTTTCTTGAAACGACAGTATTTAGCTTCTTTCTTAGTTTCAATATCAAGCGGAGTTAAGTAACGTACTTCTCCTTGCTTATTTCCTTTTGCTTGTTGTTCTATAGATGCCATTTCTTACTTTTTTGCAGATTTAACACGTTCTCTTCTCTTTTCAGCCCAAGCTGCAGCATGTTTGTCTAACTTTACAGTTAAATAACGCATAACGCTATCGTCACGTCTAAACTCTAATTCAAACGGAGCGATTGCTTCACCTGCTACTTTGTACTCAAATAAGTGGTAAAATCCACTTTTTTTCTTCTCGATTGGATAAGCTAACTTCTTTAAGCCCCAATCTTCTTTAGAAATCATTTCTGCACCTTTAGAAAGTAAGTAGTCCTCAAACTTCTTTACTGCTTCCTTTATCTGAGTTTCAGATAAAACGGGATTCAAAATGAAAACAGTTTCGTAATGATTCATAATTAAATTATTTAAAATTTATTTTTAAGCCTGCAAATATACTGCTTTTTACTGCATAAACAAACTCTTAACTTTAAATAATTTCATGATTTTGTGTATGTTTGTAACTAAACGAACTTATTTATGCAAATTCCTGAAATCCCTAACCTAATTCATTACGCTATTCCTTTCTTTATTTTAACAGTAATTATTGAAGTTATTTTAACCGTTAAAGTGAAATTAGAAGATTATGAATTTAAAGATGCTGCTACTTCAATTACTATGGGATTGGGTAATGTTTTTGTAGGATTGCTTACTAAAGGAATTATTTTAGGTGTATTTGTTTTTTTATATCAATATCGTTTATTTACCATTCCATTTGCTTGGTGGTCGTGGATTATCTTATTATTTGCTGAAGATTTTGCTTATTATTGGAATCACAGAATTGCACATGAAAGCCGTTTATTTTGGGCAAGTCACGTAGTACATCATTCTTCAACTAAATACAATTTAAGTACTGCCTTACGTCAAACATGGTCTGGAAGCTTTTATACCTTTATCTTTTGGGCTCCGTTAGCCATTATTGGTTTTCATCCTCTTATGATATTAACTCAAATGAGTATTAGTTTACTTTATCAGTACTGGATTCATACTGAATTGATTGACAAAATGCCTAAATGGTTTGAAGCTGTTTTTAATACGCCTAGTCATCACCGTGTACATCATGCTACCAATCCACAGTATTTAGACAGAAATCACGCTGGAATTTTTATTATTTGGGATAAACTCTTCGGTACTTTTGAACCAGAAGTTGAAAAGCCTGTATATGGTTTGGTAACAAATATTAACACCTATAACCCTATAAAGGTTGCTTTTATTGAATGGTACAACATGTTTACCGATGTATTTAGAAGTAAAACTTCTATTGGAAAAAGGCTTTTATATTTTATAAAACCTCCTGGATGGAAACATGACGGAACAGGAAAACTTTCTGCCGATTTACGCAGGAATGGGAGAACAAACAAGAAAATAAAACTTAAAAAGAAAAAAACCTCCAGCTTTTTTTAAATGCTGGAGGTTCGAATATCATCTTTAAATGATATTTCAGGGGGACTTATACTGTAAAGTCAGCTCCTCTGAATTATACCACAAATTTACGCCTTCTCTATAAATATTCTTACAGGAAAAAACCTAGATGTTATTAATTTTAAGATTATTTTAATATATAGTTAAGTGTTTCACTAACTTATCCCTACTTCACTAACTCCTAAACTAGAAAAACCTCTTATTAAATTGTATTCCATTAAAAATCAATAATTTGAAAAATCAAGCAATAACAACACGTAGTTTAGCACATTATTTTTAGTTCTTTCTCTATAATTATTATTTCTGCTTCTAGTAGTTATTATCGTTTATAAAAGCAAAAAACTAACCGTAAACATTTACTCTCAAAACTTGCTCAATATAATTCTTTGTACTACTTTTATTTTAGATCATAAAAACCCAATAAGAGCTTTTAATGTATGAGTTATAATGTAACGATAGAAGAAGAGAACAAAGAGATAGCTAGTAGGTATAAAAAATTATTAAAAGGTACGTATCAAACATTATCAGAAGACGATAAAAAACTGATTCGTAAAGCTTTTGATATTGCTGTAGAAGCACATTCTAAACAGCGAAGAAAAACAGGAGAGCCCTATATATACCATCCTATTGCCGTTGCCAAAATTGTTGCTGACGAAATAGGTTTGGGAGCTACTTCTATTGCTGCAGCTTTACTACACGATGTTGTTGAAGATACACATTATACGATTGATGATATGGAGCGTTTGTTTGGAGAAAACATTGCCCGTATTGTTAGTGGTTTAACTAAAATATCGAATTTAAAACAAGAGCAAGACTACTCTATACAAGCTGAAAATTTCAGAAAAATGTTACTCACATTACATGATGATGTTCGGGTAATTTTGATCAAAATTGCGGATAGATTGCATAACATGCAAACCATGGATTCGATGCCTCCTCATAAGCAGGTAAAAATAGCATCTGAAACCTTGTACATTTATGCGCCTCTTGCCCACCGTTTAGGTTTATACAACATTAAAACTGAGTTGGAAGATTTAGGTTTAAAATATACTGAGCCAGATGTGTATCAAGATATTTTAACTAAAATCAAAGAAAGCAAAGAAGATCAACAAAAGTATATTGATAGCTTTACTGGTATTTTAAAAGAAGCCTTAGATAAAGAAGGGTTTAATTACGATATAAAAGGACGTTTTAAATCAATTTTCTCTATTCGTAGAAAAATGCGTAAGCAAAACGTAACTTTTGACGAGGTTTACGACAAATTTGCTATTCGAATTATTTATGAACCTACTTCGGGTGATGAAAAATTCGATGCTTGGAAAATATACTCGATTGTAACAGACTTTTTCAAACCAAACCCTGCTCGTTTACGCGATTGGATTTCTCAGCCTAAATCTACAGGATACGAAGCTTTACACATTACCGTAATTGGCCCACTAGCAAAATGGGTTGAAGTACAAATCCGTTCAAATAGAATGGATGAAATTGCTGAAAAAGGATATGCTGCCCATTTTAAATACAAACAAGGAAATGTTCAAGAAAATGGTTTAGATGGTTGGCTAAACCGTTTAAAAGAAAGTTTAGAAAACCAAAGTTTAGATGCTGTAGATTTTGTTGAAGATTTTAAACTTAATCTCTATGCTAAAGAAATTTATGTTTTCACTCCTAAGGGAGAACTAAAATCACTTCCTAAAGGAGCTTCTGCGCTAGATTTTGCCTTTTCTGTACATACCGATGTAGGGTTAAAATGTCGTGGTGCAAAGGTGAATGGTAAATTAGTGCCTTTAAGTCATGAATTAAAAAGTGGTGATCAGGTAGAAGTTCTTACTGCTGCTAACAACAAACCGAATGTGCGTTGGTTAGATTTTGTGTTAACTGCCAGAGCACGTGCTAAAATTAAATCTGCCTTAAAAGCAGAAGAAAAGAAAATAGCTGAAGAAGGAAAAGCTATTTTACAACGTAAACTACGTCATTTAAAAATTAATTATAACGAAAAGGTAGTACATGAACTTGCTAGTTATTTCGGTTTAAAAACCAGCTTCGATTTATTTTATCGTGTAGGTAATGGCGCTATAGATAATACACAACTTAAACAGTTTGTTGCTCAAAGAAGCAGTAGCTTTATGGGCTTTATCAAAAATACCTTCCGTAGAAATCCTTCTAAAGAAATTTTAGAAAAAGAAGAAGTTACTAATAAATATGATGCTTTAGTTTTTGGTAAAGAAGAACAAACGTTGGATTACACGCTAGCAAAATGTTGTTCTCCTATTCCTGGTGATAAAGTTTTTGGTTTTGTTACTATTAATGAAGGAATTAAAGTGCATAAAAATGATTGTCCGAATGCAATTTCTTTACAGTCAAATTACGCCTACAGAATCATGCCTGCAAAATGGATTGATTCTACTAAGCAAGAATTTACTGCTATTTTACACCTTTCAGGTATTGATAATAAAGGAATTGTTAACAACATTACCAAAATAATTTCTAACAGTATGGATGTTTTTATCCATAGCATTAACATCTCTGGAGATAATGGAATTTTTGATGGAAAACTATCGTTAAGTGTAAAAAATAAAAACCAATTAGAGAAGTTAATAGGTAGCATGAAAAAAGTAGAAGGTGTACAAAAAGTTGAACGTGTTAATACTTTATAAACATCATTTTAATATCGTTGTTTTTTTATCAAGAAATAAACGTAAATTTGCCCTTTAATTCAAATCGCAAATAAGCGTATGTGATTTTTATTAAAGATACATTTTAATAAGTACAAATATTTGAATCGTATATCTCAATTAGTGAGTAAAATTTTAAAATAAATGAGTAATTCAGCAGAAAATCAAGAAATTGTAAAAAAAGTGTTTACTTCTTTTCTAGAAGAAAACAAGCATCGTAAAACACCAGAACGTTATGCTATTTTACAAGAGATTTACGATGCTGATGAGCATTTTGATATCGAATCTTTGTATATTAAAATGAAAAACAAAAACTATCGTGTAAGTAGAGCTACGCTATACAATACGATGGATTTGTTATTGGATTGTGGATTGGTTCGTAAACATCAGTTTGACGGACAATCAATGGCGCGTTATGAAAAAAGTTACTTCGATAAAAATCACGATCATGTAATTCTTACAGATACTGGTGAGGTAAAAGAATTTTGCGATCCACGAATTCAAATCATCAAAAAAACAATTGAAGATGTTTTTGATATTGATATTCACAATCACTCACTTTATTTCTACGGAACAAAGAGAAACAACAAATAAAAACATACACTTAACAACACACTAAATGGCAGTAGATTTATTACTTGGTTTACAATGGGGAGACGAAGGAAAAGGTAAAATTGTAGACGTATTAACAAAAAACTACGATATTATTGCTCGTTTTCAAGGAGGTCCTAACGCAGGTCATACCTTAATTTTTGACGGAAACAAGCACGTATTACACACAATTCCTTCAGGAATTTTTCATAAAACAGCTTTAAACGTGGTGGGTAACGGAGTAGTTATCGATCCTGTTATCTTTCAAAAAGAATTAGAAAATTTAGATGCACACAATATCGATTATACATCTAAATTATTAATTTCTCGTAAAGCACACTTAATTTTACCTACACACCGATTATTAGACGCAGCTTCTGAAACTTCAAAAGGAAAAGCAAAAATCGGTTCTACATTAAAAGGAATTGGACCAACTTACATGGACAAAACTGGTAGAAACGGAATGCGTGTTGGTGATTTAGAATTAGACAACTGGAAAGAAAAATATAGAGCTTTAACTGAAAAACATTTAAGTATGTTAGCATACTTTGATGTACAAATCGATTACGATTTAGATGAGTTAGAAGCTGAATTTTCTAGAGGTATTGATAAATTAAAAACATTACAATTTATCGATTCTGAAGAGTTTTTAAACAACGCTATTAAAGAAGGTAAAACTATCTTAGCAGAAGGAGCTCAAGGGTCGTTATTAGATATTGATTTTGGTACGTATCCATTCGTAACTTCTTCAAACACTACCGCTGCTGGTGCTTGTACTGGTTTAGGAGTTGCTCCTAACAGAATTGGTGAGGTATTCGGTATTTTTAAGGCATACACTACTCGTGTGGGTTCTGAACCTTTCCCTACTGAATTATTTGACGAAGACGGAGCTACTATGGCGAAAGTTGGTCATGAATTTGGTGCTACAACTGGTCGTCCTCGTCGTTGTGGGTGGTTAGATTTGGTTGCCTTAAAATATGCTGTTGATGTAAACGGTGTTACGCAATTAATGATGATGAAAGGTGATGTATTATCTGGTTTTGACACCTTAAAAGTATGTACTTCATACAACTATAAAGGTGAAGAAATTTCTCATTTCCCATATAACATCGAGCCAGAAAACGTAACGGTTAACTATACTGAGTTTAAAGGTTGGGAAGACGATTTAACAAAAATGTCTTCTGCTGATGAGTTACCTCAAAACTTATTAGATTACATTGCGTTTATCGAAAAGGAAACAGGTGTACCTGTAAAGATCGTTTCGGTTGGTCCTGATAGAAAACAGACAATTAACAAATAAATTTAAAAGGAGTTCTTAAAGAGCTCCTTTTTTTATGATGATACAAGAATATTTAGACAATATTACAGAACAATTTAAATCGTACAAAGAAGTTGCTGATAAAACGATTGCTCAACTTGAAGAAAAAGATTTACACTGGAAGTATAATGAAGAAAGCAACAGTATAGTTGCTATTATTGTTCATATGTCAGAAAATATGCTATCTCGTTGGACTGATTTTTTCACCTCTGATGGAGAAAAAGATTGGAGAGATAGAGAAGCTGAGTTTGAGCCACAAAACTTAACTAAAGAAGAACTAATAGATCACTGGGAAAAAGGATGGAATTGCTTGTTCTCTGCCTTAAACTCTTTAAATGAAGAGAATTTTAATCACCCAATAGTAATCAGAAACAAACAAGTTAAATTAATTGAAAGTATTACGAGGCAAATAGCTCATTTCCCTTATCATATTGGTCAAATTGCTTATGTAGGTAAAATGATTTTAAATGATAAATGGCAAACAGCTTCTATTGCCAAAGGAAAATCTAAAGAGTTTATACAAGCTCAATTTGAAAAAAACTCAAATTAAAAAGGGAAGTTAATCAACTTCCCTTTTTTTATTTCTTGCTATTTAAAATTTCCTCTCCAAATTTATTACACAATAAAAGTGTTTCTTTAATATCTTCCATCGTGGTTTTAGGATTAATTAAACACATTCTTAATACTACTTGCTTGTTAAGTATTGTAGTAACTAATAATGCTTCTCTAGAATCCATAATTCTTTGAGATATTTTCTGATTTAACTCATCTAATTCTTTTTCTGATAAGTTTAATCCGATAGGGTTGTATCTAAAATTAATAACCGCCAAGGTAGCTGGTGAAATAATTTCCCAGTTTCTACTTTTACGTAACATCTTTTCTACATCATCTGCTAATTGAATATTATAACTTACTGCTTCTTTGAAAACATTTAATCCGTAAGTTTTAATAGACATATAGAATTTCAACGCTCTAAAACGTCTTGTTAACTGAATTCCGTAGTCATAAAAGTTAATTTCAGATTCATTTCCTTCTATATCACGTAAATACTCAGGTTTTTCACTAAATGTATTACTTAACCAAGAAGAATCTTTTACTAATAAGCAACCTATTTCATAAGGTTGATAAAACCATTTATGCGGATCTACCGTCAACGAATCTGCTCGTTCTATACCTCGTAAAGCCTTAGCTCCTTTTTCAGATAAGATTGCTGCTCCACCATAAGCTCCATCAATATGAAACCAAAGATTTTCTTCTTCACAAATATCTGCAATATCATTTAAAGGATCTACAGTACCTGTATTCGTTGTTCCAGCTGAAGCTATATAACAAAATGGTTGTAAGCCCTCTAATCTGTCTTTTGCTATCGCATTCTTTAACTTGTTGATACTAATTCTGAATTCGATATCTGTAGGTAAAATTCGAATTTGTTCTTTCTTAAATCCTAAAACGCGAATCGCTTTAATGTTTGAAGAGTGTGCTTGATCTGACAAATAAATAACTGCCTTTGAAAAGTCATCTCCACACTTTAAACGTCTTGCTGTAGCCAGAGCGGTTAAGTTTGCCATAGAACCACCACTAGTAAAAATACCACCTCCTTTTTCAACAGGGAAATTGTACATTTTAAGTAACCAGTTCATCGTTACAATTTCTAACTCAGCTGCCGCTGGAGAAACCATCCATCCACCAGAAAAAATATTGAATCCTGTAGCTAAACTATCAGCCATCGTACTAATAAAGTTACTAGGACCAGGTACAAATGAAAAAGCTTTAGGGTGCGAAACAACGGTACTATTAGGCATTACGTTATCCATCACAAAGTCTAACACTTTTTCAGCAGGCATACCTTCTGCAGGTGCTTCTTGTAAGAAAATACTATCCATTTCTTTTCTGGTAGCACTTGCAACAGGTTTTTGCTGATCTAGAGTATCCCAGTGTTCAGCAATTATATCAACTATTTTATATCCGTAAGATTTCATCTCTTCTTTTGATAAATCAAAATGAGCGCTCATATCTTTATGTTTTTTTAATTTGCTACAAAATTAACCATTTACTAAAAGACAGCCTTTTATTTATCTTGATAATTTTATTTCTTTATTAAGATTTTGGCATGTTCTTTTCATTATTTTTGTGCATTAAATCGTATTATTTTGAAAAAACTATTTCTACTAGCTTTTATATTATTCTCTGTTGTAAGTTTTTCTCAAACAAAAAAAATTAAAATCCTTTCTACTGAACAAGCAACTGCTGATGAAAATAAATACCCTGGAGCTACTATATTGATAGGAAAAGTTAAAATGTCGCACGAAGGTGCTACGCTAGATTGCCAAAGAGCCTTATTATATAAAGACAAAAACTTATTTAAAGCCATTGGTGAAGTAGTAATTGAACAAGGAGACACGATTATTCAATACAGTGATTTTGCTACGTATGACGGAAATACGAAAAAAGCGAAATCTTGGGGAAATGTAGAAATTAACGATAAAGAAATGACGCTAAAAACCGATACGCTTCATTTTGATAGAATCAACCAAATATTATATTACCCTAGTGGTGGAACGATTAAAGACACCAAAAACACGCTGAAAAGTGTAAAAGGAACCTATCTTTTAAAAGATAAAAAATTCACAGCGCAATCAAAAGTAACAGTTCTTAACCCTGAAAATCATTTAGAATCTGATCATTTAGATTATTATACGAACACACAGTTAGCCTATTTATATGGGTCTAGTACCATTACCAATTTAAAAGACAGCACCAAAGTATATTCTGAAAGAGGTTTTTACGACACCAATACCGATATTTCTTACTTCGTAAAAAATGCCAAGTTATTTTTAAAAGAACGTACTGTTTCTGCCGACAGTTTATATTATGATAAACGAAAAGGCTTTGCTTCTGCTACCAACAACATCAAAGTGGTTGATACTGTTCAGAACATGGTTGCAAAAGGAAACTATGCAGAGTTATACGAGCAGAAAGATTCTTTATTCATTATTGATAGAGCCGTTGCTATTTCTGTTTTTGAAAAAGATTCGATGCACGTTGCTGGTGATAAAATTTTACTTACCGGAAAACCTGAAAAACGAATTGCACGTATTTTTAACAACGTAAAAATATTCAAATCGGATCTACAAGGAAAGTGCGATTCTATTCACACCAGCCAAGAAACAGGGCTAACACGAATGTTTAAAAGACCTATTTTATGGTCTAAAAACAGTCAAATTACAGGAGATAGCATTCAATTATTAACCAATAAAGAAACCAATAAGCTAGATTCCTTAAAAGTACTTCAAAATGCTTTTATGATTCAGCAAGATTCAATTCATAAAGAAAATTTCAACCAAATAAAAGGGCGAAATATCTATGGAAAGTTTGAAGATGATGAACTACGCACGATGATGGTTATTGGTAATGCTGAATCGTTATACTTCAATAATAATGATGAAACGCATAAGCTTGAAACCATTACCAAAGAAATAGCAAGTGATATTGAGTTTATTTTAGAAGACGGACAAATTGCGCAAACCAAATACTTTAAAAAATCGGAAGGAACCACCTACCCTCCCTCTGAATTCCCTTCAGAAGAACATAAATTTAAAGGATTTTTATGGCGTGGTGATGAACAACCCTTAAGTATTGAAGACATTTTTATAAAAGAGACCACTAACACTGCTCCAATAAGAGAAAAAAAGGAGTTAGACGTTGTAAAAGAAGCAAAAGAAAACTTTTTAAAGGAATCTTCTAAAAAAGAGAGCAAAGAGCGAAAAAAACCAAATCTTAAAGAATTAAAATAATTCCTGTGAAAGACGATTTTTTAAAACACCAAGGACAAACTACTCCGCATCCCTTAGCTATTGAAATTTCACATGCTAACGGTAGTTATATTTATGACAGCAACGGAAAAGCTATGTTAGACTTCGTTGCGGGAGTTTCTGCCAATAGTTTAGGACATAATCATCCAAAGGTAAACGAGGCAATAAAAAATCAGTTAGCACAATATACACACGTAATGGTGTATGGAGAATTCATTCAAAAACCACAAGTAGAATTGTGCAAAGCCTTAGCAGCGACCTTACCTCCTAACCTTTCGTCTGTTTATTTGGTAAACTCTGGTACCGAAGCTACTGAAGGTGCTTTAAAATTAGCCAAACGTTTTACTGGTAGAAGTGAAATTATTGCCGCTAAAAACGCCTACCACGGAAATACGCAAGGTGCTATGAGTGTTTGCGGAGCAGAGCAACAAAACCGTGCATTTCGTCCGTTAATTCCAGGAACTAAGTTTATTGAATATAACAACGAAGTAGATTTAGAAAAAATCACTACCAATACAGCGGGTGTTATACTAGAAACCATCCAAGGAGGTGCAGGGTTTATTGAACCTGAAAATAATTATTTAACAAAAGTAAAACAACGCTGTGAAGAGGTTGGTGCCTTATTGATTTTAGATGAAATCCAATCTGGAGTCGGACGTACAGGAAAATTTTGGGGATTTGAAAATTACAACGTTACTCCAGATATCATCATTACGGGTAAAGGTTTGGGTGGCGGAATGCCAATCGGGGCTTTTATTGCCTCTTCTGAAGTGATGAACTGTTTAAAAGAGCACCCGAAATTAGGACATATTACTACGTTTGGCGGACATCCTATAATTGCGAGTGCTGGATTGGCGACCGTACAAGAAATCACTTCCTCTAACTTAATGAAAGAAGCCTTACGAAAAGAAAAAATTATTCGTAATGCCTTTAAAAATCATCCTGCGGTTAAAGAAATTAGAGGAAAAGGATTAATGCTTGCTTTATTAGTAGATACTCCTGAAGCTGCCTCACAAGTAATTTTAAACTGTTTAGACAAAGGCTTGATTTTATTCTGGCTACTTTTTGAAGGAAAAGCAATTCGTATTACGCCTCCACTAACTATTTCTGATGAAGAACTAAAAAAAGGATGTGATCTTATTGCAAGTGAATTGGATAAATTATAATAAAATTTGACTCAATAGCATCTTATATCGTTGTAAGTAATTTTCTATTCATTTATTGGAAATTGAATTTCAATTGCTTCTGCTTCTCCTATTTTGTTTGGTCCCTCGTGAATCCACCATTTTCTTCCTATATTCATGTATTCGTCTATTGGTTGTTTTGATAAAAATCTAATCAAAACTTCTTTAGTTTCTCCTGGCAAAATCCATTCGTTTTCGTCAAATTGAATATCTCCCACGTATGAATACTTAAACTGTCCATTTGATTGATATTCAAAAACGTGATTAGGTCTATATCCGCTTTTAATCCCTGTTTTTCGACCACCTTCTTCAGTAGACATTAATTTTAGTTTCGCTTTTACATGAATTAATTCTGGTGTTTCTTCTAGATCAAAATCTGTTATACTATAATCAGTATATTTTCCAAAAGCATATGTATCAAAAACTTTTCCGTAACCTAAATTCAACCACCTTTTGTAAATTAATTTTCCATTAAAATACAAATAAAGCTCATTATCATTTTTTATTTCTTTTCGTATAATCATAGTCTAGTTGAATTACCTAACAGTTTAGTTTATGAGTATTAGCGTAATTTACTCTTTTTAAATTTGCAAGTACATACCAACCTGAAAACCAAAAGGTTTTCTATAGAAAGATATGCACTAACAATTAATTTTATACATCTTAAGTTAGCAATTGTTTAACTTTAGTAATAAAAACCAGAAAGAAAAAAGCGTAGAGTAAGGTTATGATATACGTTGAAACCTAGATTTCGTCAACATTGATAATCCCTACGCTTTACTACTTTAAATTCGTTCAGTTCTGTGAGACCAAGATCTCGATTTCAAGTTGTTGAATTGATAGTAGTTATTTTTCTTTCCAATCCTTTTTTCTTATGAGTAAAAATAAACAATTTTTAGGAATCGATGTAAGTAAAGATGTTTTAGATGTGTATGATTATCAAGGTAATTGGTATCAGTTTAAAAATGATTCATCAGGCTTTAAAGAGCTGTTGTTAATCACAAGTGATTTAACTCATTGTATAATGGAAGCCACAGGGTATTATCATGTACGATTAGCTTATTTTTTAACAGAAAAAGGAGTTTTGGTATCAGTAGAAAATCCGTTGAAGATAAAACGTTTTATTCAAATGAATTTATCAAAAGTAAAGACGGATAAGAGTGATGCAAAGCAGCTATATAATTATGGTGTAAGTCAAGCCCCTTCTATATGGAAAGGAGAAAGCAAGGAACAACAAGAATGTTTACAAATAGTACGTTTGTTGAGTGTTTATACGAAACAATCTACTCAATTAAAGAATAAGCTTCATGGCGAATCAGTATTAGGAACTCCATCAAAATTGGTAGTTAGTTCCTTAAAAAGGCAACTAAAAAATATACAAAAAGAGATGGTTAAATTAGAAGATTTGTTGCTAGAGAATGTAAAAAAGAGCTATCAAGAAGAATTGACTTTATTAAAGTCAATTCCAGGAATAGGGGGTAAAACAGCATTAATGTTATTAGTTTTTACCGATGGATTTAAGCGCTTTACTTCGGCAAAGGAGCTGTGCAGTTACGCAGGTATAACTCCTGTTATTAGAGAGTCAGGCAGTAGTATAAAAGGAAGACCTCGAATAAGTAAAATGGGTAATCCAAAGCTTAGAAATTTATTGTTTATGTGTAGTTTTAATGCTTGAAAATACAACAAAACATGTAGAGAACTTTATGACCGAATTGTAGCTAAGGGTAAGAGTAAAAAACTTGCTTTAATAGCGGTGTGTAATAAGCTACTAAAACAAGCTTTTGCAATAGTAAAAAGTGGTTTGCCTTATGATGCAAATTATAAAAGTACTTTGGTTTAAAAAAGTATAAAATTTACTTGTTTTTTACCTCAGTTCTTTGTTATGCGTAGTCTTTTCCGCTTTTAATTATTTTCCATTCTTTTTTTATTTTCCGAAAAATTTTCTAAACAGTCATCTAACTCATTGCCTTTTGAATGAATACACTCACAAAATTCATTTCCAATATTCTCATATTTAGTATTAGCATATTGTTTTTTACAATCGGATAATGAATTTCTTGGCATAATATCAAATCCTTTTAGAAATATTAAAATTGTAAGTCCAAAGGTTAAAGCAACTCCACCAAAAAACAGAAATGGGAATTTATTGTTCCATTTTTTTGGTCGCTTTACAATACCATAATCTGGTATATTTTTAAATGGTAAAATATATTTTAACTTGTCATAATTCCAAACGAGAATATACAAATTTGCTAAAACCATTAATGGTGCAGAAATAAATGAACCTTCAAATCGTACAGCGAAAGAAAGAATACAAATATTCACTATTATTGGAAAATAGAGTATTGCTCCTAAAGTGACAGTTCGAGGTACTAGCAATAAAACGGCTGAAAAAACTTGAGCATAACCAATGAAGTGATAATAATATCCTGTGCGATGCAGTGCAGTTAGATATGCTCCCATCGGATGAATTTCCGACAATCCGCTAGCAAATCGTTCGTCAATTATTTTTGTTATTCCCGCAACTATAAATCCTAGAGCTAAAGTCAGTCGGCAAAAAATTGAAAAATACCAATACCATCTGTTTGCTTTTATTTTCAGGTAAAATTGGTCGAATTTAGTCAGATTGTTCAATTATTCACGATTTTTATTAGATTACGCACATAACGGTCTCGGCTATGAGTAGTTGCGTGGTTTAGCACTAAACTTTGCAAGTACACACCAAACTGAAAATCCGCGAGGATTTTCCGCCGTAAACCGAATATAGCAAATTTGCGAGGACTTTACGCGAGGAAAGTCAGAAGCAATGAACTATAGCATCCATGAAAAAGCAGTAAGACGAGTATCTTTAAAGTTCACAAAAACATAAAGATATGAATACTCAAATTACTGCCGACACTAAATTATATATAGGAATTGACATACACAAGCGCAGCTGGAAAGTTCATTGTTCAACAGATCTATTTTCTGGCAAAAGTTTTAGTATGCCACCAGACCCTTTGCAATTGAAAGCTTATGTTGATAGACATTTTTCGGGATATGATGTAAGTACAGCTTATGAGGCAGGATGTTGTGGCTATTATGCCCATCGTTGTTTTGAGAGTTATGGCTGGCGCTCTTTAGTAGTTAATCCTGCCGATATCCATCGTAAGGGGAAAGAGCGTTTTACAAAGACCGATCGTATAGATGCACAGTTGATTAGTAGAGAATTGAAAGATGGTCGATTAAGTAGTATTTATGTGCCCGATGAGCATCGTGAAGCTTTGCGTAGTTTATTTCGTAGGCGTAATGATTTGGTAAAGGATTTTAGACGTATCAAGAGTTACATAAAAATGCAGTTGCTCTACTTTGGAATAAAAGTTCCAGAACAGTACGATAATGACCATTGGAGTCATGGTTTTCGGGGGTGGTTAGATGATATAATATTTGAATATGCAATAGCAAAAGCAAGCTTAGAGAGTAGGATGCGTTATTTTCGATTTGTAGATGAAGATTTACGTTTAGTTAGTAATCAGTTAAGAGCTTATTGTCGTAAGCATTTTAAGAAAGATTATTATTTGCTTAGAAGCATACCGGGTATTGGTGGAATTGTAGCTTGTGGAATTATTAGTGAATTAGGAGATTTACGCAGGTTTAATAGCATAAAACACTTGGCAGGTTATGTAGGGTTAGCTCCAGGTATTTATCAGAGTGGTGATAATTATAAAACGATAGGTATAACGCCACGAGCACATCGATTAATGCGATCATATTTTATAGAAGCCTCATGGCAGGCGATTCGAACAGACCCAGTGATGCAGCATTATTACCGAAAGCATTATGGTAAGGATACTAAGAAGATAATCATAAAGATAGCTCGTAAGTTACTTAGTAGAACTTTGGCCGTTATCAAAACAGAGACTCCTTATGAGATAGGAGTTATAGAATAGTATATAAATCAATAACAAAGCTCAGAAAAGAAGTATTTAGAGTCCATATCACAAAACAACGTGGGTGACTTCAAAATTAACCCGAAGATCACATTTTTATAGCAAGTGGCTGGACTTATTATAACTTATAATCATACAGATGCTGGTGACGACCAATAGAGTTGATCACATATAGGATGCGGAGCAAGTTATAAGGTATTGAAGTATTGATAATCCTTCGGAATTATCAACAATTCAACACCCTAAAATTATTATTATGTAAGAATTAAAAATAAATATAGTAACTTTGAAAAACTAGACTAGTGCTTTTCATAGGAGCCATTGTTGCCAATAGTTATTTTATGTTATTAATCCAATTCACAATGTATTCTTTAAAAGCCAAATTAACATTATAAATTTCGTTTGTTTTCCAATCAACTCCTTTCTTTGTCATAAAGTGATTTAGTTCGTCTATTTGTTTAAACTCAATATTCGGATTTTCAATTTTATCCAATTCATTTTTACTTTGTATTGGGTCAACTAAAATATCTTCTTCTCCAATTATTACTAAAGTTGGAAAATCTATTTTCTTATAGTTTTTAGAGTTATCAATTCTTGCTTCCGCAACTTTATGTGGTTGAAGATAATTTGAATAGGCTTTCTTTTTTATTCCATATTTTTTAGACTCTTTTTTCGCAATTTTCCATAGTTCCCAAGCATTCAATGTGGGATTTTGGTCAATTAATTCAAATATGTAATCTAAAGTTTTGATTTGGTCTTTATCTGTGTTTCCAATAATTAGATTATCGTAGTTTTTAATTCCGTTATTAATCTGATATTTTATTAATTCACGTGGTTTTCCTATTGGTGTAGACCATTGAATTAAAAAATCTGGTTTTATATCTTGTTCAACTGCTTGAATTGAAACAATCCCGCCAAGGCTATGCCCAATAAATCCAATAGTTTTATTTTGAACAGACTTGAGTGTTTTTAATTGATTAAAAATTTTAATAAAATCATTTGTATAGATTTCTGCTCGGTCATCATAAGTTCCTGTAGATTTTCCAACACCTCTTTTATCAAATCTAAAAACTGCAATATTATTTTCGAGAAGATATTCACTCAGATGATTGTGCCCATTTTGAGAAATTTGTCCAGTTCCAGAGATGATTACAAGAATTTTATCAAATTCATTTTTTGGCATTAGAAGAGTTCCAAAAATCTTGATTTCTTTATCAACTCCGGCTGAAATTTCTTCTTTTACATATTGTTCAAAATTCTCAATTTGTTTTTCATTTCCGTAATATCCATTCTGACTAAAAATAAGATTTGAAATTAGTAAGAATATTAATGTGAGTAAGTTCTTCATAATTATTGGCAACGGTCTCGTATAACCGTCAGTTACGGATTAATATGCGTTAATTTTCGGTTTGGCACTGACTTTAGCAATTCCGAGTGGATTCGGACGTAGTCGAATCCGCCGTAATTGCGGTTATACATTGTTGTGGTGTCGTTTTTATTCAGTTTTCTTTCTGTTTTTTAAGATTATTAATGTAATGACATAAATTAAAACAATTGCAAAAGGAATAGCTATAAACCTATATTCGGGTAAAAGATACCAAAGAGTTAGAACTGTAATGATTCTAGTCAAGGTGTGAAAAATTCCAACCCAATGTTTTATAATCCAAGAAAATGGCAACCACATTAATCCAGTCAGAATTCCTACAGTCATTGGAAGAGAAGAATAGTCAACCAGAAAAAATGGTATTGCAATTGAATAGACAAGTATCGCTTGTCCAGCCGTAAAAAGAAAAAGAGTGTCGAATTCGTTTTTCGGTTTACTTTTATCTAGGAAATTTTCACCTGTGAATTTTGAGAGAAGCAGACCTAGATATACAATACTTCCGGTTCCAATAAAAATTGACCAAACTGCTATAAAGTCAGAAAAAAAGATTCCGATTAATCCAATTATAGTCCATATAATCAAACCAGCTAATGGTGTAGCAAGAAATTTTTGATTGATAAATTCAATCCGCTGTTGTTCAAGTGTTCTGTTGTTCATTGGTTAATTCAGTTAGTTTTTTTCTTATAGATTTTATGATTTTTCAAACCTCAATGTTTTCGCAAATGTCAGTTTTTAAATGCACCACAACTAGTTTATATACAGAATAAACTTACCGTGACACTCCTTTTTTGGCAGGATATGCAGCAATTCTTAGCAATTTTATTCTTTTTATTTTTTTTGCAATATAGTTGTATTTTGTGTACTATACAAAGAGGTTTTTCGTAAAAAAAGAACATCATATACTTGTTTTTTAAAAATAATTTATAATTTTACCCCAATGTTTAACAACAAAAGAAATATCATTTCTATTCCAGCTGTAAATATTACGGCTTCTTTTGTTGGCACTACAACTACAATTATTACTACAACCCTTTAGGGGTTATTTTTCTACATAGTATTTCCGTATATATTTATTTTTTCAAAAGACTTGAAAACAGATAAATAGTTTAAAAAATCTTATTTTTAATTTATTATCCTTTTTAAAATGACCGTTTTAAAATTTGGTGGTTCATCTGTAGCCAATCCTCAAAATATAGAAAAAGTAGTACAAATCGTTGCCAATACCTCTGTAAACAGTCCACTTATTGTGGTAGTTTCTGCTTTTGGTAAAACAACGAATAAGCTTATTGCTTCGGCAGAAAAAGCTGCTCAAAATAATGCTAATTACCTTGAAAGCTACCAAGAAGTTGAGCAATTGCATTTTGAAGTAATTGAAAAATTAGTACCTAAAAATCAACAAGAAGAAGTTAAAACGTATATTACTTCCCTTTTTAAACAACTAAAAACTTTGTTAGAAGGTTGTTTGTTACTAAACGAAATTACCCCCAAAACACTAGCTACGATTAGTGGATTTGGTGAGTTACTATCTTCTTATATCATCGCAAACATAGCTAGTAAGGAACTGGATGTAGTATATAAAGACAGTAGAGAGTTAATCGTCACTTCCAACGCTTTTGATAAAACACAAGTTGATTTTCAACTAACCAACGCCAATTGCAAGGAGTATTTTGACAAAAATAAGCACCAAGTAACTTTGTTACCTGGGTTTATAGCTCGTACAAAAGAAGGGAAATCAACTACTTTAGGACGTGGAGGTTCCGATTATTCTGCAGCTATTTATGCGGCTGCTGTAAATGCTAATGAATTGCAAATATGGACAGATGTTAGTGGTATGTATACTGCAAATCCGCATATGGTGAAGCAGGCATTTCCTATTCCTCATATTTCGTATCAAGAAGCCATGGAATTATCACATTTTGGGGCAAAGGTTATCTACCCTCCTACCATTCAACCGGTATTGGAAAAGGAAATTCCTATTCGAATAAAGAATACATTTGAACCTGAAAATGTAGGAACACTCATTTCAAAAATTACCGAAAACGGAAAACCTGTAAAAGGAATTTCTCATATCGAGAATATTACATTGCTAACTTTAGAAGGAAGTGGCATGGTAGGTGTTTCTGGCATTTCTAAACGTTTGTTTGAAACTTTATCTACACACAACATCAATGTAGTGTTAATCACGCAAGCTTCTTCTGAGCACTCTATTTGTGTAGGGATTTATGATGAAGATGCTGAAAAAGCAGCTCTAAAAATTAACGAAGCTTTCGCTTTTGAAATAGAGCGTCATAAAATAGATCCGATTATTGTAGAACAAGGATTGGCAATTATTGCTTTGGTAGGTGATAAAATGAGAAATCACCGAGGTTTAAGCGGACAAATGTTCAGCTCTTTAGGTAAAAACAACGTGAACATTCGCGCTATTGCTCAAGGTGCTTCAGAAAAAAACATTTCTGCTGTTATCAACAGTTCAGATGCTAAAAAAGCATTAAACACACTACACGAGCAGTTTTTTGAGGAAAAAATAAAGCAATTAAACTTGTTTGTTACAGGTGTAGGAAATGTGGGAGAACGCTTTTTGGCGCAAATCCACCAACAGAAAAAATACTTAAAAGAACAGTTAAAACTGAATGTGCGTGTGGTTGGGATTTCCAACTCTAAACAAATGGTTTTTGATGAAGGTGGTATCAGCTTAAAATCGTGGAAAGAACAATTACAAAACGGAGAAGCAAGTACTTTAGAGCGCTTTTTTGAAAGAACAAAAGCGTTGAACCTTCGTAATTCGGTTTTTATTGACAATACGGCTAATCAAAAAGTTTCTGAGGTATACGAACATTATTTAGCCAACAATATTGGGGTAGTTACTTGTAATAAAATAGCCTGTGCTTCTGAACTAGATAATTATAAAAAGTTAAAACACATTTCACGAAAGTATAGTGTGCCATTTTTGTTTGAAACCAATGTGGGTGCTGGTTTGCCTATTATTGACACGCTTAAAAACTTAATTGCTTCTGGTGATCGAGTGCATAAAATACAAGCCGTGTTGTCAGGTTCTTTAAACTTTGTTTTCAATAATTTTAATGAAAGTATTTCTTTTCATGATGTCGTACAACAAGCACAAGAACAAGGATATACGGAACCGGATCCTAAAATTGATTTAAGTGGTGTGGATGTAGCTCGAAAAATATTAATTCTAGCACGTGAAAGTGGTTATGATTTGGAACTTTCTGATATTGAAAACAATTCGTTTTTACCTAAAAAGAGTTTAGAAACTACCAATAATGATGATTTTTACGCTTCTTTAACTGAGTTTGAGGCACATTTTCAACAAGCATACAAAGAATCTACCGATAAAAATTGTCGCTTAAAATATGTAGCTGAATTTAACAATGGAAAAGCGAGTGTAGGCTTGCAGCATATTCCGTTTGACCATCCTTTTTATAATTTAGAAGGAAGCGACAACATCGTATTGTTTTTTACAGATAGGTATCCTGTAAATCCACTACAAATAAAAGGTGCGGGTGCAGGTGCTGAAGTAACCGCTTCTGGAATTTTTGCTGATGTGATACGAATTGGAAATCAATAGTACATGGAAAAACGTTATCAAAATATCATACAAATCTATAACAATGTAGCACAGGCGTATCAAGATAAATTTGCCAATGATACCGTGTACAATCATAGTTATAATCTCCTTTTAAAACATATGGAGTCAACTCACCATAATGTGTTAGATATGGGGTGTGGTTTTGGTAAGATTACCAATTACCTACTACGTCATAACACTACACTTTCTGTTATAGGTATTGACGCTGCTGAAAACATGGTAAATTTAGCCCGACAAAACAATCCAAATGCTTCATTTAAGGTACTAGATTGCAGAGATATTACTAGTTTACAAGAAGGTTTTGACGTAATCATCTTCGGATTTTGTTTTCCGTATCTTACCAAAGAGGATGCTCTAAAACTTATAAAGGATGCTGCTACGATGTTAAACCCTAATGGATTATTATACATTAGCACCATGATTGGAGATTATGAAAAAGACTCTCGTATATGCTCTAGTTCAGATGGAAAAAACTTGATGTTTATTCATTATCATGAACCAGAATACTTGATTGAAGCTTTAGAAGCACAAGAATTCAAAATTATAGAAAATTACACCAAACTATATCAAGAAGGTGGTGATACCGACTTGTTTTTAATCGCAAAAAAATGAATTATATAAAAATATTTTCACCTGCAACTGTTGCTAATGTTTCCTGCGGATTTGATGCTTTAGGTTTAGCACTCGAAACTGTTGGAGATACCATGACTTTTACCAAAACAGCTATAAAAGGTGTCAAAATTACCCAAATAACTGGGGCTGATTTACCTTCTGATCCACAAGTAAATGCTGCGGGAGTGGTTGCGTTAGCGATGTTAGAAAAACATCCAGTTGATTTTGGTATCGACATCACCATTCACAAAGGATATACTCCAGGAAGTGGTTTAGGAAGTAGTGCTGCCAGTGCAGCGGGAGCTGCGTTTGGTGTAAATCAGCTATTAGGAAATAGCTTCTCTCCTCTTGAATTGACACAGTTTGCAATGTTAGGAGAAGAAGCCACTTGCGGAACTCCAATAGCTGATAATGTTTCTGCCGCTATTTATGGTGGTTTTACATTGGTACGTAGTTATGAACCTTTAAGTATTGTAAAAATTCCTGTACCTGCTGATTTAAGAGTGGTGGCAATCCATCCTCAAGTTGAAGTGAAAACCAAAGATGCGAGAGCTGTATTACCTAAAGAAGTTCCTTTGAATAATGCGGTTACGCAATGGGCCAATGTTGGCGGATTGATTAGTGGATTGCATACCAACGATTATCAATTAATCGCAGATTCATTAACTGATATCATTGTTGAACCTGCTCGTAAACATCTGATTCCACATTTTGATGAAGTGAAGCAACAAGCAATTAAGGCAGGAGCTTTAGGAGCAGGAATTTCAGGTTCTGGCCCGACAATTTTCACTTTATGTAGAGGTGATGAAACCGCTGAAAATGTTTACAAAACCATTCACAATACCTATCAAGACAAACAAATTGATTTTAACATGATTCTTTCTAAAATCAACACAGAAGGAATTAAAATTTTAGAACAATACTAAACACGAAATTATGAACTATTATAGTCTCAATCATAAATCACCCAAAGTTAGCTTTGAAGAAGCTGTAGTAAACGGATTAGCTCCAGATAGAGGGTTGTATTTTCCTGAAAATATTACGCCACTATCAAAAGAATTTATTGATAACATTGGTGAATATTCTAATGAAGAAATTGCGTATGAAGCCATCAAGCAATTTGTGGGTGATGAAATTCCGAAAGACGTTTTACAAAAAATCATTAAAGAAACCATCAACTTTGAGTTTCCAGTGGTATCTATTGAAGAAAACATCGGTGCGTTAGAATTATTTCATGGACCAACCATGGCTTTTAAAGATATTGGTGCTCGTTTTATGGCACGTTGCTTAGGATATTTTAATCGCGATAAAGACCAACAAGTAACAGTATTGGTCGCTACTTCAGGCGATACTGGTGGTGCTGTTGCTAATGGTTTTTTAGGAGTTAAAGGTGTAGATGTGGTCATCCTCTACCCTAGCGGAAAAGTGAGTGATATTCAAGAAAAGCAATTGACTACCTTAGGACAAAACATTACTGCTTTAGAGGTTGACGGTGTTTTTGATGATTGCCAAGACATGGTTAAAACTGCTTTTTTAGATGCTGATATCAATCGAGTGTTAACTTCAGCAAACTCTATTAATATTGCCCGTTGGTTACCACAAATGTTTTACTTTTTCTTTGCTTACAAACAGGTATACAAACAGCATAAAGAAGTTATCTTTTCCGTACCAAGTGGAAATTTCGGGAATATTTGCGCAGGTATTATGGCACAAAAACTAGGGTTACCTATCAAACATTTTGTCGCTTCTACTAATGTAAATGATACTGTTCCTAATTATTTAGCAAGTGGTGAATACCACCCTAAACCATCTAAAGCAACCATATCAAATGCGATGGATGTTGGAAACCCGAGTAATTTTATCAGGATACAAGAATTATTTGATAATGATTTAAATACTTTAAAATCAGTATTCTCTTCTTTTTCTTTTTCTGATGATGAAACTCGTGAAGCTATGAAAAACATCCATAAGAACTCTAATTATATCGCCGACCCGCATGGAGCAGTAGGATATTTAGGCTTAAAAAAATACGGATTACAAAACGAGTTCGGAATTTTCTTAGAAACAGCACATCCAGTAAAATTTTTAGATGTTGTTGAAGATGTGTTAAATTTAACTGTTGAAATTCCACCTCAAATAGTATCAGTAATAGACAAACAAAAGAAAGCGATACAAATTAGCTCTTACCAAGAATTGAAAGGTTTTTTAAATACTTAAAGTATAAACCGTTGTGAAAATTAACTACAAAAGTCACAGCGGTTTTCTATTATTTTTTTCATAGATTTATGCATCAACAAAACCATTTACATGCATAAACCCTCAAAAATTACTCGTCTTTTTGATTTTCCATATCACCAACTAGAAAATTATCCACAACAAAACTGTCTTGTTTTTAAAGAGAATACAATTTGGAAAAGTTTTTCAACCCAAGAGTATATAAACAAGGCAAATACTGTAAGTAAGGCCTTACTAAAACTCGGAGTTAAGTCTGGTGATAAAATAACTTTAATTACTTCGGTAAATCAACCTAAATGGCATTTTCTTGATATTGGTATTATGCAAATTGGAGCGGTAAATGTTCCTCTCTACCCTACTTTTTCTGAAAAAGATTATGCATACATTCTGAACCACTCTGATAGTATGTATTGTTTTGTTTCTGATGAAGATTTGTACCAAAAAGTAATTAAAGTTCAAGAGCAAACACAACTTAAAAAAGTATTTACTTTTGAAGAATTAGATACAGATTACAGTTGGAATTCATTTTTAAATCATGGTAGTGATGAAACATTTCAAACTAAAGTTGACGAATTAAAAAAAGCAGTACAACCATCTGATTTGGCTACCATTATATATACTTCTGGTACAACAGGAACTCCAAAGGGAGTCATGCTTTCTCATAGTAATATTGTTAGCAATGTGTTTGCTGTAGGCAATAGAGTAAATTTACAAGACAATCATAAAAAAGTAGTCAGCTACCTTCCTATATGTCACATCTTTGAGCGTGCTGCCTCTTATTACTGTCAATACATGGGCTTTGAAATTCACTTTGCTGAAAATATTGGTAAAATAGGTGAAAATTTACGTGAAATTCAGCCTAATTTCATGGCAGTTGTACCAAGGTTATTAGAAAAAGTTTTTGATAAAATTGTAGATAAAGGTAGTGACTTATCTGGCATAAAAAAACGGTTATTCTTTTGGGCTTTAGAATTAGGAGAACATTATAAACCATACAAAGAAAACGGTTGGTGGTATGAATTTCAACTATCTATAGCTCGTAAACTTATTTTTTCTAAATGGAAAGAAGCTTTAGGTGGACAATTAGAATTTATGTTAGCAGGAAGCGCTCCTACACAAGCTAGACTTGTAAGAATATTTACAGCTGCAGGCATTCCTGTTTTTGAAGGCTACGGACTTACCGAAACCTCTCCTGCAATTTCTGTTACCGACATGCGAAACAATGGATTTAAAATAGGTACTGTTGGAAGGGCAATTGAAAATGTAACTGTAAAAATAGCCGAAGACGGAGAGATTTTAGTCAAAGGAGCAAATGTAATGTTAGGATATTACAAAGCTCCAGAAAAAACTAACGAAGTTATTATTAATGAGTTTTTTCATACAGGAGATATTGGTGAAATAGATTCTGAAGGGTTCTTAAAAATAACCGATAGAAAAAAAGAAATTTTCAAAACTTCTGGAGGAAAATACATTGCTCCTGCTATTATAGAAAGTGAACTAAAAAAATCACGTTTTATTGAACAAGTAATGGTCATAGGTGAAGGCGAAAAAATGCCAGCAGCTTTTATTCAAATTTCCTTCGATTTTGTGCAAGAATGGGCTAAGCGACATCAACATGCTATTACAGATATTACTACCGATGAAAAACTTAGTAAGCGAATTCAAAAAGAGATTGATTATTTCAATAAAAAATTCGGAAAATGGGAACAAATAAAACGCTTTGAAATTACTCCCGACGAATGGACTATTGATGAGGGACATTTGACTCCAACATTAAAAATGAGACGAAAAATTATCTTAGAAAAATATAACGATCTATACCAAAAAATATATAATCCTCAATAAATCAACCAGTAAAGTGTAACTTGTGCAATCGGGGTATTTTTCATACATTGCAGAGCACAAAAATTTGAATATATGTCGATTGAAATCACACGCCTGTTTGATTTTCCTTATTATCAACAAGAAAATTATAATTTAGACAAAGCGTTCACTACAAAATACAATGGTGAATGGAAATCTATCTCTACAAACGAGTACATTAACAAAGCAAACGCTATAAGTAGAGGTTTATTGCGATTAGGTGTACAACCTAATGATAAAATAGCTGTCATTTCTACTAACAACCGTACCGAGTGGAATATCTGTGATATAGGAATTTTACAAACTGGGGCGCAAAATGTGCCAATTTATCCTACAATTTCAAAAGAAGACTACGAATATATTTTAAATCATTCTGAAGCTACTTATTGCTTTGTTTCTGATGAAACTATTTTAGAAAAACTAAACCAAATTAAAGGTAATACTCAACTTAAAGAAATATATACTTTTGACGATATTGCTGGTGAAAAAAGCTGGCAAGAAGTTTTAGATTTAGGAAAGGATGAAAGCAATCAGCATGAAGTTGAAGAGCGTAAAAACGCTATTAAGACAGATGATTTAGCTACCTTAATTTACACTTCTGGAACAACAGGACGTCCAAAAGGAGTTATGTTAAGTCATAAAAATGTAGTTTCAAATGTACTAAGTAGTGAAAAACGTGTTCCGTTAGAATATGGTCAAGGAAGAGCTTTAAGCTTCTTACCTGTTTGCCATATTTTTGAGCGTATGATTTTGTATTTATATCAATACTGTGGTATTTCTATCTATTTTGCTGAGGCTATTGATAAGTTAAGTGAAAATGCTCAAGAAATAAAGCCGCATGTCATGACTGCTGTTCCAAGGTTGCATGAAAAAATTTATGATAAAATTTATGCCAAGGGAGCCGACTTAACAGGTATTAAAAAGAAGTTATTCTTTTGGGCTATAGAATTAGGTTTACAATACGAACCATACGGAGCAAACGGATGGTGGTATGAAAAGAAACTAAGCATTGCTAAAAAACTTATTTTCTCTAAATGGCAAGCTGCTCTTGGAGGTGAATTAAAGATAATGGTTTCAGGTTCTGCAGCCTTACAACCACGTTTAACGAGAGTATTTACAGCTGCTGGAATGCCTGTTATGGAAGGTTATGGACTAACAGAAACATCGCCTGTAATTGCTGTAAACGATATGCGTGATGGAGGTTTTAGATTAGGAACTGTAGGTAGATTGATTGATGGTGTTGAGGTTAAAATAGCCGATAATGGAGAGATTTTAGTAAAGGGTCCAAACGTAATGCAAGGATATTATAAAGATCCTGAAAAAACTGCTGAAGCTTTACAAAACGGATACTTCCACACAGGTGATAAAGGAAAGTTAAGTGAAGATGGATTCCTAAAAATAACCGGACGTACCAAAGAAATGTTTAAAACCTCAGGTGGTAAATATATTATTCCACCATTATTAGAAGGTCAATTAAAACAATCTCGCTTTATTGAACAAGTAATGGTTATTGGTGAAGGCGAAAAAATGGCTGCTGCATTTATTCAACCAAACTTTGAGTTTGTACGTGAATGGGCACAAAGACATAACGTTACCGTAGGAGATAATAAAGACTTGGTAAGCAACCCTAAAGTAATAGAACGTATTCAAGAAGAAGTAGATTATGCCAATACTAAGTTTGGTAAATGGGAAACTATTAAAAAGTTTGAATTAACCGCTGAAGAATGGTCTATTGACGGAGGTCAGCTTACCCCTACCATGAAAATGAAGCGAAACATCATTAAAGAAATGTATAAAGACTTATACGATAAAATTTATAGAGAGTAATCGTTTAAAGTGTTGTGAAAGCAACACTTTTTTCTTTTTAAGTATGACTAAAATTATTTTTTTTTCTTCGGATATTTCGAATATTGAATTGCCTAAAAAATTCGATTACCCTTATAATTATACACCTCATACTCTAGCCCAAATAGCCACTAAAGAACTACAAGAATATTTAAGTAGTCAAACTGATTTTACTCACAATTTCGGAATTAAGAATCCTAATGATAAAAATGCTCTTGGAAAAATGTTCGGTGTCTTGGTTGTACAACAGCAAAATGGAACCTTAGGATATTTAGCCGCTTTTTCAGGAAAACTAGCCGAAACCACGCAACACAAACATTTTGTTCCTCCTGTTTTTGATGTGTTAGATATAAATGGATTCTATCCCAAAACAGAAGAGCAACTTAATACTTTAAATTCTGAAATTACTCTTTTAGAAAATAGTACGGAATTTAAGAAAGCTGAAAAAGTATATCAAAGAACACAAAAAATACACGAAAAACTCCTATCAAAAGAACAAACGAAAATAAAGCAACGCAGAAAACTCAGAAAAGAATCTGCTCAACAAAACAATCAATTAAATATTAACGAAGAGTTTTATTTGCGTGAATACGAGGTGTATTTACTTGATAAAATTGAACCTTTAAAAAAAGCATGTTTTCAGTTAAAAAATAAAGTTGATCAATTAAAAGAGCAGCGAGCAAATCTTTCTGCTTGGGCTCAACAAGAAATATTTAAACAATATCAATTTTTAAATGTAGAAAATAAAACTGCTAACCTATTAACTATTTTTAAAGATTCTACTCAAAATATTCCCGCAGGCGCTGGTGATTGTTGTGCTCCTAAACTATTGCAATATGCTTTCAAACATCAATTGAAACCTGTTTGTATGGCTGAGTTTTGGTGGGGAAAACCGCTAAAAACTTCCATAAGAAAACATCAATATTTTTATCCTGCATGCACAGGAAAATGTAAACCCATTTTAACACATATGTTAAAAGGGATTCCTATTGATAAAAATCCTTTAGAAGCGCAATTGAAAGAGGAAAAAGAAATTGAAATTCTGTATGAAGATGCCGATTTATTAGTCATCAACAAACCGCATGATTTATTATCGGTAGCTGGAAAAGAAATCAAAGATTCTGTGTATAGTCGTATTCAAAAATTATATCCAAATGCAACAGGACCATTGGTTGTACATCGTTTAGATATGTCTACCTCTGGAATTCTCTTAATTGCCAAAAGTGAAGCTATTTATAAAGCTTTACAAGCACAGTTTATTAATAAAACTATACAAAAACGGTATGTAGCCTTGTTAGATGGTGTTTTAAAAGAAAAAGAAGGAAAAATAGACCTACCACTAAGAGTAGACTTAAATGATCGTCCTAAACAGCTTGTTTGTTATGAACACGGAAAGAAAGCATTAACTCAGTGGGAAACAATTGAAGCTATAGGTACAAAAACCAAAGTATACTTTTACCCTATTACAGGACGTACGCATCAATTACGAGTACATGCTGCTCATCAATTAGGTTTAAATACTTCCATAGTTGGGGATGATTTATACGGAAAGAAATCTGACCGATTATACCTTCACGCTGAAAAAATTACATTTAAGCATCCTACATCAAAAATAGAAGTGAGCTTTACTGCTCCTGCTCCCTTTTAACTTATACTACGTATTTTGTCTTTTTTAATGAGCTTAAAATAATAAATGATGCTAAAAAGAAAATTGCTAAACACAATACACTCCACTGCATAGAACCAGTTATGGCATTTAATATTCCATAGACAGCTGTACCTAATACAATGGCTATCTTTTCAGTAACATCATAAAAACTAAAATACGTTGCGTGATCTTCTGTTTCTGGTAATAATTTCGAATAGGTAGAACGTGTTAATGTTTGAATTGCTCCTTGTACCAACCCTAATAATCCTCCTAAACCATAAAAGTAGATGTCTACATACTCTTGAGACTTATCTAAAGAGAAAGCACAAAAACATACCAACATCCACACAATAATTGTTACTTTTAAAGCAGTAATATTTCCCCACTTTTCTGATAATCTAGAAAAAATAATTGCACCTATTATTGCTACTATTTGTACTAGTAAAATAGTAATAATTAAACTTGTTGAAGATAATCCAAGTTCTGAAGAGCCAAAAATTGCAGCCATTAAAATAATAGTCTGTACACTAATACTCAATAGAAAAAAAGAGATTAAAAACCGTTTTAACGTTGGGTAGTTCATCACTTCTTTAATCACCGTTTGTAACTCTTTATAACCTTTCCAGATATAGTCTTTTTCTGGTTTTTTGTTATACACATTTTCTGGTAAACGTTTAAAAGTTATTTGAGCAAATCCTAGCCACCATAAACCTACCATCACAAAAGAAATTCTAGATGCCATACCCGAGCTGATTCCTAATGTTTCAGGAAACATAATCATGCCTAAGTTTATTAAAAGTAATATTACAGAACCAATATATCCGTAAACAAAACCTTTAGCACTGGCTCTGTCCTGTTGTTCAGGGTGAGCAACTTCAGGTAAATACGCATTGTAAAAAACCAAACTAGCCCAAAAACCAATACTTGCTAAAATGGTAAATAAAATACCTATCCAAACAGTATCAATCCCTTCAAAAAAGTATAAACTCATCACAGATATTGATCCTAATGTACAGAAAAACTTCATAAACTTTTTCTTGCTTCCTGTATAATCTGCAATACCTGATAATATTGGCGATATAAAAGCGACTACTAAAAATGAAAATGATAAGGCGTAACTATACAAGCTATCTGGGTGCTCCCAATCTTGCCCTAAAAAACGTACTACTTTTCCTTCTGTTACAGCACTGTAATACAATGGAAAAACCGCAGTACTAATTACTAAGGAATATACTGAGTTTGCCCAATCGTAAAACGCCCATCCGTTTATTAATTTCTTATCGCCTATTTTATACATATTCTTAAAATAAAAAACCGCTCATTTTTCATGAACGGTTCGCAATATACTATAATTTATCAATCTTACTTAGCGGGAGCTACATTGTATTTAGCTGCTAATTTTTTAGCTTCTGGTAAAAATGCTCTTAAAGTTTGAATACGTGTTTGGTTAGAAGGGTGTGTGCTCATAAACTCAGGTGGTGCTCCACCTCCAGAACGCTCACTCATTCGTACCCATACTTCAGCAGCTTCTTCTCCATTATATCCTGCCATAATCATAAAGACTAAACCTAATTTATCTGCTTCCGTTTCATGCTCTCTACTAAATGGCAACATAATCCCTACTTGTGTTCCTAAACCGTAAGCCATATTCCACATTTCAGCATTCTTACTATTTTGAGTACTTAATGCTAAAGCAACTCCTCCTAATTGTTGTAATTGCCCTGTAGACATACGCTCTTGTCCGTGTTTTGCAAATGCGTGCGCTACTTCATGTCCCATTACTGCAGCTACACCATCTTCATTAGCACAAATAGGCATAATACCAGTATAAAAAACTACTTTACCACCAGGTAAACACCAAGCATTAACTGTTTTATCATCTACTAAGTTAAATTCCCACTCATAAGCATCAGCTTCGGTTTTCATTCCATTAGCACGCATAAAACGATCAACCGCTTCCGAAATATTTTTACCTACACGTTTTATCTGATTCGTTTGTTTGGTATTAGTAGACAATTTATTTTCTTCTAAAAATCCTTTATATTGAGCAAAACTAGCTGGTAGTATTTCAGCATCATTTACAAAGTTTAATCTTTTTCTTCCTGTAATTGGTACAGTACTACATTCCACTAAAAAAATAGCTAAAAGTGTTAGACCTATGATTTTTTTCATTGTTTAATAGTTTAAAGTTCTATATCCTTGGTTGTATATTTTATGACACGAAATTAATTTATTTGTCACAAAACTGGCAATAAATTATGAGTTTAAAGCTACAAATTATATCTTTATCTAAAAAACTAATTCATGGATTTTATACATTCAAAAAACACTTTACCTAGTATTAAAATTCCGAAACCAATTATTTTATCCGCTAAATTTTTACAGTTTATTTCTAACAATTTAACCACAAAATTTGGAGTAAAATTATTTACAACTCCTGTTAGCTTTCCTATGCCAAAAAGAGAGAAAGTGATGTTAGAAAGTGCTCAAACTAAAACTATAAATATCCCTACTATTTCAAGAGATGTTCAGTTGCTATCTTACGGGTACTCTACCAAAAAAGTATTATGGGTACACGGTTGGGCTGGAAGAAGTACGCAATTATACATGATTGCTGATAAATTACTAGAAAAAGGATATATGGTTATTTCTTTTGATGTGTCCTGCACATGGAAAATCTACAGGAAAAACAACAGAAATGCCTGATTTTTTAGAAACCATTGCTGAAATAGACAAGCAATATGGCCCTTTTGAAGCAGCTATTGGTCATTCCTTTGGTGGTGTATGTTTATACAATGCTCTTTCTGAAGATTTCTCTGTAAAAAAACTAGTAACTATTGGTGCAGCAGATAAAATATCAGACGTTATTTTAAACTTTACTAAAAACCTACACGTAAAACCTATTATAGCCCACAAAATGAAACGTTTTTTTGATAAAAAATGGCAACGTGATATCGATGTACATTCATCGAGTGTAAAAGCTAAAAATGTAGATATTCCTACTTTGATTGTTCATGATTCTTTTGATGGTGATGTAGATGTAAGTTGTGCTATAAAAATTCGTCAAAACTTACAGAACGGAACGCTTTTAATTACTGAAGGACTAGGGCATACCAAAATTCTTCGTGATGCAAAAGTAGCTTCTAAAATTGTCGATTTTATTATACAACCATCATGAAAAAAACAGTCTTTCTATTCGTTTTAGCTTTATTCGTTTCTTATGCTGCAAACGCTCAGAAGCATAAAAAATATAAAATCAACAAGCAAAATGGTGAATGGAAAAAACTACTAACACCACAACAATATTTTGTACTCAGAGAAGCAGGTACTGAGCGACCTAATTCTAGCCCTTTAAACTTCAATCATAAAAAAGGATTGTACGTGTGTGCTGCTTGTAAAACGCCACTTTATAAATCTGAAAATAAGTATGACTCAGGTAGTGGTTGGCCTTCTTTTGATAGAGCTATTTTAGGCAATGTTGATGTAGATACAGATTATAATCTTGGATATGCGCGTACTGAATTAAAATGTGCGAATTGTGGCGGGCATTTAGGTCATTCTTTTGATGATGGACCAAAAGAAACCACTGGAAAGCGTCATTGCATTAACGGAGTTGCTTTAGAGTTTATTCCGAAGAAATAAGACTTAGAAACAAGGCTAACTTACGCTTAGAATCAAGAAAAACTACGTAACATTTTACGGTTGATGTATAGTTTAAAAAAACGTTTTCCTCTTTAATTCTCTACTTATAACTAGAATCAATCATAAATAGTAAGGTTTAGCTAAAAAATTCTATCAACAAAATGCTAAAAACTAACAACTAATAACTAAATTTGTGCCTCTAAAAAATGAAGCCGATACATGTTTAATAATTTAAGCGAAAAGTTAGATAAGGCGTTACATACGCTAAAAGGACACGGAAAAATTACCGAAGTTAACGTTGCAGAAACGCTAAAAGAAGTTCGTAGAGCTTTATTAGATGCCGATGTTAACTTTAAAATTGCGAAAGAGTTTACCAAAACCGTACAAAAGAAAGCCTTAGGACAAGACGTATTAACTACGTTAAATCCAGGACAATTAATGGTTAAACTTGTTAAAGACGAGTTAACTGAATTAATGGGTGGCGATACTGTTGGTATTAACTTAGGGGGTTCTCCTACCGTTATTTTAATGTCTGGTTTACAAGGTTCGGGTAAAACTACCTTCTCTGGTAAATTAGCTAACTATCTTAAAACTAAAAAATCAAAACAGGTTTTATTAGTTGGTTGTGATGTATATCGTCCTGCGGCAATTAACCAGCTACGTGTAGTTGGTGAGCAAATTGGTGTAGAAGTTTATGCTGAAGAAGGAAATCAAAATCCTGTTGAAATTTCTTTAAATGCTATTAAGCATGCAAAAGCTAACAGTAAAAATGTGGTGATTATAGATACCGCGGGTCGTTTAGCTGTTGATGAGGAAATGATGACGGAGATTTCTAACATTCACAAAGCTGTAAGTCCACAAGAAACCTTATTTGTGGTGGACTCTATGACAGGGCAAGATGCAGTAAACACAGCCAAAGCTTTTAACGATGTATTGAATTTTGACGGAGTTGTATTAACCAAGTTAGATGGTGATACTCGTGGTGGAGCTGCTTTATCGATTAAGTCGGTAGTAGATAAACCAATCAAATTTATCGGTACGGGTGAAAAAATGGATGCAATTGATGTATTCCACCCAAGTCGTATGGCTGATCGTATTTTAGGAATGGGAGACGTTGTTTCGTTAGTAGAACGTGCCCAAGAACAATACGACGAAGAAGAAGCTAGAAAACTACAAAAGAAGATTGCTAAAAACCAGTTTGGTTTTGATGATTTCTTAAATCAAATCAATCAAATCAAAAAGATGGGTAGCATGAAAGATTTAGTTGGAATGATTCCTGGTGCTGGAAAAGCATTAAAAGATGTGGATATTGATGATGATGCATTTAAAGGAATTGAAGCTATTATACACTCTATGACTCCTGCGGAAAGAAGTACTCCTTCTATGATTAATGCGAGTCGTAAAAAAAGGATTGCAAAAGGATCAGGAACTTCGGTTCAAGAAGTAAATCAGTTGATGAAACAATTCGACCAAATGAGCAAGATGATGAAGATGATGCAAGGTGGTGGCGGAAGAAAAATGATGCAAATGATGAAAGGTATGAGATAATATAAAAAATAGATAGGCTTTGCCTGTCTTTTTTTTTAGTCTACAAGTAATTAAGTCTTCAGTAAGCAGTTTATATGAGTTTTAAAACTATTAAGTTCTCTCCATGTCATGTCGAGTGATTTTTCTGACTAAAAGGAAGATAAATTGTATCGAGACATTTGGAACTGGTTCTCGATACATCTCCCTGCGGTCGATACTCGAACTGACATATAGTATTTGAACTAAAATAACACTTCTACTGAAAGAACTTTTAAAATATTACTATTAAAAATAAAAGCGAAGAAGTTGGGAAACTAATCAATTATATGATTATCAATCCTGATAAATTTAGAATATAACAACACAACAATTACAACACTGTATACTGAAAACTGTATACTGAAAACTTAACAAGACTATGATTTTACTAGACGGTAAAAAAACATCAGCAGACATTAAAGAAGAAATTGCTTTAGAAGTAGCAGAATTAAAAGCAAATGACAAAAAAACTCCTCACCTAGCAGCTGTTATTGTTGGTAACGATGGTGCTAGTTTAACGTATGTAAACGCAAAAGTTAAAGCTTGTGAGCGTGTTGGGTTTGAATCTACTTTACTTCGTCTTCCTGAAGAAACTACTGAAGAAGAATTATTAAACGAAATTGCTATTTTAAATATCGATAATGATATTGATGGTTTTATCGTACAGCTTCCTCTACCCGATCATATTGATGAGCAAAAAGTTTTAATGGCGATTGATCCTGATAAAGATGTAGATGGTTTTCACCCAATGAATGTTGGTAAAATGACCTTAAACCTTCCTACTTTTATTTCAGCAACTCCTTTTGGTATTTTAGAGTTATTAGACCGTTACAACATTGAAACTTCTGGTAAAGATGTTGTAGTAATTGGTCGTAGCCATATTGTAGGAAGCCCAATGAGTATTTTATTATCTCAAAAAAGAAAAGTAGGAAACGCTACCGTTACCTTAACACATAGTAGAACTAAAAACTTAAAAGAAATTACTCAAAAAGCAGATATTATTGTAGCTGCTATTGGTATTCCAGAGTTTTTAAAAAGTGATATGGTAAAAGAAGATGTAGTAGTTATTGATGTAGGAATTACACGTGTTGCGGATGCTTCTAAGAAAAACGGATTCAGACTAGTTGGTGATGTTGCTTTTAACGAAGTAGCTGAAAAAGCATCGCACATTACTCCTGTTCCTGGTGGTGTAGGCCCTATGACGATTGCAATGCTATTAAAAAACACCTTATTAGCCTGTGAACGAAAACAAGAAAATAAGTTAGTATAACCATACAACTCACATATAAAAAAGACTGCTTTTAAGCGGTCTTTTTTTATAGAAAACAGCTTATACATTTCTCTTACTCTACTATTTAATTACCCTTTTTTGCTATATTAGCTAGCTCTAATTAAAAATTGCAATAATTACATTTATACTTCCTTTTTAGGACATATAAGGACACTAAAAGTGTTTATATAAAATAAGCATTTAAAAAATACTATGAGTTCTACTATAAAAATAATACCAACTGAAAATACCGAAGTTACTTTTGGAGAGATAATAAACCTGTCTGAAAAATACATTAACTCCTCTCTAAATATAATTCAATTAAAAGAAAAAATTAAACTTCAAATACATATTCTAAACTATGATGAAGTTGAAAATAAGGAATCTTATCACGAAGTTGATTTAACAGATATATTTGAATGGAAAAAAAATCAATTACTCATCTTTTCTATTAAAGGAGTTTCTGGTGTTATAAAAACTGATTATGATGTAATATTTGACCCCGAAACTTCCCCTGATAATCCTTGGTGGAAATTAAATACGTATAAGAATGAAACCAAGACTATTCTTAATCTAGAAGATAAACTTGAAAAAGCAAAAAAAATAAACAGATCTTGGTTTTTACATCGTTCAGATGAAAAGGACAAAGTTATAAATATTTGTGGTGCTATTATTAGTGCTTCTATTGCTGAATTAACCTCTGCCCTTATATCTTCTACTGACCAAAGATGGGGATTTGGACAGTATTTTGTTGAAAAGGAAGAGTTTTTAAACTTCTACCTTCATCCAGAAAGAAATATTACTGCCCCTTTGAAGTCAAAAAAAGTTATAAATAACTCAAGTTTTTGGCACAAACTAAAAAAACTATGGAGTTAACTCAAACTTCAATTTATAATGAGTAATAAAAGAAAATTTTACATGTTAAGTTAAATTATAAACTTTCTACTAATATTCTTTGCTTTCATTATCAACCAAACAACACATATTCAATCAATAAAACAACTATTTAAATAAAATAATCATAACACTATAAGTAAAAAAAACTCCAAACAGCAGTTTGAAGATTTCCTTTGTAAATTATTCTCTGTTAAATTGTATTAAAAACACTGACTAATCTCTTTATCACTCTCCAACTCTACCGCTTCTTTGTTTTGTTCAAATAAACGTGCTGTATAGTTTCCTCGCAATACAATTGAGTCTCCGTTAACTTCTAGCCAACTTCCTTCTCGTAAGCCTAATACAGACGTTTCATTAAAAATATGATATTCTTTAATACGGGTTTCTCTAGTTTCTCCCATATGTGTAGAATTTGGATTCGGGTCTAAATAATGCGCATTAATATTAAATGGAATAAACCCTAAAGTTTTAAAACTTGGTGGATACACGATAGGCATATCGTTGGTATTCATCATCGTTACTCCACAAATATTACTACCAGCACTCGTACCTAAATACGGAGTTCCATTTTCAACTACTTTGGTTAAAGCAGGAATAATATCATTTTTATATAGTTGGTTTACCAATTCAAACGTATTACCTCCACCTGTAAAAATTGCCTCCGCTTGCTGTATTGCTTCTTTCGGATTATCAAACTCATGAATCCCTTTTACCTCTTTATTAATGGTAGCAAAAGCCTTACGAGCTATCTCAGTATATTCATCATAGGTTTTACCACTTGCACGTGCATACGGAATAAACAAAACTGTAGACGCTTCTTTAAAAAAGTCTACCAACGTTGGTAAAATATATGCTAAATATCCACTTCCATGTACTGTAGATGTACTTGCTACGATAAGTTTTTTCATTTGATATTTTTAATTGCTTTTCAACGGTCAAATGTAACCTTACATGTTTAAAATAATAATTTTAAACATATTGGTTTCATCTGATTTAAACGCTATTATTCTTAGTGTCAGCTCTAAATTTTCAAAAGGTAATTAGTGCTATTATTTTTCAAATTAACAAAAATTTACCATGTCATTAAAACATTTTTAAGACAAGTAGGTGGTTTATTTGTGATATGAGAAACTTTTTACTTATTCTTTTTACGCTATTTTCTTGTGTCGTTTTTGCACAGAATCCTCCTAAAATTATCAAAGGAACTGTTTTTATCGACAGTATTCCTACGCAAGATGTGCATATCATCAACAAAAAACTAGCTTTAGGAACTATTTCAAACGAAAACGGACAATTTGAAATTTTAGCAGAAGAAAATAACATACTATTAATTTCTCATCTAAATTTAGAGTACAAAGAAATTACTGTGAGTGAAGAAAACATAAAAGCTAAAAACATTGTTATTTATGTTGATAGTAAAACTCATATGCTAGATGAAGTTGTTTTAGAAAGAAAAAGAGGAATTTTTGAAACAGATGATGATATTCTTACCAATGCCCCTGTAGTAAACGCTAAAACATTAAAGCTCCCCTACGCCAACGTAAAACCTAAAGATGATAAAACGATAAAAATTGAATCGGGAATAACAATAGGACTCTCTGGACTTGTAAACGCACTTAACGGAAATAATAAAAAGAAAAAACTACTAAAAAAACTAAAAATAGAAGATCAAAACATAGCTAACATCCGAAAACATTATACAGATGGCTTTTTTATAAGACAACTAAAAATTAAAGAAGAACATATTAATTCATTTTTAGAAAGTTGTGTTTCTAAAGGTATTATCAATCTGTATCGAAAGGATAAAGTTCTTGAATTAACTTCCGTTTTAATTGAAAACAGCAAACACTCTCCTTATCTATTAGAAAATGAAAATATAAGACTCTCTCAAAAATAATTGCATGATAAAACAACTACCCATCACTTTACTTTTATTACTTACCTTACAAATAACCGCTCAAGAAAATCGAAAATTCTTATATGCATCGGTTCACGATGAAGTAGCATCTGTACCCAATGCACATATTATCAATTTAAACACCAAACAAGGTACTTTTACGAATGATAATGGTGAATTTAGGATTTTAGCTAAACCCAACGACTCTTTACAAGTCTCATTTGTAGGCTACGAAACGAAAATTATTAAAGTTGAAACGACTCACTTCGGAATTGAAAAACATACAATAGAACTTAAAAAAACAGCTATTGAACTAGATGAAGTGGAAGTAAAAAAACACAACTTAATAGGTTTTATTGCTATAGATGCTAAACAAACTCCTAAAGATATTGGCTTGGATAAAGCTAAAAGCGCTCTAGATTTTTCTATGATTGATTTTAGTGAAAAAGTAATTTTAGAAATTGACGAAGTTGATAGATCTAAACCTCCTAGTATGATAAGAACTACTGATCCTACAGCTAATTTTGCAGGTGCGGGTACAGGTTTTAGTTCTGGTCTTGATAAATACGCTCAACAAAAAAAAAGAACTCGAAAAATGATAAAGTTTAAAGAAGGTTTTCCTAAAATGCTTCTCTCAGAATTTGGAGAACACTTCTTCTTTGAAGAATTGAAAATTCCTGAAGATAAGTACCTACATTTTTTAGAATACTGCAATCCGCTAGGTATTGAAAAATTATATAAAGATGGAAACGTTTTAAAACTAATCGAAATTTTGCGAAAAGAAAGTGTCAGTTATTTAAACATTATTAATGAAAAAGAATGAAGAAACTATTAATTATACTATGTTTTGTTTCATCTATTAAAATTCTATCCCAAGAACGAAGAACTTTTTTATACGTCTCAATTTATGATGAAATTGGTGCTGTATCAAACACTCATATTATCAATTTAAACACCAAACAAGGTACTTTTACGAATGATAATGGTGAATTTAGGATTTTAGCAAAACCAAACGACTCTTTACAAATATCATTTGTAGGTTATGAAACGAAAATTTTTAAAGTTGATTCAAAGCATTTTGGTATACAACAAAACAAAATTGAACTTAAAAAAGTAGCAATAGAGCTTGATGAAGTTGAAATAAAAGAGCATAACTTACTTGGATATATTTCTTCTGACACTAAACATATTAAAACTGAAAAAGAGATTAATGCAGAAAGTTTAAACCTTCCTTACGCTGGCTCAAGAATTCTAACTCCTGCCGAAAGGCGTTTATACACAGGAATGGGTGGACGCCCTTTAAAACTTGAAGGTTTCGGTTTTATTTTGTCAACAGATTATATTATTAACTCCATATCAGGTAGACTAAAAAAGCTAAAAAAAGAAAAAGCTATTGAGGATACTGAAAAGAGAATACAACATATACGTAACAATTATCGAGTTTATATACTACATGAATTAAAAATTATATCGGAAGATCTTACAAGGTTTATATACTTTATTGAAAATACCAATGATTTTTCTTCTTCATTTTTAGCTGATGAAATAACTATGATTTCTTTTTTAAAATTAAAATCTGATGAATTTAAAAAATTAAACCCGCAAAATTATAAACCAAACCAACAGTAGTCCAGAATTTAAATATCTGATTTTAAAATATTTTGTACCTTTATAAGTAAGCACTAACCTACAACACTTACCATTATGAAGCGATTTCTTTTAGCCTTACTTCTTTTATCACAAGTTGCATTCTCACAAGAAGAGCGAAAAACACTTTTCGGAATTGTTTATGATGAAAATGGTGTTTTAGAAAACGCTCATATTGTTAATTTTTCTACAAATCAAGCTACTTTTTCTAACGAAAATGGTGAGTATCGAATTTTTGCTAAACCTAACGATTCAATAAGATATACCTCTATCGGATATAAAACTATTTTTGAAACTCTTACCAAAGAAGATTTTAATACCTACCGAAAAAGAACCACTTTAGAAAAACAAGATTATGAGTTAGATGAAATTTTACTACGAAACAACGAACTTTCAGGAGAGCTTACCAAAGATTTACGAAAAGTAAAACGTGATAAAAATCTAGAAATCGCTAGCAACGCTACTGATTTTTCTAAAGTAAATTATAACAACTATGCTTCCGATGATCATATTAGCTTACATGTAAAACCCAATGTAGTTAGAGTTGATCCTACTAAAGATTTTGAAGGATTTGGAACTACCAATACATTCCCTGTAAAAGACTCAGAAAAAATACAAGAACTTCGTAAAGAATTAGCTTTTAAAGAAAGTTTGCCAGCTAAACTATTAAATGAATTAGGGGAAGATTTCTTTTTTGTTGAACTAAAAATTCCTGTAAATAATTATTACCATTTTCTTGAATACTGTAATCCGTTAGGTATTGAAAAACTATATCAAAACCGTGAAGTATTAGAGGTTATTAAAATTTTAAGAAAAGAGCACATTAGCTATTTAGAAATTATCAAAAAACAGTAATTTGGCGCAATAATTGTTTTAAAATACTCCATGAAAAAAGTTATTATCATCCTTTTAGTACTTCCGTTACTATCGTTTACACTACATAAATACTACGTTGCTTTAACTGAAATAGAATATAAAGAAGACTCAAAAAGCGTTCAAATGATTATGAATATTTTTATGGATGATATAGAATTAGCCATTAATAAAGACTACAACACTAATTTACAAATAGCTTCTAAAAATCAGCTTTCTAGTATTGATGATTATTTTTACAAATACTTACAACAACATTTTAAAGTAACTATCAACAATCAAGAAACTTCTTATAAATTCATTGGAAAAGAATACGATGGTGATATTGTTTATTTTTATTTAGAAATAGAAAATGTTGAAACACCAACTTCTATCGAAATTCAAAATGATGTTTTAGTTGATCACTTTCCAGATCAACAAAATTTGATAAAGGCTACCGTCAATAAAAAACGAAAAAGTTTATTCTTGTCTAATACTAATGATAAAGGTTTGTTAAAGTTTTAACATTTACATTTTTTTAATAATAAGTTTTCATTAACTTTCCGCTTATTTATTCAAAAAAATCAATAAGCACACAATGAGAAGATATTCTACGCTACTATTTTCAGCACTCTTTGTATCAGCTTCTTTATTTGCCCAAGAGGCACCTAAAAAAGAGCATCAACAAGGTCATACTGATCAAAACAAATTCCGACAGTTAAAAGATGTACTAGCAACTCCAAACGATCAACGTACCGCCTCTGGTGCACCTGGTCATGCGTACACGCAACAAAAAGTTGATTATGTAATGGATTTGCGTTTAGATGAAGCTGCTAACAAACTTTATGGTGAAGAAGATATTACATACCACAACAATTCTAGAGATCATTTAGAGTATTTATGGTTACAGCTAGATCAAAATATGCGAGCTCCAGATTCTAAATCTCCATTAGCCCAATCTAAAAAAGCGAGTGGTTTTCAAACTCCAGATAAGTTCGTTGCAGAGAATATGGACAAACCAAAAGATTTTGGTTTTAAAATAGAAGCAGTAAAATATGCTGATGGTAGAGATTTATCTCACACTATTAATCGTACAATGATGCGTATTAATTTGCCAAAACCTTTAGCTCCAGGTGAAATTTTCAAGTTTAAAATCAAGTGGAATTACCTGATTAACAACTCTGTAGAAGATGGTGGGCGTTCTGGTTTTGAATTATTCCCTGATGGAAATAAAAACTATACAATTGCTCAATTTTTCCCAAGATTATGTGTGTATGACAATGTAGAAGGATGGCAAAACATGCAATTTTGGGGGCGTAGTGAATGGGCTCTTGAATTTGGTGATTACGATGTAAAAATTACGGTTCCTGAAGATCATATTTTAGAAGCTACAGGTGTTTTACAAAACGAAAAAGATGTATTAACAAAAGAACAACGTAACCGTTGGGCTGAGGCTAGAAAATCTTTTAAAAACCCAGTATTTATCGTTTCTCAAAAAGAAGCTGAAGAAAACGAAAAAAAAGGTACTACTAAAACAAAAACTTGGCACTTTAAAGCAAACCAAGTACGTGATTTTGCGTTTGCTTCTTCAAGAAAATATATTTGGGATGCTATGGCTGTTAACATTAACGGTAAAACTGTAATGGCAGTTTCTATGTATCCAAAAGAAGGAAATCCGTTATGGGAAGAGCACTCAACTCGTGTGGTTGCAAACACCTTAGAAGAGTATTCTAAAATGACTTTTGATTATCCGTATCCTAAGGCAATTTCTGTACATGCAAAACGCCAAGGAATGGAATACCCTATGATTTCATTTAATTACGGACGTCCAAACCCTGACGGAACGTATTCTGATAGAGTTAAAAACGGAATGATTGGTGTAATTACACACGAAATTGGTCATAACTTCTTCCCTATGATTGTAAACTCTGATGAGCGTCAATGGACATGGATGGATGAAGGATTAAACTCTTTTGTAGAAATTTTAGCTGAATTAGATTACGATCCAAACTTTAATACAGGTAACTTACCAAAAGACATTGTTCGTTACATGAGCTTAGATCAAAGTAAATTAAGCCCTATCATGTCTCAAGGTGATTACGTTCATAATTTCGGACCAAATGCATACACAAAACCAGCTGCTGGTTTATACATGTTGCGTCAAACCATTATGGGACCTGAATTGTTTGATTACGCTTTTAGAACTTATTCACAAAGATGGATGTTCAAGCACCCTACTCCTGCTGATTTCTTTAGAACTATGGAAGACGCTTCGGGTATGGATTTAGATTGGTTCTGGAGAGGTTGGTTCTACACAACTGATTATACTGATATAGGTATTAAAGAAGTGAAGCCTTTATATTTAACTAACAAACCTAACGAAGAAACAAAGAAGTTACAAGCACAGTATCCTTCTTACTTTGCTCAATTAGGAAAATTAGTCTACTTAACTACTGATAAAAAAGATGCTGATAAGTCTGAAGTAGAAGCGTATATCAACAGTTTACCGAAAGACAAAAAAGCTAGCTTAAAAGAATTACCTCAGTACATTTATGAAGTTGAGTTTGAAAAACCTGGAGGATTAGTAATGCCTATTATTCTTGAAATGACTTATGCTGACGGAACAAAAGAGCGTCAAACTTTTCCTGCTCAAATATGGAATAAAAATGAGCATCAAGTGTTTAGAGTATTTACTTCTTCAAAAGAAATTAAAAGCTTTGTTGTAGATCCAGATTTAGAAACAGCCGATATTGATACTTCTAACAACAGTTGGCCAAAGCAAACGACTAACAAGTTTGATGCTTTCAAAAACAAAACAAAAAACTAATCTAGAATATAGATTAAAAGAAAAGCAGCTTTAATAGCTGCTTTTTTTATACCTCTAAATAAGAGGTTTAATTTTTCTTTAAATTAAGTACTTGATTAGTGATAAACATTAAAGATACATCTTATTTCTTTTGCGATAGCTTAAACAAACTTTTCCAACACACCACAGTCAACTATTCATGAACTTAAAACAAAAAAAGCAGCTCTTAAAAAGAACTGCTTCATTGATTATTTTACTTATCTAATTTCTTAGTTATTTTTCTTTTCATCATCTTTCGATGCTTTGTTCCATATTTTGATCTCGTCATCGGCAGTAACACCTTCTAACACTTCAATGTTTACTCCGTCTGAAACTCCTAATTTAAGTTCACGCTTTTCAAATTCATCATCTCCTTTTTTCACCTCTACATATGGTTCTTCAGTTTTCTTATCAAAACGTAATAATAATTCTTTGATAGATAAAACACTGTCTTTCTTTTCTAGAACAATATCTGCATTGGCACTATACCCTGCTCTAACAAAATAATTATCGTCAAGGCTTACATCTGCTTTAATTTTAAACTGTACTGCTCCGTTTTCTTCAGTTCCTTTAGGTGCAATAAAATTTAATACCGCAGGGAACTTTTTATTTTCAATAGCTCCTAAAGAAACTTCAATGTTAGATCCTTTTACCAACTTCCCTACTTCAGACTCATCAACTTGTCCTTCAAAAATCATCTTTTCCATATCTGCAATTGTAGCAATGGTAGTACCTTCGTTAAAATTATTAGATTGAATAACTTGGTATCCTTTCTTTACTGGAATTTCTACCACCATACCAGAAGTTGTTGCTCTAATATTCGTATTCGCTCCTGCTGAACCAACAGAACCTTTTTTAATGATTTGATAATCGTTTTGAGCATTTCTCAAATCATTTTTTGCTTGGTTATACGATAATTGTGAGTTTTCAAACTCTTGACTAGAAATAACTCCTTTATCAAAAAGTTTTTTATTTCTTTCGTATTGAATTTGAGCATTGTTCAACTGAATTTGCACAGAATTAATTCGCCCTTTTGCACTTTGTAACGATTGCTCATTAGGAACAACTCTTACCGTTGCTAACAAATCCCCTGCTTTTACAATGGCTCCTTCTTCAACCACAATCTTATCTATAATTCCTGCTATTTGAGGTTTGATTTCAACTTCTTCTAAAGGAACAACTTTTCCTGTGGCTACTGCTTTTTTTACAATAGTTGTTTTAAATGGTTTTTCCGTTTCGTAAGTAACCACACTTTTTTGATTTTTCTTTCCTAACCAAATTAGGATGACTACAAATAATAGTGCTACGATTCCTAAAATAATTTTTGCTCTTTTGCTCATGATTAATTGATTATTTCTTTTTTTATTCTTCTCTTAATGCTTCGATTGGTTTTACTACTGTTGCCATGTATGCAGGTATTAACCCTATTAATGTTCCTAAAACAACTAATATGAAAAATGCCAACATTACTATGGGTATATTTACGGTTGGATTTACTAATGTAGGATCATCACCAGTTCCTACCGTAAAATCTAATAGGAATAGTACGAGTCCTCCAAAAATAATTCCTAACATTCCTGCTACTGTGGTTAAAAAAACCGACTCTAGCACGATTTGTCTTCTAATACTTTTGGGTGTTGCTCCTAAAGCTCTTCGTATTCCGATTTCTTTAGTACGCTCTTTTACGGTGATTAATAAGATGTTACCAATCGCAAAAACTCCCGCTATTAAGGTTGCAATTCCTACAAACCAGGTTAAAAACTGCATTCCTGTTAAAAAGCCCATTAACTTATCTATCTGATCACCTAAATTCACACTACCAAAAGCTCGTTTATCTTCTGGATGTACTTTGTGCAGGCTTTTTAATGTTAATAAGATATCTTTTTCCATTTGTTTGATATCTACTCCTTCATTAGCTGTAATCATCATCCAATCTACTTTATTGGATGTGTTGTATACTTTTTGAAAAGTTGTAAACGGAATATAAGCGGTATCTCCATCAATATCTATGGTGTTGGAAGGTTTATATACCCCTACAACCTTATAATTTACGTTGCTAATTTTAACATATTGCCCTACAGGCATTTCTTTCTTATCAAACAGTTGTTTGTACATATCTTCAGATATTACACAAACCTTGGAGTTATTCTTTATATCATTTTGATTAAGAAAACGTCCATACATAAGATCTTTCTTCTGTACGCGATCTAACACTGGATAATCTCCACTTACCTGAAAATCACCAGTTTTAAAATCCTTAACAATAGTCCCGCTTGTTTGATTTCTAGGAGCTAATAACTTTATTTCTTTAGCATATTCTTTTTCAAGAACTTCAATATCTTTAAATGTTAAGCTAAATCTTCTTCCTTTTTGAAAGCCTTTAAAAGGCATATCGGTTCTCTGCGTCCACACAAAAACACTGTTGGTTGCAAAATCTCCAAATATTCTTTTAAAATTATTCTCCATACCACGAGCAGCCCCTAATAACACTACTAAAATGAAGATTCCCCATAGTACCCCAACAATGGTAATACCCGTTCTCAATTTATTTTTACGAATACTTCCGTAAATTTCTTGCCAAGTGTCTGAATCAAATAAAAACTTCATAATTAATCTGCTCTTAATGCTACAATTGGTTTAATTTGTGCTGCCTTTTTTGCTGGTAAGTATCCAGCAATTAATCCTGATAAAATCAAAATAATAGTAGCTCCTATTACAATACCAGGACTCACACTTGGATCTTTGATAAAGTATTTTTCAAGACTATCACCTATAGCGCTTAATATATAAGTTCCTAAACTTAAACCTAAATATCCTGCAATGGTTGTAATTAAGATTGATTCTTGAATTACCATACCAATTATTGAAGATGGTTTTGCTCCTAATGCCTTACGGATTCCAAACTCTTTAGTACGTTCTTTAATCACAAAAATCATGATGTTACTAATTCCTATAATTCCTGCAATTAAAGTTCCAGATCCCACAAAAATTACGATGAAATACAAGGCAAACATAAACTGGTTAATTCCTTTGTTTGCTTCTGCCATGTTTCTAACCGATAAAGCACTTTGATCATCCGGGTGAATATCTAACTTTTCGCGTAAATCTCTTTCTAAACGATTTCCAAATGTAATAGCTTGATCTAAATTTAATTTTGGATCATAACCTATATTTATTTGGCTGATATAATCATTGTTTCCATATAATTTTTGAGCAGTGGAAACAGGCATATAAGTTAAACGCTCTTCATTATCTCCTCCTTCATCAGAAAATATTCCGACTACTTTATACGAAATCCCATCAACATTAACTCTTTTTCCTAAAGCTGGTTTTTCTCCAAATAAATCTTGCTTAACAAGACGACCTATAACAATAACCTTTGCGTTATTTTTTAAATCTAACTCGTTAATATATCTTCCTTCATCTATAATTGTTTTCTCTAAAAACTGATGATCTGGATGAACTGCTCGTAACTGATAATTATTTTGATTGTTTTTGTACGTTATGTTTACGCTCTTAAATATTCGTGCAGTTAAATGTTGAATTTTATCTTCATACTCCTCTTTAACATAATCAAAATCTTTGTTCTTTAGCTGTATTCTTCTTCCTGTTTGTAAGCCTTTATACGGTTTTGAAGTTTTCCATACTCTTACAAACATCGCATTGGTTGCATCATCAGCAAAAGCAGTTTTAAACTGATTTTGTAATCCTGATACAATTCCGAATAATAAGGTAAAAAGTAAAATGGCAAAAGCAACAGTAAATCCTGATAAAACAGAACGTAGCTTGTTCTTGCTTATACTTTGAAAAATTTCTCTCCAACGATCTATATCAAACATATTATACCGCTTTAGAGTTTTTTGCTTTGGTTGCCATTTCTGTTAATTCATCACTAATGATAACTCCATCTTTTAAACGAACAATTCTATTAGTTTGTTCAGCTACTTCCTCCTCGTGGGTAATTACAAAAACGGTCATTCCTTCATTATTAATCTCTGTCAACAAGTCCATTACAGAATCGGTTGTTGCAGAATCTAATGCTCCTGTTGGCTCATCAGCTAATACAACTTTAGGTTTTGTTGCCAATGCTCTAGCAATAGCTACACGCTGCTTTTGACCTCCAGAAAGTTCATTTGGTAAATGATTTGCCCAGTCTTTTAAACCAACTTTTTCTAGATATTCCATAGCTATTTCTAAACGTTCTTTTCTTCCTATACCTTTATAATATAATGGTAAAGCAACATTTTCTAAAGCAGTTTTATATGAAATTAGGTTAAATGATTGAAAAACAAAACCTAAAAATTTATTACGCAATACTGCAGCCTTCTTTTCATTTAAGTTTTCAATTAACTGTCCGTTTAAGTAGTATTTTCCTTCATCATGCGTATCTAACAAACCTACGATATTTAATAAGGTAGACTTACCAGAACCTGAAGATCCCATAATAGATACAAATTCTCCTTCTTTTATATGTAAATTCAATCCCTTTAAAACATGAAGTGAGTCTTTTCCTATAGGATAAGATTTGTGAAGATTTTCTATTCGAATCATAGTTTTAGTTAATTTTTAAATAAAAGTACATACTGATTTACCTAATTACTTCCTAAAGTATTGTTAAATCGCTATTTACTTTCTTACAAGACGCTTACTTTTGAATAATGTTACAATATAATCTTTTATTTTTTTACAAAAACCTATAAATGAACAATATACCTAGCAATAAAAAAGTAATCTTATTTGATGGTGTGTGTAATTTCTGCAACGATAGTGTGCTAAAAGTAATAAAGTATGACACTAAAAATCAGTTTGTTTTTACCTCTCTTCAATCTGACATAGGAAAGGAAATTACTAAATACCTAGGAGTTGATACGTCAAAAATAGATTCTATTATTTTATATGAACCTTCAGTTGCTTATTATATTAAATCTACTGCTGCCTTAAAAATTATGAATGATTTTGGCGGAATATGGAAATTAACGCAAGTTGTTTTGGTCTTTCCAGAGGCTCTCAGAAACATTGTATACGATTACATTGCTAAAAATCGTTACAAGTGGTTTGGAAAAAAAGAAGCTTGTATGATTCCTTCTAAAGAAATCCAAGAAAAGTTTTTATAAAAAAATAAGCTCACCAAATTGGTGAGCTTATACATAGCAATATTTCCCTTTTTCGAGGACGACTTAATTAAAATAAATTTTTGAAGCTCCTAAAGCAACTTCTTTCGTATCTTTTTTAGTTTTAGCTGATAAATCATAAATATCCAATTTACTATTACCTGAAAAGTTAGCATCTAATACAAAAACTTCGTTATTCCTTACTCCTAAACCATAAAGGTATCCTGCATCTGTAATGAACAATTCAGATGCGGGTAAAGTAGTAGCATTCACATCTGTTTTATAAATGCTATTTCCTAAATTGTAATAAATATCATTACCTTCTAAAACCATTTGAGAAGGGTGCTCTCCTTCATTGAATACTAATTCTGAAACAACTTCATTACTAGCTGTATTTATAAAAGAAATGGCAGCTAATGTATTTTCTATTACATTCCAGTTTTCATCATAAACGGTATTTCCTTGAGATAAAACTACTAAATTACCTAAACTGTCTAAATACAATTCATCTGGATTGTCTTTAACTGTTATTTCTTTTACTACTGATTTTGTAGCGATATCAATTACAACTACTTTGTTGTTAGATCCGAATGCTCCTAAGTGAGAAACATATAATTTCCCGTCTTTAGCAATAATTCTTTCTGGCCCTAAAGCTACTTCTACTTTTTCTTCTACTACTAAAGAGTTTAAATCTACAATTGCAACAAAATCATCGTTATCGTTATCTGTAGCTCCCCAGTTAGTTACATAACCTTTATTACCTACTACAGTCATATATCTTGGTGTTGATAACCCTGTTGTAATGATTCCTGCCTTCTCAAAAGTATTTTTATCTACTACTGTTACTGTATTTTGGTTATCAGCTACTATATAAGCTCTATCGTCGTCAAATGCTATAGACTGAACGTACTCTCCAAACTCAGCATTATTTACTTTTTTATAAATTGTATTCTCTACAACTGATAAATCGTTAGATACAAAAGTAACAGACCCTGAAACAGATTGAGTACCTTCACCACTTATCAAAATTCCGTTTCCATAATCTACTTTAGGTGAACTAGGTGCTTCATCATCACTACATGATGTAAAAAGGATACCTCCTAAGAATAATACTCCTAATAATTTAGTTATTTTCATTTGTTAAAATTTATAATTGATGTTTATGTTAAAATTTCTTTGTGGCATAGGCCTCCTAGGCATAACCATATACTTCTCTCCTAATACATTGTTTACCTTAATACCTAATAGTAATTGTTTTTTTTGAGTTTGAAGGATTTCATACTCAGTCCCCACATTAACTATAAAAAAGCTAGGAACAACAAAATCATTAGAATTGTCTTCTGTAGTATACACAGTTCCATTAAAAAGTGACTGAGCAAACAAATTCACTTTTTTATAGTTTACCGATAAGTTATTATTCAACAAATGTTTAGGCACAAAAGTTAAATACTTGTCTGTCTCGCTGTCTTTCGCTAAAACATAAGAGTAATTAGAGCTTGCATTAAATTTATATTCTCCTATTTGAACTTTATAACTCAAACTAGCTTCTATACCTTTGTTCTGAGTTTCATTTAAATTGATTGGAGTCCAAACTCCTGGTCTGTTTGGATCGCCAGAAGGAGTCCATACAATTTTATCTTCTGTATTAATCATATAAGCTCCAACATCAAAGTTTAAACCTTTGTTTGAGTAGCCTAACCCTACCTCTCCTTGAATAGAGGTTTCTGGGATTAAATTTTCATTTCCTTGCCCTGGCCAAAACAAGTCGTTATATGTTGGTACTCTATAATTTTTCGATCCGTTAACTCTTACATACCATTTTGAAATAGGTGTTACTTTTATGCCAGCAGCATAAACAAACGGAACCTTATAATCAGAATTAAAATCCTTTCTTAACTTAACATTAAAAGAGATTTTTTTATGTATATCTTGTGTATAAACAAGATACTGAGAAAACTGTTCTCTATTTTTCTCTTTAATTACATCTGTACTACCAAAAGCAGATTCATACTCTGAAAAAGACGAAATCTTTGCTTTAATTCTAGGAAGTTTATAGTTCAGGTTGTACGATGCTATTACTCTTCTCGATTTTCCATAATTAAAATTATCAGAAAATTTATTAGAGAAATATTGATACTTCTGTGTTAAATATGCTAGCTTAATTTCTTGCTCTAACTTTCCTTTTTTAAAACCATACACCAATAAGTTTCTTTGGTTAGAGTCTATATATTTTTCTCTTGCTGAAGTTGGATTAGGTAATGTTCCTGAGAAATGACGCTCGCCAGAAAAACTTGTACTATAAAATTTTAATTCAGATTGATTATTGAATTTATAACCGAAACCTAAGTTAATTCCATAGTTTTCATAAGCTCCATTGGTATTTCTGTACTTAGAATCGAACAATTTAAAATCGTTTTCTGAAGAATTTCTAGAAACTCCCACTCCTATACTATACTTTGAATTGGAGATTTTTGACTTAAAAAGAGAATTGAATGTATTGTAACTCCCTCCTGTTAGTACAAATTGATTATTTACTTTAAACTCTTCTGTATAATTTAAAACATCATTTAAATGCACCGTTCCTCCTATTGCTCCTGAACCATATTCTATACTTCCTCCTCCTTTTCTTACATCAATTGCGTCATTTAAGCTTACTGTTAAAGAATTAAATCCTGTTTGACCATTATTTATAGAATTTATATTGATTCCGTTCCATACAACAGCTGTATTGGAAGCACTTGTACCTCTAAAGCTTACAGAACTTGTACCTCCTTTTCCGTACTCCTTTAAATAAATTGATGAATTGTATCTTATTAAATCAGTAAAAGACTCAATATTTCTTGTCAACACAGAATCTGAAAGACTAACCACATGCTGACCTATAGAGTTTTCTTTTAATTTTTTTGTAGCATTGATAATAACTTCATCTAATCGATAAGAAATTGTATCATTTTGTCCTACCAGAACAAGCACATAAAAAAAAGAAAAAAATGTAAATACTTTTTTAGCCATATTCTACCAAACTTTTATCCCGAAAGTTTTAATTAAATTAAAATAATTGGCAGGTCTCCTGGCTTGCGTCTTGTAACATACCTTCCCATTTAAAAAACAGTGGTTTGAGTAATTGTTACAAGCTTAATAGCTTACAGTTGCGGGAACAGCTTCGGTTTTGCACCGAATTCCCTTTTAATTCTCTTTAATAGATGATTAAAGAAAAACCAAAAATCACGGCAAATGTATAGTATTCTTACAAATTAGCAACCATCAAATCATGATATTTTGCGAATTTTGTTTTTAAGTTCTCTGGTAGTGTATAATAAGTTGGATGAATCATTTTTGCTAAACATTCAATTCCTTCTACTAAAGTCCCTGCAGAAGATTGTGTAAACATGGCAAAGTCAGCAATATATACTTGTTTGTTTTTTACAGCTCTTAAAGACGCCCATTCTTCTCTCTCTTCTAAAAACTTCATATCTTCAAGTGTTCTCTCAATTCCGTATCCACATGGAGCGATAATCAATACCTCTGGATCGTATTTTACAATTTTATCCCAAGAAATTACAATACTATCTCCTGATGGGTGCGATAACAAATCAATTCCACCTGCATACCCTATTTGATGAGGAATCCAGTGTCCGCAATTAAACAACGGATCAATCCACTCTAATAACATTACACTTTTCGATTGGATTCTGTGTTCACGTTGCACATCTACAATGTCATAAATACGCTTTTTCAATCCACTTACATACGCCTCTCCTATTGCTTCCTGCTTCATAGCTTTTGCAATGGTTAATGCATTCTCAAAAACATCTTCTAACGAGTTGGGAGTTATCGAAATTAATTCAGGAACCTTAGGTAATTTATAAACTGATTTTGCCACAGATTCTGTATCTATCTGGCAAACATCACATACATCTTGTGTAAAAACAATATCAGGAGCTATACTTTCTAAAACAGGTTCATCTACATAATACAAGGTCTTCCCTTCTGCCTTGGTTTTAGAAAAAATAGCCGTTATTTCTTTACTCGTTAACACTTTTCCTTCTAACTTATATCGAACAGCTACTTCTTTTTCTTGTAAAGCTACTTCTGGACACTCAAAAGTAATTCCGTTTAAATAATCTTGTAACCCCATGTCATAAATCATCTGAGTTACTGCTGGCATAAAAGAAGATACTGTCATAATTCGTGGTTTTAGTTAAGCAAAAATAAACAGTTCTCTATTTTAATTTGTTTTTTATTAAAAATCTTTCCAATCTTTGTGTCAATATAAAATGCTATTTCATGATATATTATATCTCAGGAGGTGAACGCTCAGGTAAAAGTAGCTATGCTCAAAAGCTAGCCGAATCTTTATCTGACACTCCTATTTACCTAGCTACTTCTCGTATTTGGGATGAAGACTTTCAACAACGAGTAGACAGGCATGTTTCTGATAGAGACGAACATTGGACCACTATTGAAGAAGAAAAATGGTTAAGTAAAGTAATTTCTGAAAAACAAACCGTAGTTGTTGATTGTGTTACACTATGGCTAACAAACTTCTTTGTAGATACAAAATATGATGTTGAAAAGGTACTAAAAATTGCTAAAGAAGAAATCAACAAGTTGGTGGAAATTGATGCTAATATTATCATCATTTCTAATGAAATTGGTATGGGACTACATGCCAATTCTGAATCTGGAAGAAAATTCACACAACTACAAGGCTGGACGAATCAACACATAGCTAAACTAGCTGATAAAGCCATTTTTATGGTATCTGGACTTCCTTTATCTTTAAAATAAAACATGATAACAACAATAACTCCCTTATCAAAAGATTTACAGAGCGAACTTCAAGAAGAAATCAACTTCAAAACCAAACCAATTGGTGCTTTAGGTACTTTAGAAAAAATTGCCATGCAAGTGGGGTTAATTCAAAATACCACTACCCCTGTGTTATCAAAACCTACAATTATGGTTTTTGCAGGAGATCATGGAATTGCTACCACAGGAAAAGTGAGTCCATACCCACAAGAGGTTACGCAACAAATGGTGTTTAACTTTTTGCAAGGAGGTGCTGCTATTAATGTATTTTGTAAACAGAATAACATTCTTTTAAACATTATAGATGCTGGTGTAAATGCTGATTTTGAAGCACATCCTCAACTTACCGATGCTAAAGTAGCAAAAGGGACACAAGATTATAGCACTACTAAAGCTATGACCTCAGAACAATGCCAAGAAGCTTTAGAAAAAGGAAGACAATTGGTAAGAAAGGTGTATAGTGAAGGTTGTAATGTTATTGGTTTTGGTGAAATGGGAATTAGCAACACTTCATCTGGAGCTTTATTAATGAGTTATTTTACCAATAGACCTATTGAAAAATGTGTTGGTAGAGGTACTGGAGTGGATGATAAAGGACTACAAACAAAAATCGACACGTTATGTGAAGTCTATAAGTTACACGCCGATTCTATTTCAACACCTATGGAAGCCTTGGCTGCTTTTGGTGGATTTGAAATTGTAATGATGTGTGGTGCTATGTTAGAAGCTGCTTCCTTAAAAATGACCTTGCTTATTGATGGTTTTATTGTTACTGCTGCCCTATTAGCGGCTCATGCAATGGAATCTGATATTTTAGATTATTGTGTTTTCTGTCATAATTCAGGAGAACAAGGGCATCAAAAAATGTTAGAATTCTTAAATGCTGAACCTCTTTTAAATTTAGGCTTACGTTTAGGTGAAGGCACAGGTTGTGCGGTTGCATTTCCTATTATTCAATCGAGTGTAAACTTTTTAAACGAAATGGCTACTTTTAAAAGTGCCAATGTTAGCGAAGCCTAGTTATGATAAAAAGACAAATCCATTATTTTTTAACTGCTGTATTATTTTTCACACGAATTCCGTGTCCTAAATGGGTAGATCATTCCCCTGAAATACTCAACAAAAGCAGTCGTTATTTTTCTTTAGTAGGAATTGTAGTCGGAAGCATTGCTGCACTAACTTATTTCGCTTCTTCTTACATTTTTCCTACGGATATTGCTATTGTAATCAGTATGATTAGTTCTATTTGGATTACAGGAGCTTTTCATGAAGATGGATTTGCCGATGTATGTGATGGTTTTGGTGGCGGATGGACCAAAGAAAAGATTTTAACCATTATGAAAGATTCCAGACTAGGAACTTTCGGAGTAAGCGGTTTGCTCTTTATCCTAGCTATAAAGTTTTTAGCTTTGTATCATTTACAAAATCTATCCGTTAATTTAATTTTAGTAATTATTTCAGGACACAGTATTAGCCGATTTATCGCTACGGTTTTATTATATACACATGACTATGTAAGAGATATTGACAGTTCTAAAATAAAACCAACCACCCAACAAATGAGTAGTAAATCGCTACTCATATCAGGTATTTTCGGAATAGTTCCCTTATTTTTCTTTCAAAAACCAATGATATTTTTAGTATTACTTCCCTTATTACTCACCTATTTGTACATGGGACACTTTTTTAAAAAATGGATTGGAGGTCAAACAGGAGATTGCGCGGGTGCTTTGCAACAAGTAGCTGAAATTGTTTTTTATCTAAGCCTACTCGCCTTATGGAAGTTATTTTAGTACGACATACCACACCTGATATTGCCAAAGGTATATGCTATGGTCAAGCAGATATTGACGTAACAACTAATTTTGAAGAAGAAGTGAGCAGTATTCTAAAAAAAGTTCCTGTTAACGATGCTGATGTAACGTATTACAGCAGTCCCTTACAACGTTGTAAGCTTTTGGCTGAAAAACTTTCAGCTAACGTAATTTTTGACAACCGATTGAAAGAACTTGATTTTGGTGATTGGGAACTCCAAAAATGGAACGATATTGATAAAAAAGAACTCGATATTTGGATGAACAATTTTGTAAAAACTCCTGCTAAAAACGGAGAATCTTATATCGATTTACACAATAGAACTACCGATTTTTTAACCGAATTAAAAACCAAAAACCATCAAAAAGTTGTGCTCGTTACCCATGCGGGAGTAATGAGAAGTCTTTGGGCTTATATGAATGAAATTCCGTTGGAAAAATCATTTGAATTAAAACTAAACTACGGAGATACGTTAACTTTCCACCTATAAAAAAAATTACTATGAAACGTTATTTATTTATTCTTTCCTTATTTGTATTCTTTACACAATGTAAGCAAGAAACTAAAAAAACTACCGAAAAAATACCTGCTAAAAGTACTGTAAAATATGCCAAGGGGTTTGATATTATTTCAGAAAACGGAGTAAAAAAATTAGTGATCAAAAAGGCTTTTCAAAGCTCGCACGACCTATATTCTTATACGCTTACCGATAAAACCGATCTTTCTAAAAATAAAATTAAAGTTCCTGTAGAAAAAATGGTGGTTACCAGCACTACGCACGTTCCAATGTTGGAACTTTTGAATGCTGAAAACACTATTGTTGGTTTTCCGCATACCAAATATGTTTCTTCAAAAAGAACAAGAAAAAGAATTGACCAAGGTAATATTGTTGAATTAGGTTTGGAACAAGATATGAATACCGAAAAACTAATTGATTTAGAGCCTGAGTTAGTTATTGGTTTTGCTTTGCATCCAAACACAAAACTGTACCAAAACATCAAAAAAACGGGAGTTCCTGTGATTTTTAATGGTGATTGGTTAGAAGAAACGCCTTTAGGAAGAGCGGAATGGATTAAATTCTTCGGAGCTTTATACGGAAAAGAAAAAAAAGCAGACAGTATTTTTACCAACATAGAAACAGAGTACTTAAAAGCAAAAGAAATTGCTAAAAACAGTGATAAACAACCTACGGTTTTATCTGGAAGTATGTTTAAAGATGTTTGGAATGTTCCTGCTGGTGAAAGTTTCATTGCTACCTTTTTTAACGATGCAAACCTTAATTACCTATGGAAAGAAACTAGCGGAACGGGTAGCTTACAACTTAATTTTGAAAGTGTATTGGAAAAAGGACAGCACGCTGATTTTTGGTTTAACTGTGGCTTGTATGTTACCAAAGAACAGTTAACTACTGCAAACATTCACTACAAAGAGTTTGATGCATTTAACAATAATAAGATATTTTCTATTGGGCATAACAAAGGAGAAACAGGTGGTTTAATTTACTTTGAACTCTCTCCTGTACGACCAGATTTGGTGTTAAAAGATTTGATAAAAATTACGCACCCTAATTTGTTACCAGAATATGAATTGACTTTTTATAAAGTGGTAGAGTAAATTTTATTTGGATTTTACTTTTTATATTATACGCTATGAACTTTACACCTATAGAATTTTGGAAAAACTTTAGACTTGGAACAGAACTAAGTATTTCTGGAAACTTCATATATAATGGACTTTATAGTTTTGATTTAATGCAACATTTCTATTATGAAGATGAAGCTTTTGAATTTTTATATAATATTTCTGTTGGAATTGAAAGACTTCAAAAAATATGTATTGTATTATTAGAGCACAACGAAAATACTGATCAAGAAAAGTTTGAAGAAAGCCTTATTTCTCATAATCATAATGATTTAAATAATCGAATAGAGAAACACAAAAACATAAACCTAGGAAAACCTCATAAAGAACTACTTTCTTTACTTACAAAATTTTACAAAAGCTCAAGGTATGAAATGTATCAAATGCAAAGTGTATATCAACCTAATCAAGCAAAACATGATTTAATAAAGTTCATTGAAAAATTTCTTAATATTGAAATTTCAACAGAAATGATAGGGTGCTCTTCTAATGATTATCGCATTAAAAAATTTGTAGGAAAAACTATCGGTAAATTTTGTAAAGAATACTATCAAATTGTAAGAGATGAATGCCATAGATTGAGAATATTCACTTATGAAATATCTTATCAATCAAAAGCTTTTAAAATTTTTATGTCACAAAAATATGACTTTAATGAAGAGCATATTATTCAAAAAGAGATTTTAAAACACCTTATTCAAAGTGACTTACCTAAAAGTTTCAAAAGCTATATAAATTCTCACCCTCCTCTTAACTTAGAACATTACCACATTAACTACTATCTTGAATACCTTTTTTCATTTCATAAAGAATATAATATAAAAGGAGAAATTGAAGAATTATATACTGACTTGGATAATATTAAAGATAGATTAGAGTATTTAAAACCAATAGCTAATCCAGACGTAAGATTTGAAGAAGAAGAATAACTACCCCTACCTCACAATCGTTCTAAACGTTAAGTTCACCCGTGGTCGGTGGACTTTTTTTGTAAGTGGTAATCGGTGCAACCAATGGGTTTGGGTTTCGTCTTTCATTACCAATAACGAACCGTGTTCTAACACTTTATACACCGTTTCTTTGCTTTGTTTGTGTTTAAAACCAAAACGTCTTTCTGCTCCAAAGCTCAGCGAAGCAATCGCTCCGTTCTTTTTTAAATCTTTTTCTCCGTCACTATGCCACGCCATTCCTTCAGAACCATCGTGGTATAAATTCAATAAACAAGAGTTATAGGTTTCGCCAGTTTCTTTTTCAACTAATTCTTTTAACGCTAATAGTTCTTTCGTAAATGGTAAGGCTGTTTTCGTAATGTTAGAATAGGAATATTCAAAAGGTTGTTCTGCGTACCAAGCTACTTTTCGTTTGGTTACCATGCGTTTACCAAAAATAATAGCTTCATCGTTACGCCATTCAATGGAATTTAATAAAGCCTCGTAATAATGGTCTGCTAATTCCTTAGACAAAACAATTCCGTAGTAGTTTACCGTTCCATCTTTCGGAAGTAAGTTTTTAGGAGCATCGTTAAATTGTGAGAATAAGTCCATCGCTATAAAATTAAAAAACACCTGTAGATTACAGGAGCTTTTCTTTAATTTCTAAACTTATTTCGTGTGATAATATGTTTTAGTTTCTGTTTTAGGTCGGTACCCGTATCGTATACCATTTGTTCGTTAGATGGAAAACTCACTACTCTTTCATTCAATAAATCTAACAGAGAAGTCTCTAACGCTCTTTTGTCACCATCATAATCGGCATATACGTGCTCAAATACAAACTCACTTTGAATAGGAAACTTTTGTACTAATTGATTCGTTCTGTTATCAATATACTTTACAACTCCACTAACTCTACTGCTTTTAAATTGTGTAAATTGATATAATTTACAACGAATTACTTTGTACTTATCTACCTTTATTTTATTTCCTAAACTATCCTTTACATAGTTACCGTTGTTATCTAACAAATACTTATAGCCATCTTTAATTCTTTTTTCTTTAATGATTTCTTTTTCGCGAACTTGTTCAGGAGAAATTTCAATATTTCTAAAATCTAATTCCAAATCAAAATCATAACGAATTTTTCTGTCTTTATTTGCATGATATACGGTCCATAAATCATTTAATCCGTAGGTATCAATCGCCAATAAATCTCTTTCTAATCTTTTAGGAATTATCTGATTGGTTTTATTTCTTACCGATACATGTACAAAATCTGTCCCCAACTCATGAGCTTCTTCAATTAACGCTCTTGTATCTTTATAATTCGGGTTGATTTTATCTAAATGTCTTAGTTCTTCAAAAGCATGTCGGTAATTAATTTTATTACGCTTTCCGTCATTCAACAAGGCTACTCCATTTTCGTATAAATAATCGGCATAGTTTTCTTTAGCTTCTATAATTCTATCAGCATAACTAACCATTTTGAATTTAGCATCTCTTCCTGATGATAAAATTCGTAACGGTAATAATGGTTTAATTCTTTCCTGACGATTGATTAATCGTTGGTATAAATTATAAATAGATTCTAAATTCGACGGATTTTGCTCTTTTTCTAAAAATGAAATACGGTCTAAATCTCTTTGAGTCGCTTTAGCAAAAGCTTCTTGAAGCATCAACACATATGGCTGATTTTTCTCTTTGGTTTTGTTCTTTGCTAAATTTTCTATTGATAAAGAAATAGCTTTTTCGTAATCACCAGAATTAATCGCTTTTTCGGTAGTTTTAACACTACTACAAGACGCTAATACTAGCACTGAAAAAATAGATAGTAGGGTAGTTTTTTTAATCATAAAGCTTAAGTTTCGCTAGAAATTTCAATTTCTGTGCCAAAACTAAGTATTCTTTTTAACTTAAACTTTATGATTTTATATAATATGTGCTAAGAGTTTAATTTTGTTTACTCTAACAATTTTGCTGTTGCAATTTGTATAACTCGTAAGTTATTATCAATGTTTGAAGGATTGTTAGCCTTTTGCATTTCTACTAATTGACGTAACAAGTTAATTCCTACTTTGTCAAAATTATATTGCTTGTATTGAAGTCCTTTCGCTACAATATCATCCGCTAAATTTTGAATGGCTTCTGTATTGTTACTTTTTCCAATTTTATCAAACGCTTCTTTGTATAAAGATTGAATTTTCTTATTCGGACTTAAAAACATTCCTGCCATTACATTACCCGCAATAAAACTTAACTCTGTATCGTCATTTTCTTCTAAATAAATACGTGTTAACGGAGTAGCCACAATCTTTTTTACTTCTAGCGGTAAGGTTTTTGATTTTTGAATTGCCAACTGTTTGTCGATATAATACATTGCTACCAATGATTTACCCAATACTGAGTATGATTTACTTTGTAAACCTTTATCAAATACCGATTTTAATGCAGGGTCAGTTAACTTTCCTAAGGTTTCAATAGCAGCCGCTTGTACTAATGTTTTAGAATCGTTATTAGCCATTTTCATAATTTTATCAATCACATTTCTCTTTGAATTTTTATTAATTAGATTGATGTTTTCCAACGCTAAAATTCTGATTTTATAAAAATCGTCATTCATCGCTCCAGCAACTGCATTAAACGCATTTTTATCATCTTGATGCTTTGCAACTTCTAACAACGCTTCTCTTTTATGAGCGTAGTTTTGAGCATATTTTAATTGATGGATATAATCACTCAACACTTTATTCTCTGAAATATCACACAGCAATACTCCGTCTGCATTTACTTGAATTAAATCTGGTTGTTTGGTAAAAGGAAAGGTAAACGAAGCATCTCTACCATCCACAAAAACATTATGACGTGTGCGTTTACCGCCTTCAAAAACATCAATTGCAAATGGGAATTTAAACTCATTCATTTGAGTTTGCATGATGTTTACAGTTACCGTTTTACGTAACTTATTATAATCGTACGAAATAGACAACTTCGGGTGACCGCTGTTAAAATACCACTGATTGAAAAACCAGTTTAAATCTTTTCCAGTAACTTTTTCAAAAGCCAAACGTAACTGATGTGCTTCTGCTGTTCCGTATTTATAATCGGTTAAATAGGTGTTTAATGTCGTATAAAAAGCATCATCACCTAAATAGTTACGCAACATGTGCAAAATAGCGCCTCCTTTGTTGTAACTCACCGCATCAAACATATCTTCTTTATCATCGTAATAAAAACGAACTAAATGCTTGTCATAATTTTGCCCTTGCTTATAGGCTTCACTGTCTTCAAACAAATGCGCATCTGCTTCATCTTTTCCGTATTTATGCTCTAACCATAAATATTCGCTATAATTCGCAAAACTCTCATTTACAGTTAAGTTACTCCAGCTTTCAGTAGTTACTAAATCACCAAACCAATGATGAAAAACTTCGTGCGCAATGGTATTTTCTTGTACGTTTTCATCAATTAACTGTCCTGGTCTTTGGTATGCGTTTTCTCCATGAATTACCGCTGTGGTATTTTCCATAGCTCCACTTACGTAATCGCGACCAACTATTTGTGCATACTTATTCCAAGGATACTCAATTCCTGTAATTTTTGAGAAAAAAGCTAACATTTCAGGCGTATTTCCAAAAATATCTTTTGCATACGGAGCATATTCCTTTTCTACATAATAATCAACTGGAATATCTTTGTATTTGTCTTTAATAATCTCATACTCTCCTACTCCCATAAAGAATAAATACGGAGCGTGTTTTTGAGTAAAATTCCAATAATCGGTGCGAGTTCCATCTGCATTTGTTGTTTGCTTTTCTAATTTTCCGTTAGAAAGTGTTACATACTTTTGCGGAACCGTCATGTAAATTTCCTGTGACGTCTTTTGGTTCGGTGCATCAATCGTTGGAAACCAACAACTACTCGCTTCAGTTTCACCTTGCGTCCAAATTTGGGTCGGTTTGTTTTTATCTAAGCTTTTCGGATTGATAAAATACAATCCTTTTGCTGAAGTTATTGCAGCACTTCCTTTTTGTTTTACTCTTTCAGGACGTGCAGTGTATTTAATATACAGCGTAAACTCTTCGTTTCGATTGTATTTGCGAGGTAAATTGATAATCAACTCAAAATCGTCATAATTAAAATCTAATGGTTGGTTATTCATCGTTACTTTATGAATTTCCATTGCCTTAGCATCTAAAGTAACTTTATCCGTTTCGTAAAAATGTGGTTTTAGTGTTACCCATTCTTCTCCATTCATTTCTTGTTCTTGAAAGTTAAAATCTACTTTTAACTTCGTATGAATTAAACTATGAACTTTGTCTCTTTCTGCTCTGTAGGTTTTATCAGATTGAGAAAATAATGTTACTGTAAAAAGAGTAACAACGACAACAAGGAGTTTTTGAAACTTCATATTTTTTTGTTTAGACTTCAAAAATAGGAAAATCTATTGGTAGGCTTGTTAATGCCCCGTTAAAAAGAAAAAGCCATCAGAAATCTGATGGCCTTTTTTATATTTTTATTAATGACGGTTAGTCTGCTTTATCTGAGACTACATCACTATCTCCTAAAATCATTTTAAATTGTTTTAGATCAACATTTCCTGCATCGAAATTAGCTTTCTGCATCATTCCCATAATTTTGTTAACATCCATGTTTTCTCCTAAAACACGTGCTACACCTACTCCCATTCCTTTTCCATAACCAAAAGCTACTATTTCGTCGATAGCATCTGCTTCTCCTAAATAATAAATTGCTGCATTGGCTCCGTCTTTTTTAAACTTCATCAACTCTTTGTAGTTAGATTTCTTTAAAATAGATTTTAATCTCTCTTTTTCAACTTCATAACTTGCCTCATCTAAGTTTTTATACGGAACACCTGTAACATTTATTTTTTTTATGCTTTCGTAGGCCTTTTTATCTTCTTCAGAAGCTTTATCCATACTTAATTGAAGTGCACTTGCTGGTAAGTCAAACGACATAAAACCTTCTTTGTCTTGACTTTCTACCAAATAACTTTGTAACGATTCTGTTTTACAAGAAACTGTTACAAATGCTATTAGTAACATTGAATATATAACTAGTTTTTTCATCTGTTAGTTTTGATTAAAAAGCAGCGTTAACGAATTAACGCTGCTCTGTTTGTTTTATTTATCTTTTTTTCCGTCTTTAGAAAACGTTTCTGCTAGTTTAGACATTTTGTTAATATCTATATTTCCTGTTAAAGAAACAATTACTGACTCTGGTGATCCGTTTTTAGAATCTTTGTCTTTTACAAACATTAACACTTCACTTACAAAATCTTTGTTTTTAGTTGCCTTAACATAAATCTTTACACGAGAATCTTTGTCTTTTACTCGCATTAACTCAATTAAGTTACTTTTTCCTACGGCTGATTTTACCATATTTTCCATTTGAGCTGCTACGTCAGCATTTTCAGTAGAAAAAACTTTTAATTCTTGTAAGTCTTGAATCATCTTAAAAACTTCTATTGCTTCATTGTCTTCAGACTCTACTTTAAATTTTGATAAAATTTCAAAAGCATCTTTGTTTACAACAACTGATGAAACTTCATCAATACCTTCTAACTTATCAAAAATTGATTGTCCGAAACTTAAGTTAGATACAAATGCTAATGCTAATAATACTATTACTTTTTTCATGATTTCTTTTGTTTATAAGTACTTGGTTTTACTTTCTTAATTAATTTACAGTGTTTATTACTTTATTTACTGTTTCTTCATAGGTTTCTAAATGTTCAATTGCATCACTTCCCTTTTTTAGGTTGTTTGAAACGGCATATATAGCTTCGTTTCCTTTGTTTAAATTGACTGAAACTAGTTGTAACGCTTCTTTAATTTGCGCAAACTGTTTACGTTGTTGATGCTTTTGGTATTCTTCGTTACCTATAAATACACTAAATAGTAAGACTACTGACGCTGCTACCGACAACCATTTCCAGTTCTTCTTAGTTTTCTCAGGTTTTAACTGAATGGTTTGGGTAAAGGTTTCATCTTTACTTTGTTTAAAATAACCAAACATCATACTGTACTCTTGCAAATGAGGTGCCACATTATTTGAGGTAAAATACTCTTGTAGCACCTTTTCTTCTTGCAACGTTGTTTCTGCGTCTAGATATTTTTCTAATAACTTCTCTATGTTAGCTAACTCCATAGTTATGTTTTTTAATGAGTTCTTCTCTTATTGTTTTTCTCGCTCTTGATAACGCTACCCTTACAGCGGTAGGTTTCATATCTACCATTTTGCATATTTCATCAAAATCATACTGTTCGATATCACGTAACTGAATGATTATTTTTTGCTGTTCTGGTAATTTTTCAATGAGCTGATGTACTTGGTTTACACTATCGTTATGTTCTACTTTCTTTTCTAGCGATGTTTCTTTTTCTTTATAGTTGCTATGTACTAATGTTAAATTACTTGCTTGCTTCGATTTTAATCGATCATAACAATAATTTTTTGTCATCGTCATCGCAAATGCCTCTACATTTTTGTAGTCGGACAGTTTTTCCCGATTCCTCCACAATTTAAAAAACAATTCTTGCGTAGCGTCTTCAGCTTCTTCTGTAGAAACCAACAACCTTTTCGCTAAACGAAAGACTTTGTCTTTAAATGGTAATACAACTTTTAAAAAGTCTGTCTGGTTCATTGTTTAGTTGATTAATTGCGTAATCCTTTAAAATAAACACTTCTTATTTATCAGGCTTACATAACTACGACGAAGCAGTTTCAAGTTTGTTACATCAATAATAAAAAAAATAATATTATTCGTTAAATTGCGTTGGTATTACAGTTAGCACATTCCTTATAAAAGTCCATAATGGGCATTTAGGTATACCACACTCACGTAACTTGATTAAATCATTAATAAAACAAACAATTACAAAAATCTAAAATAGATGAAAATAGTAAAAACAGCCCTTATTCTCTTATTTTCTATACTTATTGTTTCTTGTAGTGAAAAAGATAATGCCCCTAAAAACATAGAAGTTCAACATTTTGTTTGGAGAGGTTTAAATGCATACTACTTATGGCAAGATTTAGTTCCTGATTTAGATGACAGACGTTTTAGTAACGATAACGAAATATATAGTTATTTATCGGGCTATGATGACCCAGTAGATCTTTTTTATAGCTTATTGTATATGGATAATGAATATCCACAAGATCCAAATAAAACTTATTCTTGGATTGTAGACGACTATATTGCCCTTGAACAGGCTTTTGCAGGTACACGATTAACAAGTGGTATGAAGGCTATAGGTGCTGATTTTTCTGACGGTTCTGGTGGTTATTATGTGTACGTATACGATGTTGTTAATGGTTCAGATGCTGAAATGCAAGGAGTAACTAGAGGTATGATTATTACTGAAGTTAACGGAACAACTTTAACTAGGGCTAATGTAAATGATTTATTTGCCAATGAAACATTTACCATTCATTTGGCGGATTATAACGGAGGAAATCCTATTAGTAATGGAACAACTATCACGGTTAACAAATCACAAGTAACTGAAAACCCTGTTAAGATAAGCAATGTAATTACAAATGGAGGTCATACAATTGGTTATTTACTCTACAATCAATTCTCTAAAGATTTCGATGGAGATTTAAATGCCGAATTTGCCAACTTTAAAGCTGCCGGAATTACCGATTTAATTATCGATTTACGTTACAATGGTGGTGGTTCTCTACAAACAGCTACCTATTTAGGTAGTATGATTACTGGACAATTTACTGATGAGTTGTTTGCGAAACAACTATGGAATCAAAAAGTAATGAATTCTCGCCCTGCTGAATCATTCATCAACAATTTTACGAATCAAATTAAAAACACAAATTCGCAAGGAACTATTGTGTTAGAAGAAGCTATTAACAGTTTGAATTTAACAACGGTATATTTTATTGTTTCTGGTAATTCTGCCTCAGCTTCTGAAGTCGTAATCAATTCTCTAAAACCATATATTGATGTTAAACTAGTAGGAGCTCAAACTTATGGAAAGCATGTTGGTTCGATAACTTTATACGATTCTGACGATTATACTCGATATGGAGATAATTTAAAAAGTCATACTTGGGCTCTACAGCCTATTGTTTCTGAAATTCAAAATGTTGATGGAGAAAATTCTCCTGAAGGATTTACTCCTGATATTCTTATAGATGAAGATCCTGGGAATTTAGGTGTCTTGGGTGATTCTACAGAGCCTTTATTAGAAAGAACTATTCAATACATTACGACAGGAGCGAAGGGACTACCAACATTGCGAAAAGGTTCTCAAATTTCTCCAAACTGGAATTCTTCTATGGCAAATCCTGACTATAACAACATGTATATTGACTTGAAATAAAGCAATCAAAACACTATAAAATAAAAATCCAGCTACTTGGCTGGATTTTTTATTTTTTTGAAAAACAATTAAACGTCATTTCGACCAAAGGAGAAATCTTTTGAATACTTGCAGATTCCTCCTCGTACCTCGTTCGGAATGACTGAGTTCTCTTTCTTTTATTACAACAAACTCATTTGTTGATTATTATCTTCATTAGGAATCTTTAAATCAATCCCTAGTTCCTTATTCAACTTTTTAATAAAATAAGCTGCTAACAAAGGAGATTCTACTTCTAAATTTTGATGAATGAAAAAGTTAATATTTTGTAATCCTAAATCGCTCCACTGTTTTAGTCTTTCTACCCACTCATCTAAACGTGAATAATCTGTTGGATGATTTGCTCCCACATAACGCACAAAAGCCTCATTATTGGTCAGTCTCATGTGTACCATATCCCGTCTACCTGCCGTATCAACCAATACATTAGCTATATTATTTTCTTCTAACAACTGAGTGAATTCATCAAACACTTCTCTATCTTCAAACCAATCAGGGTGACGAACTTCTATGGCAAGCGGAATTCCATTAGGCCAACTCACAGCAAAATTTTGTAGTTTATCAAAGTTTTTAGGTCCAAAATTAGAATGTAATTGTAAAAAGATCGTTCCTAATTTTTCTTCTAAATTTGAAGCATTATCTAAATAAATATTCACCGCATCTTGAACACTTTCTAGTCGTTTCCAATGGCTTATCTCCTGCCCTAACTTTGGAAAAAACTTAAACCCTTTTGGAGTCTTTTCTTTCCATTTAGCAAATTGTTCCGCAGAAAATTGACGATAAAAAGTAGCGTTTAATTCGATAGAATTGAATTGCTTCGAATAATATTCTAATTCATCTTTTGTGCCTCTCGGATAAAACCCTTTTAAATCGGCTTTGTTCCACTTAGCACATCCTACAAAAACACTTGGTTTATCACTCTTTTCATAAGAACTTAACAACTCCATTGTTTTAGGGTGAGTTTCAGGTAATGCAAAATCTATTAACTCAGGGTGTTCTACCTTTCCAAACTTCATACTTAATTGTTTTCTATTCCTTCTTCAATTTCCTGATTATCTACCATTTCTGGTCTAAACTCTGTCATTCTATCATCATTTAGCTTTTTAGCATAATTATATCCTGACTTCCACCATTGTTTCATTTTCTCTTTATCAAATACTAGAGAATTTGTAGTTAAAACCGTTGGTGTATAGTATAAATTTAACTTCACATTATGGTGTTTTGCTGATAGCTTTCCTATGGTAATATTATGTCGCTCTACATTTTCTAACATGAAATCAAACGTGTCCATCATCAATGAAAATGGGTTCTTTGCTGGCAATCTATTCATTTGTGTTACCTCGGTAGCTAAAATTACTGCATCTACCTCTGTAGCTCCTCTAGAAATTGCCTCTCGTATAGGTATTAAACTTCCAAAACCTCCATCTGCATACTGACAGTGATCTTTTTCTAACAAACTCATAAACGGCACATAGTTACACGAACCCCAAATCCAATCGCAAAAATCTTCATATTCGCACTCTAAAATCGACTTGTATTCAATTTGATTCGCTGTTAAATTAGAAACTGTTACTACTACTTCTTTATTTAACCTTCTAATCTCATCATACATTTCTTTGGTTATGCTATTTTTTATGAGCTTACGTAAATTTTTACTCTCACCAAAGGTTTTACTTCCATTTAAAAAGTTCCAAAACGTGTTTCTATGTCGTATTGACACCACCTTTTCACCATGTACTGATTTTACTCTGAACGGACTGTTACTAAAAATAGCTTTTTGATCTACCGAAGTATATACCTCTTTCAATTCATCAACCATACCTAAAGCCAAATGCGATACCATTAAACTACCTGTAGAAGTACCTAAAAGCATGTCATAATCTTTATTTTTATGCTTCATTAAGTATTGTGCAACTCCACCTGCAAACGCTCCTTTACTTCCTCCTCCAGAAATTACCAAGGCTTTTTTCATTGAATTAAGTTTGATTTATCTATTTTTAGTTCTGTAAAAATATCAAAAAAAAGCAACCAAACACATGAAACAACTATCTGTACTTTTCTTTCTCTTTTGCGTGTTAATTTCTTGTAAAACTGAAAAACAATACACCCCAAGAACTATTAACTCTGTTACGATTACAGAAATAAAGCGAGACAGCACTAGCATTAGAGCTATACTAGCTATTGATGCCAATAAACTAACCTATGCTGGTTCTATAGGAGATATTACAACTACTGAAGATGGAGGTAAAACTTGGAGCACTCAAAAACTGAAATACAATGATTCAATCATTCCACATTTTAGAAGTATTACTCAAAACGATAAGGATATTTTTGTATTATCGGTAGCTAATCCGGCTCTTCTATACAAAAAAAGTCAAGAGGAACTTCAATTGGTTTATATTGAAAAAAATGAAAAAGTATTTTACGACAGTATGAAATTCTTTGCTGATGGAAAGCACGGAATTGCAGTTGGTGACCCTACTGAAGATTGTCCATCTATTATTCTTACTTCGGATGGAGGAAATACTTGGACTAAACTACCATGCACACAATTACCAACTTTTGAAGAAGGTGAAGCGTTTTTTGCCGCTAGTAACACCAACATTTCGATAGTAAACAACATGGTTTGGATTGGATCTGGTGGAACAAAAGCACGTATTTTAAAATCTACCGACTTTGGAAACACTTGGGAGATTTTTGACACACCAATAGTTCAGGGAGATGGTTCACAAGGAATTTACTCAATCGATTTTTACGATGAAAACGACGGAATCGCCATTGGAGGAAACTATTCAAAACCTGAAGATAATCTTGCTAACAAAGCTGTTACTTCTGATGGAGGAAAAACATGGACACTTGTAGCTAACAATCAAAATCCTAATTATAAAAGCTGTGTGCAATATGTACCTAATACTAACGGTAAAGAAGTTTTTGCGGTTGGAAAAACTGGCGTTTCATTTTCTAATGATGGTGGACACACTTGGACGAATGTTAGTAAAGAAGGATACTATTCAATTCAATTTGTAGACAGCAATACTGCTTGGTTATCAGGTCACGAAAAAATTGGAAAATTAATCCTTAACTAATTCTTAATGTTTTGTTAAAAGGAGTTTTATTTCTTTTTTACTGTATACTTTTATGAACTAATCAACTCAATAATCAATGAAAAAAATACTATTCTTACTCTTATCCTTGTGTATTAGTAGTTCTTTTGCGCAAGAGTACTTTCCTACCAATACTGGGGTAAAGTCATCTAAAAACAATGTGTATGCATTTACCAATGCTACCATTTATGTTACTCCTAATCAAGTAATAAAAAAAGGAACATTACTTGTAAAAGACGGAAAAGTGGTTTCTGTAGGAAAATCTGTTTCCATTCCTAACGAAGCACAATCTATCGATCTTGATGGCAAATCTATTTATCCTTCTTTTGTAGATGTTTATACCACTTTTGGTATTGAAAAACCAAAAAGAGAAGGTGGTCGCGGACAAGGACCTCAATACGATGCTGGCAGAAAAGGATATTATTGGAACGATCATATTCGTCCTGATATAGATCCTGCTTCAGAATTCAAATTTGACGCTAAAAAAGCTAAAGAATTATTAGCTGCTGGTTTCGGTGCTGTTAATACACACGTAGCAGACGGTATAATGCGAGGTAACGGAATGCTAGTTGCCTTAAATCCTAACAATACTGACGCGTATCGAATTCTAGATAAAAAATCAGGGAACTACTTGTCGTTTTCTAAAAGTGTAAAATCACGTCAAAGTTACCCAACTTCACGTATGGGAGCTATGGCTTTACTGCGCCAAACCTATTTAGATGCTGATTGGTATGCTAATGGAAATGCTAAAAATACTGACTTAGCTTTAGAAGCTTTAAATAATAACAAAAACTTACCACAAATTTTTAATGCAGGTGGTTATTTAGATAATTTACGAGCTGATAAAATTGGAGATGAATTCGGTATTCAATACACTATCTTAGGTGGAGGAAATGAGTACGAAAGAATTAATGATATAAAAGCAACCAATGCTACTTATATCCTTCCTATTAATTTTAGAAAAGCTTACGATGTATCTAACCCATTTTTAACGGATAAAATTGCGTTGAGTGATATGCGCGCTTGGAATCAAGAGCCTTCAAATCCTGCTGTTTTTGCTCAAAATAAAATTCCTTTTGCTTTAACTACACACGATTTAAAAAATGTAAAAGATTTTAGCACTAACTTACAAAAAGCTATTGCTCACGGGCTAGATAAAACTACTGCTTTAGAAGCATTGACAACGGTTCCTGCTAACATTTTAAATAATACTAAAATAGGAAACTTAAAAGCTGGAAGCTATGCTAACTTTTTAATTACTTCTGGAGATATTTTTGATTCAAAAACTACCCTATTTGAAAACTGGGTTCAAGGAGCTAAGAATGTTATCAATCCAATGGATATCAAAGATATTACGGGTAATTATGCCTTAAATGTTAATGGTTCAACGTATACCATGGCAATTACAGGTTCAGGAGCTAAACAAACTGCAGAAATTAAAAAAGGTGAAGAGAAAATCAACTCAAACTTTTCATTTGCTAATGATTGGATAAACATTACTTTAAGAGAAGGTGATAATTTTACACGCTTAACTGGTCAATTAGACAATAAACAAATTAAAGGTACCGCTATTGATAATAACGGAAACGAAAGTAAATGGTCAGCTACTTATAATTCAAAAGTAGACGAGAAAAAGAAAGACAAGAAAAAAGACGACAAAACACCTGAAGTTTTTGCTGTTTCTTTCCCTAATGTAGGTTATGGTAACGCTGCTAAGCCTCAAAACGAAACTATTTTAATTAAAAATGCTACTGTTTGGACTTCTGAAAACAACGAAGTATTGAACAATACTGACGTGTTAATCAAAGACGGAAAAATTTCAAAAATAGGATCAAATTTATCTAGTAGAGGTACAAAAGTAATTGACGGAACAGGTAAGTACCTTACCGCTGGTATTATTGATGAACACTCACATATTGCTGCGTCAGCAATTAACGAATCAGGTCATAATTCTTCTGCTGAAGTAACTATTGAAGATGTGATTAATCCTAACGATATTAATATTTATAGAAACATCGCTGGTGGTGTTACTTCTATTCAAATTTTACATGGTTCAGCCAATCCTATTGGAGGACGCTCTGCTATCATTAAACTAAAATGGGGAGAAAATGCTGACGGATTATTATACAACAATACCCCTAAATTTATCAAGTTTGCTTTAGGTGAAAACGTAAAACAATCTAACTGGGGAGATTCTAACACCATTCGTTTCCCACAAACTCGTATGGGAGTTGAGCAAGTATATATCGATTACTTCCAAAGAGCTAAAGAATACGATGCTAAAAAGAAAAGTGGACAACCATATCGTAAAGATATTGAGTTAGAAACCTTAGCAGAAATCATTAACAAAGAGCGTTTCATTTCATGTCACTCTTACGTTCAATCAGAAATTAATATGTTGATGAAGGTAGCTGAACAATTCAACTTTAACATCAACACATTTACTCATATTTTAGAAGGATATAAACTTGCTGATAAAATGAAAGAACACGGAGCTGGTGGTTCTACTTTCTCTGACTGGTGGGCATACAAATATGAAGTAAACGACGCTATTCCTTACAACGCGGCAATTATGCACAACCAAGGAGTTACCGTTGCTATTAATTCTGATGATGCTGAAATGTCTCGTAGATTAAACCAAGAAGCTGCTAAATTGATAAAGTACGGTGGAATGAGCGAACAAGAAGCTTGGGCTACAGTAACTATCAATCCTGCAAAATTATTACACTTAAACGATCGTACAGGCAGTATTAAAGTAGGTAAAGATGCCGATGTAGTTCTATGGAGCGGAAACCCTTTATCTGTGTACTCAAAAGCAGAGAAAACAATTATTGATGGAGCAATGTACTTCGATATTGAAAAAGATTTAGAAAAACGTAAAGCTATCAAAGCAGAACGTGCTAAATTGATCAACATGATGTTACAAGAGAAGTTAAAAGGTGGTAAAACACAAGCTCCTAAGAAAAAAACTCAAAAATTATTTCACTGTGATACAGAATAAGAACTTAAAAATACAAAACATGAAAATTAAATTAATATATAGTTTGGTATGTTTCTTATTCTTAGGAAACATACTAGCCCAACAAACACCAGCACCTAAGCAAACTCAAGATTATTCTATTGAAGGTGCTACGGCACATTTAGGTAATGGAGAAGTGATTGAAAACTCTTTAATTATGTTCTCTAACGGAAAAATTAAGTTTGTAGGAAGTGCTAAAATGAAAATTGCCCGCATGGGTACCGTTATTGATGCAAAAGGAAAACATGTATATCCAGGATTTATTGCTGCAAACACCTCTTTAGGATTAGCTGAAATAGATGCCGTTCGTGCTACAAGAGATGTTGACGAAGTTGGTACCATGTTGCCTCACATCCGTAGTATTATAGCTTACAATACCGAAAGCAAAGTAGTAGAAACGATGCGTCCTAACGGAGTGTTAATGGCACAAGTAGCGCCCCGTGGCGGAGTTATCTCTGGTACCTCTTCTATCGTTCAACTAGATGCTTGGAATTGGGAAGACGCTTCTATCAAAACTGATGACGGAATTCACATGAATTGGCCTAATGCTTTTAGCCGTGGTCGTTGGTGGATGGGAGAAGATCCTGGTTTAAAACCAAATAAAGACTATCAAAAAAACATTGAGGAATTTAAAGACTTTTTTGCCAACGCAAAAAGTTATTTAGCTAGCAATAAGTCTACTAAAAACTTACCTTATGAGTCTTTACAAGGTGTTTTAAACGGTTCTCAAAAAATGTTTGTACACGTATCTGGTAAAAAAGGAATTACCGATGCGGTTAATACTTGTAAAGAATTAGGTATTAAAAACATCGTTATTGTTCGCGGACAAGAGGCTGAAAAAGTAGCCGATTTATTAAACACTAACAACATTCCTGTTATTTTAGAACGTGCGCACCGTTTACCTAATAGTGAAGATACTGATTATGACAGACCTTATCGTGCTGCTAAAATATTAGCTGATGCAGGTATCTTAGTAGGTTTAGGTATGGAAGGAGAAATGGAACGTATGAGTACACGTAACCTTCCTTTTTATGCAGGTACTTACGCTGCTTACGGATTAGATAAAGAAAAAGCAGTTCAGCTAATTACAGGTAATAATGCCAAGATATTAGGAATTGATGATAAAGTAGGTACTTTAGAAGTTGGTAAAGATGCTACCCTATTTATTTCTGAAGGAGATGCTTTAGATATGCGTACAAATATTTTAAACGAAGCTTTTATTCAAGGAAGAAAGATTAGTTTAGAATCGCACCAAACCAAATTATGGAAACGTTATTCTGATAAGTATAAGAATCAATAAAACATCTTTCTAAATTGACTTAGTCATTTCGAACGATAGTGAGAAATCTCATTAAAATGAGTAAGTTTTTTTCTTAAGATTAAACACTATTGGAACTTAAGATTTCTCCTTCCATTTCACTTATGTTTGAAATGACAATAATTTTTTCTCAAAAAAGCTCGGGCAACCGAGCTTTTTTTATTCTAAAACTACAGCCAAACAGTTAATTTCCTGCAACTTGACTTTAAATCATTTCTTTTCTATACTCATGTATTTCTCTCTAGGTAATTGATTAAGTCTATATTCGTATTTTTGCAAGAATGAAACAGATTAGCAGTACACAAAACGCCTATATAAAAGAGCTTTTAAAGCTTCAAGAAAAATCGCGTGAACGTAAGAAAAAAGGACTTTTTTTAGTTGAAGGACAACGCGAAATTTCGTTAGTACTCAAAGGTGGATATAAAATTGACACTGTACTTTTTGTACCTGAACTTTTCTCAGAAGAAAATCTAACTGAAATAAAAAATCAAACGGCTAATTGCATCGAAATTACAAAAGAAGTATATCAAAAACTTGCCTATCGTGATACTACAGAAGGCATTATTGCTGTGGTTAAATCTAAAAGTTTTGATTTAGACGCTATTGAATTCAACACCACTACCCCACTCGTGTTGGTTATGGAAGGTATTGAAAAACCAGGAAATATTGGTGCTATGTTACGTACTGCCGATGCTGCGAATGTAGATGCTGTTTTTATTGCAAATCCTAAATCGGATATATTCAATCCCAACATCATTCGCTCTAGTGTAGGCTGTGTGTTTACCAATCAAATTGGTGTAGGTTCTTCTGAAGAAATTATTGCTTTTTTACAAAAGCACAACATCCATATTTATAGTGCTACGCTACAAAACTCAAACGAATACCATAAAAACGACTACACAAAAGCTACGGCTTTGGTAGTAGGTACCGAAGCTACAGGCTTAACACAAATTTGGCGAGACGAGGCTACTCAAAATATTAACATCCCAATGCAAGGTGAAATTGATTCCATGAATGTATCGGTTGCTGCAGCTATCTTAACTTTTGAAGCCAAACGACAACGAGAGTTTTAACAATTGTGCTTATAAAGTCCTTATTATCAAATAAAATATTTTTTTGCTATTTTTGATAGTGTAATAGTTGCAGTATGAAAAAGTTATCCAAAGAAATTACCTTATGCCAATTTAATCATAAAGGACATTTACAAATTGCTATTAAATTTGGCTATCATGATGATATAAAGACATCTATAAAATCTATTGAAACGGTAAAATGGAGTAAAACTCATAAAACTTTTTACATTCCTTATTCATTAAAAAATGAAGAGAAACTTCTTCAACATATAAAAAACAACAATTGGAGCGTCATAAATTCTCTTCCTCAAAAAAATGATATACACACGGTTATTATTCCTTATGAAAAATTGACTGATATAAAACGATTTAAACGTTGGCTTCAAGAAAAAAGGTATAGTGAAAATACTGTAAATACTTATATTGAAGTAGCTCACTTTTTTATTAAATATTGTGTTTTAAAAAACAACTTTGACTATAACAAAAGGCTAATAGAGCAATTTAATTACGATTTTATTGTACGAAAAAACCGATCTATTTCTTACCAAAATCAATGTATTAACGGTATTAAAAAATATTTAGAATATAAAAACTTAGAAATAGAGAGCTTAGCTATTCAACGTCCTAAAAAAGAAAAGAAATTACCTGTGGTTTTAAGTCTTTCGGAAGTTAAGTTGTTATTAGACAACACTCATAATTTAAAACACAAAACCCTGCTTAGCTTATTGTATTCTGGCGGATTGCGAATTGGTGAAGCCTTACAATTAACGTTAAAGGATATTGATAGTAAAAGAATGCTTATTCATATTAAAAATGCAAAAGGTAAAAAAGATCGATACACATTATTGGCTCCTTCATTTTTAACATTGTTACGAACATATTATAAGCAATACAAACCTACCCATTTTTTATTTGAAGGAAAAAATGGGTTGATGTATTCGGCTACGAGCTCGCAAAAAGTATTAAAAAAGAGCTTATACTTAGCAGGAATTCATAAACCTGTTACTTTACATACTTTACGTCATAGTTTTGCTACACATTTGTTAGAAAACGGCACTGATATTCGCTATATTCAAGAGTTGTTAGGGCATAGTAGTCCGAAAACCACGATGATTTACACGCATGTTTCTAGCAAGAAATTATCAAATATTAAAAATCCTTTTGAAAATTTATAAATTTTATATTATTTTTGGTTTAAATGAAAAAATTGCTTTTAAAAATTGCTGAATCATAGTCGTATAAAAAACAATTATTATTCCGCATATCCTTCCAAAAAAGGAAGCTATAAAGCAAAAATATACGTATATAAACTAGTTGGTAGCCATTTAAACAAACTAACGGTCAGAGAAATCCACTCTTTGGATATTAAAAATAGACTGATTTAGATTCTTTCAATGGTTGCCGAAGGTGGGGAACCGAAACCACCTTATCAAGAAGTAGGCGTAATACCTGAATACGATAATGAAGGTAAATCTAAATTTTAATATTATGTCTTTAATTAAAAAAGGGAGTTTACTAACTCTAGCTTGTATGTTATGTTTTTCTTTGTTTTCTTTTAAAAGTATTGAAACAAATGAAAAGCAGTTGTCAAATTTGGAAAATTTCAATCAGATGCAAATTAATTCCAATATTGACCAACCAGATAAACAAGCAGTTACTGGATTAGCGAGAGCAGCAGGGCGTTTAGCTGTAAAAGCTTGGCAAAAATCAAGTAGAGAAGCTGTATATGCTGCTGTTGCACTTTGGCCTTTAACAAGAGCTAAAGATAATTTAGTTAACCTTGAAATAGATAATAATCTTATTCAAGAAAGTAAACTTGCCCAACTGTAATTATTAATTAAGTTGCTCCATTTATTGAATAATGGGGCAACTTTTTATTCTGAATTTATTATGAAAATGATAAAACTAATAATACTAGGAGTATTTACTTTATGGTGGGGCGCTAATTTCTTTTTTAACTTGCCCGACAGTAGTTTGCCTATTGTACAGAATTACGACCTTTATAAAAAATGGGATGGTATATTTTATCAAAGATGGGGTTTTTTCGCACCACCACCAGATTATGATGACAGATTATATTATGTATATACTGACCTAAAAGATTCTACTAAAATAACTGTATATGAGGTATTTGAAAATATTCATAAAAAAAGAAAAATACAATACCCTTTTGATGATGAATTATCAAACTTAGATTATATCCTTCATAATCTATCAAGTCCAATTGGAGATTTAATAAGAGAAAGTTACGATATATATAAAATAAAAGGAAATTGTGATACTATACCTGATTATTCTGATTGTTTTCAAAAATACATCGATAATGTGAGAGATGACTTTAATACTTCGCCAAACCTATCAACACTAATTAAACACGCAAAAATATTTGCCAGTTTAAAAGAATTGACAGATACAAAAGTTCAAATAATATTGGGTGCAAAAGACCTTCCAAAATTTAAAGATAGATATAAAAAAGATTTGGTAAGAAAAGAGTACCCTTTCTTTAAGAGTAATTACTACAATTTAAAAACAAACAAATGGGAAAAGTTTCAAGAATAATTGATTATTTGAGCGAGAAAAATTATTTCTCTAATTATTTGCCCTTATTCAGAGTTTATATATGTTTTCACATTATCAAAAAGACATATTTAGGTTGGGGCTCAATCTCCTTAATCTATGGAGATTTAATTGATGCTAAAAGCCCTATACTTCAAATATTTCCTTTTTTAGATTATTCGATAGGTAATATTCCTATAATAATAATTTTAACTGTTATTTTATCTTTGCTTTTTGCATTTGGTATAGGTAAGAGGTTGACTGTTTTTTTATTATTTATTTGTATTTATTTCAATGGGGAATTAATTTATCTCTACAGTAATGGAGGCGATAATTTACTCACGTATTTATGTTTGTATTTAATTTTCACAAATTCATACGATTTTCTTTCTTTTAAAAAACTAAAATATAAAAACATTAACTTAAATAAACTATCAAACTTTATAAGTAATCTAGCAGTTTACTCAATTATGATTCATTTATGCTTAGTATATTTTGTGTCATTTATTCATAAAATCCATTCAGATATGTGGTACAATGGTGTTGCAAATTATTATATTTTAAATCTTGAAAGATATAACAGCCCTTTTAATTATCTTTTTTCTAAAAATTCCTTCTTCATAGCTTTTTCAACTTATTTCACACTTGCATTTGAATTACTATTCCCAATCTTGATTTGGAATAAGAAGTTTAGAAATCCACTATTATTTTCAGGTATTTTTTTGCATTTAGGTATATACTTCTTTATGATGATTTATGATTTTGAAATTCTATTTATTATGATTTATGGGTTTTTCCTAACAAATGAAGACTGGGATAATATTTTCTTAAAAACAAAACGAATATTAAAATGGAAAAGTCAAACTATAAATACATAATTTTTGATGGGGATTGTGGTTTTTGTAATCATACTATGATTTTTATAGCAAACAACGACACTGAAAATAAATTTAAGTTAGTTTCCAATCAATCCAAATTTGGATTAAAAATTTTAGAGAATTTTAATATTAATCCATTAAAAGCAAACGAGACTATTCTTTTAATTGACCGTCAATACTTTTATGATAAATCTGAAGCTTTTATTAAAATTTTATTAGCTCTGCCAAAATATAGGATAATTGGTAAAATACTTAAACTTATCCCCAAAAAGATAAGAGATTATTTTTATAGTATAATTTCAAATTTCAGAAAGAATATTATTAAAAATAATTGCTCTGTACCTAGTAAAAATATTAGAGAAAAATTTATATTATGAGAAAAATTGATGTTAGTGTTTTTTCTTGGATTGGTGTGTTAGGCATTGTATTGAGAAAGTATAGTCCTTGGTTTTTATTATTAACTTTATTTTTTTTATTGGCATTCTCACATAGGAACAATAAACAAAAAGATAAAAAATACAAGGAGTTTTATAAGACAGATTTTTTGTCAAATTTTAATCCATTTATTTTAGTTCAAGTTATAAAACAAATTTTCGGAGAATTATACCTAAGAGTAATAAAAACAAATAAAGTTCAAACAGCTAATAAGTATATACTACCATTTAAGGAAAAATGGCTTGTAGCAAACGGTGGTACCAATAAAGAAAATTCACATTCTTGGGAATTGATTACTCAACGATATGCTTATGACTTTGTTATTCAGAATGAAAAAGAGAAAACATATTTAAAAAACAAAAATAATATTCAAAACTATTTTTGTTTTGGTAGTCCAATAATTGCTTCTTCTAAAGGTAAAGTAGTAGCTATAAATAATAAAACTAGAGATTACAATAAAGTAGGAGATTTTTCAGTTGATTGGAAGACTAACAATATAGCAGGAAATTATATTATAATTGAACATCAGAATAATGAATATAGTTTTTATGCTCATTTAAAAAAAGACTCGATAATAGTTAAGGTCAGTGATATAGTGGAAAAAGGTCAGGAAATTGCACTATGTGGGAATTCTGGGCGTTCAACTGAACCTCATTTGCATTTTCAAGTAATGAATAATAAAAATTTCTTTTTTGGTAAATCTTTAATTATTCGTTTTGAAAATACGAGCAATCAAAACGGAGAAAATGTTGAATTTATTGAAAAAGATATGATGGTAGAAAACACAACGGCTACCAACACGGTGTATAAGTAATAGCGGTTTAAGTACAAACTTGAAGCGTTATTGCATTTATTATATATCTTGCTATCCGAAAAAGTAATAGCATTTTAATCCGCTACTACTCATACACAAAACCGTTGTGGTGCATTATGACCGAACGTATAGAAAACAACGGAAAACTTAAAATATTTTAGAATGATAGTAGCAGCAATAATTTTTATAGTTCTTGGAATTTTAATAAAATACGGAAAAATGTATTGGCTGGTTGCTGGCTACAATACAATGCCAAAAGAAGAAAAAGAAAAATACAACATTAAAGGGATAGTAAATTTATTCGGAAATGTAATGTTCAGAATGGCTATAATTACCATTTTGGGTTACTTAATTGCTAAATTGACTGAAAACCAAAGTATTCAAAACTATGCCTTTTGGACTTCAATGATTATCGGAATACCATATTTGTTGATTAAATCAAACTCGAAGAAATATAAAATCGAAAATTAATAATGAATTTGCCATTTGACAATCCCTTATTTTTAATTCCGTCATCGTCTGGAATAATTTTTATGCTTGCAGGGTTTTTAATGCTAAAGTTTCCACCGAAAAAAATAAATGGACTTTATGGATATAGAACTTCAAGCTCAATGAAAAATCAAGAGAGATGGGATTTTTCTCAAAAATACTCTTCTTTTGAAATGATTAAACTTGGTGCACTTTTGACTTTGAGTTCGATTTTTGGATTAATATTTAAACCTGATGCTAAAATCGGAATGTTTTTAGGACTAGGATTAATGATATTAATGGTCGTATTTTTATTGATTCGAGTTGAAAAAGCAATTAAGGATAAATTTGCGAATGAAAAATAACGACACCACAACAATGTATAACCGCAATTACGGCGGATTCGACTATGTCCGAATCCACTCGGAATTGCTAACGTCTGTGCTTAACCGAAAAATTTGCGTACTTTAACCCGTAACTGACGGTTATACGAGACCGTTGTGTGTAATGCGAGAAAATCGTTTTTGGAATAAAATTTGTTTACTAAAAAGGAAACTTTTATCTTTGTAGCAAACCAATATCTGAATGACGGAAAAATTTAAAGTTGAGTTCCTGAAAGAAGTTTTTGAATTCTTGGATACACTCGATGAAAAGGCTCGAAAGAAAATACTTTTCAATATTGACAGAGCAAAAGTTAAAACCGACAATACGCTCTTTAAAAAACTGACTTCAGATATTTGGGAATTTCGGACTTTGTACAACAAAAAACAATACCGACTTTTCGCATTTTGGGACAAAACGGATAATAAAGTGACTATAGTAATTGCTACTCACGGAATTGTCAAAAAAACTCAAAAAACACCGAAAAAGGAAATTGACAAAGCGACCGAATTAATGAACAAGTATTTTGAAAGCAAAAACAAGAAGTAATGAAAACATACACACTTGACGAAGTAAAAGACAAATACCTTGGTAAAAAAGGTACAGCGGAAAGAGATGCTTATGAAAACGAATTGCGACTTGACTTAATCGGAGAAGCAATTAAGCAAGCTCGAAAAGAAAGAAAACTGACACAAACCCAACTCGGAGAATTAATCGGAGTAAAAAAAGCACAGATTTCCAAAATCGAGAATAATCTGACAGACGCAAGGTTCGAGACGATTTTAAAAGTATTCAAAGCATTAAACGCAAAAATTAATTTCAACGTGGAATTGCTGAACCAAAAAATGGATTTAGCAACTGAATAAAAAAGCACTACACACAACAATGGCTATAAGTAATTGCTTGTTCTCGCCTACTTCTGAAAATCCTTGCGGATTTTCAGTTTGGTGTGTACTTTCAAAGTTTGTAACTTACCCACGCAACTACTCATAGCCGAGACCGTTAGCTACAATTTTGCCCAACCCTCAACCTTAATTTCCTGAAATTTAGAAGTTAATTTGTCATAATTAAAAATATTGTTACATTTGTATTATTCAAGTTGTTTAATACAAATAAAGTAATAATGAAAAATGACAAAAAACTAAATGAATTATTGCTTTCTTGGGAAAACACATATAAAAAAGGTCAATTGACACTTTGGATTTTTATGGCTCTTCAAGAAAGCAAAAAGTATGTTGATGAAATTAAAAATTTCATTGAAAAGAAATCGGACGGAACAATTAGTTGTGAAGAGCAAAGTCTATACAGAGCATTAAGAAAATACGAGCATATTGATGTTTTGACTTACGACTTGAAAGAAGGAAATAAAGGTCCAGACAGAAAATATTATTATTTGACAAATCTTGGTCAAGAACTTTTCAATCAATTTGTCAATAGAAATATCAAATTATTTTACTCAACCGAAATTAAAAATATTCTAAAATTAAACGAACAATGAAAACAATTACACCATATTTATTAAAATTTACATTGACTGCAACTGTACTGACCATAATTTTCAGATATTTCTTGAGTTATGGAATTGAAAATCAATTTGGGATCATAATTACAATTTCAGCAGTAACTTACGGACTACTAATGTTTGCATCGGGTTGGTATTTTGGACGAAAAGACGGAGAATATTTACCAATATATGATGTTGGATTCAGATTCCATCTAACAACTTATTTAATTCACAACGGAATATCGCTTTTATGGATTGGACTTGGATTTGGCTCGAAATATGAAAATTTGAATGTATCTATTATGGTTGCGATTTATTGGGGAATATTTCTTCTCATTCACTTTGTTTTCTTCCTCTGGGCTAGAAAAAACTCAATAAACAATCTCGACAAAGAAGACATTTTTGAATAAAAAAACTGTAGCTAACAATGTGTCCTATGAAAAGCACTAGTCTAGTTTTTCAAAGTTACTATATTTATTTTTAATTCTTACATAATAATAATTTTAGGGTGTTGAATTGTTGATAATTCCGAAGGATTATCAATACTTCAATACCTTATAACTTGCTCCGCATCCTATATGTGATCAACTCTATTGGTCGTCACCAGCATCTGTATGATTATAAGTTATAATAAGTCCAGCCACTTGCTATAAAAATGTGATCTTCGGGTTAATTTTGAAGTCACCCACGTTGTTTTGTGATATGGACTCTAAATACTTCTTTTCTGAGCTTTGTTATTGATTTATATACTATTCTATAACTCCTATCTCATAAGGAGTCTCTGTTTTGATAACGGCCAAAGTTCTACTAAGTAACTTACGAGCTATCTTTATGATTATCTTCTTAGTATCCTTACCATAATGCTTTCGGTAATAATGCTGCATCACTGGGTCTGTTCGAATCGCCTGCCATGAGGCTTCTATAAAATATGATCGCATTAATCGATGTGCTCGTGGCGTTATACCTATCGTTTTATAATTATCACCACTCTGATAAATACCTGGAGCTAACCCTACATAACCTGCCAAGTGTTTTATGCTATTAAACCTGCGTAAATCTCCTAATTCACTAATAATTCCACAAGCTACAATTCCACCAATACCCGGTATGCTTCTAAGCAAATAATAATCTTTCTTAAAATGCTTACGACAATAAGCTCTTAACTGATTACTAACTAAACGTAAATCTTCATCTACAAATCGAAAATAACGCATCCTACTCTCTAAGCTTGCTTTTGCTATTGCATATTCAAATATTATATCATCTAACCACCCCCGAAAACCATGACTCCAATGGTCATTATCGTACTGTTCTGGAACTTTTATTCCAAAGTAGAGCAACTGCATTTTTATGTAACTCTTGATACGTCTAAAATCCTTTACCAAATCATTACGCCTACGAAATAAACTACGCAAAGCTTCACGATGCTCATCGGGCACATAAATACTACTTAATCGACCATCTTTCAATTCTCTACTAATCAACTGTGCATCTATACGATCGGTCTTTGTAAAACGCTCTTTCCCCTTACGATGGATATCGGCAGGATTAACTACTAAAGAGCGCCAGCCATAACTCTCAAAACAACGATGGGCATAATAGCCACAACATCCTGCCTCATAAGCTGTACTTACATCATATCCCGAAAAATGTCTATCAACATAAGCTTTCAATTGCAAAGGGTCTGGTGGCATACTAAAACTTTTGCCAGAAAATAGATCTGTTGAACAATGAACTTTCCAGCTGCGCTTGTGTATGTCAATTCCTATATATAATTTAGTGTCGGCAGTAATTTGAGTATTCATATCTTTATGTTTTTGTGAACTTTAAAGATACTCGTCTTACTGCTTTTTCATGGATGCTATAATGGCATTGCTATAAGTGAGTTAACAAGATTAATTTTCTCTCAAAAGAATCATTACCTTTAGCTGACAAATCAAACTCGCGGCTCAGCCGATGCGGCTGATTCTAACGCAGCGCATCATAGCCCGAACCATTGGCCACAAGCTGAAAAAAGCCGACCGCACAAACAGCACATTTGTTTTTGCCGACATAAAAGCCAACGTTGAAAAACCAAAAGAGCTGTTTTTTCCAGCGTTTAGAAAGAAATAGTATGAGTTTAAACTAACCAAAATATATTGAAAACAAAAACATTCCTTGGGTATTAAATTTCAAGGAGGAACCTCAGTTTTTTATTTACAAGATAGTAGAAGAAGGAAAAAACATCCGACTGCATTATCTAGTTGAAGGTAGGGGCGTTAGCATTTATGTAACCGACCCAATAAAATATCAAGAGCTACCTTCAAAGGTTGAAGTGATTTCAGGCGGTTGGTATGGGGATAAGGGAAGATGGGCGCCATTGGAACGTTATTCAGGAACTATCATTTGTAAGTCGTCAACTCAAATGAAGAAACTTTCTGACACTGGAGAGAACTTCAAGTTTAATGTTCGAAAACCTTTTTTATCAAGTAATAAAATACTAACAATAGAATCTGAAAAAGTAGGCTTAGTTGAGATAAAATGTAAATCCATCATCCCACAGGAATTTGAAATACTACTATTCGATAAAAGTAAAGATAAATGGGTTCCAAGGAAATCAATGTCATTTGATTAAATATAGCACAAGAAAAGAGAATAGATATGCTAAAAAAAATTACACTCAAAGGCGAACAGAAAAAAGTACTGTTCTTACCACCAACCAACCCGATTCAGATTAAAGGAGTTGCAGGAAGCGGAAAAACAACGGTTGCACTTTACAGAGCAAAACACCTTTTAGAAACTCAGGCAAATCTTTTTAAAGAGACTAAGATTGTAATATTTACTTACAACAAAACTTTAGCAGCATATATTGAAGCTATAAAGCCATACATTAATGGAGGTTATCAAAAAGACAGCGATGAGATTAAACCTAAAACAGCTGATGGACTGAATGTACAAATCACCAATTTTCACAAATGGGCATTTTCTTTCATTGAACAGAACGGCATTCCACTTAGAAAAGAAACTTTTGAAAATGGACAAAGAAAAATAACTTGGAAAACGATAAGTGGTAGTGCTCAAACAGATTTAATTGCATCATTAAAAAGAAAATTTAGCACTGAAAATATCGCTTCAAAGTCAACCGAATTTTTTCAGGAAGAAATTTCTTGGATGAAAGGTAAAAACTTCAGAACAAGAGATGAATATATTGAGGCAAAAAGAACAGGCAGGGGAACTTCTGACCGTGTCACAAAAGAAGATAAAGAAGTAATATGGAAAATATTCCAAGATTATAATGCAAAGCTCAAGTCTATTGATAAAGTAGATTTTGATGATTACGCAATAATGGCATTAGACATTATAAATAGAAAGTCAAATTTTGTTCAGCCTTATACTCACATCATAATTGATGAAGCACAGGACCTTAACAAAGCTCAAATCCTTGTTATATCAAAATTAGTCGATAGTGAAACCAATAGTCTTTCTATAATAGCAGATGCAGCACAACGCATTTTTAAAAGTGGTTTTGTTTGGAGCGAAGTAGGTATTAATGTTCGTGGTGGTAGAACAATTGAATTTAAAAAGAACTACAGAAACTCAGTTCATATAGCCAGAGCAGCATTATCACTTTTAGACAAAGAAATTGACAAGTCAGAATTTACAAATGTCGAAACTGCCTTAAAAGGTGGAGAAAAACCTAAGATAGCTTACTATTCTAACTTCGATGAACAGCTTTCGCATCTTGACGACCAACTAACTGATTTAAGAAACAGCGACAATATTCAGAGTACAGTTGTACTTCATCGTTCTAGAAATGGAGTTTCACAAATCAAAAGTTTTCTTGACAGTAACGGATTTTCAACTGAACTAGTCAAATCAAGTCAGCCAGTTAATTATGGTAGTGATAGCGTTAAGATTTGTACTATGTCGTCAATAAAAGGATTGGAGTTCAACAATGTCTTTATTCTTGACCTAAGCGATGATATAATACCATATCCACCAGGTTTCATCGAAGAAGACGATGAATTTCATATTTCTACAGAACGGAGATTACTATACACCTGTATGACAAGGGCTAGAAATAAGTTATTCCTTTTTTCAAGTGATAAGGACAACCCTTCACGTTACCTAAAAGAAATTGATTATGACCTTTTAGATGATATAAGCCCGAAATCTAACTCAATCGCATCATCCACCTATGATGATGATTTACCATTTTAATTCCTGATATGAGTGTTAAACCTGACCATATAGACTTTAAAAATGAAATTGCGGAACGTGGCATCGAGTACTTGGTTCACTTTACACCGACAATCAATTTATATGGAATATATGAACACCAAAAATTAATTAGTCGAAGAGCAATAAAATCAGCCGATACAGAACAGATTGATATAATTGACTATGTTAAATTCCCAGATAGTTTGAGATTTGATGATGACAGTTATATTAATCTTTCCATTTCAGGTCCAAATACATTTTTATTTTCAAAATTCAGAGAGAAAACAAAAGATGATTATTTGATAAAATGGTGTGTTCTTAAAATTAAAGCTGATTTAATTTATGAGTTAAATACCAAATTCTCTGTTACAAATGCAGCATCTAATGCAGCAAATACAGTTGGAATATCAACCGACTTGAATAAATTCAAAATGATGTTTGCCACAAACATACCTATTCCTTATGGCACAAGAAACAATAATATACATTCAAAATATCCAACTAACGTGCAAGCTGAAGTACTTGTTAAAGATTTCATTCCATTAGACAATATAATCCAAGTGTGCTTTGAGTCAGATACAGAACTTGCAGAAGCCAAAGCATCACTTTTTGAGTTTGACACTAGCAATTTTGTAGTTGATAAAGAAATCTTTTCACCAAATCGTTCGAAATGAAAGCAGAAACAAAATACAAAGGAAGTTTAAAATTAGCTGCTATTGGTGACGCTTTAGGTTGGATGACTGAATTTGAGAAGTCAAAAGATACACTTCGCAAAAAGTTTGGTACAGACTACATAAATACGTTTCACGATTGGGAAAAGAATGTTGGTGGCAGGTTTCACGGATATGTGGACAAATTAAAAGCAGGGTCTTATTCAGATGACACACAGTTACTACTTTCAGTTGCTCGGTCTATTAAATCAGACGGCCTTGTTGACCAACAGTATTTTGCCAAAGAGGAACTACCAGAATGGTTACTCTATTCAAGAGGAGCAGGTAGAACAATAAAGAATGCTGCACGCAAAATCGAAAGAAAATCTGCTAAATGGAATAAGAACTTTTTTACTTTCAAAGCAGGAAAAACGACAATTGACTATCGTGAGAGTGGCGCAAATGGTGCAGCTATGAGAATTTTGCCAATAGCCTTAGCAAATTTTGGAGAGCCTGATAAAATCAAAGAAGAAATATTTGGCAATAGCATCATAACTCACGGACATCCACGTGCTATTTTAGGGGCAATGCTGTATGGCTATTCTATTGATACGATTTTGAGATTTAATTCAGAAAATTTCAATTCCACATCATTCTTGACCGAATTGGGTAAGGATATGAGACAAAAGTTCTCAATTGACTTTTTATCTAGTCAAAAGTTTTCAAGCTGGGAATCAGAATGGAATAAAGGAACATTAAAGCCATTTAGAGATTTATTCAATGAAATAATTGAAGAAACCCAAGAGTACCTTAGAGTCACTTATAAGCTTTTAATGAATAATACATCTGATTTTGACGCTTTAACCAAACTTGGGTGTTATAAAAATGAGACAAAAGGTTCAGGAACATCAACGGTAATTGCAGGTATCTATTTGACTTGCAAATACTCAAACGAGCCATTAAAAGGAATCGAACAGGCTGTTAATTCAATTGGAACTGACACTGACAGCATTGCAGCATTTACAGGCGGATTAATCGGAGCTTTGCACGGACAATCAATAATACCATCTAAATGGAAATCTGTTCAGGATATTGCCTACTTAGATGCAATGTCAACCCGATTACTCGAAATATCTGAAAGTCGAGCACACTTTAAAACTAAAAAGGAGAAAAGTGATTTTTCTCCCATTGCAGAAATTGATAAAGACATATTTGAGATAAACCAAAGTGTATTTCTAAGAACACTAGGAGAAGGCAAAATAAAATCCATTGACAGGCAGAAGACTTTAACCAAAGGAAAGTACAATTTAATACTAGATGTTGAATTTGAAATTGGTCAGTTTTGCAGATTTGCAAAGCTTTTAAGCATTGAGGAAGAAAAGAAAGCGGATTTATTTACAGGTAGTATTGAAAAGGATGTTGACCTGTTTAATAGACTAAACTTAGACTTTGAAACCAAAGAACGGATTGAAAAATTTATGGACGGTTTAAACGAATCGAACAAAAAAGAATTTAAGGAAATAATTAAACTAATTGAGAAAAGAGCCAAACGTTAAAGCCATACACATTTGCAATTCGCACAAGCCTACGCTACGCTGCAACCAAAAATTGCAAAAGAGTATGTCTTTGCCAACGCTGACTGAAAAACTGAATGAAAAAAGCCAATTGCTAACTTAAGATGTAAAAAAATAATAAGAGCTAAGTGCTAAACTGAAAGTTAGTGCTTTTTAATCCCTTACTATTCTTATATTAAACGTTAACTACAATTCGTTTATAAAATTCTCTCTACGCTTTATTATTTTCACGTATCTGTAAGGAAAGACCGACGAAGCTCGCTGATATTACGGCATACTTCTTTGTGCCTAAATATTATTGCTTTTTGTTAGTACTAAAATTCCTTCGGTTTATCTCTAAAAAAAGGGAAGTATTTTCTATTTTTGTGCCTTTCAACACAACAACAAAACATGAACTTAACAGAATTAAACGCCATCTCTCCTATTGATGGTAGATACCGTAACAAAGTAGCAAGCTTAGCGAACTATTTTTCAGAAGAAGCTTTAATAAAATACCGCGTAAAAGTAGAAATTGAATATTTCATTGCTTTATGCGAAATTCCATTACCTCAATTAGCAGATTTCAACAAAGATTTATATGCTGATTTACGTAAAATTTATGAGGATTTTTCTGCTGAAGATGCTTTAAAAATTAAAGAAATTGAAAGCGTTACCAATCACGATGTAAAAGCTGTTGAGTACTTTATCAAAGAAAAGTTTGACGCATTAAACTTACAGAAATATAAGGAGTTTATCCATTTCGGATTAACATCTCAAGATATTAACAATACCGCTATTCCATTATCTATTAAAGATGCGATGGAAGAAGTGTATTACCCAACCTTAGATACTTTAGTTTGCAAATTAGCTGATTTATCTGAAGAATGGGAAAACGTACCAATGTTAGCAAGAACTCACGGGCAACCAGCCTCTCCTACTCGTTTAGGAAAAGAGTTTTTTGTGTTTGTAGAGCGTATTAACAATCAGGTTATTCACATTCAACATACACCACATGCTGCTAAGTTTGGTGGAGCTACAGGTAATTACAATGCACACAAAGTAGCGTACCCAGATATCGACTGGAAAAACTTCGGGACTCATTTCGTTGAAGAAGTATTAGGTTTACACCACTCCTTCCCTACTACGCAGATTGAGCACTACGACCACATGGCGGCTTTATACGACGGATTAAAGCGTGTAAACACGATTTTAATTGATTTAGATCGTGATGTTTGGAACCTATGTTTCTAACGACTATTTCAAACAAAAAATTAAAAAAGGTGAAGTAGGTTCATCTGCAATGCCACATAAAGTAAATCCTATCGATTTTGAAAACTCTGAAGGAAATTTAGGTATTGCCAATGCTATTTTCGAGCATTTATCTTCTAAGTTACCAGTTTCAAGATTACAACGTGATTTAACGGATAGTACGGTATTACGTAACGTTGGAGTTCCTTTTGGGCATACGTTAATTGGTTTTGCTTCTACGTTAAAAGGATTGAACAAGTTATTATTAAACGAAGCTAAATTTGCTGAAGATTTAGAGAATAACTGGGCAGTAGTTGCTGAGGCTATTCAAACAATTTTACGTCGTGAAGCGTACCCTAATCCATACGAAGCGTTAAAAGGATTAACCCGTACCAACGAAAAAATCAATAAAGATTCTATCGCTAATTTTATTGATACTTTAGAAGTTTCAGAGGCGATTAAAAACGAATTAAAACAAATTACACCATCTAATTACACTGGTATATAATGAGATATTTACTTACTTTTTTAGTTTTATTTTTAGTCATTTCGTGTACTCCTGAAAAAAAAGGAGATCCAACACGTTTTGTTCACGGAACGTTTGAAATTCCTGCTGGTGATAACTACGGAAAAACAACTATTGTAAGAAAAGATAGTTTACAAATTGAAGAATACACTAAAAAAGTAAGTATTTCTACAGACAGTTCGGTTACCGAAAAGGAGATAAAACATATAGATACACTCTACATCAAATGGAAAAATAATTTTGCATACACTTTGCGAATGAAAAGTCCGAAAACAGATTTAGATAAAGATCCTATATTTGTTCAAATTACTAAAGTAACTGATAGTTCGTATAGTTTTACTGCAAGAGTTGGGTATTCTAACTTTAAACAAGACGGTACGGTATATAAAGTAAAATAACTATGGAAATTTTCTTGCAAGCTGATACCTGGGTTGCCTTATTAACCTTAACTTTTTTAGAAGTTGTATTGGGTATTGATAATATTATCTTTATTTCTATTGCATCTAACAAGTTACCAGAAAATCAGCAAAAAAAAGCTACTCGAATAGGTCTTCTATTAGCCATGATTTTTAGAATTCTTCTTTTACTAGGAGTTTCTTATTTAATTAGTATGAAAGATCCTATTTGGAATATTGATTTATCTTGGTTGCAAGCAGGCGTTACAGGTCAAAGTTTAATTTTATTTGCTGGAGGTATATTTTTACTATACAAAAGTACTAGTGAAATTCACCATAAAGTTGAAGGACGAGATGAAACACATACGTCTAACAATCCTAAAAAGAGAGCTACTTTACTAAATGTTGTAACTCAAATAGTATTAATTGATATTGTTTTCTCTTTTGATTCTGTGTTAACAGCTGTAGGTATGACAAACGGTATACAAGGAGCTTTAATCATAATGATTATCGCTGTTATTGTTTCAATATTAATCATGTTAATGTTTGCTACTCCTATTAGTAACTTTGTTAACAAACATCCTACAATTCAAATGTTAGCTTTATCCTTTTTAATTTTAATTGGATTTATGCTAGTTACTGAAAGCGCCCATTTATCACACACAGTTGTTTTCGGGCAATCAGTCGGGGCAATTCCTAAAGGATATTTATATTTTGCTATTACTTTTTCGCTACTTGTAGAAATGCTAAACATGAAAATGCGAGGCAATTCTAAAAAAGGTTAAGAAAACATTAAGACTATATAAAACAAAAACCGGTAGTAAGAAAGCTATCGGTTTTTTTATTTTTTCTATTTTTGCCGCTAGTGATTAAATTGAAAAAACATATTGCTGTACTCAGTATATTCATGTTGTTATTACCTACCGTAATAGCAACAGTTCACTTATTTGAAAATCACGAGCACATTGTATGTACTTCTACTGATGAACAACACTATCACGCTCAAGAGTTTGATTGTTCTCTGGCTCATTTTCAATTTAACTCATTTACATACCAAACCGTTGAAAACTATACGGTAATTCCACAACATTTTTACAAGTTAGATTACAACACACAACCGCAGTTAATCTCATTTGTATTTGCTGATAAAAAATCTTCAAGAGCACCACCTTATTTTACTGTATCTTAAACGTTTGCAATAAGCAACCAACAAAATTATCGTTAAAACAGTAAAATTCATTTTTAATGAAGACAATTATTAATTTCCTATTTCTTGTAGGAATATCTGCTGTATATGCACAAAACAGCCTATCAGGAAAAATTACAGACACTAATAACCAACCACTTTTAGGAGTTGAAATATACTCTGACCAATTACATAAGGGAACCATTACCAATGAAGATGGTACTTATAACCTACAAAACATTCCTAACGGAAAAGTAACTTTCAACTTTTCTTTTTTAGGATTTAAAACTATCTCAAAAGAATTTCATTTTAACAGTGAAAATATTTCTTTTGATGTACAATTAGAAGAATCAGTTTTTAAGATTGATGAAGTTATCATCTCTACTCCTTTCAACAAATTACAGTCTGAAAACGTAATGAAAGTTGAACGCCTTTCGGCAAGAGCAATTCAAAAAACCGGAGCGACAACACTTTCTGAAGGAATTACCAATATTGCCGGAGTTTCTCAAATTTCTACAGGAGCATCTATCGGAAAACCTGTTATTAGAGGTTTAAGCGGAAACAGAGTATTGGTGTACACACAAGGAATCCGTTTAGAAAACCAACAATTTGGTGGTGAGCATGGATTAGGAATTAACGATGCTGGTGTTGCCGGTGTTGAAGTTATTAAAGGGCCTGCATCTCTTTTATACGGTTCTGATGCTTTGGGTGGCGTTTTATACATTCAACCTGAAAAATTTGTTCCTGAAAACACTACAAAACTGAATGTTAGTCAACGTTATTTTAGCAACACCTTAGGTACAAATACTTCTCTTGGTTTTAAATCTTCTTTAAAAAATTGGCAATTTTTAGCTAGAGGAACTTATGCACAACACGCAGATTATAAAACACCTGATTATAGAGTTACGAATACTCGTTTTAAAGAAAAAGATTTAAAATTAGGTATTGGTTTCCACGAGAAAAACTTTTCTTCTGAATTGCGTTACAACTTCAACAATTCTAAATTAGGATTAACTGAAGGAATTGGTGAGCAAACCAAAGAAACGCATTTAGAAACTCCTTATCAAGATATCGATAATCATATTATCAGCTTACACAATCATGTTTTCTTTAAGAACTCAAAATTAGACATCGATTTAGGGTACACGATTAATAACCGTCAAGAGTTTGAAGAGCATCACGATCATGCAGAAGGTGAAACTGAAGAAGAGCACGAAGAGCATGAAGAAGGTGAGGCTGCCTTAGATATGAAGCTAAAAACTTTTAGTTATAATACGAAATATCACCTTCCAAAATTCGGGAAATTTGAAGTTTTAGTAGGTGCACAAGGTTTGCATCAAACCAATACTAACTTTGGTGAAGAATTGTTAATTCCGAATGCTACTGTGAACGATTTTGGAGTATTTACTACTGCTAACTTTGAGTGGAATGATAATACTTCTTTACAAGCCGGTATTCGTTACGATAATAGAGGAATTACTACAGAACGACACGAAGTAGCTCATGAAGATGAAATTCATGTTTTTGAAGCTATAGATAAATCTTACAATAGTTTTACTGCTTCTTTTGGAGCAAAAACTTTGCTTTTTAATAGCATAACTTCTCGTTTTAATCTTGCTAGTGGATTTAGAGCTCCAAACCTTGCTGAATTAACTTCTAATGGAGTGCATCACGGTACCAACCGTTTCGAAGTAGGAAATAACAACCTAGTAAATGAGAAAAATTTACAGTTTGACTTATCTTTAGATTACAATTCAGAACACTTTGAATTATTCGCAAACGGATTTTACAATACCTTAAGCGATTATATTTATTTATCTCCTACTGGAGAAGTTGAAGACGGAGCTCCTGTTTACACCTATTTACAAGAAAATGCTAAATTATACGGTGGTGAATTTGGTTTTCATTTGCATCCTCACCCTTTAGATTGGTTACATTTAGAAAGTAGTTTTGAAATGGTTATTGGAAAGCAAGATAATGGTAACTATTTACCGTTAATTCCTGCTAATACTTTAAAAAATACGCTTAGAACTGAATTTTCTAACGAAAGATGGTTGCCAAACGGATATGCATCTGTAAGCTTACATTCCTACTTTAAACAGGATAATATTAGTGAGTTTGAAACAGCAACTCCTGCTTATAACTTAGTTAATTTAGGTGTAGGTGGCGACATAATGATTAGTAAATATACCTTTACTACATCGTTAACTGTTAATAATTTATTTGATAAGAAGTATATCAATCACTTATCAAGATTAAAACCAGATACTATTTTTAATCCAGGTAGAAATATTGTTTTAGGAATAAATTTCACTATTTAACCAAAAAAATAACTCCCCGGTAATACTATTACTGGGGAGCTTTTTATATAAACAAACTTTAACTTAATAAAGTTATCCGTCTTTTCTTTTCTTTAGCAATTCAGGGAACTTCTTTTTAAAGCGATTCAATCGAGGAATTGAAACTCGTTGTACATACGGATTCTCCGGATGCAATCGTTCATAGTTTTGATGATATTCTTCTGCTGGATAAAACTTTTCTAGCTTTGTAACTTCAGTAACTATCTTCCCTTTATATACTTCTTTGTTTAGTTTTCTTATCGTATTTTCTATAATTTCTTTTTCTTGTGGTGTTTGATAAAACGCGATCGATCTGTATTGCGAACCATAGTCTGGATGTTGTCCGTTTTTCGTTGTTGGATCATGCGAACCGAAAAATACCGTTACCAATGTTTGAAAACTTACTTCCTTCGGATTATAATATACCGCTACCGATTCTGCATGTCCTGTTTTGCCTGTTCCAATAGTTTTATACGTAGGATTTTTTGTATGTCCTCCAGCATAACCAGATACTGCTTCTTCTACTCCTCTTACACTTTCAAAAACTGCCTCTACACACCAAAAACAGCCACTGGCAAAATACGCTACTTTCGTTTTTTTCGACATTTGTTTTATATCAGAAGTCTTTCGATTTTCTTTTTCCGAAGAAAAACTCCATAAAACAGTCAATAAGAAAAGACCTATCAGTATTGTTGCTAGCTTAGCTATCTTCATAAGTTTATCATTTATAACGTCTTTGTCGTATTAAAATTATCTTTTTTACAATTGTTTACAACTTTAATATTTCCTTAAGAAATTTGTTTGCGTGTTGCCGTTGCGTTTTCTATTTTTGTTCAGATAAAGATTAAGTTTTAATGGAGCATTTTATAGTATCAGCACGTAAATATCGTCCTCAAAATTTTGCGGATGTGGTAGGGCAACAAGCTATCACCAATACGTTAGAAAATGCAATACAAAACAACCATTTGGCTCAAGCTTTATTGTTTACAGGACCTCGTGGGGTTGGTAAAACTTCGTGCGCTCGTATTTTAGCTAAGCGAATTAACCAAGAAGATGCTACCAATGCTGATGAAGATTTTGCTTTTAATATTTTTGAATTAGATGCTGCTTCAAACAACTCGGTTGATGACATTCGTAACCTGACCGATCAAGTTCGAATCCCACCTCAAACTGGTAAATATAAAGTATATATTATTGACGAGGTTCACATGCTTTCACAAGCTGCTTTTAATGCTTTTTTAAAGACATTAGAAGAACCACCAGCTCATGCTATTTTTATTTTAGCAACTACCGAAAAACATAAAATTATACCAACGATTTTATCTCGCTGTCAAATTTTCGATTTTAAGCGTATTGGTGTTTTAGATGCCAAAGAGTATTTAAAAACGATTTGCGCTAAAGAAAACATTACTGCAGAAGATGATGCTTTGCATGTAATTGCTCAAAAAGCTGACGGAGCCATGCGTGATGCACTTTCTATCTTTGATCGTGTCGTAAGTTTTTCTGGCAATAACTTAACACGCGAAGCGGTTACGCAAAACCTTAATGTGTTAGACTACGATGTGTATTTTAACATTACCGATTTACTCCTTGAAAATAAAATTCCAGAAGTCTTAATGGCTTTTAATGACGTATTAAGCAAAGGTTTTGAAGGACATCACTTTATTAATGGTTTAGCTTCTCACTTTAGAGATTTGTTAGTAGCCAAAGACCAAGCAACTATTGCTTTATTGGAAGTTGGAGACAATACTAAAAAACGATACTTAGAACAAGCTACCAAAGCAAGCATGCAGTTTTTAATGCCTGCGATAGATAAGGCAAATGATTGTGATTTAAAATATCGAGGAAGTAAAAACCAACGCTTATTGGTAGAACTTACTTTAATGCAAATTGCCTCTATCACTTTTGATGGAGCAAAAAAAAAATCTAGCAACTACATAATTCCTGCTACTTTTTTTACCTCTTTGTCTCCTTCAGTTAAAAAAACTGAAGTAAAACCTGTTGCTACCGCTGTTAATACTCCGCAAAAGGTTCAAGAAAAACCAATTGTTGCTACCAGTGAGGTTCCTAAACCAACTTTAAAAAATATTAAGCGTCGTACTTCAGCTTTATCTTTAAAAAGCTTGCATCAAAAGAAAGATGTTAAAGTAAATTTAGACGAAGAAGAAAACTATGATAATCATCCTAAAACTCCTTTTTCTTTAGATGAATTGAAAGATGCTTGGAAAAAGTACTATTTTCAATTGCAACGTATAGGAGAACAGAGTATGGCTGCAATTATAGCCTCTGACGAACCTCAATTACAAGAAGATTTTACCATCGTCTTTTCTGTACCTAGTGATTTAATGAAATCGCAGTTGGAAAAAGGAAAGCCAAAATTATTACGATTCTTACGTGAAAAACTTAATAATTACGGAATACAAATAAATGTAAAGGTTAACGAAACGATAGAAAAAAAGTTTGCCTATACTCCTCAAGAGAAGTATGACAAACTCAAAGAAAAAAATCCGTTACTTGAAAAGTTGAAAAGTACTTTTGGTTTAGATGTTTAGGTTTTTTCCTAAATAAACAACTATCCAACCTTCAATTTTCTTTACATCGTGCTCAAACTCAGAAATTAATAAAATTTCATTGGTATTTTTATTCTTAACTAAAATTGGAATAGACTTAATTTCGTCGTGTATTTTCTCTATTTTAGTTTTGTACTCTTGAACTGAGTTTACTGGAGTTTCATGAATTTCTGGAAACTCTCTTACAGCTTCCATTATATTAATATAATCATCTTCAATTGTAAACAAATGATCTTCATCATCGTAATCTTTGGTAATTACTTCTTGTGATGTAGCTAAACGATAAGCACCTTGCTCACCAAAAATTGAGGCAAAATTAGAGATTACAAATTTGTTTATTGAGTCACTTCCTGTCATTGCAATTAAATATCCAACATCATTTAATTCAATATTATCTGTTAACTCATCATCATAAATACTTACTTCGATTGATTCTAATCCTTCTGCTTTAGCTTTTTCTACATTTTCTGAGTTAGAATCGATTAAAACCACTCTACGTTTGTTATCCTTTAAGTATTTGGCTATCAATCTCGCTACATCAGAGGCTCCTACAATCATAATAGCGTTAGATCGTTCTAAAAACACACCTACTATTTTTGCAAACAATCGTGCTGTGGTTGCGTTTAACAATACGGTTCCTAACACAATCATAAATACTAACGGCGTAATGTATTCTGCTCCTTCAACTCCTTGTTTTAATAGTTTACTTCCGAATAAAGAAGCAATACCTGCTGCAACAATACCTCTTGGTCCTACCCAACTAATAAATAGTTTTTCATTGGTTTTTAAGTTAGACTTCGACGTACTTAAAAACACTCCTAAAGGACGTATGACAAAAACAATTAATGCAAATAATAATAATGTTTTCCAATCGTATAAAAGCATTAATTCTTTATAATCGATGTTGGCTGACAATAAGATAAACAGTATTGAAATTAGTAATACACTAAGTGATTCTTTAAAGTATAAAATCTCTTTTAAATTCTTCAACTTACTATTTCCTAATACCATTCCCATAACCACAACTGCTAATAATCCTGATTCATGGGCAAATAATTCAGATTCTACAAATACTAATAAAACAGTAGATAATGACACTACATTTAATAAGTAATGTGGCACCCACTTTTTATTAATAACGAAAATTAAAGCATGCGCAAAGGTGAACCCAAAAGTAGTTCCGAATAAAATGATTTTTAAGAATTCTAATAAAGCTGTTCCAGTAAAACCTGCATCTCCTCCAACACTAATAAATTCAAAAACAAGTACCGCTACTAAAGCTCCGATAGGGTCAATTAAAATACCTTCCCACTTTAAAACTGCTGAAACATCTTTTTTCAGCGGAATATTTCTTAAAATCGGTGTTATAACGGTTGGTCCTGTTACTATAATCAATCCTGAAAATAAAAAAGATAATTCCCAGCCTAAACCAAATACATAATGAGCAATAATGGCAGCACCAAAAAAAGTAACTGCAGCACCTAAGGTTATTAATTTGGTAATTACGGGGCCTATATTTTTAATTTCTCCTCTTCGTAAGGTTAAACCTCCTTCAAAAAGAATGATACTAATTGATAACGAAACAAAATAATAGAGACCGTCTCCAGGAAACAATCCTTTTTCTCCATTCCAAACAGGTTCTATCCATTTACTTCCATCTTCATTAAAAAATTCTGCTGCGATTGGTCCTACAAGTAGTCCAATTAAAATTAAAGGTAAAATTGCTGGAATTTTAAATCTCCACGCTACCCATTGAGCTAAAATTCCTAATATAATTATCCCCGCTAGTTCTAACATAGTTTATTTTTAAAAAACTAAAAATACAGTTTTTAATTAAACTGCTTTTACATTTACTTATTTTTTTACCTCTAAAACCTTCTTCAACTCATTACCAAAATCATCAATTACGGTAATAATATGAGTCCCTTCTTTGGGTAAAATTGCTTGTTCGTGATATTGCTGTGTAATCCCTATAAATTGTTCGTTTAAATACCAGTAAACTTTAGCTTCTGAATTACTGTGTGTTAACTTTAAAACAATAGGATTTAACTGATTATCTTCTCCTTTTGTTAACGAAACTTTTGTTATACTTTTTGAAGGAAAAACGAAGCCCATTAAATTACTTTCTAATCGATTACAATCAGATCTATAATTGGGTAATGGTCTATAGTCAGCATTGTTTTGTTGGTAATAATGAGCCATTAACGGAGGTAAAACAAACCAAGATTGGGATTTCATGTTTGAAATGGATTCACAGTTCGAATTTACTCTGAATTTTTCAAGCTTATCAACCATTATTTGTTGATGGTACGGACATGATTCCGCTTTCATCGCACTTTTTTGAACTCTTTTTGTAATGGACGGACAAATAGGCTTAGCTAAAAAGCCACTTATCTCACAAATAGCGGCTTCTATCAAATCTTCATAAGGTTCTAAAAACCAATTTGATTTTGGTAGCACATCAAAAACGTCAAACATTAACGGAGCAGCGCTTCCTACTCCTGTAAGATCTGGGCGCCCTTCTCCATCAGAATTTCCTATCCATACACCTACAACATATTTAGGCGTTACACCAATAGACCAAGCATCTTTATTACCAAAACTGGTTCCTGTTTTCCACGCTATTTTTTGAGATGAATCGTAATATTTCCAAGCTTGATCTGTATAAGGTCTATTTACTTCTAACAAAGTGTTTAGTGTTAAAAATGTGGATCCAGCATCTAAAGTTGTATAGTCTTTTTGAACCTTTCCAAAATCTGGAGCTTCATCAAATAAAAAACTAGGTTCTATAAATTCCTTTTGATAATACTTATGCTTTAATTCTTCATAGTCATTTACAATACCTGCATATCCTGCAAAAGTTTTACATAAATCCCACAAACTTGCTTCTGCTCCACCTAAAATCAATGAAAGTCCATAATAATCTGCTGATCTATCAATATCATTGATATGATACGCTTTAATATCTTCTCTAAACTTTTCCAATCCATAACGTTGTAACATACGCACCGAAGGAATATTTAACGAACGTGTTAATGCTTCATTTGCGGGTACTGCTCCATCAAAAGTTAAATTGAAGTTTTTTGGAGAATACCCTGCTATTTCAGTTGGTACATCTGCAACTAACTGCGTAGGTAATAAATCACCTGATTGTAACATTTGAGCATACAAAAACGGCTTTAAAACACTTCCTGTACTTCTTGGGGCTACAATATTATCTACATCTTTCTGATGCGCTTTATCAGTTGGTGAATTCCCTACATAAGACAATACTTTTCTAGTTTCAACATCCAAAACTAATACCGCCATGTTATAAACTTCATTTTGTTTTTGACGGAAATAATGTTGCTTTACTAAATTATTTACTTGTCTTTGCAAATGGATATCAACAGAGCTTTTTACGCGTTTTCCTCTATACTGTTTCGTTACTTCTTGTACAAAATGTGGTGCGACTGTAGGTAACGGATATGGTTTTTGTGGTAACTCTTCTTCAATAGCTAAATCATACGTAATTTGATCAATTATACCTTCTTCATGCAGTTTTTGTAATAGCCTGTTTCTCTTGATTTTTAATTTTTGTTGATTTTTCCCCGGATAAATCAACGACGGAGCATTTGGTAATACAGCTAAAGTTGCTGTTTCCGCCCATGACAATTGATGTGGTTTTAAACCAAAATAACGCCACGAAGCCATTTCTAACCCAACAACATTACCTCCATAAGGAGCATGAGATGCATAGAGGTTTAGAATTTCTTTTTTTGAGTGACGAAATTCTAATCGAGTGGCTAATATTAACTCTTGAAATTTTTCAAAATAGGAACGTTCTTTATTTTTTCTTGATAAACGGATTACTTGCTGCGTTAACGTACTTCCGCCTCGTACAACTCTTTTTGCTTTGATATTTTCTACCATTGCTTTCCCTATAGAAATAGGATTGAATCCGAAATGTTTATAGAAATAAGCGTCTTCAAACTGTAAAATACAATGTTCAAACTTTGTTGGAACAGAATCTAATTCTGGAAATCGCCATTGACCATCATCAGCAATAACAGCTCCTAATAATTCGTTGTTTTTTGAGGTAACTACTGTTGATGTTGGATTGTCAAATAATTTTTTAGGCAGACAGAAATAATAGAAAATGACTCCTATAAAAGTCAAAATCAAAACTATTTTCTTTTTCTTAGTCTGAATCATTTTTCTTCTTTAAACAAAAAGCAAAGAAATATATATTTCCATACATTTCTTTGCTTTTTTATTATAAAAAAATTATAAAAGTTTTAATTTACTTCATATTTAGTTACTCTGTTAACAAATTAAACACACCTTTTTCTAAAAATTTTGCTTCTTTTTTAATTTCTGAGGTTTTCAATTCTACATTATTCTCAAAAGTATTTCCGATTACTACCTTTTGCTTTTTAAAGAAATAACCATCTTTTGAGTTTTCATCTAAAACTAACCCATACATTTCTCCTTCTACCTCAGCTACCGAGGTTTCGGGCAATGAATTAACTTTACTACTGTTCGTTTGTATTACCGCTTCTGCAAACATTCCTGATAAAAAATTTCTTTTTTGTTCCTCCTCAATATGTGCATGTACATCTACCGTTCTATTTTCATTGATGCTTTTTCCTATTAAATGAACTTTCGCTTTATAAACTTCTGATGATAATTCTGGAACCCTAAAACTAATTTCTTGACCTACTTTTAACTTTAAAGCATCTTTTTCAAAAACTGAAAGCTCTAAATGTAAATGCTTGTTGTCTATAATTTCTAAAATCTCATCAGCAGGAGAAATATACGAACCTGAAACCGCTTTGATTTTGGTAATATTTCCTGAAATAGGTGCATAAATACCCGTAACAGAAGTTATTGAACTACTATTTAGTTTACTTGCCGATATATTAATCATTTGTAGCTGTTTCTCTAAGCTTACTAATGTAGTTTGTGCTACTTCAAAATCTCTCTTAGCCTTTAAATAATTTCTTTCCGAAGTTATTTTTTCATCGAATAATGCTTTTTGTCTTTCAAATTCAGATTTTAAAAAAGCTATTTCTTGTTTTGTTTCCAAATACTTTTGTTGCATTGCCACAAACTCTTGGTTTTCTATTGTTACCAAACGTTGCCCTTTTTTGACTTTATCTCCAACTAATAATGGAATACTTTTAATAAATCCCCCCATTTTAGCGGTTACCACAACTTTATTTGTAGGAGGTACATCTATTTTTCCTACCACTTTAATTGTAGTTGGAAAATCTTGTTTTTCAACAGTAACTAATTTCATACTGTTTTTTTCCCATTGTTCATTTGTTATAAAAACTCTATCGTCAGTAACTACTGTTGATTCTTCAGTAGTACTCTCAGCTTCTTTTGATTTACATCCTATTACAGTTATAAATAGGATACTATAAATTATATATTTCATCTTTATTTTTTTAATACGTTAAGTAGTTAATATCTATCACAATATTGTTGTACGACTCTATACTCGTTACATAAGCTAATTTTAGTTGAAAAGCATTTTCAACACTTTGGATATATTGAAAAAAGTCAATCTCACCGTGTTTAAAACTCATATTGGCTGTTTTCAGAATTTCATCTGCTAAGGGCATTCCTTCTTCTTGATAATAAGCTAAAGACACTGTTTGCTCTTGTAGCTTATTTTTAAGATTTGTATAGTAAGTTTCTAACTGTTTTTGATAGTTTGAAGTTTCATACTCAGCAATCTCTTTCGCTATTTTTGATTGCTTTATCTTAGAAGACTCTCCACTAAACAACAATGGAATTTTTATTCCTACTTGGTATCCGTAAAAGTCTTGAGTTACATATTGATTACTTCCTTTAAATACTTCTAAAGACAAATCTGGTAACAACTGTTGTTTTTGTTGAGACAACTGTCTTTTTGCTAATTGCTCTCTTTCATAATAACCTTGAACTTCTGTAATTTCACTTAAATTAACATCTTGAACTTGTATTGGTTTAATAGTAGCTGCTTCTTCAATTACTAAACTATCTTCTACCTGAACTAACGCTTTTATTTTTTGATACGCTATGCGAGAAGCAACTACAGTATTTCGATAATCATTCTTTACTTGTTTCTGTTTTGCTTTTGCTGTTATCTTTTCTAAATAATTAGTTTCTCCCAACTCAAAACGTCGTTTTGCAGCATAAGAGAACTTATTATACAAACTATCTAAACTCTTATAAATATTCTCTTGTGCTTTCGTGTATTGATACCTGTAATAAGCGGTTACAACCGATTTCATCAATTTCTTTTTAGCTGTTTCATATTGATTACTTTCTATGTTATAAGCTGACTTTTGCACTCTCTTATTCGCTCCGTAAACTGTTGGAAATGCAAAGGTTTGTTGAATACCGAAAATATCTAAAGGATGATCTTCTACTGTATTATTTTCATCTCGATTATAATAAACCTCTGTTTTATCAAAAGTATAAGCCGAGGTTATAGCTGCTTTGGCTTTTTCTACTTTTAATTGTTGCGCTTGCAAGCCTTTGTTATTCTCAACAGCTAAATCTAATAAGTTCTGTAAATTTTGAGGAGTTTCTTGTGCTTGAACAGTAGACAATCCCATAAGAAGTACAACACCTAAACTCGCTACTTTTTTATTGATTTTTAATTTCTTCGGATTATCAAAAATTGTGTACAACACAGGTAACACTACCAATGTTAAAATAGTAGAAGTTATCAATCCACCAATTACTACTGTTGCTAAAGGACGTTGTACCTCAGCCCCAGCATTGGTTGATATTGCCATAGGTAAGAACCCTAATGCGGCTGCCGATGCCGTTAGTAGTACAGCTCTTAAACGGTCTGCTGCTCCTTGTTTCACCAGTTCTTCAATAGTAGAAAACCCTTTATGTTTTAACTCTTTAAAATGTTCAATTAATACAATTCCGTTGAGTACTGCTATTCCAAAAAGAGCAATAAAGCCAACTCCTGCTGATATACTAAACGGTAAATCGCGCATCCACAATAATAACACTCCTCCAATAGCTGCAAATGGTATTGCTGAGTAAATAATCAACGCTTCTTTTACTGATTTAAAAGCAAAATACAGCATGATAAATATTAAGATTAACGCTATAGGAACTGCTATCATTAAACGTTTTGAAGCACTCTGTAAGTTCTCGAACTGTCCACCATATGTAATTGTATATCCCGTAGGAAGCTTTACATTTGTATTTATCAATTGTTGAACATCATCTACAACAGATTGTAAATCTCTGTTACGAACGTTAATTCCTACTACTAATCTACGTTTGGTATCATCCCTTGATATTTTTGCAGCTCCTTTTTGATACGTTATAGTTGCTAGCTCATCTAACGGAACTTTTCCTCCATTAGGTAAATCTATATACAACTCTTTTAAGTTGCTAATATCAGTGCGATTGGTCTTGTCTAATCTCACAACTAGGTCGAAACGTTTTTCTCCTTCAAAAACATTTCCTGCTTCTTTTCCGGCAAACGCCATAGACACCATTTCATTAACTTCTTTTATGTTAAGACCGTATCTTGCAATTTTAGCTCTGTCGTAAGCAACATTCATTTGAGGTAAACCTTCAATTTTTTCAACGATAATATCAGAAGCTCCTTCTACATTTTCTACTAGTCTTTTAATTTCACTTCCTTTTTGAGCTAAAACCGACAAATCTTCGCCAAAAATCTTGATTGCTATATCGGCTCTTACACCCGTAATTAACTCATTGAAACGCATTTCGATTGGCTGTGTAAACTCTACTTCCATTCCTGGAATTACCGCTAGTGCTTCTTTAAATTTATCTGCCAACTCATCTTTGCTCTCAGCTGATGTCCACTCTCCTTTAGGTCGTAACGTAATCATGACGTCACTTTCCTCCATACTCATAGGATCTGTTGGCACTTCTGCTGCTCCAATACGTGATACTACTTGTTTCACCTCAGGGAAGTTATCCTTTAGTATTTTTTCAATTTTAGTAGTGGTCTCAATCGTATTACTTAATGTTGTTCCTGTTTTTAAAACGGGTTGAATTACAAAGTCTCCTTCATCTAATGTAGGAACAAACTCTCCTCCCATTTTGCTATAAATAAAAACTGTAAGAACTAACATAGATGATGCAATTCCTAATACTAACTTTTTACGACGCAATGCCCAATTGATTACTGGTGCATACCACTCGTTCAGTTTTTTAATAAGTCTTACTGAAACATTTTTATCTGTAATGTTTGATGGTTTTAAAAATATAGAAGCCATTACAGGAACATAGGTTAAACACAGTAAAATAGCTCCTACAAGTGCAAAACTGAATACCAAAGCCATAGGTTTAAACATTTTTCCTTCAACACCACTTAAAGATAAAATAGGAATGAAAACAATTAATATTATTAATTGCCCAAATACCGCAGAACTCATCATTTTTGAAGCTCCTTCATAACTTACGGAGTCTTTAACTTGTTGTTGTTCTTTCTTATTTAATGTAACGAAAGTGCCTTTTTGCTGGGTGATTTTAAAAGTAATGTATTCAACAATAATTACAGCTCCATCTATTATAATTCCGAAATCTATCGCTCCTAAGCTCATTAAGTTTGCATCGATACCAAAAATGTACATTAATGATAAGGCAAACAAGAGACATAAAGGAATTACAGAAGCGACTACTAATCCAGAGCGAATATTTCCTAATAAAAGAACTACTACAAAAATTACAATTAAGCATCCTATTACTAAGTTTTCGGTAATTGTAAACGTGGTTTTTCCTATAAGTTCACTTCGTTCTAAAAAGGCGTTTATAAATACTCCTTCAGGTAGAGATTTTTCAATACTTGCTACTCTTTCTTTTACTGCTTCAATTACATCTTTTGAGCTCGCATCTTTTAACATCATTACTTGCCCTAAAACCTTCTCTCCTTCTCCATTTGCTGTTATAGCTCCAAATCGTGTAGCACTACCGTAACCTACTGTTGCAACATCTTTAACATAAATAGGCATTCCCTCTTTATTGGTTACAACAATATTTTTTATGTCTTCAAGGTTTTTAGCCAATCCTTCTCCGCGTATAAAATAAGATTGATTTACTTTTTCTATATATCCACCTCCTGCAACACTATTATTATTTTCTAAAGCTGTAAATACTTCTTTTGCTGAAATATTCATCGCATTTAGTTTTTGAGTATTAATGGCTACTTCATACTGCTTTAAATGACCTCCCCAAGTATTAACCTCAACAACTCCAGGTATACCTGACAATTGTCTTTTAACTATCCAATCTTGAATGGTTCGTAAATCTGTGGTGCTATAGCGATCTTTAAACTCTGGTTTTACATCTAGTATGTATTGGTATATTTCTCCCAACCCAGTAGTAATAGGCCCCATTTCTGGACTTCCAAAGCCTTCAGGTATTTTTTCTGAAGCGGCTTTTATTTTTTCGGCTATTAACTGCCTTGGCAAATAAGTTCCCATCGATTCTTCAAAAACGATGGTTACCACCGATAAACCAAATTTAGAAATGGATCTGATTTCTTTTACCCCTGGTAGATTTGCCATTTCAAGTTCTACAGGATAAGTTATAAATTGTTCGATATCTTGTGTTGAAAGATTTCGTGATGTAGTGATTACTTGTACCTGGTTATTGGTCACATCAGGTACAGCCCCGATTGGGAGTTGTGATAACGAATAAATTCCGAAGCCTACAATAAAACTTGTAAATAGTAGGACTATAAATTTATTCTTTATAGTTAATTCTATAATTTTTGATAACATAATTCATCATTTAAATAATTAGATGTTTTATACCGATTATTTATGAAGTAAATCGATAATTTTAATTACTAACTGTATGTGAATTACATATACCTAGGCGGTTGAAACACCCCTAATGCGTCTGGTGAGTTATAAAAATTTTGATAATGAAAAAGTTGCTTTCTTTCTACAAAAGCCAATATTGAGGGTAAAGGAACCTCTATGTCTTCAAATGTAACTTTATGGAAATCTACTACGTGATACTCAAATTGAAACGGAAGTTTCTCATGTTCTTCTTTTTCCTCTTGATGTTTCTCTGAATGAGCTACTTTTAACTCTCCGTAGTGTTTAGATAAGAAAGTAATAAAATTATCACTATAGGTTTCTTTATGAAACTGTGCATGCTCAATTAACTTATCTAAGTTTAAAATATTAGTACACGTAATATTTAAACTTTGAAAAAGCATTACAATAGATAATATTATAGCAGTTGTTCTCACTCGATAACAAAGATACTTTTTTTGATTCTCTCTCCCACACCTTAATAATCTTAATATTATGTTAATAAAAATGAATAATAAACAAAAAAAGGAGCTAATTATAGCTCCTTTTTAATTTCTATTTCATGTAATAATTATTTCACAACTTTAATCCATCTTCCTTGAGTACGTGCAATATAATCGTTGTCGTACATTGCTTCAACTTGTACTCCTGGTAAATAATACTCTCCTAAATACGATGCATTTAATAATACATTAAACGTTTTAGTTTCATACTTTTTCAATGTAAAGTAGTTACTAATACTCGCATCTCGTATATCGGTATAATCTACATTAGAAGATGTTGTATTATTTCCAAAATCGGTAAAACGAGTATTTACAATTTCCCAACCTGAAGGTATAAATTGCGTTAAGGCCACATTTTCTAGTGTTTCACTAGTTGAGTTTTTAATTTTTATCTCAGCTATAAAATTGGTTCCTTGTGATAAATTATCAGGTTCAATACGAGCACCATCTTTTGTTTTATATACAATAGATGCTTCTAAGTTCTTTTGGAATACTTTTTCTTCACCTACTGGTAAAATTCCTTTATTTAGTACTCGTACATATACTACTCCGTTGTTTTTATTGGTTATTTTTAAAGAGTTCTCTTGTTGAAGTGCTACTAAATCTTTTGCTAATAATGATTTGGTTGTGCTTGCTTCTCCTGAAACCTTATTGAAAATATAGTTGGTGTTAATTCCATCAACTCCACCATTTTTTAAAGCATACTGACTCATTGCTAACAAACTATACGCTGTAGTTTGCGTACTCATCCAATTGTTACTAGACAAATCTTCAGCAACTTCTTTAGCTAACTTTATTGCCTTAGTTTCATTATCTAACAAAGTATACGTTTCTAAAGCCATTGCTTTGTTTCTGGTTTCTGAACCATAATTTGAATAATATCTCTTAGTAGAACTATACCCTGTTAATCCTTTTAAAATAGATTGTGCTATCGATTTTTTACCGATTAAAGCATACGCACTTGCCAATCTTGTTTTAGCTTCATCTGAAACTCCCATTGATTCACGTAAACGGTTCATTGAAGCTAAATCTGGGCTATTCGCTAAACACAATGTATACAATCGATATGCTTGCGAAAGAGAATTGTTATAATAGCTTGAAGTATTTCTCCAATTACGTGCTTGTTGTTTTTGATATCCTATCCATTTTGATTTAAATCCAATAGGCAACACATATCCTTTCTTCTCTGCTTCTATCATAAAATGACCAGCATACGATGTTCCCCAACTATCTGCAGTACTATTTCCTTGCCAATAAGAAAGTCCTCCGTTAGACAACTGGAAATCTGACAATCGTTGAATAGCTGCTTTTATATTTCTTTCTGTTGAAGCTACCTTATCTTTTGATAATTCAAATAGTTCAGGTAAGTATAACTGTGGAAAAGCCCCAGAAGTGGTTTGCTCTACACAACCGTGTGGATAACTAATTAAATACCCTAAACGCTTTGTAAAGTTCATTGGAGGTAAAGTAGATAACTCTAACGTAGCGCCATTAGTTCCTCTAGTTCCAAAACTAGTGAAATTTAGTTCGCCTTGTTCGTTCGACTTTAACACTAAATCTTTTACCTCGGTCGTAACTGGATTCGGATTTAAGACATCAATCTCTACTTCGTAAGATGCTTTTTCACTTCCTGAACTTGCATCTATTTTCACTTTACCAATTCCCTTGAAATCGTTTACTTTTAAGGTGAAATACGCCATTTTCTCATCTGGTTGATCAAACGAAACTGTTTGTGTTCGGTCTCCAACTATCGTATAAGATTCATCAGGTTGCACAGTTACTTTTACGTTCTTAATGTTTGGTTTCATTGCAAAAACAGTAACTGGTAGTGTTACGGTTTCTTGAGGTGTAATCTTACGAGGTAGTGATGCTAAAATCATAACAGGTTTACGTACAAAAGCTGTTTTTTCATCGCTACCATACGCATCTTTTTTAGTATCTGTAGCGACAACCATAGCACGAACAGACCCTACATATTTAGGGATTTTAATCTTGTGTTCTTTAATATCTCCCATTTCTAAATCGAAAGGACCTAAATAGGTAACCATTGGTTTGAATCGGTTAGCTTTACGGTTTTTACTTCCTGCTTCCGATTCGTCACCTCCAATACTTAATATTTGATTTGCTTTTCCTCCATAAGCTCCAATAACATCATCAAAAATATCCCATGTTCTTACTCCTAACGATTGACGTGCGTAGAAAACACCCCAAGGATTTGGAGTTTTAAAACGTGTTAAATCTAACAAGCCTTCATCTACTAGCGCAATGGTATACGTCATTGGTCTACCTTTTTCTTCTTTTACACGAATGGTAGCAGTAGACTCTGGTCTTAACTCGTCAGCTAATTGAATTTTAGGTGCTAGTTTAGTATCAGGATTATTTACCAACATCGGGATAGAGCCATACATACGAATTGGTAAATCGTTTACCGTTTGGCTGTGCTTTTGTAATAAAGAAATATTCACAAAAACATTAGGTGTATAGCTCGCTTTTACTGGAAAACTAAACGATGTTTGTTGGGCTTGCGTTGGTGCCCAAAAATGATCTAACACCTCAGTTCCATTTTCAATAGTAATAAAAGCTTTTCCTCCTTCCGAAGAAGGAAACTTAACTGTTGCTGTTTCATTTACTTCATACGATTCTTTATCGGTAGTAAATACTAACATGGTAGCATTGCTCTTATCTTGATTTCCTTTTTTCTTTGCATACCAAGAAGGCCAATCAAAATACACTACGTTAGAAGTTACGTGCTTACTTTTTAAATCGGTTACTTTAATTAAATAGCGTCCCCAATCGTTTTCATCAACTTTTAATTTGAAAGTTCCTTTACCTCCTGTATTTGTACCAATTGTTAACTTTTTATAAGGTTCATGATAACGCGTTCCATCATAACTAGACAATCCATTGTCAGAGGTATTCCACCACCAACGCCATGATAACTTATACACATTTACTTCTAAATTATTCGCTACTCCTACTCCTTCTTGATTTACAGAAGCAACATTAAACATATATTCTTCATCAGTAAACAAATAATTTTTAGATTGAGGTTCTTCTGCATCTTGTAATCCTGCATACGAAGTATAAGGCGATACTTTATTAGAAAACACATCAGTACTAAAATCTCCTCCGTTCTCATAAACCTTAGTTATAAAACTCGCTTTTAGCATTCCTGGAGCTTTACTATCTAGTTTTGGTTTTACAGAGAAATTGGTTGTACCTTCATTATTTAAACTACCTTTTAATACTTTAAACTCCTCAGTTCCAAAACGACGTGTAACATCATCAAAATTATAGTTTTTGAATTTTGAAAACTCAGTAGTTGTTTGCGAAAATTTTCCGTTAATATCTAATTTTAAACCTCTCGCAATAGCACCATGTAACCACTTAACCTCTACATTTCCTGTAATTTCAGAATTAGCTTTGATAAACTTTTCTGTGGTGTTAAGTTTTATTTTTAATCGGTTAGGTTTAATGGTTTCAATTTTTAAGTCTTTGTTAAAAACCGCTCCACCTACACTTACGCGTAATTTCCAGTTTCCAGTAATTGCTTCAGGGTTTGTTGTTGGCGCATAACCATATACATTGTTTGATTTCTTCGGAAGAATTGTTCGGTCAATTATTTTTCCCTGCGGATTGATTAACTCAAACTTTATTGGATGATCATCTGGAATTGGATTCGCATTATCGTTTAATACAAAGGTTAAGAATAATTGATCTCCTGGTCTCCAAACACCACGTTCTCCATAGATATAACCTTTAATTCCTTCTTGCAATTTCACACCTGATACATCAAACTTACTCATAGACAATGCTTCACCGTCGTTTAACTTAATGTATGTTGTATTTTTATTTTTCGTAACTACAGCAAAAAATGCGTTAGAAACATTATTGAAAGTAGCAATTCCTTCTTTATTAGTAGAAGCCGATTCTATAGGTTGCATTTGTAAATTATACAGCGTCACATTTGCAGCTTCAATTGCGTTTGTAGTAAGTATATCTGTTACCGCTACTAAAGTCTTACTATTGTTTCCTTTCTTTACGATTATACCAATATTTGTAGCCAAAATATTAGTGCTAATTTGCTTGTCGTAATAGTAAGAGTTAGTACATGGATTATCTCTATCTCTCCAACTATAATCGTCGTAATAATCTTCATAATAATGAGGATTATCATAACTTTTTGTATTTATCTCTTTTTTTCCAAAAACAATTGTTTTGGTTTCTGATCCTTCAGTACATGAATAAGTAGAATAATCTTTATTGAACGAAAATTCTACTCTATACATCGCTCCATCTTCCACAGTTACAATTTCAGCTAAATCAATAGCAAAAGCATTTTCCTTACTTAAATCGAGTCCTTGATTACCAAGATTCATCGTATATTTTGCAATTGGACGACCTACATAACGTAAATTACCTTGGTTGCTTAAATTATTGTATTGTAAAAATTGTAATACATTATCCTTATAAATTTTATAGATAGTTGCATCAACTGCCTTTAAGTTAACTGCTTTAAAATTGATTTTTAAATTGCTTGAGTTTGGTAAAATTGATCCACTTTTAATAAAGCTAACAGTAGGTTTTAACTCTTCAAAATATACTGTTTTAATAATGTTTTCTTTTAAAGTGTATCCATCTGCACTTTTAATTCCTTTAAAAACCTCTATATCTATCTTTTCTGTATAAGATGCTTTTGGGTATAAAGTAACTTTATTGTTATTTATCTTATAAGTAAATTCTCTTTTTTGAGTATTTAAAAACTGAATAAGTCCTTTTAAATTTTGAGATTTTTGTAACGGATCTGAAAAACTTATTTCTATATGTTGTTTATCCGTATCTATAACATCAATATCTAATACTTTAAAGTTATTTTTTCCTATAATAATCAGTTCTCTTTTACCTTTTGATTCTGACTGAATAGAGCTCCCATTCCAAGTTACTGATAATGATTTATCGTTATCATAACGTTGAATACTGTCTACTTTAAAATATATTTTTGAGCTAAGTTCACCAACTTCACTAAACTTTATTCTCTTCGACTTACCGTTATAAGTTGCTTTTACTAAATGGGTTAATTTAGCTGTTTCAATAACATCACTCGCTATAATTTCACCTTCTACAGCATATAAATCTTTAGTATAAACACTTGGTGATTGTAGTGATACATTGAAAAGTAATTCTTTAGTTTTTAACTTAACTGTAAAGTCTTTTAACTCTTCATCAATATCTTCATACAAGTTTGATAAATGAAGAGTTACCAAATATTCTTGATTACTTTTTAATTTTTCTGCTGGTATAAAAGCAATTTCATTCTCGTTTACAGCTACTTCACCTTTAATCTCTGGTGAAACTGTTATAATTTCATTTGCATCAAAATTTGTAGTGGCTTTCTTTTTTAATACAAACTTTAAATTTGGTGTTACCGATATTAACTTATCTGGAAACACACTAATATACTCACTAAATTCGTTAACATTACTTTCTGTAGTAACTGATTTTTTACACGAATTAGCCATAAGCATTAAACAGATTAATGCAAGAGAACCTAAAATTTTTCTCATTTCTTTTAGTAACTGTAATTTCATTTTTTTGGAAGTTTTATCTTTCTCTATTCTTTATAAAACTACTGAAAAATCTTTTTTATAGATGATCTATTTAGAATTTGTAGCAATTTGTTTAGTATCCGTAATTAGAATCGGTATTTATCAGCAATTTTTTAAGAGATTTTTTTACGAACAAAGCTAACTATTTTTAAGCTATTTATTACTCTATTCGTTTTTATATTTTTTACTTTTACAACCTCAATTACACATTATGCTTGGACTACAATTTGACACAGAAACTTCATGGGTTGAAGTTGCTAAAAACGGCTTAGAACAATTATTAACCGATCATGCTTTTGCTGAACAAAAAGCTGCTTCGAATGCTGTGTCAATTATCATCAACTATTCTGAAGAAACCGAACTTGTTAAAGATATGAGTGATATTGCCATTGAAGAAATGGAACATTTTAGAATGGTACATAATTTAATGGTAGAACGAGGAATGGTTTTAGGGCAAGCAAGTAAAAATGATTACGCTCAACGACTGCAAAAGTTTTTTCCACATACTAAAGACAGAACTGAAGCCCTAATACAACGTTTGTTAGTTGCAGCATTAATTGAAGCTCGTAGTTGTGAACGTTTTAAGGTTTTTGCAGATAATATGGAAGATGAAGAGCTTTCTAAGTTTTATTTAGATTTAATGGTTTCAGAAGCAAATCACTACACCTTATTTTTAGGTTATGCTCGTCAATATATGGATCGTGATCTTGTTGACGAAAAATGGAGCAGTTTGTTAGCTTTTGAAGCTAAAATGATGCGCGAAAGAGGTAAGGAAGCAAGGGTTCACGGATAATAAATACACTGCAAACAATTTTAAATTAAATATATTAAGTAAGTGTTTAGTAAAGAAGAATCAGCTCGATTACGTAAAGAATTTTGGACAAGCTTTGGAAAATCTTTTCCAAGAAAATGGCTGTTGTATAATACTAAAATAAAAGGATTTGCTTTTAAATTTCAAGCTGATAGAAAAAAGCTTCTGTGTGTTTAGATTTCGAACACCCTGAAGATGTTGCTAATGAACTACTTTACGATCAATTACTTTCTTTAAAAAAAATACTAGAAACTGAATATTTACCAGAAGTAATTTACGATGATACTTTTGAATTGGATAATCATAAAATTATCCGAAGAATTTATGTTCCTTTTGATAAAAAATTCAGCATACATAATAAAGATACTTGGCGAGATTGCTATGAGTTTTATGTTGAAACTATGACACAGTTTGAGCTGTTTTTTTATGAATATGAAGATTTTATAAAACAGGCTATCTAGTCACAGGAAAAAGCCCCTTTTTACCTCAAAAACATACAATTAACTTGTTTCGCATTAAGTTTTCGTTATATCTTTACAACGTTTTTTGATTAACCCCTTAACCCCCAATCATGAATAACTATCCCCTCAAGTTATTAGTGCTTTGTTGTGCACTAATATTAACGTCTTGTTCGTCTAGTGAAACTGAAATAGTTGACAACAACCCTGAAATGTCAATTACAGTAAGTGAAAAATCAATAGAATCGGACATTTTGACCCTTATTAATAATTATAGAGTTAATAATGGTTTTTCTTCACTAAGTAAATTAGAAGTCATTAAATCGCAAACAAACAATCATACAAACTATATGATTGAAAAGAATGAGGTTTCTCATGACTTTTTTTACCAACGCAAAGAGTACTTAACGCAAAATGCTAACGCTGTAAGTGTTGCAGAAAATGTAGCTTATGGTTATTCTACAGCTGAATCTGTTGTTAATGCATGGGTTAAAAGTGATGGTCACAAGAAAAATATTGAAGGTGACTTTACTCATTTTGACATTACCGCTGAAAAAAGTGCTGATGGTAAATGGTATTTTACCAACATCTTTGTAAGACAATAGTGAAGAAAATAAAACCTCAATTCAATGTGCGAGATTGAATCAGGGCAAAAGAAAACTACTCTACGAAGGCTAATTACTTGTTTTCACTTTTATAATCATTAAAACAAAAGTGAAATAAATAAAAAAAAACCCAATTCAATGTGCGAGATTGAACCGGGGCAAAGAAAACTACTCTACGGGAGACTAATTACTTATTTTCACCTTTATAATCATTCGTGATTATAAATTTTGATCGTCTGTTTTCTTGATGTTCTTCTTCGGTACATTTAACACCGTTAGAACACTTATTTATCAATTGTTTTTCTCCATAACCAATAGCACTTTGAATTCTGTGTTTGGCTATATCACGTGAATAAATATAATCTCTAGTAGATTTTGCTCTTCTATCAGATAAAATTTCATTGTATCGGTCACTTCCTCTGCTGTCTGTATGTGCTTCAATTTTTATAATCATTTTCGGATTATTTTTTAACACTCTTACTATATGCTCTAACTCGTAAGCAGCATCAGGACGAATATTCCATTTATTAAAATCAAAGAATATTGGGTCAATTACAATCTCATTACCTATAATTAATGGTGTTAAATATAAATTGCGTTCTATTTCAACACCTCTTCTATCAGTGGTTTCAACATTATCAATAAAATCATCTTTATAATCTAGTTTTGTACCTCTTAATCTAAATTTCTTCTCGCATTCTACTTCAAAAATATAAGAAGCGTCTTCTTGAGTAACAAACCTTTGTATTACCTTACCTTCGGCATCTATTAATTCTACTAAAGTATTTGGCAACAATTCTTTTGTTCTTTTATCGAATGTTTTACCTTTTATAAATTGTTTACACTTAAAAGTTCTGAACTCATAAATATCATCTTCTCCTTTACCTTCTGGTCTATTCGAAGAAAAATATCCTGTTTTTCCATCTTCATTATAAAAAAAGGCAAAATCATCATAACCGCTATTAAACGGAGCTCCTATATTTATTACTTCAGAAGAGTTGTTTTTTAACAAATCTGATTTATAAATATCTAAAAGACCTAGATTTTGATATCCATCTGAAGAAAAATATAAGGTGTAATCTTTTGCTACAAACGGAAACATTTCTCTATCAGCTGTATTAATTTTCTCTCCTAAATTTGTGACTTTTCCATAGCCTCCATCAGGTAAAATTGCTACTTTGTAAATATCGGTTGCTCCAAAACCTCCAGGTCTATCAGATGTAAAATACAATGTTTTTTCATCTGGACTTAATGCTGGATGCCCACTAGAATAAACTTTGTCATTAAAAGGTAGTTCTTCAACATCATCCCATTGACCATTCACCAAAGTTGCTTTGAAAATTTTTAAGTTCGACGTACCTTTTTTATCATACTCAAGCTTTTCTTTTTCATCTAGATTATTCCTAGTAAAGTACAATGTCTTTCCATCTTTGGTAATAGCGACATTCGATTCGTGGAAACCTGTATTAATCTTGGAAGAAACAATTGGCATAACATCCTCTAAATCAAACTCATCATCTTTAGTTATAATTTTTGCTTGATATATATCTAGATACGGCTGATTGTTCCATTCATAAATTTCACCTTTATCGTTTCTTGTAGAAGCAAAATATAACTTTTCACCTTGCACGTAAGAACCAAATTCTGAATTTTTAGTATTGATTTTTAAATTTGCTATTTCTACAGAATCTTTATTTAGTGTTTTTAGCTTATCATAATCTACAATTCCTATTTTGGTGACTACATCAGGTATTTTTTGCAGCCATTTATCTGCTTTTTCGTATTCACCAAGACTTCTAAGTGATTGTACATATTTATATATAGCTTCATCACTTAAACCTTCATCTCTATTGGAAGCCACCCCATACCAGTAAGCTGCTTGTTTAGAGTTAGAATTGTTATAATAACAATCGGCTAATTTTGTTACCATTTCTACTCCATCATCACCTGCGTAAATCGCTTTTTTATAGAATTCAGCAGCCTTTATGTAGGAGTATTCTTTATAAAATTTATCAGCTACTTTTCTTTGTGAAAAAGCAAAACATGATAAAAAAAGTAATATAAATGTAATTTTTGTTTTCATAACTGTGCTTTTTAAAAGTATCTAGGTGATTTTGTTCTATATGCTTTAGGAAGCAATTCAAACATCAATAATACCTCGTGAGTACCATTTGAATATTGATTAATATCAGATAATGGATGTTCGTAAGCATATCCTATTCTAAACTGACGAGAAACTTGAAAATCTACCAAAGCTCCTAATGCTCCTGTATACTCGTTAATTCTGTAAGACCCACCTAACCAAAGCTTTTCATTAAACAAAAAGTTTGCTGTAATATCATACGATAAAGGTGCTCCGTTGGTTGCTTTAATTAAAGTTGCTGGCTTAAATTTTACATTATCACTTAAATCAAATACATAACCTCCTGTTAAGTAATAACTCACCTTATCTACAACTCCGTAATTAATTCCATTAACTTGTAAATCATTATGGTCTATATTTAATAGCCTCGGAGCCGACAATCCTACATACCATTTATTGGTGTGCATTAATACCCCACTACCTATATTAGGCTCCCATCTATTTTGAATTCCTGAGATACCTGGATCAGATGGTTCTGCAGCTATTAAAGCATCATCAATATTATATTGAGTAAAACCTGCTTTAAGACCAAAGGCTAATTTTATAGTACTGTTAAGTTTAATCGTGTAAGAAAAATCTCCATATAAATAGGTGAACTTTTCGTATCCAAGCTTATCGTTAATAAACGATAAACCTAGACCGATTTTATCATTCCTTAGAGGTGAGTGAACAGATAAAGTTTGCGTTTCAGGCGCTCTATCTAATCCTGCCCACTGGCTTCTATGCAACCCAACTATACTCAACACTTCTCTACTACCTGCATAAGCAGGGTTTATGGAAATAGTGTTGTACATGTACTGGGTAAATTGTGGTAACTGTTGCGATTGTACGGTAAAAATACCTGCAAATAGTAACACAACAATTGCTTGTAATATTCTGTAATTATGGTTCATAGCTTATAATATTATTTGGTTCCTAAATAAATTGCTCCTGTAAATGGTTTTAAACCACTATTTTCTAATATTACAATGTAGTAATATGTACCTGCTGGTAATCTTTTAGCCCCTCCAAACTTAGTTCCATCAGAAACTCCATTCCAATTATTGGCATAATTGTTAGACTCAAAGACTTGTGCTCCCCAACGGTTAAATATTTTCACATTTACTATAAATCCACAAGATTCTACTCCTGTTACTTCAAAGAATTCATTCCATGAATCTCCATTAGGGGTTACTGCTTTTGATATTACCACATCTTCTTGTCCACATGGTAATACAATACAGTCATCGTTTAAATTAATCGTAACTTTTATTGACCTTAAACATCCATTATTTGGTTCAGTATAAGTGAATACATAGTCTCCTAAACTTAAACCTGATGGATCAAAACTTGCATCGTCCGATAATACTACATTTCCTTGTGTAACTTCCCAACTACCTTCTTCACTTGGGTTAGCTACATAATCATTCAAATTAATTTCTCCATCGTCTATACATTTAGAATCAGCTATTTCTGTTACCGATGTATTGACTGTTACTGTAATGGTTTGTGTAAATTCAGCTACGTTTCCACAATCATCAGAAACTGTCCATGTTCTTGTAATCATATAATTACTATCAGTTCCATCAAACGTACTTGTCTCTTCAAAATTTGTTTGAGTTACGTTTGCTGAACAATTATCAGTAAACTCTAAAGTTGGAACCTCTGGAACATTGTCACATTCAACTGTAATATCTTCTAAAGTAGAAACTAATTCTGGTGCTTCAGTATCTTCAACATTAATTACTTGAGTATGTGAAACTGTATTCCCTGCACAATCTTCTGCTGTCCAAATTCGAGTAATTGAATATGCCGAAGCACATGCTTCTTCTTCTCTAGTAATTTCTTCTGAATAATTTACTGTAACTGATGAACTACAATTATCTGTCACTGTTAATACCGCTGCTTCTGGAATTGTATCGCAACTTACCGTTACATTCGCTGGTAATTCTTCTACAAACTCTGGTGCTACTGTATCTTCTACTGTTACTACTTGAGAATGTGAAGTTTCATTTCCTGCACAATCTTGAACTGTCCATGTTCTGGTAATTGTATATTCTGTTGCACAGTCATCATCTTGTCCTGCAAACTCTTCTGAATAATTTACTGTAACTGATGAACTACAATTATCTGTCGCTGTTAATACCGCTGCTTCAGGAATTGTATCACAACTTACTGTTACATCCGCAGGTAATTCTTCCACAAACTCTGGAGCTACCGTATCTTCTACTGTTACTACTTGAGAGTGTGAAGTTTCATTTCCTGCACAATCTTGAACTGTCCATGTTCTGGTAATTGTATATTCTGTTACACAGTCATCATCTTGTCCTGCAAACTCTTCTGAATAATTTACTGTAACTGATGAACTACAATTATCTGTCGCTGTTAATACCGCTGCTTCAGGAATTGTATCACAACTTATCGTTACATCCGCAGGTAATTCTTCTACAAACTCTGGAGCTACCGTATCTTCTACTGTTACTACTTGAGAGTGTGAAGTTTCATTTCCTGCACAATCTTGAACTGTCCATGTTCTAGTAATTGTATATTCTGTTACACAGTCATCATCTTGTCCTGCAAACTCTTCTGAATAATTTACTGTAACTGATGAACTACAATTATCTGTCGCTGTTAATACCGCTGCTTCAGGAATTGTATCACAACTTATCGTTACATCCGCAGGTAATTCTTCTACAAACTCTGGAGCTACCGTATCTTCTACTGTTACTACTTGAGAGTGTGAAGTTTCATTTCCTGCACAATCTTGAACTGTCCATGTTCTGGTAATTGTATATTCTGTTACACAGTCATCATCTTGTCCTGCAAACTCTTCTGAATAATTTACTGTAACTGATGAACTACAATTGTCTGTCGCTGTTAATACTACTGCTGCTGGAATGGCATCACAACTTACAGTTATTTCTGCTGCTGGTAACTCCTCCACAAACTCGGGTGCTACTGTGTCTTCTACTGTGATTACTTGAATATGAGTAGTCGTGTTTCCTGAACAATCTGATACCGTCCATTTTCTTGTAATTAAGTATTCCGATCCACAAGCATCGTCATCTCCACTTTTTACTTCACTTGGAATTACGGTTACTGATGGATCACAATTGTCTGTCGCTGTTAGTGTTTCCATCACTGGAATATTATCACAACTTACTGTAATTTCTGCTGCTGGTAACTCCTCTACAAACTCTGGTGCCACTGTGTCTTCTACTGTGATTACTTGAATATGAGTAGTTGTGTTTCCTGAACAATCTGATACAGTCCATTTTCTTGTAATTAAGTATTCTGATCCACAGGCATCATCATCTCCACTTGTTACTTCACTTGGAATTACGGTTACTGATGGATCACAGTTATCTGTTGCTGTTAGTGTTTCCATCACTGGGATATTATCACAACTTACTGTAATCTCTGCTGCTGGTAACTCCTCTACAAACTCTGGTGCCACTGTGTCTTCTACTGTGATTACTTGAATATGAGTAGTTGTGTTTCCTGAACAATCTGATACAGTCCATTTTCTTGTAATTAAGTATTCTGATCCACAAGCATCATCATCTCCACTTGTTACTTCACTTGGAATTACGGTTACTGACGGATCACAGTTATCTGTTGCTGTTAGTGTTTCCATCACTGGAATATTATCACAACTTACTGTAATTTCTGCTGCTGGTAACTCCTCTACAAACTCTGGTGCCACTGTGTTTTCTACTGTGATTACTTGAATATGAGTAGTTGTGTTTCCTGAACAATCTGATACAGTCCATTTTCTTGTAATTAAGTATTCCGATCCACAAGCATCATCATCTCCACTTGTTACTTCACTTGGAATTACGGTTACTGATGGATCACAGTTATCTGTTGCTGTTAGTGTTTCCATCACTGGGATATTATCACAACTTACTGTAATCTCTGCTGCTGGTAACTCCTCTACAAACTCTGGTACCACTGTGTCTTCTACTGTGATTACTTGAATATGAGTAGTTGTGTTTCCTGAACAATCTGATACAGTCCATTTTCTTGTAATTAAGTATTCCGATCCACAAGCATCATCATCTCCACTTGTTACTTCACTTGGAATTACGGTTACAGATGCATCACAATTATCAGTCGCTGTCAAGGTTTCCATTACTGGAATATTATCACAACTTACTGTAATCTCTGCTACTGGCAACTCTTCTACAAACTCTGGTGCTACTGTGTCTTCTACTGTGATTACTTGAATATGAGTAGTCGTGTTTCCTGAACAATCTGATACAGTCCATTTTCTTGTAATTAAGTATTCAGATCCACAAGCATCATCATCTCCACTTGTTACTTCACTTGGAATTACGGTTACAGATGCATCACAATTGTCTGTCGCTGTCAAAGTTTCCATTACTGGAATATTGTCACAACTTACTGTGATTTCTTCTGCTGGTAACTCTTCTACAAATTCTGGTGCTACTGTGTCTTCTACTGTGATTACTTGAATATGAGTAGTCGTGTTTCCTGAACAATCTGATACAGTCCATTTTCTTGTAATTAAGTATTCCGATCCACAAGCATCATCATCTCCACTTGTTACTTCACTTGGAATTACGGTTACAGATGGATCACAATTGTCTGTCGCTGTCAAGGTTTCCATTACTGGAATATTATCACAACTTACTGTAATCTCTGCTACTGGCAACTCTTCTACAAACTCTGGTGCTACTGTGTCATTTATAATAAATTTAGCACTATTTGTATCTACAGTATTTCCACAAGCATCTTTTGCTGTAAAAATTACTTCCACTTCTCCTGTAAAACTACATGTATACGTTAAATCAGTATAATTATTACTCCAAGATACTACACTACAATCATCCGTTGCTGTTGCTCCTCCATTACTTGCTAACCAATCGTTTAATTCTGTTGTATTACCTGAGCCATCACATTCAACAACTTTGTCTGATGGTTGCTGAGTTATTGTTGGTGGTGTTTCATCTTTAATTAAATATCCTGCCGTTGTGGTACTAAAGTTTCCACAATCATCTGTAGCTGTAAATATTACTGTAATATAACTTCCATCACATTTTACTGAAGTATCATCTCCATAATTGTTTGTCCATGTTACATTACCACAGCTATCTGTAGCTGTCGCTCCTGCATTATTATTTAACCAATCTTGTAAAGTAACTCCTGTATCTCCTACTCCACATTCTATATCAATATTATTTTTGCTTGTTTCATCAATAATTGGTGCTGTTGTATCTACTATGGTGAAGGTTGCTTCTTTCGTAATATCATTTCCACACTCATCTGTTAACGTAAAAGTTACTGTTTCTGAGCCTGTGCCTCCACATAAATCGCTTAAACCTGTACTGTTATGTGTTACTATAGCTGTTCCACATCCGTCTTCTCCACTAAAGCTCGCTAACCAATCTGTAAATGCTTGTGCATTGGTCGATGGATCACACTCTTCACTTATCATATCCGTTGGCTCATTTACCCATACCGGATCTGTTGTGTCTACTATGGTGAAGGTTGCTTCTTTCGTAATATCATTTCCACACTCATCCGTTAAGGTAAAGGTTACGGTTTCTGAACCTGTGCCTCCACATAAATCGCTTAAACCTGTACTGTTATGTGTTACTATAGCTGTTCCACATCCGTCTTCTCCACTAAAGCTCGCTAACCAATCTGTAAATGCTTGTGCATTGGTCGATGGATCACACTCTTCACTTATCATACCCGTTGGCTCATTTACCCATACCGGATCTGTGGTGTCTACTATGGTGAAGGTTGCTTCTTTCGTAATATCATTTCCACACTCATCTGTTAACGTAAAAGTTACTGTTTCTGAGCCTGTACCGCCACATAAATCACTTAAACCTGTACTGTTATGTGTTACTATAGCTGTTCCACATCCGTCTTTTCCACTAAAGCTCGCTAACCAATCTGTAAATGCTTGTGCATTGGTCGATGGATCACACTCTTCACTTATCATATCCGTTGGCTCATTTACCCATACCGGATCTGTGGTATCTACTATGGTGAAGGTTGCTTCTTTCGTAATATCATTTCCACACTCATCTGTTAACGTAAAAGTTACTGTTTCTGAGCCTGTGCCTCCACATAAATCGCTTAAACCTGTACTGTTATGTGTTACTGTAGCTGTTCCACATCCGTCTTTTCCACTAAAGCTCGCTAACCAATCTGTAAATGCTTGTGCATTGGTCGATGGATCACACTCTTCACTTATCATATCCGTTGGCTCATTTACCCATGTTGGATCTGTGGTGTCTACTATGGTGAAGGTTGCTTCTTTCGTAATATCATTTCCACACTCATCTGTTAAGGTAAAAGTTACTGTTTCTGAACCTGTGCCTCCACATAAATCGCTTAAACCTGTACTGTTATGTGTTACTATAGCTGTTCCACATCCGTCTTCTCCACTAAAGCTCGCTAACCAATCTGTAAATGCTTGTGCATTGGTCGATGGATCACACTCTTCACTTATCATATCCGTTGGCTCATTTACCCATACCGGATCTGTGGTATCTACTATGGTGAAGGTTGCTTCTTTCGTAATATCATTTCCACACTCATCTGTTAACGTAAAAGTTACGGTTTCTGAGCCTGTACCGCCACATAAATCACTTAAACCTGTACTGTTATGTGTTACTGTAGCTGTTCCACACCCGTCTTTTCCACTAAAGCTCGCTAACCAATCTGTAAATGCTTGTGCATTGGTCGATGGATCACACTCTTCACTTATCATATCCGTTGGCTCATTTACCCATACCGGATCTGTGGTGTCTACTATGGTGAAGGTTGCTTCTTTCGTAATATCATTTCCACACTCATCTGTTAACGTAAAAGTTACTGTTTCTGAGCCTGTGCCGCCACATAAATCACTTAAACCTGTACTGTTATGTGTTACCGTAGCTGTTCCACATCCGTCTTCTCCACTAAAGCTCGCTAACCAATCTGTAAATGCTTGTGCATTGGTCGATGGATCACACTCTACGCTTATCATATCCGTTGGCTCATTTACCCATACCGGATCTGTGGTGTCTACTATGGTGAAGGTTGCTTCTTTCGTAATATCATTTCCACACTCATCTGTTAACGTAAAAGTTACAGTTTCTGAGCCTGTACCGCCACATAAATCACTTAAACCTGTACTGTTATGTGTTACCGTAGCTGTTCCACATCCGTCTTCTCCACTAAAGCTCGCTAACCAATCTGTAAATGCTTGTGCATTGGTCGATGGATCACACTCTACACTTATCATATCCGTTGGCTCATTTACCCATACCGGATCTGTGGTATCTACTATGGTGAAGGTTGCTTCTTTCGTAATATCATTTCCACACTCATCTGTTAAGGTAAAAGTTACTGTTTCTGAACCTGTGCCGCCACATAAATCACTTAAACCTGTACTGTTATGTGTTACTGTAGCTGTTCCACATCCGTCTTCTCCACTAAAGCTCGCTAACCAATCTGTAAATGCTTGTGCATTGGTCGATGGATCACACTCTTCACTTATCATATCCGTTGGCTCATTTACCCATACCGGATCTGTGGTGTCTACTATGGTGAAGGTTGCTTCTTTCGTAATATCATTTCCACACTCATCTGTTAAGGTAAAAGTTACTGTTTCTGAACCTGTGCCGCCACATAAATCACTTAAACCTGTACTGTTATGTGTTACCGTAGCTGTTCCACATCCGTCTTCTCCACTAAAGCTCGCTAACCAATCTGTAAATGCTTGTGCATTGGTCGATGGATCACACTCTTCACTTATCATATCCGTTGGCTCATTTACCCATACCGGATCTGTGGTGTCTACTATGGTGAAGGTTGCTTCTTTCGTAATATCATTTCCACACTCATCTGTTAAGGTAAAAGTTACTGTTTCTGAACCTGTGCCGCCACATAAATCACTTAAACCTGTACTGTTATGTGTTACCGTAGCTGTTCCACATCCGTCTTCTCCACTAAAGCTCGCTAACCAATCTGTAAATGCTTGTGCATTGGTCGATGGATCACACTCTTCACTTATCATATCCGTTGGCTCATTTACCCATACCGGATCTGTGGTGTCTACTATGGTGAAGGTTGCTTCTTTCGTAATATCATTTCCACACTCATCTGTTAAGGTAAAAGTTACTGTTTCTGAACCTGTGCCGCCACATAAATCACTTAAACCTGTACTGTTATGTGTTACCGTAGCTGTTCCACATCCGTCTTCTCCACTAAAGCTCGCTAACCAATCTGTAAATGCTTGTGCATTGGTCGATGGATCACACTCTTCACTTATCATATCCGTTGGCTCATTTACCCATACCGGATCTGTGGTGTCTACTATGGTGAAGGTTGCTTCTTTCGTAATATCATTTCCACACTCATCTGTTAAGGTAAAAGTTACTGTTTCTGAACCTGTGCCGCCACATAAATCACTTAAACCTGTACTGTTATGTGTTACCGTAGCTGTTCCACATCCGTCTTCTCCACTAAAGCTCGCTAACCAATCTGTAAATGCTTGTGCATTGGTCGATGGATCACACTCTACGCTTGTCATGTCCATTGGCTCATTTACCCATACTGGATCTGTGGTGTCTGCTACTGTGATGGTTTGGGTAAATTGTCCACTTGTTCTTCCACAACTATCTGTAAATGTCCAAGTATTAGTATATGTTCCTATAACAGGACAATTAGTTGTTGAAGCCTCAAAACTTCCAGGTATTTTGGTTATTGTTAAATCACAACTAGCCTCTGGCTTAAGTAATTGTGCTGCAGCTAGGGCAGCACCGTCGTCACAAGACACTGTTCTATCTAATGAACCGACTGTAGTTGTCCAATTAGCCTCGTCAGGTTGGTTAATACTTATCTCATTAGGTAAATTATCTCCTATACCACAAGAATCAACTGATTTAGAACTTAAAGTAGTTTGTGTACTATTATTTTCTTCTCCTGCATAAGTTGCTACTAATTGCATTTGAAATTTATCGGAACACATTTCTTCTAGAAAATAACATTGTTCTTTTACTTTCACCTGAAAACTTAAACTATATGGTGTATCTCCTACATCTGTAATTCCATCAATAGCATTAAAGGTTAATAATCTAGTTGTCGTATTATAGCTATAAGTAACTCCAAAAGGTAACCCTGTTATTGGTTCTATTAAATCTACTTCTTGAGGTATTGTTGTTTCTATTTTTAAGTCTTTTACATTGTCATTACCATTGTTTTCTATATTGACTGAAAAACTAACAGTGTCTTCTACACTACTAGTATTTGTTGAGCTTGATAATATTAATGGTGCTAAATCTGGTTTCCAAACATCAACAGATAAACCTATTAAAAAGAGTCCGTATGTTTCTTGGTTTGATGTTAATCTTATTGTCGCAGAAGTTTGATTGTTAGCTATTATACTGTTTCCTGGATTACTAAGAGCAAATACATCTGCATCAAATCCTAAAGTATTAGTACTAGCTGGATTTCTATCTATAAAGTTACTTCCATTTTTAGCTATTCTACTATTAAAAAAATTACTTGAACTCCTTAAACTATATGATAAATCTACCCAATTGTTACTAGTATTTTTTATTTGTAACCTGTCTCCTGATAAATCTCTATCTCCTTCTAGGGCACCTATTACTACATCTACATCTACATCTCCTGTTGGTACTGTTTGAAAACCACTAAATCCTATTTCAAAATTATTAACACTACTTGTAACATGGGCGTAACCATCAAAAAGCGATATATTTTTTGCTGGTAAAGTGGGGCTTTCATATACAAATACTATTTGCCAACCTCCAGAAGTTCCTGTATTTCCTCCACCATGTGAGGTCAAACTCCCTTCCTTTGCCTTAACATTAGCTACTTGATAAGTCCCATAGGGTGTTGCCAAAGCTTTTACTTCATTTGTGATGTCTTTAAAACAAATATATGGGTCATTAACAAAGTGACCTACATCGTCTCTTCCTCTATAAATAACATCATCAGCTGTTATAGTTGTATAACCTAAACTTCCTGGTAATTGCAATTTTATTTTATTGTAATCCCAGTTTGGTTCATCAGAAGGATCGTTCTCTTCTTTATCAGCTGCTGCCCAGTATAAATATGCTTTCTTTATACTTAAACAACTAACTGTTGGCTCTGGATTAGATAAATTTGCACTACTTGAATTGAATGTACTTGCATCGTTATCTATATCAACAAAAACGTTATTACTAAAGTCATGGTTTCCATCATTTCCTGTATAGCTTGTTGTTTTATTTCTTGATAAAACGTTATTCGCTATTAATGTTACATTTCCTTTAACTGCTTCTGAAAATCTTGGTTGAAACCCTTTTTTTATTTGAGCTTCTAATCTTCCTCCAGCAACTAGAAAAACCACTATAAAAAGTAGAATAAAACTAGTAATTTTTTTCATGTTCTCTAAGTTTTTAATAATAACAATCTTATCTAAATAGTCTAATTGTCATTACTTTGATTGGGTATGTATGTTTTTATAATAATTTTACTAGAGACTGCTGCTTTTTGCATTGACATTTGCTCTTGAAGGTCATTTACTAGAAACTCTACACAATTCCAACTTCCTAAGTTGATATTGTAAGGTTTAGTAATTTTTAAATAAAGTGCTTTACTTCTTTTAGGTAGTACTTTAAATGCTCCTGTAATAGGTTTCTTTTTTTCATCCAGTAATGAGTACTCTAATACAGTTTCTATATTCTTTTGATTTTTACAAGGTATGTTATTTATAGAAAAACGATACCTTTTTTCTACTGAGCTATTATTCTTAATTTTTAATTTATGTATGTGTACTCTTTCATAGTCTGGTTTTTCACTATGAGAAATTACTGAAAGTTCAGTTAAACCTTGTGACCATAGGGTTAAACCACTGAATAAAAAGAATAAATACAATAATTTTTGAATAGTATTTTTTTTCATATCACTTGTTTTTAATTATTACTAATACAAACAATCAAAGATTGTATATCTAATCTAAAGTGGGGGTAATTAAGAGGTACGCATTTCTGAGTATTACAAGAATGTAATACATCAATAATACACAATGGGTATACAATAAAAATTTTGAGGAAAATAAAATAATACTGATTGGGAATTGTATTATTTTGAGGGATTAACGTTTTTAAAGTTCTAAAAACTTTAGGATAAAAGTAGTGTTAATTTTTAGATTCAAAAAACCCAAATTAAAAAAAGGGGGGTTTACCTTAAGCAGTAAAGGAAAAAAACAGAACTAAAATATTTTAACAAACTTCTTTTATAATTAGGTAATTTTGTAACATGATACAAAACGATACAATTATTGCTTTAGCTACACCTGCAGGTGTTGGTGCTATTGCTGTTATTAGACTTTCTGGAGAAAATTCAATAAAAATAGTTGACTCATATTTTAAATCTATTAAACACCATAAGTCGCTAAGCGACCAAAAATCTCATACACTACATTTAGGTCATATAGTAAATAATGAAACTGTTATTGATCAAGTTTTAGTATCTATTTTTAAGAACCCACATTCGTATACAGGTGAGGATGTTGTAGAAATTTCTTGTCACGGTTCAAGCTTTATTCAGCAAGAAATTATTCAACTTTTTTTACGAAATGGTTGTAGAATGGCTGATAACGGTGAATTTACCATGCGTGCTTTTTTAAATGGTAAAATGGATTTATCGCAAGCGGAAGCTGTAGCTGACGTGATTGCTTCAAACTCCGCTGCTTCGCATCAAATGGCAATTCAGCAAATGCGTGGTGGAATTACCAATGAATTAAAAGAATTACGTGCTCAATTATTAGATTTTGCCGCTTTAATTGAATTAGAACTTGATTTTTCAGGTGAAGATGTAGAGTTTGCTGATAGAACTAAATTCAAAGAATTAGTCGCTAAAATTTCATCAGTTTTAAAACGCTTAATCGATTCTTTTGCTTTTGGAAACGCCATGAAAAATGGAATTCCTGTTGCTATTATAGGAGAGCCAAACGTTGGTAAATCAACTTTACTAAATGCACTTTTAAATGAGGAAAGAGCAATTGTTTCTGATATTGCAGGTACTACTCGTGATGCGATTGAAGATGAACTAATTATTGATGGTGTTGTTTTCCGTTTTATTGACACTGCGGGTATTAGAGAAACTGAAGATATAGTTGAAAACATTGGTATTAAAAAAGCGTATGAAAAAGCTGAAAATGCGCAACTAATCATATTTTTAATTGACTCCAATAAGTATATACACTCTAAAGACTTATTTTTAGAAGAAATTGAAACCATACAACAGCGTTTTCCTAACAAACGTTTATTGGTTATTGCTAATAAAATAGATACGTTGTCTTGTCATGATTCTTCTATTTTACAATCAGAGATTGAAAACCTAATTTTACTTTCTGCTAAACAAAATATCGGTATTAATGAATTAAAACAAGAGCTTATTTCGTTAGTAAATACTGGTGCTTTAAGCAATAACGAAACGATTGTTACCAATTCTCGTCATTTTGAAGCGTTGACTTTAGCTTTGGAAAGTATCAACTCCGTTAAAAATGGAATTGATTTAGATATCTCTTCTGACTTATTTGCCATTGATATTCGTGAGTGCTTACGTCATTTAGGAAATATTACTGGTGAATATGATGTAGATAAAGATATCTTAGGTCATATTTTTGGGAATTTCTGTATCGGGAAGTAAAATTTATTTTCCTTTAATTAAAAAGACAGCTGTTTTCAGTTTTATAAAAATCATCTCTTTTTAAACAACCTCACATTCTCTTTAAAAACAAAGAAAATTAGGGAGTTTGAATACCACTTTTTAATTCAATAAATAAGCAGTAAATTTGTATTCTCTAAGTGTAAATGATACATGACTGCAATATTTACATTTCAAAAAAACTTTGCGCAAAAGCTAATTGCTTCTTTGCGCTACCTGCTTGATGATATATTTTTAAAAAATTCTAAAGAGTTTATTATTTAAGCCCTACCCATTTTAAAGGTAGGGACAACTTTAGTTTTAATTAATTTAAACTAAATCCTAGGTGTTTTTTAATACCTAGCGATGGTTTATTTCTATTCATCAATAATTATAAAATAATGACAAAAAATATTATAGTAACCACAGGTATATACGATCTTATAAAAAAGACCACGTTAGAAGAAAAAAAGTAACTCTTGAAGAAGAAAACCGCTTACTAGCAGAACTAAAAGGCGCTAAACAAGTAAGACGAAGAGAACTTCCTGAGGATGTAGTTACCGTAAACAGAAGAGTCTTAATTTTAGACCATTCAGACCAACAAGAAAAAGAATACATTTTTGTTTCTACAAATAAAACTAAACTTCAAAAAAGAAAGTTTTCAATCCTTTCAGATATGGCTTTAGCCACTGTTGGCTATAAAGAAGGTGATATTATTGACTGGCCTTTTAAAAAAGGAAATAAAAAAGTTGAAATTTTAAAAGTAACTCCTTTCGAGCAGCTTTAAATCTAAAAATCTATTACCTCAACAAGGAGTTTTAAGCAAACTCCTTGTTTTGATTACAACTTCAATTTAGCTTAAATCTTCAAATTTATAGCGGTTAACTACGCTTATAAAACAGATTATTATCATTTCGACGGAGTTTATAATTTTACTAGTCCTAGACTCAATTTATATTCATGAAAAAAGACAAAAAAATAAAATTACAAGAAAAAAAATATCAATCCGTAGGAAAACTTACTACAAGTAAAATTATTGATCTTTTTATCGAAAGTGAAAATGAAGCTTTACACCATAAATTTCAAGGTCAATTTTATCCTTCTCGTCATTATGATATCAACGCAACATTAACAAAAGCCCTAAAGGGAATTGACAGACAAAAAATAATTGATGTTTATTTTCACGCCTCTACGTTGGGAATTATAGTAAAAGTAAGAGAAGACAATTACCCCCTTTTCTTAAAAGGAATTGAAAAAACACTATCATCTCTTGGTGAGGGATATAATATTAATGTTTTAAGACCTAGTACGGTATATTTACTCTTTGGTGTGAACTCACTAAATGACACAGAAAACCTATACAACACAAAGTATAATGAGTTTTTAGAAAATTTAAATTTTGTTATCAAAGTTAACTCTTATACGAGTTATCCTAGTTTACGAAGAAAGTTAAAAGCTTCTCTTTTCTTAGAAAATCCTATACTTTTAAAAAGGGCTCAAAAAATGACTTCTTTCTTTAATAAATTCAATTTTGAAACTGCTGGAGCCTTGGTTCTACTATTGGTTGACTCTTCAAAAACTTCAAAACAAGTTCTTTTAGAGTATCATAAAACCGATTTACCTAGAGAAACTGTTTGGGTTCTTGGTAGTTTTTATAAAGACTTTAAAACTTCCGAAGCAAATAAACTACTTCTTAACGACCTATATAATAAATATTCTAAGGAATGGGTTGATGAATATTATAGCTCTATTTACTAATAATTTTATAAGTATTTTTGCTTTATGGATTCACTTACGCAAATTGTTTTGGGTGCTGCAGTTGGAGAGGCTGTATTAGGAAAAAAAGTTGGTAATAAAGCAATGTTTTATGGTGCTATTGCTGGTACAATTCCTGATTTAGATGTATATATTGGAAAACTTTTCGATACTGTTACTGCTCTAGAAATACACAGAGGTTTTACACATTCTGTTTTTTTTGCAATCATTTTTGGGTGGATTTTCGGTTGGCTTATTTCCTTGTATGAGAAAAAAGCCTCCACAAAAGAGTGGGCACTACTTATGTTTTGGGGATTTATTACGCACCCAATTCTAGATGCACATACCACTTGGGGAACTCAACTTTTTTGGCCTCTCGACATACGATTGGCTTTTAAAAACATTTTTGTAATTGATCCTCTATACACATTACCTTTCTTAGTGTTCCTGTTAATGGCAATGTTTCAACGGAAAGGAACAGCAAAAAGGAGAAAGTATAACAACCTGGGACTTATAATTAGTAGTTCTTACATGGCAATCACTATTGTTATCAAAGGAATTACCTTTACTAAATTTGCGCATGCTTTAAAAGAACAAGGAATAGTTTATAAAGAAATAGAAACCAAACCTACACCTTTTAACACTGTTTTATGGTCTGCAAATGTAGAAACTGACGATGCATATCTGATTGGCTATTATTCTTTTTTTGACACCAAACCGATTGAGTTTTACTCCTACCCTAAAAATCATCATTTACTGGGTGATTATAAAGATGATGTTTCTGTAAAACGACTTATAAAAATCACCAAAGGTTGGTATACTATTTCAGAAAAAAACAATGCGCTTTATTTAAATGATTTACGCTTCGGACTGCTTAGTGTAGCTCCGAATTTTCAACAATTTGCTTTTAGTTTTAAAATAACTGAAGAAGATAATAAAGTGGTTATTGATGAAGCTCCTAGAAACATAGAAAAAGCTAAAGAACTTGTAAATGATCTTTGGGTTAGAATTCAAGGAAATTAATTGAGAAATCGCTGTATATGTCGTAAATTTGCAACTCTATTTTAAAAGCAGCGTTACTCAGGTTTGAGACAAAAATATTTTCACTTTTTTTCAATCATCTTTTTAGTTCTTACTCAATTCGCATTTATTACTGCGTTATTGCTAGAACATAAAAATGTTTTTACGGTAATATCGTTAACAACACTTATTACAGCACTCATAATTTACACCTACATAAAATTCTTTAAAATTAAAGAAGTAAATTTTGAGCCTTTCTATGTAATGATTTTTGTTATCGCTGGTGCGCTACTTACAAGTTATTTGCACCTTTTCACTCCTTTAAATTCTGTTTTAGCTGCAGCACTTATTGGAACAATCGCTTCTTTTTTACCCAATTTGAATAAAAAATCTAAGGTTTTACAAAATATTCCTAATGCCATGTACTGTGGTTGTTTTGTAGGAATGTCACAAAAACACGTTGCAATCGATTATAGTTTTATACTCATTGCAGGTATGATAGCTGGTATCTTTTATATGTTTTCAAAAAATCTGTTTCATGGAGTTGGTGGTAAACTAGGTACTCTTGCTTTTGGTAGCGTTGTTATCTCATCATTATTATTGTTAATTCTATCATAATGCTAACTACTATATCAATATATTTAACAAGCATACTCGGAGCTTTTTTAACCTTTTTAGTAAGCACAAAATACAAACAAGGTTCAGTTAGAGCCTCTGCCCTATTAACACTTATTGTTGCTGGTGTATGCTTCCTTTTTCCTGAGTTATTTCCAAAAGATATAACCAACCAAATTCCTTGGGTATTTTTTGGTGCTTCTTTTGTTGGAATGACCTCTGGAAAGCTTACTCGAAACTATATTTCAATTATTTTCGCTGGAATAGTTTTCGGATTCATATATACGGTTAGTCCTGATTTTTTTAATGGTTATGGAGGTGCATTAGGAACAGCTGCTTGTATTTCTATCTTAGTTGTTATTGGAATAAACAATCTTATCCGACTTTTAAAAACCTCAAAAAAGAAAAAGAAACTGCTTAAAAAAGTAGTTCTTAAAAGTTAATTCTATTATTAGGTTATATTATCCAAACTAACTACAAAATCACTCAACCTACTACAGTCTCCTTTATTTTTTCTTAACTTTATCTTTTTGAGATAACAGAGAAATCATGGAGAATAAACCTAAAAAACAAGCTTCTGCTGCTGAACCACCGTATAAGTTATTAAGTCTAAGAACTGGTAAACCAAAAGATTGGGCTGCTGGTATTCCTGGAGTTACGAACGCTATAAAAAGCTTAATAAACGATAAAGCATTGATTAGAGGTGGAAAAGCCTTGTTTAAAATGAATCAATTTGATGGTTTTGATTGTCCTAGTTGCGCTTGGCCTGATCCTGATGATGAACGTTCTCCTATTGCTGAATACTGTGAAAACGGTGCCAAAGCTTTAGCTGAAGAAGCCACTAGTAAAAGAATTACTGCAGATTTTTTCAAACAAAATTCTGTGCATGATTTATCTCAACTAACTGATTATGAAATCGGACACTTAGGTCGCCTTTCTGAACCTATGTACCTTCCTAAAGGCGGTACCCACTACGAGCCTATAACTTGGGATAATGCTTTTAGCAAAATTGCCGAACACTTAAACAAATTAGAATCTCCTAATAACGCAGCTTTTTATACCTCAGGAAGAACAAGTAATGAAGCTTCATTTGTTTATCAACTTTTTGTTCGCGAATTCGGAACCAACAACTTTCCTGATTGCTCTAACATGTGCCATGAAACCTCTGGTTTTGCCTTAGCTCAAACAACAGGTATTGGAAAAGGAACTGCTACTTTAAACGATTTTTACGATACTGATATTGTAATAATTATCGGGCAAAACCCTGGAACAAACTCACCACGAATGTTGAGTGCTCTTGAAAAAGGGAAAAAGAACGGAGCTAAAATCATCGCTGTTAATCCGCTTCCTGAAGCTGGTTTAATGGGCTTTAAAGATCCTCAAAAAGTAAATGGTATTTTAGGAAAAGGGGTTCAACTCGCAGATTTGTATCTTCCTGTAAAAATCAACGGAGATTTAGCCCTTCTAAAAGCAATTGAACAATTACTATTATGTTTTGAAAAGGAAACCCCTGGAAAAGTTTTTGATCAAGATTTTATTAAAAATAAAACGGTTGGTTATGAAGAACTAATCAAACAAATAGAAAACTATAACCTTGAAGAGCTAGCAAAAGCTTCTGGTGTTTCATTAGAAGATATCCGTAAAGCTGCAGAAATGTTAGCTTATAAAAATAGAATCATTATTTGCTGGGGAATGGGACTTACCCAACAACCTAACGGAGTTGATATTTTAAAAGAAGTTTTAAACCTATTATTCTTAAAAGGAAGTATCGGTAAACCTGGAGCCGGTTCTTGTCCTGTTCGCGGACATAGTAACGTGCAAGGAAACAGAACAATGTTGATCAATAATCACCCTTCGCAAGAACAACTAGATAAACTTGAAGAAGTTTTTGGTTTTAATCCGCCAAGAGAAAACGGTTATGATGTGGTTGACACCATAAAAGCAATGAATGAAGGAAAAATAAAAGTACACTTTAGCATGGGTGGAAATTTCTTATCAGCTACTCCTGACACTACCTATACAGCAAACGGATTAAGACAACTGGACTTATCTGTTTCTGTTTCTACTAAACTTAATAGAACCCATTTAATTCACGGTAAAGAATCTATAATTTTACCTACAATTTCCCGAAGTGAAACAGATATTATAAATGGTGAATTACAACATGTAAGTACCGAAAATGCAATGGGAATTGTAGAATGGTCAAGAGGAATGTTACAGCCAATTTCGGATAAACTAATCAACGAAACGCATATCGTATGTAAAATGGCAAAAGCTACTTTAGGAAACAAAAGTGTGGTTGATTGGAATCGTTACATGAACAGTTATGATGCTGTAAGAGATGATATTGAAAAATGTATTCCTGGTTTTGAAAACTACAATGTTCGTGTAAAACAAAAAGGTGGATTCTACCTACCTAACGGTGCTCGTGAAGGAAGCTTTAAAACAAAAGAATTTGGAGACCGTGTTCCGTTTTCTATAACTGAATTACCTCAAAACACACTTGCCGACGATGAATATTTAATGGCTACTGTAAGAACACACGATCAGTTTAACACCACTATTTACGGATTAGATGATCGCTACCGCGGAGTATATAACGAGCGTCGTGTAATTTTTATGAATAAAAAAGATATAGAAAAAGCTGGATTTAAAGCAGGCGATAAAGTAGATTTATTCAACTATGACAATAATACCGAGCGCGTTGCTCCACTTTTCATTATTATTGAATACCCTATTCCCGAAAAAAATACAGTTACGTATTTCCCTGAAACTAATGTATTAGTATCTATTCATAATGTAGTCGCAGGAAGTAACATGCCAGCTTCTAAGCATGTTAAGATTAAGGTTAGAAAACACAACCCTAAGAATTTGTTGAAAAAAAATAATTAATCTTACTGTTTTACTCTTCTAATTTAGAGTTTTCAGAATAGGTACGCCATTTTGCCAAACATGCTTCAATATCCTCAGGGATTTCAGAGTTAAATTGTAAAAACTCTCCTGTAGTTGGATGCGTAAACCCTAGCGTTTTTGCATGTAACGCTTGTCTTGGTAAAACCTTGAAGCAGTTATCTACAAATTGTTTATACTTAGTAAATGTAGTTCCTTTTAAAATAATATCACCTCCATAACGCTCATCGTTAAATAAGGTGTGTCCTATATGTTTAAAGTGAGCTCTAATTTGATGTGTTCTACCCGTTTCTAACTTACATTGTACCAAAGTTACATACGTTAATCGCTCTATAACTTTATAATGTGTCACTGCATGTTTTCCGTGTTCTCCATCAGGAAAAACATCCATTTGTAAGCGATTTTTTAAACTACGCCCTATATTACCTTCTATAGTACCTTGATCTTCCTCTATATTTCCCCAGACTAAAGCATAGTACAAACGTTCGGTTGTACGGTCAAAAAATTGCTTAGATAAATGTGCCATCGCATATTCAGTTTTTGCAACAACTAACAATCCGCTAGTATCTTTATCAATACGATGCACCAAACCTGGACGTTCATTCGAGTTTTTAGGTAAGTTTTCTATATGGTGAATTAACCCATTTACTAACGTTCCTGAATAATTTCCATGACCTGGGTGTACAACCATTCCTGGTGGCTTGTTTACTACAATTACCTCGTCATCTTCATACACGATATCAATCGGAATATCTTCAGCAACCAATAAATTTTCATGTGGTGGATAGGTTAACACCACTCTAACCACATCTTTTGGTTTTACTTTGTAATTTGGTTTTACTACAACATCATTTACCAACACATTTCCTGCTTTAGCTGCTTGTTGTATTTTATTTCGAGTAGCATTTTCAATAAAATTCATTAAAAACTTATCTACTCGTAAGGGTACTTGACCATCAGTAGCTACAAACCGATGGTGTTCGTATAAATCATCATTCTCAAAATCTGGAGTCGTCTCTTCCTGCATCAATCAATATTAAAATTAGTTTCCGTTACCATCTCCTAAAATTAAATCGATGGTTGTTTGTTTTGGTAATTTTGTTCCTGGTTCTATTTTTTGTCCGTTATGTTTTAATCCACGAACTACATCTTTTCCTATATCGTGCACCCAAGTAACATTACTTCCTACTTTGAATCCTATAGAACGTAAATGTGTAGTTGCTTGACGTCTTGTGCGTCCATTTAAGTCAGGTATTACAACATCTCGATACTTAGACGGATTTAGTGTTAAATATATTTTACGTTTTTCTTTTACAAAATCTCCCGCTTCTGGATCTTGCTCAATAATCGATTTTTTAGGATATTCAGGATTATAACTAGCACTATCAATCACTACAAAATCTAAGTTCAATTCATCTAGCTTTTGTGTTACTTCATCTAAAGACATTTTGTGCAAGTTTGGCACTTGTATTTTTTGGTTGTGGTTTGTCGTTACTCCAAGCCACCATTGTAGTCCGAATACGAATATAAATATTGCTACAACTGCTATAATTACGTTTGTTAAAAAAGATTTACTTTTAATAAATTGAAATAAACCTCCAGACTTTTCTGTTAAATTACTCATATCATTTTTTTGTAAGATCGCACAAATGTACAGTAAAAATAGTACTATTTTCAAATCAACAAGTCTTAAACGAGTTTTTTTGGTAAGTTTGTATAATCCTACATTGGGATTTTAAGAAAACAACAACAAAACAGTAATTGAAATATAAATAAAGTGAAAAAAAACATCGCTATTATTATGGGAGGATATTCCTCAGAAGTAGGTATATCTTTAAAAAGTGGTAATGTAGTTTACAAACATCTTAATAAAGAAAAATACAATCCGTATAGAGTTCATATTTTAAAAGATAAATGGGTTATGGTTGATGATAATGAAAATGAACACCCTATTAATAAACATGATTTTTCTGCTGAAATTGATGGAACTAAAATCACTTTTGATGCTGTTTTTAATGCCATTCATGGTACTCCTGGTGAAAACGGAGTCATCTTAGCATATTTTAACCTTATCGGATTAAAACATACTTCTGCCCCATTCTATCAAATGGCATTAACTTTTAATAAACGAGACACATTAAGCGTAGTAAAAGAATATGGAATTCCGGCTGCGACTTCTGTTTATTTAAATAAAGGAGATGAAATTAACACCAATGCTATTATTGAAAAAGTAGAATTACCTTGTTTTGTAAAACCTAACGGTGCGGGATCTAGCTTCGGAATCTCTAAAGTATATACACAAGAAGAATTAGTTCCTGCTATTGAAAAAGCCTACGAGGAAGATTCAGAAATATTAATTGAAAGTTTTTTAGATGGAACTGAAGTTTCTGTGGGTGTAATTCAGTACAAAGGAGAAACCAAAGTATTACCAATTACTGAAATTGTTTCTGATAATGATTTCTTTGATTACAAAGCAAAATATGAAGGAGAATCGCAAGAAATTACTCCAGCGCGTTTAACAGAAGCTCAAGAAAAAAGTGTGAATGATATTGCTAAGCGTGTGTACGAAATTTTAAATATGAGTGGATTTTCACGTTCTGAATATATTCTGGTAAATGACGTTCCTCATTTCTTAGAAATGAATACTGTTCCTGGATTAACAGAAGCAAGTATTTTACCACAACAAGCCAATCATGCTGGTATTTCTTTAACTGAGTTATTTGGAAATGCTATTGAAATGGCTTTAAACAACTAATTAAAAATGAAAAGAGCAATTTTTCCAGGATCTTTCGACCCAATCACTTTAGGACATGTAGATATTATTGAACGTGGTGTTACACTTTTTGATGAACTAATCATCGCTATTGGTGTAAATGCTGATAAAAAATATATGTTTTCTTTAGAAGAACGTAAACGCTTTATTGAAGAAACTTTTAAGCATGAACCTAAAATAAAGGTACTAACTTACAGCGGACTTACCGTAAACTTTTGTATAGAGCAAAATGCTCAATTTATTTTAAGAGGTTTACGAAATCCAGCAGATTTTGAGTTTGAAAAGGCAATTGCCCATACCAATAGAAAACTCTCAGAAATTGAAACTGTTTTCTTACTGACTTCTTCTGGTAAAAGTTACATTTCATCTTCTATTGTTCGTGACGTTATCCGAAACGAAGGAGATTACACAGGTCTGGTTCCTGATGCTGTTAGAATTTAATCGCAGGGCGATAGCCAAAGGTTTAATTACCTAGGTTTCCTCTAAACACTTAAAATATTATCCATTGAAAAAGCTAGCTGTATTATTATTACTACTAATTATTGTTGCTTGTAAACAAGAGTCTAAAAAAGAAACAAAAGATTTTACAACACTTTTTGAAACATCAAACGGAACAGAAACCCCTACTTATCAAGAGGTAATTTCTTACTATAAAAATTTGGCTGAGACGTATTCTGAAATTTCTTTATTTGAAATTGGCACCACAGATATTGGTAAACCTTTACACTTAGCTGTTTTTAATACAGGTGGAAAAACAAACATCAATCAAATTAAGAACTCTTCAAAAAACAGAGTTTTAATTAATAACGGAATTCACCCTGGAGAATCTGACGGGATAGATGCTTCAATGCTATTATTACGAGATATTGTTCAGAATGACTCCTTAAAAAGCAAGTATAAAAACTCTTTGATTTGTGTTATTCCTGTGTATAATATTGGTGGAGCTTTAAATAGAAACTCACATACTAGAGCCAATCAAAATGGTCCTAAAGAGTATGGTTTTAGAGGAAATGCGCGTAACTATGACCTAAATCGTGATTTTATTAAACAAGATACTAAGAATGCAGCAACCTTTGCTGAAATATTTCACACTGTAAATCCAGATGTTTTTATTGATAATCATGTAAGCAATGGCGCCGACTATCAATATGCTATTACCCATCTATTTACACAACACAATCAATTAGGTGGAAAATTAGGAGAGTTCATTGAAACCAAAATGCGCCCTGAGATTGAACAATCGTTAGCTCAAAAAAATATTATCATAACCCCGTATGTAAATGTTTGGGGAACAACTCCTGAAAGTGGTTGGTCTCAATTTTTTGATTCTCCAAGATATTCTACTGGGTACACTAGCCTATTCAACACCTTAGGTTTAATGGTAGAAACACACATGCTTAAACCTTATAAAACACGTGTAAAACAAACTTATGAACTACTATTTTCAACATTAGATTTTTCCGAAGAAAACAGTAATAAGATAAAAGAGTTACGTAAAAATGCTGTACAGGAAATTATCAATAAAAAAACATATCCAATTGCTTTTACAGTTGATAAAGAGAATCCATCTACACTTAATTTTAAAGGATATGAAGGAACTTTTATAGACAGTAAGGTTACTAACGGAAAGCGTTTATTTTATGACAGAACAAAGCCTTACACTAAAGAAATTTCATATTACAACAATTATATCCCAACAAAAGAAGTAAAGATACCTAAAGCTTATATTTTAGAACAAGGTTGGCACAAAGTTGTGGAACGATTACAAAATAACAATATTGAATTTACTCGTTTTAAGAATGATACTGTTTTAACGGTAGAAATACAGCACATCAAAAATTTTGAAACTCGAAAGACTGCTTACGAAGGTCATTATTTACATTACAATACTGAAGTTATCAAAACAGAGAATCAACAAATTAATTTTAACAAAGGAGATATTTATATTCCTACCAATCAAACAGGTATTCGCTATATTTTAGAAACCTTAGAAGCCGAAGCTGTAGATTCTTTCTTCAACTGGAATTTCTTCGATACTATTTTACTACAAAAAGAAGGCTATTCTGCCTATGTTTTTGAAGATATTGCTGAAGTTTTTTTACAAGAAAATCCTTCAATAAAAAAACAGTTTGAAGAAAAGCTAAGCACAGATGAGAGTTTTGCCAAAAATCCACAAACGCAACTGTATTGGATTTACACCAAAACTCCACACTATGAAAAAGCTCATAAAAAACTACCTATTTTTAAGTTATATTAACAATTAGCAAACCTCTTTGTAACATTTTTATATTTTTGTTATTGATTAGGAAATTAATCTAATGAATAAAGAGCCCTTAAAATCTGTTTGTGAACAACAGAATTTTGAAGAAGTCTTCAATAAACATTCACAAACCTTACGAAATTATATCTACTATAAATGTGGCGATACTCAGCAAGCTGAAGATATCGTGCAGGAAGCCTATATAAAATTGTGGAACAATTGCGCTAAAGTAATTTTTGAAAAAGCTAAATCTTTTTTATATACCGTGGCAAACAATCACTTTTTAAATGAAGTGGCTCATAAAAAAGTAGTATTGGAATATCAAAAGCAAAATGTCACCAATAATACAACTATAGAGACTCCTCTGTATTTATTGGAAGAAGAAGAGTTTCATAAAAAATTAAAAAAAGCGATTGCCGACCTTCCTGAAAGGCAGCGAGAAGTTTTTTTACTAAGCAGAATAGATAAGAAAAAATACAGTGAAATTGCTGAAATAGTTGGTGTTTCTGTTAAGGCTGTAGAGAAAAGAATGAGTAAGGCATTACTTACTTTAAAAGAACAAATAGGTAAAGTGTAATAAAAAATACTTTTTGTAGTAGGGTAATTAGTTTTTTAATTGTTTTTAATACAAATAGCACGAATAATAGGAAATGAAAATAAATTATAAAGATGAGACTTTTTTAGCTAGATGGATAGCCAATGAGCTTTCCTCTAAAGAGCTGGAAGAATTTCAACAATCTGACGTTTATCATCAATTTAAAGCCATTGATGATTCTTCTCAGTTGTTAAAAACTCCTGATTATAATCAGAAAGAAGCGCTTATCCAAATTCAAAACAAACTACAGCCTAAAGAGGCAAATAAAAAAGTCGTGAAATTAATTCCTAATTGGATGTACGGCGCTGTTGCTACTATAGCTTTGCTACTTAGCTTTTTTTACTTTAATTATAGTACAAATGACATCTCTACAAGTTACGGAGAGTATTCAACTATAACTTTACCAGATAATTCAACTGTACATCTTTCTCCTAACTCTACTGTTAGCTACAAAAAATACATGTGGGATAGTAATAGAGAGTTATCTTTAAAAGGTAAAGCTTTTTTTGAAGTTGAAAAAGGTAAATCTTTTACTGTAAACACTTCAGAGGGTAACGTTACAGTTTTAGGAACTAAATTTACAGTTAATACTTCTGAAAATTATTTTGAAGTTCTATGCTACGAAGGAAAAGTAAAAGTTACTTCTAAAAGCAATGATGAAACTATTTTAACCTTAGGAAAAGCTTACAGAAATTATAATGAAAAAGCTGAAAAATGGACTTTTAATTCAGATAGCCCTTCTTGGTTAAAAGGCGAAAGTTCTTTCACTAATGTTCCCTTATACCAAGTAATTAAAGCATTAGAAAACCAATTCAACTTAAAGTTTGATTCTTCAAAAATAGATACCGAAAAACGATTTACAGGTACTTATACACATGAAGATGTTAATATAGCATTACAAACTGTTTTTGCTCCTATGAAAATTTCTTATAAATTAGCAAAAAATAGTACTGTTATATTGACATATAATTAATGAATATAAAATTAAGTATACTTTTTATATGCTTAGCAATGTCTATTTTTTCTCAGGAAAAGATAGACATTTCTTTTATAAACACTCCTTTATTAGACGTTCTAAAACAAACGGAAGCTAATTTTAGGGTTAAATTTTCGTATAACCCTGAAATAATTCAAAAAGATATTTTTTCGTTTTCACAAAAAAACTGTGAATTAGTATATCTCTTGGGGGAAATTGAGCGTCAAACTTCCTTTGTTTTTAAAAAAATAAACGAGCGCTACTATTATATTACAAAAAATACGACTCTTAGTGAAGAAAATTATACGCTTCTTAACGAAATTCTTGTTACCAACTATATAACCTCTGGAATTAACAAAAAGAAAAATGGAGCTATTTCTCTTTTACCTAAGCAGCTTGGAGTACTGCCTGGTTTAACCGAACCTGATGTTTTAGAAAGCTTAAAAATTATTCCTGGAGTTCAAAGTCCTGATGAAACTGCAGCAGGAATCTATATTAGAGGAGGAACTCCTAATCAAAACTTAGTACTTTGGGATGGTATAAAAACGTACTATTTAGGTCATTTTTTCGGAATGATTTCTGCTTTTAATCCATACACTACCAAAGAAGTTATGCTGTCTAAAAGTGGTACAAGTGCTAGATATGGAAATAGAGTTTCTGGAGTAATCGATATAAAAACTTCTGAAGAAATTCCTGAAAAAATTACTGGAAGCTTTGGCTTAAATATGACACATGCTGATGCTTTTATTAACGTTCCTTTATCAAAGCAAACTGCTTTATCTTTTTCCGCTCGAAGCTCATATTCTAATATTTTAAAGACTTTTACTTTTAATAAATTATCTACAAGAGTATTTCAAACATATAATAACAATCAAGAAAATTATATTATTGATAAAAACATAAAGTTTAGTAGAGATAATGAGTTTAATTTTTCAGATTACACCGCAAAATTCATCACTAATCCTTCTGAAAAAGAATCGTTAACGTTTAGTTTTTTACATACTAAAAATAAAATGTACAATGATTTTAGTGTTCCTGATTATGAAGACAAGTACAATGACCAAATAAACATTAAGAACACTGGCATGAGCGCTAATTGGAAAAAGAAAACTAGCGAAACAACAACTCATAACGTAAAAGGGTATTTTTCTACTTTTACATTAGACTACAATGCCAATTATAGCTACTACGAAGATTTCCTTGTTGAATTTTCAAGTAAAAGCAATACTTTAAATGATGTGGGAGTTTCTTATAATGTAAACTACTCTCTTAACAATAAAACTAATATACTTTTAGGATATGATTATACCTCTACAGATGCCGAATATGATTTAAAATACTCATACAGCCTACAAGGAGAAAATCAATATCGCTCTCAACAAGATGATAAAAGCTCTAACGATACTCATTCTATTTTTGGAGAATACCTATACGACTCTGATAATTGGAACATAAATACTGGTGTACGTTTCAACTACTTTTCAAAAATTAATAAATTCGTTGTAGAACCTAGAATATATCTTGAAAAAAAATTAAACACCAACTTTAGCTTTAAAGCCTCTTTTGAACAAAAACATCAAACACTTAGTCAAATTATAGAGTTCCAATCCTCTAGTTTAGGATTTGACTTGGAAAACCAAATTTGGGCGCAGGTAAACAACGACGATATTCCTCTTCAAAAAAGTTTACAATTTTCTTCTGGTATTCTTTTTAATAAAGATAATTGGAAAATAGATATTGAACCTTACTACAAAAAAGTTACTGGTATGACCTCGCTAACGAGCGGTTATAACGATCAGACCGACGATTTTTCTGACGGAATAGGTAAAATATATGGTATTGATATATTAATCAATAAAAAAATTAATAATTACAGAACTTGGGTTAACTATTCATACACCAAAAACAGGTTTAAATTTTTAGATTTAGAAAACAAGTATTTTCCTGCCAATCATGATATCACAAATTATTTTTCATGGTCTCATGCCTATACATTAAACGCTTATGAATTTTCTTTAGGTTGGATTTACAGAACAGGAAATCCTTATACTGCTTTAAGAGATTTTTATGTAACCGATAATGGTTTTCCGGTTGTTTATATAGATACAGATAATATTAACGCTCTAAGACTCCCTAATTACCATCGTTTAGACGCTTCTATGACTTACACGTTTAATTTTTCTGAAAAATGGAAAGGTAAATTAGGAGTATCTGTTTTAAATATTTATAATCAAAAAAATATCTTAAGTAGAACTTATAATGCCATTCCTATTATAAATTCAGATAATGAGATTGAATACCAACAAGAACAAGTTGACAAAGTTTCTTTAGGAATGACACCTAATATTGTTTTTCGCGTTAGCTTTTAATAAAAAAGGCCCTACTAAAAAGTAAGACCTTTGATGTTAATAATTTCTATATTGTTTTGTTTCTTCAAAAACGTGTTCTAAAATCTGTTTTTCTTGATCATCAAACACAATACCACGTCTTTCCATCACCACTTCGGCTACTTCAAAAACTTTATTCGTTTTATATTCTGTAAAACCTGATGCTCCTCCCCAACTAAACGACGGAACAAAGTTTCTTGGAAATCCACTACCAAAAATATTAGCTGAAACACCTACAACAGTACCAGTATTAAACATGGTGTTGATTCCGCATTTTGAATGATCTCCCATCATTAAACCACAAAATTGTAATCCTGTTTTAGAAAAACGACCCGTTTCGTAATTCCATAAACGAACTTCAGCATAATTGTTTTTCAAATTCGAATTATTACTATCAGCTCCGATATTACACCATTCTCCTAAAACTGAATTTCCTAAAAACCCATCATGCCCTTTGTTAGAATATCCAAATAACACAGAATTATTCACCTCTCCTCCTACTTTACTATGACTAACCAAGAGTAGTTGCTCCGTATATTTTCGCTCCTAATTTTAACACTGAATGTTCACACATTGCTAACGCTCCGCGTACAACAACACCTTCCATAATTTCAGCATTCTTACCAATATAAATAGGACCTGTTGAAGCATTTAAAGTAGCAAAAGTTAACTTTGCTCCTTTCTCTACAAAAATATCATCTCTATTAATACAATTAACTGTTTCAGGAATTGGTTGCGATTTTCTTCCTTCAGTAATTAAATCAAAATCAGCACGAATAGCCTTATCATTTAAAGAAAAAATATCCCATGTATTTTTAATTTGAATAATCTCATCTTCAAACTCTATATGCTCGTAAGAAGAAAAGTCTACTTCTTCTTGATTATCTGAAGTAAAAAAAGCTATAACATCTTCTCCTTTAAATATCGCTTGATTTTCTTGTAAATTCTTTACCATTTCAACCAAAGGTTTTGTTGGTAAAAAAGAAGCATTTAACAATACATTTTCTTCCATTTCAACCATTGGATATTTCTCTTCTAAATATTCTTCGGTTACCGTGGTTGTTGTTAAACCCAAGTATTTTTCCCACTTTTCTCTAATGGTTAAAATTCCGACTCTTATATCTGCTACGGGTCTTGTATATGTAAATGGCAATAAAGCAGTACGCACATCACCATCAAATAAAATATAATTCATAATTATCATTTTTTGAAGCAACACAAACTTACCACTTTCAATTCATTTTACAAGTCAAAATATAAATCTTACTTTTGTTATTATACATTCTTCAATTAAACACTATGAAAAAAATTTTAGGCCTAATTTTAATTGGTATTGCTCTTATCGCGGCGTCATACTATGCTTTTATTTATTTTGTTCCTTATAGCGAAGGAGTTCGCTCAGGAGAGCTCATAAAAATTAGTTATAAAGGTGTAGTTGTAAAAACTTGGGAAGGAGAAATTAGCCAAGGAATTTCTGGTGCTCAAATTTTTGCTTTTTCAGTTGAAGATAATCAAAAAGAAGTTATTGATAAACTTCAAAAATACCAAGGTCGCTATGTAAAAGTTACTTACAAAGAACGTTTTGGTAAGTTCTTTTGGCTTGGTGATACCAAATATTTCATCACACATGTTGAAGAAGAACAATCTCCTCATTTTAGAGGTTTAAACAATGATAATGAATAATATTTTTAGAAATATAGAAGACACTCGCATTAGCATTTCTGAGCTAATGCTTCCATCTCATGCCAATTTTAGTGGTAAAATTCACGGTGGATACATTTTAAAACTAATGGATCAAATAGCTTTTGCTTGTGCATCAAAACACTCTGGAACCTATTGTGTTACAGCATCAGTAGATACAGTTGATTTTTTAAACCCGATAGATGTTGGTGAATTAGTTACCATGAAAGCTTCTATCAATTATGTAGGAAGAACCTCTATGGTAGTAGGTATTCGTGTTGAATCACAAAACATACAAACTGGTAAGGTTAAACACTGTAACTCTTCTTACTTTACTATGGTTGCTAAAAGTGATGAAAACAAACAAGTAACTGTTCCTGGAATCATTATTAACAATGAAAAAGAAATGCGTCGTTTTTTAGAAGCTATAAAACGTTTAGAAATGAAAAAGAAACGACAAGAAGAATTTAATAGCGATAATTTTGTTGCTGAAGATTACATTGAAGATCTAGAAAAATACAATGTAAAAATAGAGTTATAAAAAAAATCCGAAGTAAATTTTACTTCGGATTTTTTGTCTATTTTCTATTCTCTCAGTTCTCTTATCTAAAAAGAATTATTTACTCAAATACATTTTACGTCTTGCGTATAAATCGTAGAACTGATCGTCTCTTAAACTTTCAATAAATAAGATACTTTCTCCTGTCGACTTCATCTCTGGTCCTAATTTCTTATTTACATTCGGGAATTTATTGAAAGAGAAGACTGGTTGCTTAATTGCAAATCCTTCTAATTGTGGATTGAAATCAAAATCAGTTACTTTTTTCTCTCCTAACATCACCTTAGTTGCGTAGTTTACGTAAGGTTCTTTATATGCTTTTGCTATAAATGGAACTGTACGAGATGCACGTGGGTTAGCTTCGATGATATATACTTTATCATCTTTAATAGCAAACTGAATGTTGATTAATCCAACTGTATCCAATGCTAAAGCAATCGTTTTTGTGTACTCTCTAATTTGTTCTAACACTAACTCTCCTAAGTTAAACGCAGGTAAAGTTGCATTTGAATCTCCTGAGTGAATTCCACAAGGCTCAATGTGCTCCATAATTCCGATGATGTACACATTTTCACCGTCACAAATAGCATCTGCTTCTGCTTCAATAGCTCCTTCTAAGTAGTGATCTAATAATAATTTGTTATTAGGAATCTTACGTAATAAATCTACTACATGCTCTAATAACTCCTCTTTATTGATTACAATTTTCATTCCTTGACCTCCTAATACATAAGATGGACGTACTAAGATTGGGAAATCTAACTCATCTGCTAACGCTAAAGCTTCGTCTGCATTTTCTGCAACTCCAAACTCAGGATAAGGAATGTTATTTTCTTTTAATAAAGTTGAAAAACTTCCTCTATCTTCAGCTAAATCTAATGCTTTATAGCTTGTTCCTAAAATTGGAATCCCGTAACGCTCTAGTTTCTCTGCTAACTTTAAAGCTGTTTGTCCACCTAATTGAACAATAACTCCTTCTGGCTTTTCATGCTTGATTATATCGTAGATATGTTCCCAGAAAACTGGCTCGAAGTATAACTTATCAGCCGTATCAAAATCAGTAGACACTGTTTCTGGGTTACAGTTAATCATAATGGTTTCGTAACCACATTCTTTTGCTGCATATACCCCGTGAACACAACAGTAATCAAACTCAATTCCTTGTCCAATTCGGTTAGGTCCTGATCCTAAAACGATAACTTTTTTCTTGTCAGAAACCACACTTTCGTTTGATACTGAAACTTCTCCGTTAGCAGTTTCAATTTCACTTTCAAAAGTAGAATAGTAATAAGGAGTTTGTGCTTTAAACTCAGCAGCACAAGTATCTACTAACTTATATACACGCTTTATTTTTAATTCTTCACGTTTTTTATACACTTCACTTTCTAAACAACCTAACATGTGAGCGATTTGACGATCACCATATCCTTTTTGTTTAGCTTCCAATAACAATTCTCTATCAAGTGTATCAATTGTATAGGTAGAAATTTCTTTTTCTAACATATACAACTCTTCATATTGACGTAAGTACCACATGTCAATCTTAGTGATTTCGTGAATTTTACTCAACGGCATTCCTATTTGAATAGCGTCATAAATAGCAAATACACGATCCCAAGAAGCATATTTTAACTTGTCTTTAATTTGGTTGTAATCTTTATAACTTTTACCGTCAGCTCCTATTCCGTTACGTTTAATTTCTAACGATTGTGTTGCTTTGTGTAACGCTTCTTGGAACGAACGTCCAATACCCATTACTTCTCCAACCGCTTTCATTTGTAATCCTAATGTTCTGTCAGATCCTTCAAATTTATCGAAGTTCCAACGAGGAATTTTCACGATTACATAGTCTAATGTTGGTTCAAATAAAGCTGAAGTTGACTTTGTAATTTGGTTATCTAACTCATCTAATGTATATCCTGTAGCTAGTTTAGCTGCGATTTTTGCAATTGGATATCCAGTTGCTTTTGATGCTAATGCAGATGAACGAGATACACGTGGGTTGATTTCAATCGCAATGATATCTTCTTTTTCATCTGGTGAAACAGCGAATTGTACGTTACAACCACCTGCAAACTCACCAATAGAACGCATCATTTTAATTGCCATGTCACGCATTTTTTGGAATGTTTTATCCGAAAGCGTCATGGCTGGAGCTACTGTAATAGAATCTCCTGTATGGATTCCCATAGGATCCATGTTTTCAATAGAACAGATAATTACAACATTATCATTATCATCACGTAATAACTCTAACTCGTACTCTTTCCACCCCATCATTGCTTTATCAATCATTACCTCATGGATTGGAGAAATCTCTAATCCTCTTGATAATAATTCTTCAAACTCTTCTTCATTATAAACGATAGAAGCTCCTGCTCCTCCTAAAGTAAACGAAGCTCTAATACATAATGGAAAACCAAACTCTTGTGCTATTTCTTTTCCTTTTAAGAATGAAGTAGCTGTAGCTTGAGGCGCCATAGGCACACCTATTTCTTCCATTAATAAACGGAACTTATCTCTATCTTCGGTAATATTAATTGCATCAATATCTACTCCAATAATCTCTACATCAAAATCTTTCCAAATTCCTTTTTCATCAGCTTCAATACAAAGGTTTAAGGCTGTTTGCCCTCCCATTGTAGGTAAAACAGCATCAATTTGTGGATGTTCTTTTAAAATTTGAACAATCGACTTTGTATTAAGTGGCAACAAGTATACATGATCAGCCATTGATGGGTCTGTCATAATCGTTGCAGGGTTCGAATTAATTAAGATAGTTTCAATTCCGTCTTCTCTTAACGATCTTAATGCTTGCGATCCTGAATAGTCAAATTCACATGCTTGACCAATAACAATTGGTCCTGATCCAATAATTAAAATCGATTTAAGGTCTTGTCTTTTAGGCATTTTAGTTCGTGTTGTGTTGTGGTGTAAAAATAAAAATTGTTTGGTTATAAAAAAAGGCGATACTTATTAGTAACGCCTTTAAATATTAACAATAGTTAATCATTATTTCTTTGGTCTTGATTCAGATGAAACAGACAACTTTTTTCTTCCCTTTGCTCTTCTTCTAGCTAATACTTTACGTCCATTAGCAGAAGCCATTCTTTCGCGGAAACCGTGTTTGTTTCTTCTTTTTCTTTTCGATGGTTGGTACGTTCTTTTACTCATTACAGTATATCTTAAATATCTTCTTTAAATAATGTTTTGCTTTTTGTGAAATTCCGTCTGCTAAAAGCGTGGGCAAATATACAACAGTTTTTCAGTCTGGCAAACCCTATTTTTATTTTTTTTCAAAAAAAGTAGGTTTTGCAAAAGTACTAAAACTTAAACAATCTTTTTTCTCTTTTTTTATTTGCTGTAATTGCCAGACTTCTTACTTTTGCGCAAACCTAACAACACCATGAACAACACAAAATACGTTTTTGTAACTGGAGGCGTAACTTCATCACTAGGAAAAGGAATTATAGCCGCTTCTTTAGCTAAATTATTACAAGAAAGAGGATATTCTGTAACTATTCAAAAATTAGATCCATATATTAATATTGACCCAGGAACATTAAATCCTTACGAACATGGAGAATGTTATGTTACTGATGATGGTGCCGAAACCGATTTAGATTTAGGACACTACGAGCGTTACTTAAACATTCCTACTTCACAAGCAAACAACGTAACTACTGGTAGAATTTATCAATCTGTAATTAATAAAGAACGCAAAGGAGAATTTTTAGGAAAAACTGTACAGGTAATTCCTCATATTACAGATGAAATTAAGAACAGAGTTCAAATTTTAGGAAATACTGGTGATTTTGACATCGTTATTACTGAAATTGGAGGAACTGTGGGAGATATTGAATCTTTACCTTATATAGAAGCTGTTCGTCAATTACAATGGGATTTAGGTGAAGACAATGCTGTAGTTGTTCACTTAACCTTAGTACCTTATTTGGCTGCTGCTGGTGAATTGAAAACAAAACCTACACAACACTCTGTAAAAACTTTAATGCAAAGTGGTGTGAGTCCTGATATATTAGTATGTCGTTCAGAACATGAAATCTCTGATGACATTAAGCGTAAACTAGCTTTATTCTGTAATGTTAAAAAACAAAACGTAATTCAATCGTTAGATGCTGAAACTATTTACGATGTTCCTAACTTAATGTTTAAAGAAGGATTAGATTACGTTGTTTTAGATAAATTACGTTTATCTACACGTAAACAACCTAACTTAAAAACTTGGAACAAGTTCTTAGAGCGTCATAAAAACCCTACTTCTACTATTGAAATTGGTTTAGTAGGAAAATATGTAGAATTACACGATTCTTATAAATCAATTACTGAAGCTTTTATTCATGCAGGTGCTGCCAATAAAACAAAAGTGAATGTTCGTTGGATTCACTCTGAAGAATTAACACCAGAAAGCGCGATACAGCAATTAGAAGGTGTAGATGGTGTTTTAGTAGCTCCTGGATTTGGTGATAGAGGTATCGAAGGAAAGATTGCAGCAGTACAATACGTACGTGAAAATAACATTCCGTTTTTAGGAATTTGTTTAGGTATGCAAATGGCAGTTATTGAGTTTGCTCGTAACGTATTAAACTTAAAAGACGCTAACTCTACCGAAATGGACGCTAAAGTTGCCCATCCTGTTATCAATTTAATGGAAGAGCAAAAAGAAATTACCGATAAAGGAGGAACTATGCGTTTAGGGGCTTGGGATTGTCAATTAGCACAAGATTCAAAAGTTTTTGAAGCCTATAAAAAAGAATTGATTAGCGAGCGTCATCGTCACAGATACGAATACAACAACGATTATAAAGAGCAATTAGAAGCTGCAGGAATGAAAACTGCGGGTATCAATCCTAAAACTGGACTGGTAGAAATTGTTGAAATACCTTCTCACCCATGGTTTGTTGGTGTACAGTATCACCCAGAATATAAGAGTACGGTGTTAAATCCACATCCTTTATTTGTGAATTTCATCAAAGCCGCTTTGAAACACTCAAAAAAATAAATTCAAAAATCCTGTAGTAACTTTACAGGATTTTTTATTTCTCAATAAATTTGGAATACTGTTTGAACTACTATTCTTAACAAAATTATTCATTGTAAATCCTCTAATAATCTTTGGGGTTTTACTACCTTTGTCGGGTTTTTCAGACAACTAGGAAAACTTTAAGTGACAAGTTGACATTTTAACATATATCAATGGAACAAAAAAAATTTGATTTAAATTCCTTTATAGGAATGCTTTTATTAGGAGGAATTATGCTTTGGTGGATGAATACCCAAAGACCAGACGAAACTCCTGAAGCCACTACTCAAACAGAACAAACCACTAACGCTACCGAAAACGTTCAGAACAACTTAACTGAAAACACCGTTTTAAACGATTCGTTACAGCAAATTGCTTTACAAAATAAGTTTGGAGCCTTTGCTTATGGTGCTTCAACAACTAAAGAAGGTAGTACTACTATTGAAAACGACCTTGTTAAGTTAACGGTAGATAACAAAGGTGGGCAAATCATTGAAGCCTTAATTAAAAACTATAAAACGTACGATTCGTTACCTTTATACTTAGTTAAAGACAAAAACGCATCGTTCAATATCAACTTCGGTACTACTGACAACCGAATTTTAAACACCAAAGACTTACTATTTACTCCTACCCTTACTAAAAATGGAGAGGCGCAAGTACTTTCTATGAAGTTAAAGGTTGCTGAAGATAAATTCTTAGAGTACCGTTATGAAATGAAAGAAGGTGATTACCGTGTCGGTTTCGCTATTCGTTCACAAGGTTTAAGTAATGTTATCAACAGTTCTCAAGAAATCAACTTAGATTGGAACTTAAAAGGTTTTAGACACGAAAAGAGTTTACAAACCGAAAACATGTACTCTTACTACTATTACAAAGCTGATGATGAAGTAGATTACTTACAAATGGACGATAATGAAGTGGTTAATGATATTGACTGGGTTGCGTTTAAACAACACTTCTTCTCTTCTGTATTAACCTCAGAAACTCCTTTAAACAATGCTACGTTAAAATCTGTTGATTTTGCAGGTGAAGATGTAGATAGCGTTTATACAAAAACCTACGGAATAAAAGCTCCTTTAGCTTTAACTAACGGAGAATTAAATTATAACATGCAATGGTTTTACGGACCAACAGATTATAATTTATTAAAATCATATAAAGGTACTAGCCTTGACGAAATTGCCGATTTAGGTTGGGGAATCTTCGGTTTCTTAAACCGTACAATATTTTACCCTGTTTTTAACATGTTAAAAGGATTTATTGGCAACTACGGATTAATCATCATTTTAATGACGATTGTTGTTCGTATACTAATGTCTCCTGTATTATACAAATCGTATTTATCTAGTGCAAAGATGAAGGTGATTCGTCCAGAAATGGAAGAAATCAACAAGAAATTCCCTGGTAAAGAAAACGCTATGAAGCGTCAGCAAGAAATAATGGCTGTTCAACGAAAAGCTGGAGTTAACATGATGTCGGGTTGTGTCCCTGCATTAATGCAAATGCCAGTATTCTTTGCTTTATTCAAATTCTTCCCTACAAATATCGATTTTAGACAAAAAGGATTCTTATGGGCTACTGACTTATCTTCTTATGATACGGTTTTTCAACTTCCTTTTAAGATTCCATTTTATGGAGATCACGTAAGTTTATTCCCAATTTTAGCATCTGTGGCGATTTTCTTTTATATGAAAATGAACCAAAGTCAACAAGCTAACATGCAAGCACCTACGCAAGAAGGAATGCCAGATATGAGCAAAATGATGAAATGGATGATTTACTTCTCTCCTATCATGATGTTATTCTTCTTTAACAACTATGCAAGTGGATTAAGTTTATACTATTTCATTTCTAACTTGTTAACTATTGCAATTATGTTTATTATTAAAAACTACGTAATTGATGAAGATAAAATTCACGCTCAGATAGAAGAAAACAAAAAGAAGCCTGTTAAAAAAAGTAAATTCCGTGAGCGTTTAGACGCTGCAATGAAGCAGGCTCAAGAACAACAAGCTGCACAACAACGTGGTAAGAAAAAATAAATTACCTACCCTTAGGTAATTCAATTTTAAAAAACCAACTTTTTCTACTCGATGAAAAAGTTGGTTTTTCATTTTTACCCTTTCTATTTTTCGTTGTTAATTTCTTCTTTTTCACTTCCATTTCTTATTTAACATTCTTTTAACTAAACACCATTAAACCTTTCGGGAAATTTGCAGTCAAACATGTTTTATAAATCAACGTAATGAAGAAATTTACCTTACTTATTATTTTACTAATTAGTTTTACAACTTTTGCCCAACGTGGTTCAAAAATTACTTTAACAGGAAAAGTTGTTGAAACCAACTCAAAACAACCATTAGAATACGCAACATTAGTACTTACAAACACCAGCACTCAACAAGTTGTTGGAGGAGTAACTGATGCTAAAGGAAACTTTTCTATAGATGCTTCATCGGGTACTTATGATGTAAAAGTTGAATTTATTGGTTTTAAATCTAAGAACTTAGGAAACCACACACTAACCGAAAATAAAAACTTAGGTGTAATTTCTCTTTCAGAAGACACTGAAACTTTAGACGAAATTGAAATTATTGCAGAAAAGTCGACCGTAGAAATACGATTAGACAAAAAGATTTACAATGTTGGTAAAGATATGACTGTTAAAGGAGGAAACGCTTCTGATGTGCTAGATAACGTACCTTCTGTAAACGTAGATGCTGAGGGAGCTGTAAGCTTACGTGGCAACGAAAACGTTCGTATTTTAATTGATGGTAAACCTTCTGCCTTAGTAGGATTAACAGGTACAGACGCCTTAAGAAACCTCCCTGCTGATGCTATTGAAAAGGTAGAAGTAATCACCTCTCCTTCTGCTCGATATGATGCTGAGGGTACTGCAGGTATTTTAAATATTATTCTTAGAAAAGGAAAAATTACAGGATTTAACGGATCTGTAAACTTCTCAGTAGGAGATCCTGACTTATATCAAGTAAGTAGTAACTTAAACTACCGTACAAAAAAAATTAATATCTTTTCTAACCTAGGGTATTCATACAGAAAAGGTTCAGGAAATTCTTTTAGTGACTTCACTTATTTATCTGATGGTGTAATCGATAGTTTAAGTACAGAAAAAAGAGTTTTTGATAGAAAAAATAAAAACTTTAACGGTTCTTTTGGACTAGAATACTACTTAAATGATAAAAGCTCTATTACAGGTACTGTTTTCTATAGAAATAATGATGGAGAAGATATCGCAACCAACAACACCCGTACTTTTGCTCCAGATGAATCTCTTATCAGGAGTTCTGAAAGAATTGAGTTTGAAACAGAAGATGATGTCGATACCCAATATTCATTAAACTATACGAACAATATAGACGACAAAGGTCAAAAATTAATCATCGACTTACAGTATAGCGAAAACGAAGAAGATGAATATGCTAACATTACAAACAATTCTGTTTTAACTGAAAGAAATAATCAAATCACTAAATCTAAGAACAGATTATTACAAATAGATTATGTATTACCTTTTGGTGAAAAAAGCCAGTTAGAATTAGGACATAAAGCTGATTTACAAGACCTAACTTCTGATTTTAAAGTACGTGATGCAAATGGGCAACCTTTTGAGTTTGATCCTTCAAATGCTATTGATTTTAAACAATATATTTATGCCTACTATGCTCAATATGGTAGCAAAATAGATAAATTCTCTTACCTTTTAGGGTTACGTGCTGAATACACAGATATAGATTTAAAAGTTTTAAATACTGGAGACTTTTCTGACAAAAACTACACTGAATGGTTTCCAACCGTTAATTTAGGATATGAATTTAACGAAACTGATAATTTAACTTTAGGGTATGCACGTAGATTACAAAGACCACGCCACTGGTTTTTAAATCCTTTTGAAACCAGAAGTTCTAGCACTAATGTTTTTAAAGGAAACCCTGATTTAAATCCTGCTTACACTAGTTCTTTTGATTTAGGATATACTACACGAGTTAGTAAAATTACTTTAAACTCATCTTTATATTATCAATTTTCAACAGATTTAATTAGACCTGTATCAAGAGTAGAAACTAGAGATAACGGAAACGTGTTTGTTCGTCAATTCTTAAACTTAAATGATGAAAATCGTTACGGTTTCGAATTAACAACTAACTATAATCCTGTTAAATGGGCACGTTTATCAGCAACCTTTAACTATTTTAAGTTTAATACTGATGCTTTCGATTACTCTTTTTCTTATATAGATGCTGATACTGGTAATACAGTAACAGAAACAAAAACATTACCCGAAGTTAATAGTAGTAGTTGGTTTGCTCGTTTTAATTCTAGAATTACCTTACCTGCAAAAATCGATTGGCAAACACGATTAATGTATCGTGGTCCTCAAGATGATGCACAAGGAAGTACAGAAGGTATTTTTGTAACAAACTTAGCTTTTAGCAAAGACATTTTTAAAGAAAAGGCTTCTGTAGTATTAAATGTTAGCGACTTGTTTAACGAACGTAAAAGAAAAGGCTACACCAATACTGAAGATGTAAGATCATACCAAGAATTTCAGTGGAGAGAACGCCAAATATCTTTAAGCTTCACGTATCGTTTCAACCAAAAGAAAAAACGTGAACGTCCTGAACGAAACGGAGATTTTGATGGTGGTGGTGAAGGGTTTTAATACTTCATTCAAATACAATAATAAAAAGAGAGCTGAACAATCAGCTCTCTTTTTTGTTTTAAAAACTTAGGTTGACAAACTTATTTCTAGTTAAATAAAGGCACAAAAAAACCACGCAAATAACGTGGTTTGAATATTTTTTATGATATCTAAAGATTACTTACCTTCTTCGGCAGCTCTTTTAGCTTCTCTTTTTAATTTCATGTTTTCCCAGATAGTTCCACCAATCCAGTAAGGAACTACAAATGTTAATAAGAAAATTAACAGCCAAAATCCAGCTGTAAAAATAAACATGAATAATACTAATCCTGAGAATTCTGAAAAATCTAACATTTGTTTCTTGTTAATAATTGTTATGCCACAAAATTATAACTATTTTTCTTTTCTTCCAATAAAATCTAATAAAAATAACTCGTAAAAACTATTAGAATTTGTAATTTTGGACATCATTAATTTTTAGCATTTTAAATCATTTCATAATGACAAAATATAGAATTGAGAAAGACACTATGGGACAGGTAGAAGTACCTGCTGATAAATATTGGGGAGCACAAACTGAGCGTTCTCGTAACAATTTTAAAATTGGTCCTGCTGCCTCTATGCCTTTAGAAGTAGTATACGGATTTGCATACTTAAAAAAAGCTGCTGCTTACACTAACGCTGAGTTAGGTGTGTTAGCTACTGAAAAACGTGATTTAATTGCACAAGTATGTGATGAAATTTTAGAAGGAAAGCATGATGATCAATTCCCTCTAGTAATTTGGCAAACAGGTTCTGGTACACAAAGTAACATGAACGTTAACGAAGTTATTGCAAACCGTGCTCATGAAATTGCTGGAAAAGTAATTGGTGAAGGTGAAAAAACTATCCAACCAAACGATGATGTAAACAAATCGCAATCGTCTAACGATACCTTCCCAACAGGTATGCACATTGCTGCTTACAAAAAAGTTGTAGAAGTAACCATTCCGGGTGTTGAGCAATTACGTGATACCTTACAAGCAAAAGCAGAAGCTTTTAAAGATGTTGTAAAAATTGGACGTACGCACTTAATGGATGCTACTCCCCTAACCTTAGGACAAGAGTTTTCTGGATATGTAGCGCAATTAAACTTCGGATTAAACGCTTTAAAAAACACCTTAGCGCATTTAGCGCAATTAGCTTTAGGAGGAACTGCGGTAGGAACTGGATTAAACACTCCTGCTGGTTACGATGTGTTAGTTGCTAAATATATTGCTGAGTTTACAGGATTACCATTTGTAACTGCTGAAAATAAATTTGAAGCTTTAGCAGCTCACGATGCTTTAGTTGAAACACACGGAGCGTTAAAACAATTAGCGGTTTCATTAAATAAAATAGCCAACGACATTCGTTTAATGGCATCTGGACCACGTTCTGGAATTGGTGAAATCATCATTCCTGCTAACGAACCAGGATCTTCTATCATGCCAGGAAAAGTAAACCCTACACAAGCAGAAGCTATGACTATGGTTTGTGCACAAGTTATGGGTAACGACGTTGCTGTAACCGTTGGTGGTACACAAGGTCACTACGAATTAAACGTATTCAAACCTATGATGGCTGCTAACGTATTACAATCAGCTCAATTAATTGGAGATGCTTGTGTGTCGTTTGATGTAAACTGTGCTGCTGGTATTGAACCAAACCAAACAAGAATTACTGAGTTATTAAACAACTCATTAATGTTAGTTACGGCATTAAATACTAAAATTGGATATTACAAAGCTGCTGAAATTGCAAATACAGCACACGCAAACGGAACTACTTTAAAAGAAGAAGCAGTACGTTTAGGATATGTAACTCCAGAACAATATGACGAATGGGTTAAACCAGAAGACATGATTGGAAGTTTAAAGTAAAAACGTATTTTTGTTATAAAACCATAAAAGCCACTTAATTGTGGCTTTTTTTAGCTAATAAAATCTGTTAGTAATTTGATAAAAATTTGTCAATTCGAGTGAATTTTACTCATTTTTATGAGTAAAATTAGTATCGAGAATAAAATTAAGAAATATGAATACACACGAAGAATATATGAGTGAAGCAGTAAAAGCTGCTTTAAAAGGAATGCAGAACAACGAAGGAGGGCCTTTTGGTTGTATTGTTGTTAAAGATGGAAAAATCATCGGAAGAGGAAACAATAAGGTTACTTCTACCAACGACCCAACTGCACACGCAGAAGTAACAGCCATTCGTGATGCTTGTAAAAATATAGGTTCTTTTCAATTAGATGGATGTATTGTATATACCTCTTGCGAACCTTGTCCTATGTGTTTAGGCGCTATTTATTGGGCACGTCCTGATAAAGTTTTTTACGGAAGTAACCAGCAAGATGCTGCTAATATTGGTTTTGATGATGAATTTTTATACAAAGAAATTCCGTTATCATACGAAAAAAGAAGCATTCCGTTTGAGCAAATTGGACGTAATATAGCCTTAGAACCTTTTCAGAAATGGTCTGAGAAAGAAGATAAAATAGAATATTAAAAAGTAAATTCCCTTTGTATTTTTACAAGGGGATTTTTTTAAACTACTATTTTTAGTAAAGTAGTAAACACTTTTATTCATTTATATCACTCACTTTAAACTTAGGATTTCTCCTCAATAAAAATCACCTTCTTTCTTCTATTTATTTTTTTATATTTGAAAGAATAAAAATTGCTAAACTTCATTATATCCCATGTTATTGTCGGGATAAAACAAACAAAGTTTGACATATAACACGTTACCTACAAGCTGAATCTAGCCGCACAGTCAAGCATATTTCATTTTGCTCGTGCCTCACAAAATAAAAAGAGCTTGTCTTTTCCCACCAACATTTTAATGATAATAATAGGAATTTCCAAAAATGTCCGTAAATTTGTCCGTGTACGTAAAAACGTCCGTTAAAAATTATGGCAACAATAAATTTCTATTTAGATAAACCCGACAAAAAAGGACTTTCACCTATCCATTTGAGAATTAACTGCAATGGAAATCAAGTGAAGTTAGCGACTGGCCAAAAAATAAAATCAAAGAATTTCAATAAAACCAAACAGCGAGCAACGGGAACTAGCTACGAAACTCGTGAAATAAATCACTACTTAAACTTTCTAAACGAAAGAGCAGACGAAATTTTGCATCATTCAAATAAAAAAGTATTTGATAAAAATGAAGTAAAAACTCTTTTAAACGAGCATATAGAAAACTACAAAGAAAACAACAATGTCAATTTGGTCAAAGAGCAAATATCTCTGTATGGAAAACCAATTACATTCGTAGATTTATTTGCAGGTGCAGGAGGTTTTAGTGAAGGCTTTTTACAAGCAGAATATAATGACAAGTTTTTCGATTTTATTGTAGCAAATGACATTAATGAAAATTGCGAATTAACTCACGTAGTTAGATATAACCATCAATTAGGTTTAGATGCTAAATTTTTAACACAAGATATCACCGAACCTGATTTTTTAGATAATTTACTGGAAAAAATTGAGGGAAAAACTATTGATGTTGTTTGTGGAGGTCCACCTTGTCAAAGTTTCAGTTTAGCAGGAAAGCGTAAAAAATTTGACAAAAAAGACGACCTGTTTTCACACTATTTAGAAGTTATAAAAGTATTACAACCAAAATACTTTGTAATGGAAAACGTAAAGGGTATTCTAACAAAAGAAGGAGGTAAAATAAAAGAATTGATTATTAATGAAATCAATTCAATCATTGATATTAATGAAATCCCTCTTTTAATAACATTTATCAAGAAAAACAAAACAGAATCGAATTCGTTTATATACGATTGCTTAATTAAAAAAGTAGAACTTGAAAAGTTGCTCGAAAAAGACAAAGATTCTGGAAGAGAGGAATACATCAACTTTATTGATAACCGTTTTAGAAAAATAACGCCAAAAATTGCAGATTACAAAACGAGTAAAACTGACGTAAACATCAATACAATTCGACACGGTTTTAAACTATTGTCAAGAACTAAACAATGGGATAAATTAAAACGTGACATCATCAGAGAAAAAGACTATTGCAACATTGATAGCGATGATTTTACAGATGCGTTTACAGATTTCCTAACCGAAATTAGTCCTGAAAAAATTATTTCAAGAATTGAAACATCCTTTAAATCATTAAAAATTCCAGCAACTTTCAAAAAAGATTGCAACGATATAATTACTGCATTAAAAATTTATGCAACCTCTTTTGATGAATCCATCAACATATTGAAATCGAGTTGCAATACCTCTCAAAAAAAAGAATTGAATTCTATTTTAGAAAAAATTCGACTGTACAAAATAGAAAAGCCATTTGTTGCCAATGCTTCAAATTACGGTGTTCCTCAAAACAGAGAGCGAGTTCTTTTTATCGGTTGCCGTAAAGACCAAAAATTCATTTCAGAAATTCCTTCAACAGTTTCAGAAAATGAAAAAGTAACCATTTTTGAAGCACTTTATGATTTAGATTTTATAGGAAATAACCAAGAAGCACACCGCTATGAATTGGTAGATATTTCAAAACAATATAACGGAACAGCAAAAAAAATGGCGAGCCTTCTTAAGAAAAGAAGTATTGATGGCAAACCGATTTCAAAAGGAGGAAAATCGTATTCTGAATGGTCAAAAAATGGTCGATTAATTGAACGTTTTCAACCAAAAACCAAACCGTTTTACGTGAAAAATTCGGAAGCACTTGAAGCAGGAGAAAAATACTTTGACTTACTGAACAATCATAAAACTAGCAATCAAAGTGAAACTGTAATTAAGCGTTTGGATGTTATTCTGAAGAATGGCAGTTATAAAGATGCACAATTAGAATTGGACAAATGCGGTTTAACTTCCAAAAAACGAAACTACAATGTTTTAAAACCAGATGAGCAAAGTCCAACAGTTATGACAATTCCTGATGATTACATTCATTATAACAGACCAAGAGCGTTAACTGTTAGGGAAATGGCTCGTTTACAGTCATTTGATGACTCTTTTGTTTTTCAAGGCACTAATAAAATTGGAAGGTTAAAAGGAGAAAGACTATCTATAAATGAAATAGTTGTTAATGCGACACCACCACTTTTAGCAAGAGCTGTAGCCAGAAAAATTCTTAAAAACATTTAATCTTTAAAAAGAGCTTTGGCGTTTATTGCATCCATAAGATTAGTTTTTATTTCTATTTCAGAAGTAGAAAATTCTTGATAAGATTCGTCTATTTCGTTTATTAATGAAAATTCGTCTAAATTAGGATGGTATAAGATTCTTTTACTGCTTTTTGCTAAACCTTTTGCCAAGAGAATATAAAAATCTTCAAAATCACCGTTTTTATTATATGCAAGACTTTTAAGATGTTCTAAATTTTTTACCAACATTTTTGTTAAAATTGTATCTTGCAAAATATGAAAACATTTCCAAAAAGAGAATATTTTTTTAATTATACGATACAGGCTTTAACTGAATTAGGTGGCTCTGGGTCAAATGATGAGATAAATAATAAAGTAATAGATATTCTTCAATTACCTGAAGAATTATTGAATAAAATGCACAAGAATACTAACCAAACGGAGTTTGAGTATCAAATGGCTTGGGTTAGAACAATGTTGAAAAACCAAGGATTAATTGAAAATTCTAAAAGAGGTGTATGGGCAATAAAACCTAATCAAGAGATTACACTTCCTAAATTTAAAATTAACTTTGATAAAAGTGAGGCTAAAAAGGTTGATGAAGAAATAACAGATGATGAAAAATGGAAAGAAAAATTACTTAATGTAATTTCTGATAATATGTCCCCAAACGCTTTTGAACGTTTAGTTCAGAGAATTTTGAGGGAAAAAGGGTTTTCTCAAGTTGAGGTAACTGGCAGAACTGGAGATGGTGGAATTGATGGAGTTGGAATTGCAAAAATTAATGGAATTTTAAGCTTTCATATAATTTTTCAATGTAAAAGGTATAAAGGAAAAGTTGGCGCCAAAGATATGCGAGATTTTCGTGGTGCTATGGTTGGTAGAACAGATAAAGGTTTATTTATAACTACTGGTATGTTCACAAGAGATGCTATTGCCGAAGCATCAAGAGATGGTGCACCAGTAATAGACTTAATTGACGGAGATTTATTGGTTGAAAAACTAAAAGAACTTGGACTTGGGGTTTCCATTGAATATAGAGAAGAGGTTACAATTGATGAAGACTGGTTTAAAAACTTCTAACCTTTTTTGCGTTAGGGATAGAAGTGGAAAGCCCACAGCGAGGTACGAGCGAGGACTTGTAGCGGATAGCCCGACCTTTAGGTAACGCCCAAATATCCTTCAATGGTAGATGCTGACACGTCTGTTGGTCTAACGCTTGAAACTGCTTAGGAATAGATATTAATTCTTCTAAACAGATAGATTATAAAGGTATTGAACTAAAGTCTTTCAGAAACAGTAGAACAAACAGAAAAAATTTGTTCGCTCAAGTTCCTGACTGGAAATTAAGTAAGTTCAAAAGTTCAGCAGAAATTTTAGATGCTTTTGGCTACGAACGTGAAGATGACTTTAAACTGTATTGTACAGTTTCGGCAATTACAAGAAACTCACAAGGGTTAAATATGAGAATTGATAGCGATATAAAGCAATTGATTGAAAACTCTGATAAACCTGAAATCGGAGATTTTGTGGTTTGGACTCTGGACAAGCTACATAATAGACTTAAATCAAAACACAAAGAAACTTTTTGGGTTGAAGCAGAAAGTATTAAAATAGATAATCGAGAACATTTTCAGTACAAATTGGTTGAACACACGAAAAAACCAATTACATCTCAATTTGATTTATTAATTGAACAAGGAATTATAACACTTGACCATTTAATAAAACGAAATTCAAAAGGAAAAGTGGTTGAAAAACGAACCTTTATTTAAAATTAAACCTAAAGGAATTGAATTATTATTTCCACCAAGTGAAACATACAGTTTGATTTAAATCCTACGCAAAGTTCAAGCACATTGCAATCCTCGTTCCTGCGGTTGCAAAGAGCTTTCACGCCAACGCTAACTGAATGAAAAGAAAAAAAGGCAGAAGGCAACAAAGAACTGAGGTAAAAAACAAGTAAATTTTATACTTTTTTAAACCAAAGTACTTTTATAATTTGCATCATAAGGCAAACCACTTTTTATTATTGCAAAAGCTTGTTTTACTAACTTATTACAAGTCGTTAGCAAACTAAATTATCCCAAAAATGCTATCAACAACCCAACCACGCCTAAAAATAAACACAGTGGAGAAAAATACTTAGTATCGTTTATAGCAAACTCTGTAGTTGTAACTTTCTTAAAAAAACCGACATAGCTAAAATCACCTATAGCTCTAATAAGAAAAATACTAGCCACTACATAAAGTCCATAATCTTGTAACCATGTGGGCATTGAACCTAACGTAAATAGTTGTATTTTATCTGCATACACAACAGCAAAACCACTGATAATCATAGCTACCAAAAACGTTAATATTTTAGGCGGGTTCATTGCTTTTTCATTTGCTGTTTTGGTTGGTATTACAGCATTTACCCATAAAGTTCCACCAAAAGCCCAATAAACGTGAATTAACGAGATAAAAAAGAGAATTAAAACACAAATCACTCCTAAAAAATGTACCATAAATTGTAGTTTTTACCGTAAGTTTGTATAACAAATTTAAGTATTTAACATGACAACTTTATTCATAAACATCAAAGAATTAATCCAAATCAGAGAAACAGATACCAAAAAAGTATCAGGAGTTGCGATGAACATTTTACCTACCATAAAAAACGCTTTTTTATTGGTTAAAAACGATGTTATTATCGATTATGGTAGCATGAAAAAAGCCCCTACTTCTGCTGATAAAACGGTGGATTGTACAGGTAAAATGATGTTACCTACTTGGTGCGATTCGCATACTCACATTGTATATGCAGGCAATCGTGAACAAGAGTTTGTGGATAGAATTAACGGTTTGAGTTATGAAGAAATTGCCAATCGTGGTGGTGGTATTGTAAATTCTGCCAAGAAATTACAAGAAACTTCAGAAGAAGAACTATACCAACAATCGGCAAAACGATTAGAGGAAGTGATTGCTTTAGGCACGGGAGCGGTTGAAATAAAATCAGGATATGGTTTAACTGTTGATGCTGAGTTAAAAATGTTACGTGTTATTAAAAAACTACGCGAAAACTACAATATTCCTATCAAAGCTACTTTTTTAGGAGCACATGCCTTCCCTACTGAATATAAAAACAACAAAGAAGGATACATCAATTTAATTATTGATGAAATGCTACCTAAAGTTGCTGAGGAAAATCTAGCGGATTTTGTAGATGCTTTCTGTGAAACGGGTTATTTCTCGGTAGAAGATACTGATAGAATTTTAACCGCTGCGCAACAATACGGATTAACGCCAAAGGTACATGTAAATCAGTTTACTACCATTGGTGGAGTTCAGGTAAGTATAAAACACAATGCGCTGTCTGTTGATCATTTAGAAATAATGAATCCTGAAGATATTGAAGCATTGAAAGGAACGCAAACCATGCCTGTTGCCTTACCATCGTGTTCGTACTTTTTAAGTATTCCATACACACCTGCTCGTGATATTATCAAAGCAGGATTACCGTTAGCACTAGCTACCGATTACAACCCAGGATCTACCCCATCAGGAAATATGAATTTTGTGGTAGCAACAGCGTGTATTAAAATGAAAATGACCCCAGAAGAAGCGATTAATGCAGCAACCATTAACGGAGCCTATGCAATGAACTTATCTGATGAAGTTGGAAGTATTACCAAAGGAAAAAAAGCAAATTTAATTCTTACCAAAGAAATTCCTTCGTATGGATTTTTACCATATTCCTTCGGAAGTAACTTAATTGATTCAGTGTTCATCAACGGAAAAGAGATTTAAGCTTATGCTAACAATATTTAACGAAAAAGACATACAGCAATTTGTAGCTCCTCGTGAAGGAGAAACAAAATTAGGAGAATGCGTTGACCTTATCAATCCTAAAAAAGAATTGCAATCAGCACTTGAAAATTCTGATGCTTCCTTTGTAATTTTAGGTGTTCCTGAAGATATTGGTGTTCGTATGAATGGTGGAAATGGTGGCGCACACACTGCTTTTATTCCAACTTTAAAGTCTTTTTTAAACACCCAACAAAATCAATTTATCGATGGAAATGATATTCTTGTTTTAGGATATTTAGACTGTTTAGATGATGTATATGATTTTGATGTTTCTGATAGAGAAAAGGGTGATTTATTAGTAAAAGCTATTGATAAAGAACTTTCAAGCCTTATCAAAACAATTGTTGAAAGTGGTAAAACTCCCATTATTATTGGTGGCGGACATAACAATGCTTACGGAAATATTAAGGGACTTTCACAAGCCAAAGAAAAACCTGTTAATGTAATTAACTTAGATGCACATACCGATTTACGTCGTTTAGAAGAACGTCATAGCGGTAACGGATTTTCGTACGCCTTACAAGAAGGTTTTATCAACCATTACTTTATGTTTGGATTGCATGAAAACTATACACCTCAGTATATTTTTGAGATGATTCATGACAGTTTAAACCTAGAATACAACACTTTTGAGGAACTAGAAGTCTATCAATCTACTTCTTTTGATGGAGAGTTACAACGCGCTAAAAACTTTATTCAAGAGCAACCTTTTGGTATTGAAATAGACTTAGATTGTATTCAACATTTCCCAAGTAGTGCCATGACTCCAAGTGGATTTACACCACAACAAGCACGTAGGTTTACACATTATTTTGGAAAGTTACAAAATGCCTCATATCTACATGTTTGTGAAGGTGCTCCCGCAGTAGTTAAAGATGAAATTGCTAACGGACAAGTAGGAAAATATATCAGCTATCTAATTTCTGATTTTATAAAGGCGAAAAGTAATTCATAAAAAATTGTCATTTGGAACGAAGAGAGAAATCTTAAGAAAATGAGTTACTTCATTTAAAAAGGTTCCTCCTCATACCTCGTTCGGAATGACGTTTTTCAGTATTTTTTTGGCAATCGTCCTGCGATTAAAACAATTGCTCTTTTTTTACTTGCTCATATTCAGCAATTATAGCTTCCAACACTTCTTTCGCTGGTTTAATTTCGTGAATCAATCCTGCTACTTGACCAATTTCTAACTCTCCATCATCTAAATTTCCTTCAAACATTCCTCGTTTAGCACGAGCACGTCCTAACAACTCTTTTAAATCTTCTATCGTTGGATTTTGTTGATATAATTCTTGCACTTCTTGATAGAATTTATTTTTCACCAAACGAACAGGCGCTAATTCTTTCAATGTTAAATGCGTGTCACCATCTTTTACATCTACAATTGTTTTCTTGAAGTTTTCATGTGCTGACGATTCTACAGTTGCAGCAAAACGACTTCCTATTTGTACTCCATCAGCACCAAGTACCATCGCCGCTAACATGCCTCTACCCGATCCAATTCCCCCTGCAGCAATTACTGGAATTTTCACTTGTTCTTTTACCATCGGAATTAACGTAAACGTAGTGGTTTCTTCACGTCCGTTATGACCTCCTGCTTCAAAACCTTCACAAACTACGGCGTCAACTCCAGCAGCTTCCGCTTTTAAAGCAAATTTCACAGAACTTACTACATGCACTACAGTAATTCCTTTTTCCTTTAAAAAAGATGTCCAAGTTTTCGGATTTCCAGCAGAAGTAAATACAATCTTCACTCCTTCTTCAACAATGATATCCATGATTTTTTCAATATCAGGATATAACATTGGTACGTTTACTCCGAAAGGTTTATCGGTTGCTTTTTTACATTTTTGAATATGTTCTCGTAATACATCAGGATACATAGAACCTGCTCCAATTAATCCTAATCCGCCTGCATTTGACACTGCTGAAGCTAGTCTCCATCCTGAAACCCAAATCATTCCACCTTGAACGATTGGATACTGTATATTAAATAGTTTAGTAATTTTATTTTGCATCTCGTAAATGTACAATCATTAGCTAGGAAGCACAAAAAAACCTCGAGAAAATCGAGGTCTTATTTTATTTATTATTAAGCTATCTAATCAATAACTCTTGTTTTTATATTAAGAGCAATACTGTAAACATATGGTATTTTTCTATTCATTTCTTCAGCAGGCTCCCATCCTTTAATCGATTCAAAAAAGTTACTTATCTCTTCTCCTAATTTATCTGGAATCGTATTTGCTACCCATACATCTCGAATGCTACCATCAACATCAATAATAAAATTTATATCAATTTTAGTATTAATAGCATAGCTTAGGTTATCCATTAAGTAATTTATTTTTGAACTAAACTCTTCTTCTCCTTTTTTAAAAACAGGCTTTCTAAATTTTGTATAAACATCATCTTTAAGCTCTTCTCCTTTTTCATTAAACAAGATATATTTTTCTATATCTCCATTTGCATCATGATAAAATTTTGCTGCTAAATTACCATTGTAGTGATAATACTTCCATAAACCTGAAGGAACTCCGTTTTTATGAAACCCTGTGTAATTTTTATTTCCATTATCAAATAATGTAAGTATTTTTCCTTCTAATTCACCCCCTACATTATAAAAAGATCTTTTTGATAGTTTTCCATTTCGGTGAAACTCTAGAGATTTTCCTACATATTTCTTTCCTACATTATTTTTTGAGAACCTTTTCTTAAAAATTTTACCATCTCTATAATAGAGTGCAAACTCCCAAAGAGAATCTTTTTTTACAATGGTCTCAATATATTTAGCATCATTTTTATTAGTCGTTATTTTTAATTCTCTATCTAAATAACTTGTAATAGAATCTTTTTGAGAGTATCCATTAGCACAAATGAATACTACAATCAATAGCAATATTTTTTTCATAATTTATATTTTTCTTTTTCTACGAAATGACTCCCGAGCCTAACAATTCTTCATTTTTATACCAAGCCACAAATTGTCCTTCTTGAATCGCTGATTGAGCATTTTCGAACTCAACATACAATCCGTTTTCTACTTTATGTAGCGTTGCTCTTTCTAAAGGTTGACGATAACGAATACGTGCCTCTACTTCCATCGTTTCACCAGTTTGCAATGCTAAATCTTCTCGTACCCAGTGCAATTCTTCATTAGAAACAAACAAGATATTACGATACAAACCTTGGTGATCCTTTCCTTCTCCTGTATAAATGATATTGGTATCAACATCTGTTTCGATAACAAATAGTGGTTCTTTAGTACCACCAACCGCTAAGCCTTTACGTTGCCCTTTGGTAAAATAATGCGCTCCTTGATGCTTACCTACTACTTTTCCGTCTTCTTTATTGTAAGAAAACTTTGTAGAAAAATAAGCTAACTCAGCTTCTTTATTTTCAAATTGAGGAGTTGTACGATTGTATTGTTCAAAATCTGTTGGAATTTGAATTATTTCTCCTTCTTTAGGTTGTAATTTTTGCTGTAAGAAATCAGGAAGTCTTACTTTACCTATAAAACATAATCCTTGGCTATCTTTTTTATCGGCAGTAATTAAATCGGCTTCTTTTGCTATTTCACGAACTTCTGGTTTTGTCAACTCTCCAATAGGAAACAACGCTTTTGACAATTGTTCTTGTGATAACTGACATAGAAAGTACGACTGGTCTTTATTGGTATCTTTTCCTGCTAATAATTTATATACAGGCTTTCCATCAATAAGTTCTTCTGCTTTTCTACAATAATGCCCTGTTGCTACATAATCAGCTCCTAAGCTTAGTGCAATATTCATAAACACGTCAAACTTAATTTCGCGATTACATAATACATCAGGGTTTGGAGTACGTCCTTTTTCGTATTCGTTAAACATATAATCAACGATACGTTCTTTGTATTGCTCACTTAAATCAACCGTTTGAAAAGGAATTCCTAATTTTTCTGCAACAATCATTGCGTCGTTACTATCTTCTAACCACGGACATTCATCGGAAATAGTTACTGAATCATCATGCCAGTTTTTCATAAACAGCCCAATAACTTCATATCCTTGTTCTTTTAGTAAATAAGCTGTTACACTACTATCTACACCTCCTGAAAGTCCTACTACTACTCTTTTCATTTTGTACTTTTGAAGCTGCAAATTTACGAAATAATAAATGTTTTTATTATGGAAATATTTGATGGCATCATTATAAAAATTGATGGACTCAAGTATACCTGAGTCCATCATCATATATTATAAACTTAATTTTGTATTTACTATCTCTAGCTGTTAATTTTTGGGTATTGAATGTACGGTTCTTTTTCTTTTATCGGTAACGACTTCTCCATCCATATAAAACTCCCATTTACCGTCTCTTTTTCCGTTTTTATACATCCCTTTTTCTTTTAGGTTTCCTTTTAAATCGTAATATTTTCCTTCACCTTCAAGTTTTCCTTCTACATAATTTACCTCCTCAATCATAATACCTGAATCGGTAAATATTTTAGACATTCCGCTTTTTTTTCCTTCTTCATAATAGGTTTCTTCGGTTAGTTTTCCGTTTCTGTAATAATTTTTTACTACTCCATCTAACTTACCATCCACATATTCTTCTTCTGAAAATAATTTTCCATCAGTAAAATAATACGTCCATTTACCTACTCGCTTTTTCCCTATCATCCAGCCTTCTGTTTTCACTTTTCCTTTTGGTGTGAAAAATTGAACAAAAGCACTATCAGATTTTGTTGAAAACTCTTTAGTCATAGACGGAACTCCATAAGAATTTGGTTCATAAAACTTAAAAGTTCCTATTTCTTTACCGTTTTTGAACTGTCCTGTATATCGAACATCGTTTTTATCTTCGTCATAATATTTTTTCCAAACTCCATCTCTCTTCCCGTTAGCATCTAACTGATTTATTTTTTGTGCTTGCGCAGTGCTTATAAAAAATGCTGACAATAGAAGTGCTGTTGAAAATATCCTGTTTATATTTATCATGCTATTATTTCTTTTACAATTCAAATTTACATAAACCATACCAATATGAATGCTGATTTTTTAATTTCTGTTTTAAATGATGTTGATACTGCTGCTAGAATAAACAGAGAAAAAGCTTCAAATATTTTATTACAAAACCCAATACTTGTAAAAAACTTAGTAGAATTTACTTTTGATATCGATAATAAACTATCTATCAAAGCTGCTTGGGTATTGGAGTGGATTTGTACCCACCACGGAATAGAGCATATTCTTCCTTATTTAGAAATTTTTACTCAAAACATTTCCAAAGTACATTTTGATAGTGCTATAAGACCTTGTGCTAAAATTTGTGAACACATAGCTATTGCATATACTTCTAAAACAGCAAATAAAGCTCAGCAACAACTCACCCAAAAACATATAGATTTAATTATTGAAACTGGATTTGACTGGTTAATTACCAATCAGAAAATAGCAGTTAAAGCTTATACCATGAATACTTTATACTTATTTGGTTTACAAAAAGATTGGGTGCATCCTGAACTGGAACATGTTATTCGTACTAAAGTGATTCATGAAAGTAAAGGTTGTGCTGCGAGAGGTAAAAAGGTTTTAGTTTTTATTGAAAAGAGTAAATCTTAATCTTACTCATTCAAATTCGTAGGTTTTCTGTACCCTTGAAAAGGTTGCTTTAATAGCTCTTTTAAACTAGAGTTTTTTTCTTCATCAGGAAATGTATCGACTCCATACACTATTTTTTCTCTATCTAACTCCATGTACGTTCCTAATAAACGATCCCAAATAGAAAAAATATTTCCATAGTTAGAATCGGTATAGGGTAATAAGTTATGGTGATGCACTTTGTGCATATCTGGTGATACAATTACATAACTTAATACTTTATCTAATTTTTTAGGCATCTTAATATTAGCATGTGTTAATTGCGTAAATACCAAAGACATTGATTGATATAACATAATGATACCTATTGGGGTTCCGACTAAAAAAACGCCTAGTAAAGTAAATGTAAAACGGATAACACTCTCTATCGGGTGATGTCTATTCGCTGTGGTAGTGTCTACCTTATGATCTGAATGATGTACCAAGTGTACCATCCACAAAGGTTTTACTTTATGCTCTACCAAATGTGCCAAATAAGCTCCGAAGAAATCTAAAAACAATACGCCTAATAACACATACAACCACAATGGCATTTCTGGCAACCAATTAATCAATCCAAAATCAGTTGCTTGTACCCAATCGGCAGTTTTTAGTAATAAAAAAGCCAAAACGAAATTGACAATTACCGTAGTTGCAGTAAAAAATAGATTAGGCCATGCATGCTTCCATTTATTATATTTAAAATTGAATAACGGTACAGCTCCTTCTAGTAGCCAAAAAAAAGCAATTCCACCTACTAAAATAATACTTCTATGACTAGAAGGAATGGTTTCAAAATAGTGTATAAGGGTTTCCACAATGATATATTTTCTCTAAAAATAGAAAAAATATATGATTTCCTTCTCTTCAATCCCTACTGAGGCAACCTTTTTTTAAGTTCTTCTACAATCCTATAAGTAGCAGGACAAACCTCTGTGTTTTTAATCGTTAAATCAGCTAACTGAATAAATTTTTTACGATTGGTATGTGGGTATTCTGAGCAGGCTTTCGGACGTACATCATAAATAAAACAAGTATTATCAGACTCGTCTAAAAAAGTACAAGGAGCAGATTGTAATACCATAAAATTGTCTTCATCTCTTCTTAAATACTGCTTAGTAAAATCAACCACCTTCATTTTTAAGTGCTTTGCAATGCGCTCTATATCTTTTTCTGTAAAAATAGGTGATGTCGTTTTACAACAATTAGCACATGCTAAACAATCAGTACGCTCAAATTCTTCATCATGCAACTCTTGCATTAATAAATCTAAACGTTTTGGTGTACGCTTTTTTAACTTTTGAAAATACTTCTTATTTTCTTGTAAAGCGTCATTCGCTAATTTCGATAAGTTTTCTAGGTCTTTATCCATACCGCAAAGGTACAAAAGCAGTATTGAAGTCTGCTATAGAAGTGCTTCAAAAAATCATGAGTGAAATCGTGGGAATAAAAAATTAAAAACACTAATTTTGTCCGATAATCTAAAAAGAACCAATGAATATTCAATCGTTAATTGAAGCGAAAGTAAAAGAAGGATTTTTAGCCTTGTATAATGTAGAAATTCCAAATGTAGAATTTCAAGCAACCCGTAAAGATTTTGAAGGAGACGTTACTGTTGTTGTCTTCCCATTGCTACGGTACAAAAAAGGAAACCCTGTTCAAATTGGTGAAGATTTAGGTAAATACTTAGTTGAAAACATCAACGAAATTACTAGCTACAATGTAGTTAAAGGTTTTTTAAACTTAGTAGTTGATGATTCTTTCTATGTAAACTTTTTTAATCAAATAGCTACTGATGCAACTTATGGCTTCGTAAAAGAAGACGAAACAGATGCACGTATGGTAGAGTACTCATCTCCTAACACGAACAAACCTTTGCACTTAGGACATGTTCGTAATGTATTGTTAGGATATTCGGTTGCTGAGATTTTAAAAGCTGCTGGACATAAAGTTTACAAAACACAAATTATCAACGATCGTGGTATCCATATTTGTAAGTCAATGTTGGCTTGGAAAAAATTTGGAAAAGGAGAAACTCCTGAATCAACCGGGTCAAAAGGAGATAAATTAGTTGGTAATTACTACGTAAAATTCGATCAAGAGTATAAAAAAGAAATTTCTGAGTTAGTTGCTAAAGGAATTTCTGAAGACGATGCTAAAAAACAAGCCCCTTTATTTGTTGAAGCTCAAGAAATGCTTCGTAAATGGGAAGCTGGAGATAAGGAAGTAGTTACTCTTTGGGAAATGATGAACGGATGGGTATACAAAGGTTTCGACGTTACTTATGAAAACATCGGAGTTAACTTTGACAAATTATACTACGAAAGTAACACCTATTTATTAGGAAAAGATATTATTGAAGAAGGATTACTAAATGGTGTTTTCTTCAAAAAAGAAGATGGTTCTGTTTGGTGTGATTTAACCGACGAAGGGTTAGATGAAAAACTAGTATTACGTTCAGACGGAACTGCAGTATATATGACCCAAGATATTGGTACAGCTGTACAACGCTCTAAAGATTTCCCTGATGTAAACGGAATGGTATATACCGTAGGTAACGAACAAGATTATCACTTTAAAGTATTGTTTTTAATCTTACAAAAACTGGGATATTCTTGGGCGAAACAATTATTCCACTTAAGTTACGGAATGGTGGATTTACCTTCTGGGAAAATGAAATCTCGTGAAGGAACTGTTGTTGATGCCGATGATTTAATGGATGAAATGACGAATACAGCTCGTGAAATTTCACAAGAATTAGGAAAGTTAGAAGGCTACTCTACTGAAGAAAAAGAGGAATTATATAAAACTATCGGATTAGGAGCTTTAAAATACTTTATTTTAAAAGTTGACCCTAAAAAGAGAATTTTGTTTGATCCGCAAGCATCGGTTGATTTCCAAGGAAATACAGGCACCTTTTGTTCAGTATACCTATGCAAGAATTCAATCAATCTTACGTAAAGCTAACTTTGATTATTCTTCTTCGGTATCAGTAGAATTACACGAGAAAGAGAAAGAATTAATCAAGCAATTAGAATTGTACCCTGAAGTAATTCAGCAAGCGGCGAGTAATTATTCACCAGCTGTGATAGCTAATTACACTTATGATTTGGTAAAAGAGTTCAACTCATTCTATCAAAACGTATCTATTTTAGGAGAAGAAAATCAAGATAAAAAAGTATTTAGAGTTCAGTTATCTAAAAAAGTAGCTGATACCATAAAATCTGCATTCAAATTATTAGGAATTCAGGTTCCTGAAAGAATGTAGTAATCAATGAAGCAATGATTTAATGAGTTAATGATTTAATGAGGTAATGAGAAAGTTAACTACTGATAAAGTTCATTAATGGCTTGCGTTAGGGATTGAACGGTTTGTTTGAGCTCTTTTTCTTTGGTTGTTGAGCGTAGTCGAAACACCAATTAAAAAAAGCGAGTAGTGAAAGCCCGCTCGAACGCCCTAATTCATAAAAAAATTAAAAGGTTGAACGATTAAAAAATTCAATCGAAAAAATAAAAACAACTAAAAGATTGAATGATTCTGTAATTAAAATGAGCTTTAATCTTTTAATTTTAAATCTTTAAATAACGAAACATGAAATACGACGTACTAATAATCGGAAGTGGTCCTGGAGGTTATGTAACTGCAATTAGAGCATCTCAATTAGGGTTTAAAACCGCTGTAGTAGAGAAAGAAAACTTAGGTGGAATTTGCTTAAACTGGGGGTGTATTCCTACCAAAGCTTTATTAAAATCTGCTCAAGTGTATGATTATTTAAAACATGTTGATGAGTACGGTTTAAAAGCAGAAGCTATCGATAAAGATTTCGAAGCTGTGATTAAACGTAGTCGTGGTGTTGCTGAAGGAATGAGCAAAGGTGTTCAGTTCTTAATGAAGAAAAATAAAATTGATATCATCGACGGATTTGGTAAAGTGAAAGCTGGAAAAAAAGTAGATGTTACTGATAAAGATGGTAAAGTAACTGAGTATTCTGCAGACAATATTATCATTGCTACTGGAGCTCGTTCTCGTGAGTTACCGAGTTTACCTCAAGACGGTAAAAAAGTAATTGGTTACCGTGAAGCGATGAGCTTACCAACACAACCAAAATCGATGATTGTAGTAGGTTCGGGTGCTATTGGTGTTGAGTTTGCTCACTTTTATAACTCAATGGGAACTGATGTAACTGTGGTTGAATTTATGCCAAATATTGTTCCTGTAGAAGACAAAGATGTTTCTAAACAAATGGAGCGTTCTTTCAAGAAAGCGGGAATTAAAGTAATGACTAGTTCTTCTGTTGAGTCTGTTGACACTTCTGGTGATGGAGTAAAAGCAACTGTAAAAACTAAAAAAGGAGAAGAAATTTTAGAAGCAGACATCGTATTATCTGCTGTTGGAATTAAAACAAATATTGAAAACATCGGTTTAGAAGATGTTGGAATTATTACTGATAGAGATAAAATCTTAGTAAACGACTGGTATCAAACGAACATCCCAGGATACTATGCGATTGGAGATGTAACTCCTGGTTCAGCATTAGCACACGTTGCTTCTGCGGAAGGAATTACTTGTGTAGAAAAAATCGCTGGTTTACATACTGAAGCTATTGACTATGGAAATATTCCTGGTTGTACCTATGCTACTCCTGAAATTGCTTCTGTTGGTTTAACAGAAGAGCAAGCAAAGGAAAAAGGTTACGAATTAAAAGTTGGTAAATTCCCATTCTCTGCCTCTGGTAAAGCAAAAGCAGCGGGTACTCCTGACGGATTTGTAAAAGTTATTTTCGATGCTAAATACGGTGAATGGTTAGGATGCCACATGATTGGTGCTGGTGTAACTGATATGATTGCTGAAGCTGTATTAGGTCGTAAACTAGAAACTACTGGTCACGAAGTATTAAAAGCTATCCACCCTCACCCAACAATGAGTGAAGCGGTTATGGAAGCTGTAGCTGATGCTTATGATGAAGTAATTCACTTATAAAATATAGATTTCAGATTATTCAATTTCTAAATTTTAGAAAACACATAAAGATTGACAAACCTCACCAAAATGGTGAGGTTTTTTTTATATTTGAAATATGAAAAAAATATTCACACTATTCGTTTTATTATGCTGTTTTTATTCTTGTAAAACAGAGGAAAAGAAAGCACCTGTAAACCCGTTAACAGTTCCTTTTAACGAACGTCCAACTCCTCAACTTCCAAATGCTAACAATAGTACTGTTAATATTATTGGAGGAGCACATTATATATGTCCTAAAAAATGTGAAGGAGGTACATCAAGTATACAAGGCACCGCTTGTCCTGTTTGTAAAACTCCTCTTGCGCATAACCAAGCGTTTCACAATTCTCAAAACACGAACTCAAACACACCAATATCGACACCTATAGCTCCAACTACTTCTAGTGGACCAAATGCTTCTGGACAATATCATTATACCTGTGCTAATGGTTGTGCTGGTGGTGGAGATGCTGCTGGAAAATGTAACAGTTGTAATGGGGATTTAGCTCATAACGCTGCTTATCATCAGTAAAAAAGGAAGTACATAACTAGAGGACTATTTAATCTCCATTTATTTATCAGGTTTAAATATTAGGTTCTCAACCTTAAGATATACAAAGCTCACCAATTGGTGAGCTTTTGTTATTTTAATAATTACATTTTTAAAAAACCTTAATTAAAACCATTATAAATTACAGTTAAAGCAATAATTAAACAAAAAGAATAGATTTTCGGAATGATTATTGTTAAATTTTAAAACATTAACACAATACCATTACTATGAAAAACTATCTACAAAACAGTTTAACATTGGGGGGATAATTGTTATAGAAAATGAAAAAACTCGAAGCTGCTAACTTCGAGTTTTGTTTTATCTAATTTATGATAACTAATTATTATCTAATTAACTTCTTGTATTTGATACGTTTTGGCATTAAATCACCTCCTAAACGTTTCTTTTTGTTCTCTTCATAATCAGAGAAAGAACCTTCAAAGAAATACACTTGGCTATCTCCTTCAAAAGCTAAAATATGTGTACAAATACGATCTAAGAACCAACGATCGTGACTAATTACTACGGCACATCCTGCAAAATTTTCTAAACCTTCTTCTAACGCTCGTAAGGTATTTACATCTAAATCGTTTGTTGGCTCATCTAATAAAAGTACGTTTCCTTCTTCCTTTAACGTCATTGCTAAATGTAAGCGGTTACGCTCTCCCCCTGATAATGTAGATACTTTTTTATTTTGCTCATTTCCTGAGAAATTAAAACGACTTAAGTATGCTCTAGAATTTACTTGCTTTCCTCCCATCATTACTAAATCCTGACCTTCTGAGAAGTTTTCCCAAATAGTTTTTTCAGGATCAATATTTGAATGCGACTGATCTACATAGGCTATTTTAGCTGTTTCTCCAACAGAAAAGTTTCCAGCATCAGGAGTTTCTTCTCCCATGATCATTCTGAAAATAGTAGTTTTACCTGCTCCGTTCGGACCAATAATTCCAACAATTCCTGCTTGTGGAAGATTGAACTCTAAGTTTTCGTATAATAATTTATCTCCATATGCTTTAGAAACACCTGTAGCTTCTATTACATTGGTTCCCAAACGTGGACCATTCGGAATGTAGATTTCTAATTTTTCTTCCGTTTGCTTTTGGTCTTGGCTCATTAACTTTTCATAGTTCTTCAAACGTGCTTTTTGTTTAGTTTGACGACCTTTTGCTCCTTGACGAACCCATTCTAACTCTCGTTCTAGGGTCTTTTGACGCTTAGAAGCAGTTTTACTTTCTTGTGCTAAACGTTGAGATTTTTGATCTAACCAAGAAGAGTAGTTTCCTTTCCAAGGAATACCTTCACCTCTATCCAATTCTAAAATCCATCCTGCAACGTTATCTAAGAAATAACGGTCGTGCGTTACCGCAATTACCGTTCCTTTATATTGTGCTAAATGATGCTCTAACCAGTGTACCGACTCAGCATCTAAGTGGTTGGTAGGCTCATCTAACAATAAAATTTCTGGTTCTTGTAATAACAAACGACATAAAGCAACACGACGACGCTCTCCACCTGATAATACTCCGATCTTTTTGTCTCCTTCCGGCGTACGTAACGCATCCATAGCTATTTCTAACTTGGTATCTAATTCCCAAGCGTTAGAAGCGTCAATCTTATCTTGTAACTCCGCTTGACGCGCCATTAACTTATCCATTTTATCTGGATCAGAATACACTTCTTCTAATCCAAACATGTCGTTTATTTTGTTATACTCATCCAAGATAGCAACCGTTTCTGCTACTCCTTCTTTAACAACCTCTAAAACAGTTTTTTCTTCATCTAATTGCGGTTCTTGCTCTAAGTATCCAACCTTATATCCTGGAGAAAAAGTAACATCTCCCTGATAGTTCTTTTCTACCCCAGCAATAATCTTTAACAAGGTAGATTTACCCGAACCATTTAAACCTAAAATACCAATCTTAGCCCCATAAAAGAAACTTAAATAGATATCTTTTAAAACTTGTTTTCCTGTACTTTGGTAGGTCTTAGAGACCTTATTCATTGAAAAAATGACTTTTTTATCGTCGCTCATTTGTTTTGTTGTTTATAATTTATTGTTTGTGGTTTAGGGTTTTCTGTTGAATTTTTGTCCTCTGATATCTGAATTTCTTAGATAATACATGAAAGCTCCTATTTTATTCTTTTCAATTTCACACATTTCAGATAATTTTTCAAATTGTTCTTTTGTAATCAATTTTTTATCAAAAGCTCTATAAGTTTGAGATTTTAGTTCTCCTGCAGAACCTTTAGCATAACTTAAAAAGTTATGAAATTCACGATTTCCATCTCTATCAAAACCTTCTGCTATATTATCCATTATTGAACCCGAACTTCTTTCTATCTGATCTTTCAAGCTATGATTCTTTGATAAATTAGATTTTTGAAAAAGTTCTTCAACATATTGACAAATTAACCTTCCTCTTTGCCAAACTTCTAAATCTTCAAACTTTTCAATCTTTCCCATAATTTAGTTTTATAGCTTTATTATTTTGAAATTTAGCAAGAACGTATTAACAAAAAACTACAAACCATAAACTTATTTTAAACTCTACCTTTTAGGGCATTAAACACCCATGCATTTGCAAAAAAACCTAAACCTACAGCACCAAAGCCATATCCAGCTATTTCATCATACTTGAATATTGCTAATCCAATAAGTAATATTCCCATTAAAATCATTATAAGCGTTGCCCAACCTAGGACAGTGTTTTTGTTCATTGCCATAATTTACTTTTTTCAAAAAAATTGTGAGCCACAAATATCGGTAATTATTTACACTTATTCATGTTTATAATACGCATAAAAAAAGTCCTGCGAAAGCAAGACTTTTTTAGTGATTTTAAATTTATATAAAGCTAAATTTCAGCAGCTAATCTACTTCCTTGATTTATCGCTCTCTTTGCATCTAATTCTGCTGCTAGGTCTGCTCCACCTATTACATGTACTTTCATTCCTTTTGCTTGTAAAGGCTCTAACAATTCTTTAAACGGAACCTGACCTGCACAAATAATTACATTATCTACTGGTAATACTTTTTGCTCTTTGTTTTGTGTATAGTGTAAGCCCTCATCATCAATTTTTGTGTATTGTACTTCATTAATAAACTGTACTTTTTTCTTTTTTAATACAGAGCGATGAATCCATCCTGTAGTTTTTCCTAAGTTACCACCAAACTTTCCTGAACTACGTTTAAACATAAATATTTCTCTAGGAGAAGGATGAATTTTAGGTATTACACCTTCTATTCCTGCACGTGCTGCTAACTTTTTATCAATTCCCCATTCTTCTAACCATGCATCTATATTTTGAGAAGTACTTTCTCCTTCGTGGGCTAAGTATTCTGAAACGTCAAAACCAATTCCTCCTGCTCCAATAACTGCAACACGTTTACCAACGGGTTTCTTTAATTTTACAACATCTATATAACTCAATACTTTTTCGTGATCGATTCCTTCAATTCTAGGAGTTCTTGGCGTAATTCCAGTAGCTAGAATAACCTCATCAAAATTTGCATTGTATAAATCTTCAGCAGTAACTCGTGTGTTTAACTTTACATTTACGTTGTGTAATTCTAGCTGCTTGTTAAAATATCTAATTGTTTCGTAAAATTCTTCTTTCCCTGGAATTTGCTTAGCAATATTGAATTGCCCTCCGGTTTCTGAATCAGCATCAAACAAAGTTACTTGATGTCCTCTTTGTGCTGCTACAGTTGAAGCTGCTAACCCTGCTGAACCTGCTCCTACTACTGCTATTTTTTTCTTTTTTGAAGTCGGATTATAGTTCAATTCCGTTTCATGACATGCTCTTGGATTTACTAAACAGCTTGCCACTTTCTTCTGAAAAGCATGATCTAAACAAGCTTGGTTACAAGCTATACAAGTATTTATTTCATCTACTCTTTCTTCTTTTGCTTTGTTTACCCATTCTGGATCCGCTAAAAATGGACGAGCCATAGAAATTATATCTGCATGACCTTCTGCTAACACTTTTTCAGCAGTTTCTGGCATGTTAATTCTGTTGGAAGTAACTAATGGAATAGATAACTCCTCTTTCATTTTTTTGGTAACCCAAGTAAATGCTGCTCTAGGAACCGATGTTGCTATAGTTGGTATTCTCGCTTCATGCCAACCAATGCCTGTATTGATAATAGTAGCCCCTGCTTTTTCTATTTCTTTTCCTAATTGTACTACTTCTTCCCAAGAACTTCCTTGCTCAACCAAATCTAACATTGACAAACGATAGATGATGATAAAATTTCCACCTACTGCTTCTCTAATTTTACGTACCAATTCAACAGCTAAACGGATTCTATTTTCATATTCTCCTCCGTACTCATCAGTTCTTTTATTGGTTCTTGTAACAATAAATTGATTGATTAAATAACCTTCAGACCCCATGATTTCTACTCCATCATACCCTGCTTCTTGCGATAACTTCGCGCAGTTAACAAAATCTTTTACTGTTCTTCGTATTCCTGATTGTTTTAACGCAAATGGTTTAAACGGTGTGATTGGCGATTGAATTTTTGAAGGAGCTACATTAAACGGATGATATCCATAGCGACCTGAATGCAAAATTTGCATACATATTTTCCCGCCTTCTTTATGCACTGCTTCTGTGATTACTTTATGCTCACGTGCATGTTTTTTCGTACTCATACGAGCAGAAAAAGGTGCTGTCCACCCCTGAATATTAGGCGAAATTCCTCCTGTAACAATCAACCCTACTCCACCTTTAGCACGTTCAGCATAATAAGCAGCAATACGCTCTATTCCGTTTTTTTCTTCCTCTAAACCTGTATGCATAGACCCCATTAAGATTCTATTCTTCAAGGTTGTAAATCCTAAATCTAAAGGTTCAAAAATATGTTTGTACTTCATTTTTCTAGTATTAAAATATTATGCATGCATAATAAATGGCAAGATACGATTTTTTAGAAAACAAAAAACTCGAAGTTTACATCTTCGAGGTCTATATTTTATTATCTACTAAAATGGAGTTTTTGAATCATTTCAGAAGAAAGAGAATCTGAATACATTCCGTAAGCATCAACTAAAACACCTTTAATTCCTTGTGAAGTTTCAATAGCATATACAACCGAATTATCACCTGCACTACTCATACCTTCAAAACGATATACTTCAACGACTTCAAAAACTTCTGGTGAATAAACTTCTTTGGTTGTTTTACTTTCTATTTGTGTATAAGTGAGGTTAAAATCATGCGTAAAGCCTCTTTTTTGTAAATCATTTAAGGCTTCTGAAAGTGTGTCGTATGTGTACATAATTGTAATCTTTTAAACTCACTTTTAAAGATACAACTTTTAAATTACAACCTCAATTATAGCCATAAAAAAGGAGTAAAAAACGGTGGTTACTGTCTTATTTTATCTAACAAATTACTAAGCTGTGTTGCTTCCTCTTCCGTAAGGTTATCAACAAAATCTAAATGTAAATTTTTATCAATTTCTTCCAACAACTCCTCACCTTTCTTAGTTATATTTATGTAAACTACTCTTCTATCATGTTCGCAACGCACGCGATTAATTAAGCCTTTTTCATAAAGTTTATCCATTAATCTTGTAGCGTTTGGCGCGCGTTCAATCATTCTATCCTTAATTGTTTGCACTTTAATTGCTTCTTTAGCTCCTCTTAAAATACGTAGGATATTAAATTGTTGCGAAGAGATACTGTATTGTTTAAAAAACTCATTCTCTTTACTACTTACCCAATTCGCAGTGTATTTTATATTGATAAACGCTTTAATTCTATCATTTGGAAATTTGGAATTGATGTCTTTTGAAATATCGCCCATAGCTTTGGTTATTGGCTGTTTGCTCTTAGCTGTTAATTAATAACAAATGTGCTAGCTACTGCTAACTACCCTCTTAATTTTAAATCTTGCATTAATTTGTTAAACGTATCTGATGTTGGTGTTAAGTACACTTCATCATCAATAAATAAGGTTGGATACTTTACTTGCCCTTCATACAACTCTTTACTATGCTCTCTAGCTTCTTCATCTGTAGATACATCTTTGTATACAAAAGGTACTTCTGCAGAATTTAAAAAGTTCTTATAAGCTACAGTATGCGCATGTCCTTTTCTTCCGTATAAAACTATCTTCATTTTAATCTCCTTTCTTTTTTGCAAAAATACAACAACCCTTAATTATTTACCAAGGAAAATAAATCTATTTCAAATAATTAAATGGAATATTTTTTACTATACTTTTTCTATTGGGAGTATTATCCTTTAAATTCAACTTTTACATGAGCTCCATCACAATAGGGTTTATTTTGAGAAGCACCGCACCTACAAAAGGCTGTTGTTTTACTTTTCTTTTCAACCTTTCCATCAGAATTGGTAACATGTAATGTTCCGTAAATTAATAACGGGCCATCTTCTAAGGCTTCTACTTTTGTTTCAGTATGTGCAGCTGCTTGACTTCCTTCCTTTCTAGACATACAGGATAGTGCTCCTGACGGGCATTCTTCTACTTGCTTTTTTATCTTATCTGTAGAAGCTCCGTCCATATTGACCCAAGGTTTACTCTGCGGATTGAATACTTGTATTAATCCTTTCCAACATTTTTTAGAATGGATACACTTATTGGGTTGCCAAACTACAGTAATATCATCATTACTGTACTTTTTAATAATTTCTTTAGCTCCTGACATGACTTTATGTTTTAAGAATTATACCTCTTTCTCGAAAGTCTTCACTGCTCTTATCAAATCTTCATTAAATTCCTCATTTACAACACTTCCGTCTTTAAAGTTATCATAAAATTTTGGTAAAGAAAAATCGGTTATGATATTTGCTCCCATGTGCGGAAATCCGTTTTTAGCAATCGCCATAGAAGAAGCTCCTCCTCTTCCCCCAGGTGATGTAGATAACAGCAACATTGGTTTGTTATTCCAAAGTTTTTGCTCTATGCGCGACATCCAGTCTACAATATTCTTAAAAGCCACGGTAAAATTTCCGTTATGTTCAGCTAATGATAACATAATACCATCAGCGTCTTTAATCTTGTTTAAAAAGATTATTACATTCGCAGGAAATCCATTCTCCATTTCTTCATCAACCCCATAAATTGGCAGTGGGTAATCATTCAAATCTAAAACTTCTACCTCAAAGTCATTTAATAAAATAGAGGCATATACCACCAATTGTTTGTTTATGGATTTTTTGCTGTTACTACCTGCAAATGCAATAATTTTCTTCATTTAAGTCGTTATTTTTGAATTAATTTCTGTTTCTCCTTTTACCATTTTAGCTACAGGACATTTACCTGCTATTTCTAACAACTTGGTACGTTGTTCTTCTGTAACTTCTTTTTCAAAAGAAATTTCTTCAATCAATGATTTTTTTATTCCTTCGGGAGTTAGTTGTTCTTTTTGACTCACATTTACCGTGATTTTTCCTAAATCCCAACCTTTACGCTCTGCATACATACGCAAAGTGATAGAAACACAACCACCTATTGCAGTTAATAAATATTCTACTGGAGTTGGTCCGTTATCATCTCCACCTTTATCTAAAGGTTCATCAATAACAGCAAAATGATTTCTCATTTTGCCTTCTGCTAAGTAATTTCGGTCAGTTAAAGTAACTGTTGCTGTTGGATTGTTGCTCATTATATTTTTTTACTATAAATATATGAAACTATTAATAGAATCATAGCAATTATAGCTCCCATTTGCTCACCATCTCCAATCATAAAATGAGCAAAAAATGCCAAAATAAACGCAAAGAAATACCCTGCATACGCCCATTCATTTAAAAACTTACCTCTAAAAAACCATAGCGCTACCAATCCTAACAATTTAACTACTGCATACGGGTAAATAATGTAAGTTGGATACCCAAATGCTTCAAACATTTTAGCTACTTCTTCATAATTAAAAAAGTACATTCCTGACGAGAAAAACATTAACAAGGTTAATAAACTGGTAGCTACATAAAAAATAATTTTGTCTTTTTTCATTTTGTTTGTTTTTAAATTCTTTACAAATGTATGAAAAACAACCAAATATATACCATGGAATATAAAAACACGGTAATTAATTGGTTTTTAAATTATCTTTATATATTTATAGGAATAAACTAAACTGATGGAAATAATTGATTATAAAGAAGAATACGCTTCAAGTTTTTACAATTTGAATATTGAATGGCTACGAACTTTTTTCTACGTAGAACCTTACGATGAAGAAGTTTTAAGCAATCCTAATAAATACATCATTGATAAAGGCGGATATATTTTCTTTGCCAAATTAAATAATGAAATTGTAGGCACAGTTGCCTTAATGCCTATGAGTGAACCAAATGTTTATGAGCTAACAAAAATGGCTGTTTCACCTAATCATAGAGGACACAAAATAGGACAGAAACTGATGCAACACTGCATTAATTTTGCTCAAAAAAACGACTTTGACAAGCTTGTTTTATATTCAAACACTGTTTTAGAAAATGCTATTTATATCTATAAAAAATATGGTTTTGCAGAAATTGCTGTAGAAGAAAATTGTCCGTACGAACGATGTAATATTAAAATGGAGCTAAAAACAAAACTCCCTTAAAAGTAAGAGAGTAAACTTCAAAATAAAATTTACAACTGCTAATTATAAGTTTATAACTTTTTTATTTTTTAGCACTTGATAAAATTTCCCGTTATGCAAACAAACAACTGAAACAAACTAAACATAAACGGGAAATTTACAGACAACTAAAATTATTTATACACTAACTATTAAAGTATTTATGCTACCTCTTCTACAACTTCTTTATTTTTTGAAGAAGTTTCAAACTGATTAGATGTATTCTTTTCTCCTCCTGCTTTTAAAGCATTTTCTCCTGCAAAAAATGTTTTATGATCATCTCCTAAATCAGAACCTGCCATTCGTTGATGCTTTACACACGACACTCCTTTTCTAATTTCTTGTCGTTGTACTCCTCTTACATAGGCTAACATTCCTTCATTACCAAAATAACCTTCGGTTAAATCGTTCATGTGTAATGCTGTTGTATGATAGGTTGGTAACGTAATTAAATGATGGAAAATTCCTGCTTCTCTTGCACTATCTATTTGGAAAGTACGGATTTTCTCATCAGCCCTATGACACAATTCTGTTCCGTCGTAAGCTGCATTCATTAAATTGTTTCTGTCGTATCCCGTCATATTTTCTCCTTCTGCAACCATTTCATCATATGCTTGATTACGGAAATTCAACGTCCAGTTAAACGATGGCGAATTGTTATACACCAACTTTGCATTAGGAACTACTTCTCGTACTCTATTTACCATATGTGCAATTTGGCCTACATGAGGTGTTGGCGTTTCAATCCATAATAAATCAGCTCCGTTTTGTAAACTAGTAATACAATCTAGCACTACCCTATCAATATTCGTTCCTTCTCTAAACTTATACAAACCATTAGCCAAACGTACAGGACGCACTAGCTTTCCATCACGTTTTAATAATACATCATCTTCTTTTGCTTCATCAATTGTAATTTCTTCAGCTTCTACAAATGCTAAATATTGAGAAGCTAAATCTCCTGGCTCTTGACTTACTGGTAATTTTTGAGTTAATCCTGCTCCTTCCGAATCGGTTCTAGCAACAATAACCCCATCTTCTACTCCCAATTCTAAAAAAGCATATCGAATCGCGTTTAACTTCGCTATAAAATCTTCGTGTGGCACTGTTACTTTTCCATCTTGATGTCCGCATTGTTTGGCATCAGAAACTTGGTTTTCTATCTGGATAGCACAAGCACCCGCTTGAATCATTTTTTTAGCTAACAAATAAGTAGCTTCTTCATTTCCAAAACCAGCATCAATATCAGCTATGATAGGTACCACATGTGTTTCAAAATTATCGATTTCGTCTTGCACATCTTCTCCGTTTTCTAATCTTCTAAATAAATCATTTAACTCAACTGCATCCGCTTGACGTAAAAAGTCATAAATTTCTTCAATCAAAGCTGGAACCACTGTCTTTTCATGCATCGATTGGTCTGGTAACGGTCCGAATTCAGAGCGTAATGCAGCAACCATCCATCCTGAAAGATATAAATATCGTTTACTCGTTGTTTTGTGATGTTTTTTTACCGCAATCATTTTTTGTTGCGCTACAAATCCGTGCCAACATCCTAAAGATTGTGTATAATTAGACGAATCTGCATCGTAATCTGCCATATCTTTTCGCATGATAGCAGCAGTATATCTAGCGATATCTAAACCTGTTTTAAAACGGTTTTGCGCCACCATTCTAGCAGCATTTTCAGGAGAAACTGAGTTCCAAGTTGCTCCGTACTTTTTCTTTAATTCTTTTACAGTTTGTAAAGCAGAACTATAATTAGCGTGTGCTAAATTTTTCATAATTTTGTAATTGATAAGGTTATTAATTTTTATTGATAGCTTGCCCTCTTAAATGTTGCCGCATTTTTGGGGGCTTTTTCTCGATAATCGAGATTTAAATATTTTAAGTTTAATTGCTTTTCTCTACAAATATTTATATGCTGGTAGGGTTAAAAACTCAACAAATTCTTTATTTAAAATTAACTCATCAAATAATTGAACCGCTAATTCAAACTTTCCTTTGCTGTACCTATCTTTACCTACATAACTTTTTATTTTTTTGAGTTCTTCTTTTTTGAATTGCTCATACATTCCTTCTGTGAATGTTCGACCATCTTCTAACAACTCATTATTCTGTAACCACAACCACACTTGTGTTCTAGAAATTTCGGCAGTTGCTGCGTCTTCCATTAAATTATATAAAGCTGCTGCTCCCTGCCCCATCAACCAAGATTCTATATACAAAATACCTACATTGATATTTTCTCTAATTCCTTCTTCTGTAATAGTTCCCAATGGTTGTTGTACCAAAGCTTCTTCTGTTATATGAACATCTTCTCTTAATTTATCTATCTGATTAGGTGTTTTCATGTGTGCATCGAACACTTCCATCGCCAACGACACCAATCCAGGATGCGCCACCCAAGTGCCATCATGCCCATTCATTACTTCTCTCTGCTTTCCTGTTCTTACTTTATCAAAAGCTACTTTGTTGGCTGCTTCATCATTCTTAACGGGGATTTGTGCTGCCATTCCGCCCATGGCATGTACTCCACGTTTATGACAAGTTTGAATAACACGTAACGAATAGGCTTCCATAAATGGGGTTTCCATCGTTATTTGTGCTCTGTTTGGCACAAAAAAGTTGGTATGATTCCTGAACTTTTTAATATATGAGAAGATATAATCCCAACGCCCACAGTTTAAACCTGCCATGTGATCTTTTAACTCATAAATAATTTCATCTAACTGAAAACTTGCCGTAATCGTTTCAATCAATACCGTTGCTTTAATAGTTTTTTGAGGAACTCCAATATAGTCTTGTGCAAATACAAAAACATCATTCCACCATCGAGCTTCTTTATAATGTTCTAGTTTAGGTAGGTAAAAATAAGTAGCACTTCCTTTCGCTAACAAATTTTTGATGTTATGAAAGAAGAACAAACCGAAATCTACCAGAGAACCAGACATTTCTACACCTTCTACCAACAAATGTTTTTCGTTTAAATGCAAACCTCTTGGGCGTACTAATAACGTAGCTACTTTCTCATTTAATTTATACGTTTTATTTTTTGACGCATTGTAAAATGAAATTGTTTTGTTTACAGCATCTCTTAAATTTACTTGTCCATCTAAAATATTCTGAATCGTAGGTGCATTACTATCTTCAAAATCTGCCATAAACATTTTTGCCCCTGAATTCAAAGCATTGATAACCATTTTTCGATCCACAGGTTCAGTAATCTCTACCCTTCTATCTAATAAATCTTCTGGTAACTCAGCACAAACCCAATTACTTTCTCTTATTTCTTTGGTTTCAGAAGGAAAAGAAGGAAAGTTTCCAGCATCAAAATACGCTTGTTCTATTTCTCTTTCTTCTAATAACTGGAGTCTTTGCTGATTGAATTTTTCGTGTAGTTGTATCAAAAATGCTTTTGCTTCTTCTGTCAAAACACTTTCATACTTACTAGCATCAAAACCTATACATTGAACTTCTTTTACTAAAACATCTTGATTCATCCTATTTTATTTTTATTAATTGATACTTCAATATTAAAAAAAAGAACCGAAACAAAAAAGCGAACGTTCGCTAAAAATATAAATTTTACTAATTTTTATTAATTCGCTAATTTTTATACCTTTGAATTACGAATCTTTTAATAAAACACTTTGGAAGAAGAATACATCAGACTTGTTTTTGGTTTAAAACTGAAACAAATACGCACCGATAAAAACCTATCACTCTTTGGATTAGCGAAACTAACAGGCTTATCTAAATCATATTTAAATGAAATTGAAAAGGGAAAAAAATACCCAAAAACAGACAAAATAGTTATCCTTTCAGAGAAGTTAGAAGTGCCCTACGACCATTTGGTTTCCTTAAAACTGGATAAAAACTTAGCTCCTATTGGTGAGATTTTACAATCGAAAATTTTAAAAGAAATACCGCTTGACCTATTTGGTATTCAGGAAAACAATTTAATTGATATTATTGCCAACGCCCCTGCAAAAGTAAATGCGTTTATTAGCACCATTATTAAAATTGCTCAAAATTACAACTTAACAAGAGAGAGCTTTTTTCTTGCTGCTTTACGTTCTTACCAAGAAGCACACAATAATTATTTTGAAGATATTGAAAATAAGGTCATCGACTTTGCTAAAGCGTATCATATAAAATTAGACGAACCAATTAACTCTAAAGATTTAGAAGATGTTTTAGTCGAAGAATACGGATATACTATTGACACTGAAGAATTATCTCAACATCAAAAATTATCTGAGTTAAGAAACATCTTTATTCCAAAAACTAAAACACTCTTATTATATAATGATATAAGTGAAGCTCAAAAAACATTTATTTACGCAAAAGAATTAGCCTATAACTATCTTGATATAGAAAATCGCTTATACACCTTCCCTTGGATAAAATTTGAAAGCTTTGATCAAGTCTTGAATAACTTCATAGCTTCCTATTTTGCAGGAGCTTTAATTATTCCAAAAGATGATTTAACTAAAAAGTTAACCCATTTATTTTCTTTACAAACGTGGCAACCGTTGCAATTACACAAAATCATCCGAAGTTATAATTGTTCAGACGAAACTTTTTATCAGCGCTTGACTAATATTCTACCTAAATATTTTAGTATTAAAAACTTGTTCTTTTTACGCTTTACACACAAAGAAGACTCTCCTATTTATAGGCTTTCTAAGGAACTACATATTACACAGCAACAAAGTCCACATGCAAATCGCAATAATGAGCATTACTGTAGAAGATGGGTTGCGATTAAAACTATTCAAGATTTAGAAGCTTCCAAAGAGAAAAAATCTGCTTATGGAATTCAAATATCATCCTACGAAAATTCCGACAACGAATATTTAGTATTATCTGCTGCCACAGCTGATCCTTTCAAAGAAAACATCAACAGAAGTGTGAGTATTGGAATGCTACTTTCTCCTCACTTAAAGCGTAAACTTCAATTTTTTAATGAAGATATGTTTATTAAAAGAACTGTTGGGGTTACCTGCGAAACTTGCGCTGTACAAAACTGTAAAGAAAGAGTAGCTGAACCTAGCGTTTTAATAAAACAATCAAGAAATAAAGAAATAGAAAAAATCGTAGAAAACATCATTCAATCGCATACCTAAACACCTTGTTTTATACATTGATTTTCTTATTTTAGCACACGCAAACAAATAACTTACCATGGATCTTAACTTCAATAAAAACGAAGACCACAATAAACTTTTAGTATCAGATTTACGCAGACGCTTAGCCAAAGTTAAATTAGGAGGCGGGCAAAAGCGTATTGATAAACATCACGAAAAAGGAAAAATGACTGCTCGTGAACGTATCGACTATTTATTAGACGACAAATCTAAATCTATCGAAATCGCTGCTTTTGCAGGAGAAGACATGTATCAAGAACACGGTGGATGTCCTTCAGGAGGTGTAGTTGTTAAAATGGGATATGTTAGTGGTAAGCAATGTATTGTTGTAGCTAATGACGCTACAGTAAAAGCTGGTGCTTGGTTCCCTATTACTGGTAAAAAGAATTTAAGAGCTCAAGAAATTGCTATTGAAAATAAATTACCTATCATCTACTTAGTTGATTCTGCGGGGGTTTATTTACCTATGCAAGATGAAATTTTTCCTGATAAAGAACACTTCGGAAGAATTTTCAGAAATAATGCGGTAATGAGTAGCATGGGAATTACCCAAATCGCTGCTGTTATGGGAAGCTGTGTTGCTGGTGGTGCTTACCTACCTATTATGAGTGATGAAGCACTTATCGTAGATAAAACAGGAAGTATTTTCTTAGCGGGTAGTTATTTAGTAAAAGCTGCTATTGGTGAAACTATTGATAATGAAACGTTGGGTGGAGCAACCACGCACTGTGAAGTATCTGGTGTGACCGATTACAAAGCAAAAGATGATAAAGATGCTTTAGATACCATTAAAAACTTAATGGATAAAATTGGAGATTATGACAAAGCTGGTTTTAATCGTAAAGAAGCTTTCCCTCCAAAAGAAAACGAAGATGATATTTTCGGGATTTTACCAAAAGCTCGTAACGAGCAATACGATATGATGGAAATCATTAAACGTTTGGTAGATAATTCTGAATTTGAAGAATACAAGGCAGGCTTCGGTCAAACTATCATTACAGGATATGCTCGTATTGATGGATGGGCAGTAGGTATCGTTGCTAACCAACGTAAAATTGTAAAATCGAAAGGGGCTAAAAGCAAACCTAGCGAAATGCAATTTGGAGGAGTAATTTATAACGACTCTGCTGATAAAGCTACACGATTTATTGCCAACTGTAATCAAAAGAAAATTCCGTTAGTTTTCTTACAAGATGTTACTGGATTTATGGTAGGAAGTAAATCTGAGCATAGCGGAATTATTAAAGATGGAGCTAAAATGGTAAATGCTGTGAGTAACTCTGTAGTACCTAAATTTACAGTAGTTATTGGTAACTCTTACGGAGCTGGAAATTACGCAATGTGTGGTAAAGCCTACGATCCACGCCTTATTTTCGCATGGCCTAGTGCAGAATTAGCTGTAATGAGCGGTGCTTCTGCTGCTAAAGTATTATTACAAATTGAAACAGCTGCTCTTAAAAATAAAGGAGAAGAAATTACTCCAGAAAAAGAAGCAGAATTATTCGATAAAATTAAATCGAGATACGATAATCAAATATCTCCATATTACGCTGCTGCAAGAATTTGGACAGATGCTGTGATTAATCCTCTAGATACCAGAACATGGATTTCTATGGGAATAGAAGCAGCAAACCACGCTCCTATTGAAAAACCATTTAATTTAGGCGTTTTACAAGTCTAAAACTCTAAAAACAGCATGAAAAGAAAAGTATTTTGGGGTTTTATTGCCCTTGTAATTGGATTTGCAATCTATCAGGTTTATATTTTCACCTTATCAGAAAATGACAACATTAAACCTATTTACTTAGTTCCTGATGATGCTGTTTTTATTGTTGATACTGAAAGACCAATTGACACTTGGGATGAAATAAGCTCAAGTGAAATTTGGGCACATCTTCAAACAAATCCACAAATTAATAAACTTTCGGAAGGTCTTAATAGTTTAGATGATACTTTTAAAGCTAAAAAAGAAATTTTTGACTTTATTGGAGAGCGTAACTTAGTTATCTCTATACATGTATACAGTCCTAAAAAATACGGGTTATTATATATTGCTGATCTACAAAAATTCTCCAAACTTATTTTCCTAAAAAGGGCAATTAGTAATTTAGCTGGTGAAGGTTATAGAGTTACTAAACGAGTATATAAAGAACATGAAATTATTGAGCTTTACAATAAAGAGACACGGGAAACCTTGCATCTTTCATTTATTAAAAATCAGGTAATAGCTTCCTACACTCATACTCTCGTTGAGAAATCAATAGACCAATACTTAAACCCTGTTATTGGCCGTGATGTAAATTTTGTAGAAATAAAAGAGAAAACAGATAATGATGGCTTTTTTAATATCTATCTTCAACACAAATATTTAAAAGATTATTTAAGTTGTTTTACAAACTCTGCTAGTTTAGAGTTTTTAAATAGTAACAAACAAGCTTTCTTTTATACAGGATTAGATATTTCTATAGTTGAAGGAGTTATAGTACAAGCTACTGGTTACACAAATGTTGATAGCAATTCACAAACCTATTTAAAAGTTTTACAAAATTCAGGAGTTGGTAAACGTAGTGTAGCTAAAATAGCTCCGAAAAACACTTCTTTATACCTTAGTTTTGCTTTTGATGATTTTAAAACCTTTAATAGTAACTTAGAAAAACTTCAACAAGAAAATCCAGCCGATTTTAAAATGTATTCTGATCAACTTGCAATGATTGAGGATAAGTTAGATATAAATGTTTCTGAACATGTATACAGCTGGATTGGGAATGAAATAGCTTTAGTTCATTTTAACACTGAGCTTTCAAAAAACAAAAAAGATATCGCTGCTATTATTAAAGCTGATGATATTGATGACGCTAAAGAAAACCTTCAATTAATTCTATCAAAAATTAAAGAAAATACACCTTTAAAATATAAGCAAATCGATTATAGAGGCTATCCTATTAATTTTTTTGATCTAAAAGGGTTCTTTAAAATGCTAGCTGGTAATGTGTTTTCTAAAATGGATAAGCCTTACTTTACTATTATTGATGATTTCGTTGTTTTTAGTACAAGTCCGAACACTATTAAAGAAATTATCAACAATCATTTAATAGGTTACACACTTGAAAACTCTGAAAGTTTCGATGATTTCAACTATAATTTCGAAAAGAAATCTAGTGTGTTTGCTTATGTTAACACACCAAATTCGTACAAAGACCTTTTAAGTTTAGTTGATAACAAAACTCGAACTCAACTTCAAAAAGACAAACCTTATATTACTTGTTTTTCTCAAGTCGGTTTGCAACTTATTGCCGAAAACGATTTATTTAAAAGCAATATTTCTTTTGTTTATGAACATCCAGAAGAAATTGAAATCCATCTTAAAAAAGAGGAGGAATTAAAAAAGAAATTACTTGAAGAGTTAACTCCTTATAAAGACTCTATAAACACTCAAAGTTCAGAAAACTTTTTCAACCTTCCTCCTATACACCCGTCAGATTTAAGTGCTAAATCGTATCAAGAATTTTATGAAAATGGAAAACTAAAATTTGAAGTTGATTTAAACGATGGTTTAAAAGATGGTTCTTACAAATCGTATCATCAAAACGGGAGCATAAAAGTTAAAGGACAGTACAAAAAAGATAAGCAAAGTGGCACTTGGAAAGCATATAATGAACAAACAGGTAATGTAATTTTCAAAAAACATTTTTAATTGCAATATTTTATAGCATTAGTTACATTTGCCAAGCAAAATTAAAACAGAATACACATGGGAAGAGCATTCGAATTTAGGAAAGCAAGAAAGATGAAACGTTGGTCAGCTATGGCTAAAACCTTTACTCGTATTGGTAAAGATATCGTTATGGCGGTTAAAGAAGGAGATCCTAACCCCGAAACCAACTCTCGTTTACGTGTAGTTATTCAAAATGCAAAAGCTGCCAACATGCCAAAAGACAATGTTGAGCGTGCCATTAAAAAAGCATCTGATAAAAACACAGAAAATTATAAAGAGGTATTATTTGAAGGATATGCACCTCACGGAGTAGCTGTTTTAGTAGAAACTGCTACCAACAACAACAATCGTACAGTAGCTAATGTTCGTGCTGCTTTTAACAAGTGTAACGGAAACTTAGGTACATCTGGTTCTGTAGCTTTTATATTTGACCATGTAGTAAACTTCAAAATAAAAGAAGAATCATTAACGATGGATTTAGAAGAATTTGAAATGGAAATGATTGATTTTGAAGTTGAAGAAGTATTTACTGATGAAGAAGACAACTCAGTTATGTTATATGCTCCATTCGGTCAATTCGGATCTATTCAAAAATATTTAGAAGAAAACAATATTGAAATTATTTCTTCTGAATTTGAACGAATTCCAACTACAACCACTGCCCTTTCTGATGAGCAGAAAGAAGAAGTAAACAAACTTTTAGAAAAATTAGAAGAAGATGATGACGTAAACAATGTATATCATTCTATGGAAGAGTAAGATAACTTCCCTTAAAGAATTTAAAATCCAATGATAAACTCATTGGTTTTTTTTATTTTTTGTACTTTCGCACGGTCATACTAAAACAAACTAGTCTATGAATTACAGAATGACTATCATCATTCCAGTTTTTAATGAAATTGATAACTTAGATAGAATACACAGTACGTTTACTGATTACTTTTCTAAAAGCAAAACTAAAAGCAAGGTTTTATTTATTGATGATGGTTCTACCGATGATAGTTTCAATAAAATTTCTGAAATCTGCACAAACACCCCTGACTTCGAATACTTAAAATTTAAAGAAAACTGCGGATTAAGTGCAGCTATCAAAGCTGGTATTGACCATATCGACACCGAATTAATCGGATATATCGATGCCGATTTACAAACCACTCCTTACGATTTCGATATTTTATTAGAGGATATCGATAATTACCAAGCTGTAATTGGATATAGAGGAAAAAGAAAAGATACTTTAAGTAAAAAAATACAATCGTTAATTGCTAACAGCATACGCCGTAGCTTAATTAACGATGGAGTTATTGATACTGGTTGTCCGTTAAAAGTACTTCGTACTGATGTTGCTAAAAAGATTCCTTTCTTTAAAGGAATGCACCGTTTTATTCCTGCTTTAATTTTATTACAAAATGGAAAAATAAAACAACTAAAAGTGCAGCATTTTGAGCGTATTGCGGGTACTTCAAAATTCAATATTTTCAATAGGTCTTTAAAAGCATTACGTGATACTTTTGCTTACAGATGGATGCGAAAAAGCTATATAAATTATACTATTGAAAAGTCTAAAATTAGCTAATGAGCGACTGGCTTTCATATAAATCTTTTGTATACATTATCGGTTTTGCTGCTCAGATTTTATTTTCAGCAAGGCTTTTATTACAATGGATTCAATCTGAAAAAGTAAAAAGAGTACTAACACCTGAATTGTTTTGGCAATTAAGTTTAATTGCTTCCTTTTTGCTTTTTGTTTACGGATGGTTACGAGACGATTTTGCTATTATGTTAGGGCAATCGTTAACCTACTATATCTATATTAGAAATATGCAATTACAGGATTCGTGGATAAAACTACCTAAATTTCTGCGTGGTTTTTTACTTATTTTTCCTTTTTTAATTGCCCTATATTCCTTTAAGAATAACCAAATTGATGTTGAACGATTGTTCCGCAATGAAGAGATTCCTATTAACTTATTAATCTGGGGAAGTATTGGTCAAATTATTTTCACACTGCGTTTTATCTATCAATGGATTTATTCTGAGCGTAAAAAAGAATCTTCGTTACCTTTAGGATTTTGGTTGTTAAGCCTTGTAGGATCGCTTATGATTTTAAGCTATGCGATTATAAGAAAAGACCCTGTATTATTCATTGGACAATTATTCGGTTTTGTTATTTATATCAGAAACGTTTTTATCTTATTAAAACAAGATAAAGTGTTAAAAACTAACTCATAAACTTATTCTTTTTTCAGAATGAAAAACAAACTAACCTTTAATATATTTTTAGTAATAGCTGCTATTAGCTTACTTATTAATGTAGGCTCGTACGGAGTTATTGAAAGTAGCGACGCTAGATATGCCGAAATAGGTAGAGCCATGCATGTTTCTGGTGATTATATGCATCCTAACTTGTTAGATGTTCATCACTATCATAAGCCTCCATTTACCTATCAAATTACAGCTTTAGGCTACAAAATATTTGGTATTAATGCTTTTGGAGCTCGTTTCTTTTTACAATTAGCTGTTTTACTTCAACTTGTATTGGTCTACCGCTTAAGTATTTCATTATTCAACAATAAAAAAACGGCACTTTGGTCTGCTATTATCTATTTCAGCTTTCCGTTGGTCTTAATGTCATCGCGAAACTTAACTACCGATGCTTTTTTAGCTACCTTTGTTTTACTAAGTATTTATAGTTGGGTAAAATATCGCCAATCTGGAATTATAAAATGGCTCTATGCTTTTACCCTAAGTTTAGCGTTAGGTTTTTTAACAAAAGGACCTGTAATATTTATTGTTCCTGTAATTTTCATTTTATTTTATAACCGTACAGAAAAGGCAAAAAGAAATTTTTCTATTCATCATATTACGGCTTGGACTTTATTTTTAATTATTGCAGCATCTTGGTTTGTCTATTTAGGCTACAGCAATCCTGCCTTTTTAGATTATTTCTTAGGAAAACAAACTGCAGATAGGTTCTCAAAAAATGCCTTCGGAAGAACAGAACCATTTTGGTACTTCTTAGCTTTTGCTCCGCTAATTGGTTTACCATGGTTTTTAGCATTTATTTATTTACTGAAAGATCAAAAAGAATTATTGAAAACAAAAACAATTCACTTCGCTATGTTAATGGCGTTTGTAATTCCTTTGATTTTCTTTTCAATTTCTTCTTCAAAACGAATTTTATACATTTTACCATTATATGGTTTACTTGCTATCTTAATAGCTGATTTGTTTTCACGAATTAACACAGAAAAAATCAAAACCATTAATGCTTTTATTCTTGGTTTTTCTAGTTTAATTCTATTAACTTTTATTGTAGCTCCATTTATAAATACTGGAATGAATTTTCCATATTATTTAGCTGTTGCTAGTGCTGTTGTTGCAATCATAGTATTCTTCCTTTATAAATCTAAAGAAGAAGTTAAATTTAAACCAGTACTTACCTCATTTGTTGTTACGGTGTTTTTATTGATCAGTGCTTCAACAATCTTAGCTAAGAACGAATTAAAAGTCAATGCTTCGAAGCCTGTGACAGATTTCATTATTAATGAAAATCTTAATTCTAGAGATATTTTAGTCTACAATATTAGAAAGTCATCCATTGCTTTTGGATTGAATAAATCTATTATTTCCTTATACGATGGGCATGAATCTTTAAATAGAGAAACTCAGTTTGAAACAGATACAAACTGGAAAAATCACTTAATCAACCTTAAAGATGTTACTGAGTTAGAAAGTTTACATGGAATCGTAGAAAAACCTACTGTTTTAATACTTTATAAAAAGCAACTTCCAGAAAGATTAGATTGGCTAGCAAAGAACTATCCTAACAAAAAAGTAATGGGTAAATGGACTGTTTTATACTAACCTATAAATTATAACAACCTTACCAAATCCAATGTTTTCTTACGTTGGATTTTTTTGGTCTCTGTTTCTACAAATTGATCTACGAAGTAAATATCTTTTGGAGTTTCATATTTGGTAAGATTCTTTGCTTCGTTCAAGATAACATTGTATTCTTTCCCTTCTATGACAAGCACTAATTTTTCTCCTAACACCTTATCTGGAACACCAATAACAAAAAAACGATTCGAGATAATTTTAGACAGTTTTTCTTCTATTTTTTCTGGATGTAGCTTAATTCCACCTGAATTAATAACATTATCGTAGCGCCCTAACCATTCAAATTCTGTTTCAGAAATTAAATCCACTACATCATTTGTAACGATTCTTTCCTCTGATACTTTAGGAGCTTCAATGATCAAGCAATTTCGATTGTCTTGTGAAAGATCTACGTCAGGTAGTGTTTTATAGTTAGATTTATTACCATCGATAGGGATGAGATTATTTAACTTCTTAATAGCAATATGTGTAATAGTTTCAGTCATTCCATAGGTAGCAAAAACCTGAGTAGGTAAGTTCTGAATTTCTCCTATCAAGTCATTAGATACCACTCCACCACCTACGATTAGTTTTTTAACCTTATACAAATCTTTTAACGAGTTTTGCAACTGCATTGGTACCATTGCAGAAAAATCATACATTTTATCTATTCCTTCCAATGGATTAGAAATTGCTTCTACAACATCAAGCTTCCACCCTAACGTTAAAGCTCGGACTAGCATCATTTTTCCTGCAATATAATCAGTAGAAAGACATAATAAAGCAGTGGTATTTTCTTTCAATTCGAAAAAAGTTCCCGTTGCCTCTGCTGAGTTTTTCATAAACTCTTTTTTCAACGGAATTGGTTTTGGTTTTCCTGTAGACCCTGAAGTTTGCACTACTACAAAATCTTCAGCATTAAACCAATCTGACAAAAATGAAAAGACAGAATTATTAATTGTTTTAGAAAAACTCAAGAGTTCTTCTTCTGAAGAAAAAGACTCTCCATTTAACTGAAAGCTTTTATGAAAGCTGTTTTTTTTCACAATATTCAGGATAGTATACTATAAAATTTCTTTAGTGATTACTGGTTTTTCAATCTTACCAAACAATTTTTCTTTCCAGTTTTTCCAGCCATATTTTTTTTGTAAAAACATTATATATAACGGATAAATAAAAAACACAGGAATAATCATTTGATATATTAAATTCGGCTCAGAATGATCAATAAATAAGGCGTCAGTTTGAAAAACTGCCCAATTTGAAGCTACTAAAACAGCCGCTGCAATATTATTTGCTGCGTGAATTCCTAAAGCTAACTCTGCTCCTTCATCTAACAAGGTGATAATTCCGAATAAAAAACCTGTTCCAATATAAAAACCCATAATTCCGTAACCTAATTTGGATACTTCTGGATTTAAAATATGCATTAAACCAAACAATGTTGAAGTTACGATTAGCGGAACCCATCTGGTCTTAGTTAAAATTCCTATTCCTTGCATTAAATAACCTCTAAACAACAACTCCTCTAACGATGTTTGAATCGGAATTAAAATGATACAAATCGTTAATAATAGAAAAAACGGGACTGGTTTAAAATTCCACACAAATTCTTCTGGTGCTAACAAATAACCTATAAAAAGAAAAAATACCGTCATTAAAAACCAAGAAACAAACCCATAAAAAAAGCGGCTCCAATCTACTTTACTCCTACTTGTTACTACAGAAGTAAATGGTCGTAAATGCACGAACTTAACAAATACTATTAGCAAAACTAAAAGCACTGCAAATGGCATTAAATTTTCAATTAGGAAAATGTTTTTGTTTCCTTGAAAATTGGCTGTATCTTCAATCAAGCCTTTATATACTTCTGGTAATAAAAAATAGATTGCGAAGTTTAATAAAAAGGGAGACATTACTATTACAATTGTAAGTAACCACCTCCACCAACTATTTTCGCCTTTATATGCTTGCTGTATAAAATCCATTTTTAAATATTAAAGTCCCAATGTTTATTCTTGTTATAACCTAAGCTTCCCTTTGTAACTTCTAGCGGGCTCTCAATGTTATTTGTAAACAAACTTCCAGTTCCTAATCCTTGCGGTAACGGGTTGTTCAACGTGTAGGTCCATTGTGCTATTGCGTTTAAGCCAATATTACTTTCTAATGCCGAAGTAATCCAGTTTCCTGTATTATGATTAGCTGCTATTTGAATCCACTCGTTGCTTCCTTGAAAACCTCCAACCAAACTTGGCTTTAAAATGATGTATTGTGGTTGAATTATACTAATACAATTTTCTTTTCCTTCGGAAGAAAACACGCCTATTAGTTCTTCATCTAACGCAATTGGTAGCGGAGTTTCCTCACACAATCTCGCCATTTCTTGCCACTGACCTTGTTTGATAGGTTGTTCTATTGAATGCAACTCCAACTCGGCTAATCTTTGTAGTTTTTCTAAAGCATTTTCAGGTAAAAATGCTCCATTTGCATCTACTCTTAACTCTATTTCTTTGGCTGAAAACTCTTTTCTGATAGACTGTAACAATGCTATTTCTGTATCGAAATCAATAGCTCCAATCTTCATTTTTATTGTTGTAAAACCTTGCTGTAACTTATCCTTTATTTGTTGTTGCATAAAGAGCTTGTCCCCCATCCAAATCAATCCGTTTATTGAAATTTGCTCTTTTCCTTTAGAAAAATCTGATGGAAATAACTCAAACGGGTTTTCACTTTCTAATGATAAAAAGGCTTGTTCTAACCCAAACTGAATCGACGGAAAGTGTAGCAATTCTGTCAATAAAACATCTAAACCCAAATTAATATTGTTACAGACCCACTGTAATTTCTCTTCATAATCAGGTCTATCATCAACACTTAATCCACGAAATAAACCACATTCACCAAAGCCTTGTTTTCCTTCTCTTTCTAAAACTAAAAACCAGGTTTCTTTAGTTCTTAAAATTCCACGAGAAGTTCCACTAGCTTGTTTAAAATTCAATAAATATTTATGATAGGTTGCTTTAATCAACTGTTTATTTTTTTAGTTATGAGCTTCAGATGCTTTTTTAAATTCGTCTAAATATTGTTGACTCATTTTTTTCAATGCTCCTTTAAAATACGGAAACAAACAACTCATTACGTACGAATCACTTGTACAGGTAGTTGTTTGTACTATCTTAGTCATATTTCCTTCAGAAGTAAATACATAATCATCTGTTTTTAGCATATTTTCTGCATCGAAATGAAAAGTAAGTCTTTCATTTTCTTCAAAAGCTAATACTTCTTCAGTCATAGTCACCAATTTTCCTTGGTTTTCAACTACTACTTTATATGTACTTCCTACTTTATTTGGCTTTTCTTCTAATACATCAATCGATTTTACTTCTGGCATCCATTGTTTCATCAATTCTACATTTTGAAAGTCGGCAAAAACTTCTTTTACTGGCTTGTTAACCGTTATCTCATTCGTGTATACGACCTCTTGAACAACCAATCCTGTTAAAAAAAACGCAAGAATTAAAGCAGTTATAATTCCTAAAATTATTTTGATTTTTTTCATACTTCTAATCTAAAATAACCTCTTAAATAGTTATTGTTTCTCCTATTTCTAAAATCACTAATTCTTTTTTAGCTTGCGTAAACTTTTCTTTCGCACCATCAACATCAATTGTTATTGGAGGAAAAGTGTTAAAATGGCAACCAATTACTTTATTACAAATTACCAAATCACTCGCTATAATAGCATCATCTACTCCCATAGTGAAATTATCTCCTATTGGAAAAATTGACGCTGTAAGATTTGTTGCCATCGGTATTAACTGCATATCCATTGTAACAGCAGTATCACCTGAAACATATAGCGACTTTTCTCCTGCTGTAATTACAAATCCACCTGGTTGACCGCCATAGCTTCCATCTGCAAAAGACGAAGTATGAATAGCATTTACATATTTAGCAGAAAATGTGTCGTTTGTATAAGTACCTCCATGATTTACAGGGTGTCCTTTTAAATTCTTTGCTCCGTAATACATTACGATCTCATAGTTCGAAACTATGGTTGCTCCTGTTCTTTCTGCGATACGCTCAACATCTAACACATGATCTTGGTGTGCATGTGTAAGTAATATATAGTCTGCTTTTACTTCATCTACATTAATATGTGATGCTAAAGGGTTTCCTGTTATAAAAGGATCTATTAATACGTGGGTTCCGTCGATTTCAATACCGAAACATGCGTGACCATAAAAAGTGATTTTCATCTTTTTGTTTTTAGTTTTAATATGATAAGATGTCACCTTTAATTACAAAGGCTTTATTCTTTCTTTCGTTTAATTCGTTTTTTAATAAATATAACTAGTAAGGTGATTAACAATATAAATGGCCAAATATTTACCAAACCAATAAAGAACCACTTTATGTTATCTATTCCATTACCAAAAGCATCAGCTATACGTCTTCCAAAACTTTTAGAATAAGTTTTACTTACTTCTTTTTTATAAAATCTTATTGTTAAGGTTGAATAGGATACTTGATTTTGTAAATATTTCAGGCGACCTTCCATCGATTCTATTTCTAACCTTACATTGTTTAATTCCCTTTCTACCTCTATAATTTCTTTTACTGAAGATGCTTTTTTTAATATCTCACTATAACGCTGCTCTAACTCTTTTTTTACTTTTAAACGAGCTTCAACATCTAAAAACTGCTCTGTTACATCATTTACAGATATGTTTTTGTTATCAAAACGTGTTACTTTTGAAGAAATTTCATTCAAAAAAGCATCAAAATTTTTAGAAGGAATTCTAACAGTTAAACTAGTTGTAATACTTTGTGAAGATTTGTATTCATTATCGGTAGAAATATAACCGTTGTATTTTTTTAATACTTGTTCTATGTGGTTTCTTGTTGCAGATAAATCACTTGTTTCAAAAGATACATCTCCTGTTTTAATCAGTTTTCTTTCAACTACTGGAGCTTCATTATTTCCTTTTAACTCTACTGATTCTTTTATATCTTTATCAATTACCACATTCCCTAAAGCCTTATTATTACCATAAGACTCAAGGTTTTTGCCTCCGTCATTACAAGCCGTTAATAAAATAACAACTACAAAAAGATTTAAAATTTTTTTCATCATATTTTTTCAGGGAAGTTACAAAATTTGCCCCAATCCAAATAAAATTGAAAATAAAAAGGTACTTAAAGCTACTTTTTTTAGCTCTCCATCTAACAACGCTTCTTCTTTATTTTTGTACACAAAAAGCAGATGTTTTGCCAAAGGAATGTAAGCTACAATAAATAGAAATTGAGTTGGTGAGTGATACTTGATAACCACATATAACAATGCAAAAAGAAATGATGCGATAATTAAAAAGTAGTGATACATTTTTGCCGATTCAGATCCCATTTTCACTACCAACGTGTTTTTTCCTGATTTTGCATCATTCTCTCTATCACGCATGTTATTTAAATTCAACACCGCTGTACTTAACAATCCGACAGTTATTGCGGGTAAGAAAATGATAAAGTTTAGATCTTTAGTGTATAAAAAGTACGTTCCAACTACTGCTAACAATCCGAAAAAGATAAAAACGAAAACATCTCCAAATCCACTGTAACCATAGGCAGATTTACCTACTGTATATTTTATAGCAGCTATGATAGATGCAATTCCTAATCCGAAGAAAATTACTGAATATAAAAAGTTGTCTTTGCCAAAGGAAACATAAATTAGCAGTAATGCAATAATAGTCGTAATGATTCCTGTAACAATCATTGCGTTTTTCATTTGCTTTGGAGTAATTGCTCCTGAAGCCACCATTCGTGCTTCTCCTTCCCTTTCATTATCCGTACCTTTTACTCCATCTCCGTAATCATTCGCAAAATTAGATAGTACTTGAAAACCAATAGTAGTTAAAATGGCTAACCAAAAGATTGGAGATTCAAATATGTTTTTGTTTCCTATATTTATAGTTGTGTCAAATAAATCTAAAGACGTCTTCAAAAAAGATTCATTCGCCCCTAAAAAGGCTCCAACAATAATTCCTGAAACAGAAAGAGGTAACGTACGTAAACGTGCTGCTTTTATGTAGTTTTTAATCATTCTTTAAAAATAAGATTCCCGCTTACGCGGGAATAACACAATTTATATTTTTTACTATTACAAATTATTTGCTTCTGCAATTAATTCAGCAATATCTTTTACTTCTATTTGTGCTTCTTTTTCTTTGAATTTCACGCCATCAGTCATCATCGTATTACAATAAGGACAACCTGTAGCAATAATCTGTGGATTCGTTTCTAAAGCATCTTCTGTTCTTAACACATTAATGTCTTTATCTCCTTTCTCAGGTTCTTTAAACATTTGAGCTCCACCAGCTCCACAACATAGTGCTGTTGACTTATGACGTTTCATTTCTGTCATTTTTACTCCTAAACGACGAATTAATTCACGTGGACTTTCATATACATCATTTGCACGCCCTAAATAACATGGGTCGTGATATGTTAAACGTTTTCCATTTAAGTTTTTATCTTCAATAGTTAAACGACCTTCTTGAATTAGTTTATTAATATATTGCGTGTGGTGATATACCTTATACTTCCCTCCTAATCCAGGGTATTCATTTTTTAATGTATTAAATGAATGCGGATCGCAAGTAACAATTGTTTTAATTTCGTAAGCATTTAAAACTTCAATATTAGTAACAGCTTGCATTTGGAATAAAAACTCGTTTCCTGCACGCTTTGCTGCGTCTCCTGTTGAACTTTCTTCAGTACCTAATACAGCGAAATCTACATTGGCTTGTTGTAATATTTTTACAAATGCTCTTGTTATTTTTTTTGCTCTATCATCATAACTTCCTGCAGCTCCTACCCAAAACAACACTTCTGGTTGTTTTCCTTGAGCCATCATATCTGCCATTGTTGGTACGTTCATAATTCTTTATCGTTTAATTGTTGAACTGTTTTTTGTTTAGTTTTTGAGAATTGAATAATTAATAACTATTCTTCGTCTTTCCAGTTTAATCTGTCCATTTGACTATACTGCCAAGGTGCTCCGTTATTTTCAATATTGGTCATCATCATATTCAACTCTTGTGGAGCTGCTGATTCTTCCATTACCAAATAACGACGCATATCCATAATGATTGATAATGGATCAATATTTACAGGACATTCTTGTACACAAGCATTACAACTTGTACATGCCCATAGTTCTTCTGGAGTAATATAATCGTTTAATAATTGCTTTCCGTCATCTTTAAACTCACCTCCATTTTCATCAATATTCTTTCCTACTTCTTCTAAACGGTCTCGTGTTTTCATCATAATAGCACGTGGTGACAATTCTTTACCTGTTAGGTTTGCAGGACAAGATGATGTACAACGTCCACATTCAGTACATGTGTATGCGTTCATTAACTGCACCCAGTTTAAATCAGTAACATCTGATGCTCCGAATTTTTCAGGCTCTCCTTCCTCTGCGCCTTCTTCTGGCATTGCATACGGATCAGCATCAGGATCCATCATCATTTTTACTTCCTTCGTTACCGCTTCTAAATTATCGAATTGTCCCTTCGGATTTAAGTTTGCAAAAAATGTATTTGGGAAAGCTAATAAAATATGTAAGTGCTTAGAGTAGTATAAGTAGTTTAAGAAAATTAAAATACCAACAATATGCAACCACCAAGCAGATTTTTCAATAGTATGTAATGCTTCAGGTGAAAAACTATTAAACCAAGGCGCTACAAATTGAGAAACTACATTACCTGCTCCTGCTTCTTGAAAAGCAACGTCTGTAGCATTCATTACTAAAAATAAGGTCATTAATACCATTTCAAAATATAAAATGATATTACCGTCATTTTTCGGCCAACCTTCCATTTCTTTATTCCAGAAACGTTTTACTTTTTCAATATTTCTACGGAACCAAAAGATTGTAACTGCAACTAAAACTAATAATGCTAATACTTCGAAACTACCAATTAAGAAACCGTATAAAGCTGGTCCTAAAATTGGTTGAAAAACTCGGTGTGTACCGAATAATCCATCAATAACGATTTCTAACATTTCGATATTGATTAAAATAAATCCAATATATACAACGATGTGTAAAATACCAGAAACTGGTCGACGTACCATTTTATATTGTCCTAAAGCAATTTTCGCCATGTTTTTCCAACGTTCTGGCTTTCTATCACTTCTATCAATATCTTTTCCTAATTTAATGTTGCGTATCAACTTACGAACATTCATTACAAAATACCCGATACCTGCAATTAAAATAAGTGCAAAAAAGATGTTTGGTACGTATTTCTCCATCGTTCTTTAATTATTAAGTTTTATTAGATTTTATAAATGTAAGCTTATTGATTACTTACATTTTTCTCGTTATTCTCTTCGTTATATGGTTTGGCTTTTTTTCCGAATAATGAAAAATGCACAAATCTCTTAGGATTCAACTTCATCTCTCGCAACAATTCTTCCATTTCTTTTGAAGCATTGGTTAAGTTTGTGTACATTTTTTCATCGGTCATTAGCTTTCCTAATGTTCCTTTTCCAGATTTCATATCAGCTAATAACGTATTTACGTTCGTCAAAGTTGTTTCTAACTTTTTTACTGACTCACCTAAATTAGCCTTTGCTAAATCGTCTGAAACTTTTGAAAAATTATCTGTTATTTTCTTGGTGTTTGCTAAAGTAGCGTTTAAGTTTCCTTTATTATCTGCTAATAATGTATTTACAGAAGCTAATGTTTTACGAACATCATAAATAGTTCCTTCCAAACCTTGAATACTTCTATTTAAACTTTTACGAGATTTTTCGTCTAAAACTTGATTTATTCCTATTAACAAAGAATCTGCTCCCACTAAAACATTTTCTAGTTTCGCCTGAATAGGATTTAATTTTTCTCCTACTGAAGAAAATATATCTGACTCAACTTCTCCTTTTAAATAATCTCCTGACTTGGCTATTTCTCCATCATATTTAGGAACAATTGCCAAATTCTGGCCTCCCATTAAGCTTGCTGAATAAATTTTAGCAATACTATTTTTAGAGAAATTAAAGTCGGTATCTAATGAAATTTTAACAATTAAGTTTCCTTTTTTATCTGGATTATCATTGAACCTAATTTCATCTACTTTTCCTACTTTCAAGCCGTTAATGGTAACAGAGCTAGCTTCGTTAAGACCATTAATATTATTGTACTCTACAAAAAAGTGCCTTGCATTAGCACTGAACAAATCTTGTCCTTTTAAGAAGTTATAACCCCAAATAAATAGCGCAATAACAACGACAGCAACAATTCCTGTTTTTAGTTCTTTAGACATAGAATATATTTATACGAGCGAAAATAATAATAATTTTGAGAGTATAAATATAGAATACCTCTAAATTATTGGTTTTTCAGTGCCTCTTTAATTGAAATTCGCTTTCCATTTTTAAAAGCGACTACCCAAGCATCTTTATACCCCTTACTTTTTACTTCTGGCAACAACTTTTTTATACCTGAAAGACTAGAGGAGTTTCCGTAATAATATTTATAGTAACCATCTATAAACAAAGACTCTACATCTTCTACCCCTTTAAACGTACTGGTAGGCAACTTTTTTCTAGATGCTGCTATTTGAATTTTAAATTCAACTTCTGAAGATGTTTTCTTTGGTGTTGTAGTTACTTTTTTTATTGAGTCTTCTTTTTTTACTTTTGTCTGAGCTACTTCTTCCTTAACCACAGTTTTTGGTTCTTCCTTTTCGATTAACGGAGCGTTTACGGTAATAGTTTCACTAATTGTATTCAGTTTTAACCTTTCAAAGTACTTTTCAATGGCCTGAGCTATTGACTTTGCCATTTGTAATTGCCCTTTTCTTGAATTAAGAAAACTTCCTTCTGCTTTATTGGTTAAAAAACCTAATTCTATTAAAACACTAGGCATTACAGTTTCTCTCAAAACTAAAAAGTTAGCTTGTTTTACCTTTCTATTATTCCTTTTAAGAGCAACAAAATTATTTTGCACCAACCCTGCTATTCCTAAACTGTTTTCTAAATTTTCTTCTTGAAGCACTGACAATCCAATTACCGATTCAGGAGAATTAGGATCGTAATCATAGTTCTGTTGGTAGTTGTCCTCTAACAAGATTACAGAGTTTTCCTTTTTTGCAATCTCTAAATTTTCTTTATTCCCACTCAATCCTAAAACGAAAGTACTTGCTCCATGAGGTTCTGATTTTCTAAAAGCATCACAGTGAATTGACACAAATAAATCTGCTTTATTATCATTTGCAATTTTTGCTCGGTTATGTAACTCTATAAAAACATCATTTTTTCTAGTGTAAACAACATTAATATCTTTTGAAGTTGACAATTCTTTTCCTACATCTAGAGCTACTCTTAAAGCTATGTGTTTTTCTCTAAATCCATTTCCTAAGTTACCTGGATCTTTTCCTCCATGACCTGCATCTAACACAACTGTATATTTTTTTTGAGCTAAGGCTGAAGAAATTCCTCCACACAAAACAGTTAGAGAGGTTAGAATAATTAAGCTTATTTTCGAGATATTATATTTACGGAAATTTAAGAATTGCATCAATAAAATTTAACTATTTTTGGATTTTAAAATAAGTGCGTTCAAATAGTACGCCAAAGTTTTTAAATATAACACAAAAATAGTATTAATAATATTGCGAGCAAATTCAACCTACATACTTTTAGCTTTCTGTCTTTTTTATTTTCAATTAAGCTCTGCTCAAGAATTTGGCAAGAAAGAAATTAATTCTATCAACCTTAAAAAAGATTCTATTTCTTTAAGTCCAAAGGACTCTTTAATCACGTTAAAAAATAATGCTCTCATTAACAAAAGAGACACTATTACTACCGATTCTATAAAACCTAAAGAAGTTATTGATGGAATTATTACTCATAACGCAGAAGACTACACCATACAAGATGCAAAAAATAAAACAGTAACTCTTTACAATAAAGCTCATGTTACCTATACTGATATTGATTTAAAAGCTGGAATTATTATCCTAGACTACAAAAACAATATGGTGTACGCTAAGGGAATTAAGGATAGTACAGGCTATCACCAAAGACCACAATTTAAACAAGGCGGACAAGAATCAGAACAAGATTCTATTCTCTTTAACTTCAAGACAAAAAAAGCCTTAGTTTACGGGGTAAAAACGAATCAGGCAGGAATTATAACTTATGGTGAAAAAACAAAACGTATAAACGACTCTACCATTTACATGCGTAGGTTACGTTTTACCACTTCACAAAAAGAAATTCCAGATTATTACATACAAACAAACAAAGCAAAGTTGGTTCCTGGTAAAAAAATTATTGTAGGAGGAAGTAATTTAGTACTTGCAGATGTACCTACCCCTATTTATTTACCTTTTGCTTATTTTCCAATGACTAACAAGAGAACTTCAGGTTTTATTATCCCTTCTTGGGGAGAAAGCAACAACCAAGGTTTTTTCTTACAAAATGGAGGTTACTATTTTGCGGTAAGTGATTATTTCGACCTAACAACCTTAGCCGACTTGTACACCAATGGTAGCTGGGGTGTAAATGCTACTTCTAATTACTATGTTCGTTATAAATTTAGCGGAAACTTTAGCGTTCGTTATGAAAATATTATACGAGGAATTCGTGGTTTGAGTGATTATAATAAATCAACAAATTTTAATATCCGTTGGAGTCATAGTCAGGATTCTAAAGCGAGTCCAAACTCTCGTTTTTCTGCCTCTGTTAACTTAGGAAGTAGTAAATATTACCGTCAATCGTTAAATGAATTTAACAGTTCGCAGTTTTTAAATAATACATTAAGTTCATCTGTTTCTTACTATACAAAATTTGTAGGTACACCTTTTAACTTGAGTGTAACTGCTACTCATTCGCAGAACACCAATACCGAAACAATTACTATGACTTTACCGTCTTTGCAGTTAAACATGGATCGTATTTATCCGTTTGCTGGTAAAAATGGTGTAAAAAAGAATCCTATTCAAAAAATGGGGTTGAATTATAGCATGCAAGGACAGTATCAAATCAACACAACTGACGATGAGTTTTTTACTGCTAAAATGTTTCAAACTGCAAAAAAAGGAATACAACACAACTTAAGTACGAATACCAGTTTAAAAGCTTTTAAATACTTTACTTTATCACCAAGTGTAAGCTATAAAGATGTTTGGTATTTTGATCAAATTAAAAAACGTTACGACCCTACTGCTGTTAACAGCGATGGAAATTTAGGTACTGTTGTTAATGACACCATTAGCGGATTTACCCGTTATAATGAATACAATTTTGGAGTTTCATTATCTACAAACATCTATGGTACATTTAACTTTAAAAAAGGACGCTTAAAAGCCATTCGTCATACGATTAGACCATCTATTTCATACGGATATCGTCCTAATTTTGCTGATGATTATAATTTAACGGTTCGTCAAAGCTCGGATCCAAGTGATCTTTTAACCTATTCTCCTTTTGAAGGAGGTATTTATGGAACCCCTGGAAGCGGAATCTCAAACTCTATTGGAATTTCTGTTAACAACGTTTTAGAAGCTAAAGTTGCTCCGAAAGATCCTGACAGCGATGAAGAAGACAAAAAAATCACCCTTCTTAACAACTTAAACTTTAGCACAAGTTACAACATCGCTGCTGATAGTTTACGTTGGGCTCCTGTAAGAGCCAATGCTGGTACGCGTCTTTTTAAAGATAAACTTGCTTTAAACATGAACGCTACTTTTGATCCTTATCAAGTAAATAGCAAAGGGCAAAGAATAAATAAGTTTAACGGTGGTCTTCTTAGAATGACTAACCTAGGAGTAACAGCAAACTATTCTATTTCTAGTAAAGATTTTGAAAAAAATAAAGACGGAAAAGATAATTCTGACAATAAAAATGGAAATGGAGCTCAAGACACTCCAGATGTTTTTGGAGAAAGTCTAGGTCCGTACCAATGGTTTTCCTAACGATACCAATAGAAGCAATAAAAACAGCGAAGACGAAACGAAAGAAACCGAACTTTACAAAGCCAAAATACCTTGGACACTTAATTTAGCCTACAGTATGGGGTATACGAACAACGGTTTAACAAGTCAAATAGGTAACAATACGTTAATGTTTAGTGGTGATGTTGAGCTTTCGCCTAAATGGAAAGTTGGTTTTTCTTCTGGGTACGACATTAAAGATAATGCTTTCACCTACACTAGATTAAACTTTTCTAGAGATTTAGATAGTTGGCGATTCAATTTTAACTGGACTCCTTTCGGAATCAATTCTTCGTACAATTTCTTTATTGGAGTAAAATCTTCTGTGTTAAGCGACTTAAAGTGGGATAAAAACAAACCACCAGATAGAGTACTTTTTTAAGCTGTTAGCTTAAGTAACTTTTTTGAAACTTTGAAACTTACATAAAAATGAAAAAAATAATCACTACCTCTAAAGCTCCTGCTCCAATTGGTCCATATAACCAAGCTGTACTTAGTGGAAATACTTTATACACTTCTGGACAAATAGCTATTAACCCTGAAACTAGTGAATTAGTTTTAGATTCTATTGAAGCAGAAACCAAACAAGTAATGCAAAACATGAAAGAAGTATTAGCTGCTGCTGGTATGACTTTTGAAAACGTTATCAAAACTTCTATTTTTATTTCAGATATGCATAACTTTTCAAAAATTAATGCTGTTTACGGTGAGTATTTTAATGACGCTACAGCTCCTGCTCGTGAAACAGTAGAAGTTGCTAACCTCCCTAAGTTTGTAAATGTAGAAATTAGTATGATTGCTGTTAAATAGCTTTAAAATTTAGGTTGATTCTTAACCTTTAAAAAGCTAACTTCGCTATCAGTGGATATAAGCCATTAAAACGAACTCATATCCTCAAACTTGATAGCGAAACATTTCAATAAATCACTAATAAAAAGAGAAACAATTATATGTTTCTCTTTTTTCTTTTAAATCGCTTTTATTAATAATTCCGCTGTTGATGGATTTGTAGCCAACGGCACATCGTGTACATCACACAAACGCATTAACATTGAAATATCTGGTTCATGCGGATGTTTTGCTAAAGGATCTCTAAAAAATAATACCATTTGACATTTCCCTTCTGCTACTCTACCAGCAATTTGCGCATCGCCTCCTATAGGTCCTGATAAAAATTTCATCACTTCAAAACCCGCTTTTTCTGCTTTTTCACCAGTTGTTCCTGTTGAAATCAGTTGAATTCTTTTTTGATGTAAAATTTCTTTGTGTTCGTTTAAAAACTGAACCATTTCAGCTTTCATTCCATCATGTGCTATAATTGCTATTTCCATAAATAGTGTTTAAAAAATATTACCAATTGTGCATTTTGATAAAATTCTGTCAATTCGAGTGAATTTCACGATTGTAATGAGTGAAATTTGTATCGAGAAAAAGAATTTTGATTTTTAAATTAGTTCTCGATACGATTTTTCGTACCTCAAAATCACTCGAACTGACAATCTATAATGTTTTTGTTTCAAAATACACTACGGATACAATATTTTATGCTTTTATAAAGAAGCCGAATACTCTAACAAATCTACAATCTTAGTAGCATATCCATACTCATTATCATACCAAGAAATTACTTTAAAAAAGTTTTCGTTTAACTCTAAACAAGCATCAGCATCAATTACAGAGGTTCTCGTTTCAGAAACAAAATCTTGCGATACAACCTCTTCTTCAGTATATCCTAAAATTCCTTTTAATTCACCTTCTGAAGCATCTTTTAAAGCTTTTAAAATTTCTTTTAATGACGTAGCTTTTTCTGTTCTAAACGTTAAATCTACCAAAGAAACATCTGCTACGGGAACTCTAACTGCCATTCCCGTTAACTTACCTTCTAATTCTGGAATTACTCTAGTAACTGCTTGCGCTGCTCCTGTTGAAGTAGGAATGATATTATTTACCACAGCACGTCCTCTACGCCATTTTTTATTAGGTCCATCAACTGTGTTTTGTGTTGATGTTGCCGCATGAACTGTAGTCATTAGTCCTTCTTTCAATCCAAAATTATCATGAATTACTTTTGTTAAAGGTCCTAAACAGTTTGTCGTACACGAAGCGTTTGAAAAAATAGTTTCATCAGCAGTTAAATCTTTATGATTTACGCCCATCACATACATATTAGCATCTTTTGATGGAGCGGAAATAATTACTTTTTTTGCTCCACCAGTAATATGCATTGCTGCTTTATCTTTATCGGTAAAAAAACCAGTTGATTCAATTACATACTCAGCTCCAGCTTCGTTCCATTTTAAATTTTCAGGATTCCTTTCGGCAGTAATTCTAATCGTTTGTCCGTTTACAACTAAATTTCCATCTTTTACCTCAACATTTCCATCAAAACGACCATGAACAGAATCATACTTCAATAAATAGGCTAAATAATCTACATCTAACAAATCGTTAATAGCCACAACTTGAACGTTGTCTCTTTTCATTGCAGAACGGAATGCCAATCGACCAATCCTTCCAAATCCGTTAATTCCTATTTTTATCATTATTTTTAATTTTATATACTCATTTACGTAGTCATAATATCAGACACTCGTAATAATTCAGTGTCTATTTTATGCGCTCCTTTAATTGCTTTTTCTAAATCTGTCGCAATTACTTTATTATCTTTCAAACCAACCATAAGGTTCGTTTTACCATCTAACAACAACTCTACCGCACTTACCCCTAATCTACTTGCTAAAACTCTATCAAAACACGATGGTGATCCTCCACGCTGCATGTGTCCTAGCACAGAAACTCTTACTTCATATTCTGGTAAATTTTGCTCTACATAATCGGCCAATTCAAATACATTTTTTCCTGTTTTATCTCCTTCGGAAACCACTACTATACTTGATGACTTTCCTGACCTTCTACTCTTTTTAAGAGATTCTAACATTCTTTCTAGCCCTAAATCTTCTTCAGGAATTAAAATTTCTTCTGCTCCTGCTCCAACTCCTGCATTTAATGCTATAAAACCTGCATCACGCCCCATCACTTCCACAAAGAAAAGACGGTTATGAGACGATGCTGTATCTCTAATTTTATCTATAGCTTCAACAGCTGTATTTAACGCGGTGTCGTAACCAAGTGTATGGCTTGTTCCAGAAATATCGTTATCAATAGTACCTGGAATTCCAATAATTGGAAAATTAAACTCTTTGTTAAACAATACTCCTCCAGTAAAAGAACCATCTCCTCCAATAACTACCAAAGCATCTACATTGTGTTTTTGTAAATTTTCATAGGCTTTTTGTCTTCCTTCTTTGGTTCTAAAATCTTTAGATCGTGCCGATTTTAAAATCGTTCCTCCTTTGTGAATGATATTGTTTACACTTCGTGCCGTTAGTGTTACTAAATCACCTTCAATCAATCCTTGATATCCTCTATAAATTCCCATACAATCGGTATGGTAATAAGCACAAGTTCTCACAACTGATCGAATTGCGGCATTCATTCCTGGAGCATCTCCTCCAGAAGTCATCACTGCTATTTTTTTAATTTTTCTCATAAAACGAATATCAAATTTACTCAATTTTAGTCATTTTTAAGTTAAAAATAGGAAATTCATTGTAGCTTTTTAATTGAAACTTAACGCTACATTTTATTTGGTTACTTTTAATCAACAAACGAAATCAACTGTAATCTTTTTTACTACAATAAAAAAGAGCCAGTTAAAAAACCGACTCTTATATTTTAAAAAACAAATACCCTTTATTTACTGTATTGCTTTATTGTATTTAGAAACAACTTCTTGTACTTTTTCATTATCAAAAACAGTAGGATATAACTCTTTTATAATGGTATGATACTCAAAATCGATTTCTAAAGCATTTTGCAAGTGAGTTAAACTGTAGTCTTCTTTTCCTAAAATCATGAACAAACCACAAAGTCTGTACTCAATTTCAGCAAATTCTTTATACGTTTTTTTAGCTTTTATTAAAGTACTTAAAGCTTCATTAAACTCACCTAAAAATAACAGAATATCTGCTAGTGCTACATAAATTTCAATTTCTCTATCACCAAGAGCCAAACTTGTATTGAAAGCTTTTACTGCTTCTTCATAAAAACCTAGCTTTAAATTAATATCACCATAGCGTCTCCAATACAATACATTTCCTTCATCTATTTGAATTGCTTTATTAATGTAGTGTAACGCTTTTTGATAATTTTCTTGATTATAACAAGCATTCGTTAACAAAATCCAACCGCGATCTAACAACGGATCTTCATGTACTGCTTTTTTATAAAAACTGATAGCTGCATTAATATTGTCTAACTTTTCGTAACACTCACCTATTCTTACATAAGCATACGCTGTTGGATCATCTAGCTCTAACGTTACCGAATAATTCTCTATAGCTTCTTCATAACGTTTTAACTCTTCTAAGGTTTTTGCTTTTTCTAAATATCCTCCTATAAAGCTATCATCAATCAAAACTGCATAATCAAAAGCCGTTAATGCTTCTTTAAACATTCCTAGTTCAAAATATTGCTTTCCTAATTGATGCCACGCTACTTCACAATATGGATTTTTATCTATATATGCATTTAAAAACTTTATTGCGTCTTCATGGTTCTCTTCCATATCAAAGCAATACACAATATTATATAACGAAGAATAATCCTCATAATCTACCTCAATACATTTTGCAAAGTTTAAACGTGCATTTTCAAAATCATCAAGATACAAATACTCCATACCAATCATAGACCAGATATCAGCAGGATCTTCAATATATTGTAAAGACTCTTTTAAAATTGCTATCGCTTCGGTATGTTTTTTCTTTTTAGATAAGATAATAGCCTTCTGAATAAACACCTCGTCGTTATGAGGTTCTACCGCTTCTATGTTAGATAGCATCTTGATTGCTTCTGGCAATTTATCTTCAAAAATTAAAATTTCTACTTTCATTAATTTTAATTGAATTGAAGAAGGATGCTGTTCCAACCCTAGTTGTACTGCCTTTTTAGCCAATGATTGCTTACCTATATTTAAATAATGCTCAACGATTGTTTCAAACTCGACTGCATCAAAAAAATATACTTCATTGGTTTTCAACATAGATTCAAATTTTGATAATGACATAGGCTAAAGATTTGAATTCACATTAAAGTTACTACAAGAACAATACCCTTTTAACAAAAAAAGTAATTGTTTTCAACAATTTAATTAACAAAATATACGTTAACTGCTTATTAACTCTAAGATATTTGAAAGAACCAATTATTTTTCTATATTTGAAAGAATTAAAAAATTCAAGAGAATTTAACATCTAATTTTAAACAAAAAATCATGAGTAAATTTGACGAAAAAGTAGCTCTTTATAAGAAATTTATGGACGATAGAGATATTCGTTCAAACACCGATTTATTAACTGCTGTAACTAAAGGTTTAGGACCTTCTATTTACAAAAAAGACGCAGAAACTGTATCTGGTACCGACGCTAAAGAATTAGAAACTGTAAAGAAAAACTTCTTAATGAAAAAGTTAGGATTAGACGATAGTCCTGCTTTAGACAAAGCCATTGATGAAGTAATGGAAAGAATTGGAAGATCTGAAAGAAACAAATACCGTGCAGTAGTGTATTACATGTTAGTTAAGAAATTTGACAAAGAGTCTGTTTACGGAATGTAATACATACGTCTTTTTTAAATAAAATTTAAATCCTGTATTTACTTTTGAATACAGGATTTTTTTATTTTAGCCAACAACAAACAACTTATACTTATGTCGCAGTTTATTAGCGTTTTTGACATGCTTAAAATTGGGGTGGGACCTTCTAGCTCTCACACTTTAGGCCCTTGGAGAGCAGCACAACAATGGATACAAAAATTAAAAGAAACAAATGAATTTCTTTTAATTGAAGAAGTCAAAGTAGACTTGTACGGTTCTCTTTCTTTAACAGGAAAAGGACACGCGACTGACTTAGCTGTTTTATTAGGATTAAGTGGTGCTGACCCAGAATATGTTCCTATTGAAAGTATTGACGTTATTATTAGCGATATTCAAAATAAAGAACAGTTGTTTTTCAACAACGAAAGAAACATTCCATTTTTAAAAGATTCTGTAAAATTCAACCGAGAATTTCTCCCTTTTCATGCAAACGGAATGACCTTTAGAGGTTATGCTCATGGTGAAGAAATTTCTACTGAAACCTACTACTCTATTGGTGGTGGTTTTATTGTACAAGAAGATGATCATTTAGCAGAAGACATTGAAATTAACAAACAAAACTTCCCTTTTCCAATAAACAGAGCTACTGAGCTTGAAGCCTATTGTGAAAGAGAGAATTTAAATATTTCAGACATTGTTTATCAAAACGAATTGGTAATTAATTCTGCTGAAGAAATTGATAAAGAACTACACCGTATTTGGAATACAATGTTAGAGTGCATGTACATTGGTTGTCATACGCAAGGTACTTTACCTGGTGGATTGAACGTAAAGCGACGTGCTTTTGAAACACATCAAAAACTAATTAAAGATGCTGAATACACGAATCAACAAGAATGGATAACTGCAATTCGAGGTACTGAAGTTAAATTCCGTGAAATTTTAAAATGGGTAAGTTGTTTGGCTTTATCAGTAAACGAAGTAAATGCCGCATTAGGAAGGGTGGTTACCGCTCCAACCAATGGAAGTGCTGGTGTAATTCCTGCCGTTTTAATGTACTATTTAGTAATTGAAAACCATGATGCAGATTTTGAACACGTTAAAAAATTCTTATTAGTCGCTGGAGAAATAGGAAGTATTTTTAAGAAAAACGCTACAATATCAGCTGCTATGGGTGGTTGTCAAGCAGAAATTGGTGTATCTTCTGCCATGGCTGCTGCTGCATTAACCGAATTGTTAGGAGGAACGCCATCGCAATGCTTAGTTGCTGCTGAAATAGCCATGGAACACCATTTAGGGCTTACTTGTGACCCTATTGGTGGATTAGTACAAATTCCTTGTATTGAACGTAATGCTATGGGAGCTATTAAAGCGATTAATGCTGCTGAGTTAGCTTTAGAAACCAATCCAAAAGAATCTAAGGTTCCTTTAGATAAAGTTATTGATACGATGTGGGAAACTGCTAAAGACATGAACCGAAACTACAAAGAAACCTCTGAAGGTGGTTTAGCAGTTACGGTACGTTTAGCAGATTGTTAATCTTACACGATCTCAATTGGTTCTCCTAAAAATTTAGGATCAACACCTAAGAGAATATCTACAAATACTTTTACTCTAGCTAGGTATTCTCTTAGTTTAACTTTTATAGCTTTTTTACCTGAAACTCCTTTAGCATTAAAACCTACTGCATCAATATCAAAATGTTGAGCCAAGTACAAAGCTCTTTCGTTGTGAAATTGTTGAGAAATGATTGTTATTGAAGATTGTTCGAAAACTTCTTTAACTCGCACAACCGAATCTAACGTTCTAAATCCAGCGTAATCTAAATAGATTTTATTTTCAGGGATTCCTGCTTCAATCAAATCATTTTTAAAATCAGTAGGTTCATCATATCCCTTAGAGCCATTATCCCCACTTACTAGGATAAAGTCAATTTTTCCTGCTTTATATAATTCTACAGCTGCATCCAATCGAAATTGATAGTACAAATTTATTCTACCATCAGAAAGATACTTTACTGTTCCTAGTAGCAATCCTACTTTGTTTTTAGGTATATTTTCTGTAGAATTAAATAATTTTCCTTCTGTATTATTTTTTATAATACTATTAGAAAAATAAATTACAGCTATGATTAGCAAGCTTACAATAAGAAAAAACCTAGCAATTTTTTTTCGTTTCATTTACCTAGTAAATACCAATTCGGTTTCGGTAGACATTTCTTGAGAAAATCCATAACCATCTACATCAAAACCTTTTAATTCTTCTAATGTTTCAATGTTATTATCAATTATATAACGTACCATTAATCCACGTGCTTTTTTAGCAAAGGTCATGATGGTTTTGTACTGTCCGTTTTTAAAATCTTTAAATACTGGAGTAATCATTGGTACTTTCAACGCTTTTTTAGGAAGTGCTTTAAAATATTCTGAACTTGCTAAATTGATTAGCAGTTCATTATCCGCCAATTCTTCATTTAAAGATTCTGCCAAAGCAGTATCCCAAAATTTATACAAATTGTCCGCTCTTCCTACTTTTAATTTAGTTCCCATTTCTAAGCGATATGGCTGAATTAAATCCAACGGTTTTAACAATCCGTATAATCCTGATAAGATTCTTAATTTATCCTGCAATGCAGGAATTTTATCTTCTGAAAGAGAGTTTACATCAATACCTCTATACACTTCACCGGTAAAAGAGAAAACGGCTTGCTTTGCATTATCAAGTGTAAAAGGTGGTTGCCATTCTTGGTTTCTATCATAATTCAAACTTGCTAAATCATCAGAAATTTTCATTAACTCTCCTAGTTTTTTTCTAGAAATAGTTTTTAGTTTCTTATTTAACTTTTCGGATTGCTCTAAAAATCTTGGTTGTGTATAAACATTTGTCGTTGCCTTGTTTTCAAAGTCTAACGATTTGGCAGGTGAAATAATAATCTTCATTCAATAAATATTTAGGGTAAAAATAAGAAGCAATTTTAAAATCATCAATTACTTTGAGTAATTAATATTGATACTGGTATTGATAAATTAAATTGTCTTTTAACTATTAATTTTCAATCCATCATAAGCTAAAAATACATTTTCAGGCAATTCTTTTTGTACCTCATCATGCAAACCTAATAGCTCACTAATATGTGTTAAATAAGTTCTTTTAGGTTTTATCTCTTCAATAAACTGTAAAGACTCTTCTATATTAAAATGTGTATTGTGTGGTTCTTTACGTAAACCTGTAACAATTAAAACATCTAAATTTTCTAACTTCTTTTTTTCTTCTTCAGAAATTGTTTTGATGTCTGTAATATAAGCTAAATCGTTAAAACGATATCCTAAAATTGGTAAATCACCATGCATCACTTCAATAGGAATCACCTCTACTCCATCCAACATAAAATTTTCTCGATGTGAAATAATTGTTGGCGCCACACTTGGTGCACTTGGGTACCTGTTTTCAGTAGCAAAAACATAATCATAGCGCTTTTTTAAAACATTTAAAACTCGTTCTAATAAATAAATTGGAACAGCTCCCATTTGGAAACAATACGGACGAATTTCATCCAATCCTGCAATATGATCGGCGTGTTCGTGAGTAAATAAAATTCCGTTAATAGACGCTACTTCTTCTCTTATCATTTGCTGACGAAAATCAGGCCCGCAATCAATTACATAATTGAACTCGTTCCAAGATACTAAAATAGATGATCGTAACCTTTTATCTTTTGGATTTCTAGATAAAGCTACTGGATGTTTGCTTGCAATCATCGGAACTCCTGTGGAAGTTCCTGTTCCTAAAAAAGTAATTTTTAATTGATTATTTTTCTTCATTTCTCCTACAAAAGTACGACAAAAATTATCTGTTCGTTCCTAATTTCAGTACATTTGTAATACGTAACAAAAAACTAGAAAATGGCAATTACGTTAAAAGGAGATCAAAAAATAAATACGGTACCAACTACAACAATGAAAGCGTTAAAAATCAATTTAAACGCTCATATTTATGGAACTTTTGCTGAAATAGGTGCTGGTCAAGAAACTGTTCGTAACTTTTTTAGGGCTGGTGGTGCTTCAGGAACCATAGCAAAAGCTATGAGTGCGTATGATAAAGATTTCTCTGATGCTATTTACGGTATAGAAAAAGACAACCGTTATGTTACGGAACCTCGATTAAAAAAGATGTTAAAACATGAAATGGACTTAATTGAGGAGCGTCTTACCCGTCAAAAACATCCTGATAAACTATTTTTTAGTTACGCCAACACAGTAGCAACCATTAACTTCTCCAAAAAGTTTAAAGGTCATGGTTGGGTTGGAATTCGTTTTCAATTAGACCCTTTAGAGGATTATAATGAAATTGTTTTACACCTTCGTTTCAAAGAAACTGACGCTCGTCAACAACAAGAAACCCTTGGTGTGTTAGGTGTTAACCTTATTTATGGAGCTTACTACTTAAACGATAATCCTAAAGATTTATTAAAGTCTTTTTACGACAATATTGATAAGGATCGCTTAGAAATAGACATGATTAATTTCTCTGGACCTCGATTTATGTACGTAGACAATCGTTTAATGAGTTTACAACTTGTTAAAAATGGAATGACTAATGCCGTTATGTTTGGTCCTGACGGAAACAACATGTTACCTGCACAAGTACTTTACAAGAAGAATATTTTAGCTCTACGTGGTAGTTACCGTCCTGTTACTAAAGTTAACATGGATATGTTTGAACGCTCTAAACAATTATTCTTCGAAGAGAAAAAAGTAGATCCAGAAAAAACAAAAATAATTTTTGAAATTACACTAAGTAACCTTCGTGCTGAAGGAGAAATTAATGAACGTGATTTCTTAGACAGAGCTGAGTTACTGTGTTCTTTAGGTTTGAATGTAATGATTACAAACTATCAAGAGTATTTTAGATTAGTAGAATACTTTAGTGAGTTTACCAAAGAACGTATGGGATTAGCCATGGGAGTTAACAACCTTATTCAAATATTTGATGAGAAATACTACCGTGATTTAAGTGGAGGTATTCTTGAAGCCTTTGGTAAATTATTTTATCGCGACCTTAAAGTATATATGTATCCTTATAAAGATAAAGATACAGGTGAATTCATTACTAGTGAAAACTTAATGGTACATCCTAGAATGAAAGAGCTATATAAATTCTTTAAAAACAATGGTCGACTTATTGATATTAAAGAATATGATCCTGAAATCTTACATATTTTCTCTAGAAAAGTACTTAAAATGATTAAGAACAATGAAGATGGATGGGAAGAAATGCTTCCTAAAGGCGTTTCTGAAACCATTAAGGAAAAACGTTTATTCGGTTGTACTAAAAGAAAAGATTAAGCGAATTAGTTACCTTTTTAAACCTTTTACTATCTTTAAAGTCTAACAGCTAAACTATCTTAGTTGATTGACGAAATTACTCTTATAGATCAATTACAGCAGTCTAAAACAAAAGAGGCTGCTTTTAGGCACTTACTATCGCAATATAAAGAGCGATTGTATTGGCATATCCGAAAGATTGTAATTTCTCACGATGATGCCGATGATGTATTACAAAACACCTTTATTAAGATTTTTAAAAATATAGACAACTTCAAAAGAGATAGTAAACTATATTCTTGGATGTATCGAATTGCAACCAATGAAGCCATTACTTTTATCAATAAAAAAGCGAAAGAAAAAAATATTGATATTAATGACTATCAACAACTGCTGGTTTCAAGCCTAGACAGTGACCTATTATTTACAGGTGACGAGGTACAACTAATTTTACAAAAAGCAATTGCTACGCTACCTCAAAAGCAACAGTTAGTTTTTAATATGAAGTATTTTGAAGAGATGAAATATGAAGAAATTTCTGATGTTTTAGAAACCTCTGTGGGCGCTTTAAAAGCCTCATATCACATCGCTGTTAAAAAGATTGAACAATTTATAAAAAACTATAATTAAACCTTTTAACTAAAACATAGTCTTACAGAAGTAATGAACAAAGAGTTAAAACATACAATAGATTTTTTAAACCAAAAAGTAGGTAAGAATACTGGTTTTTCTACTCCTGAAAATTATTTTCAAGAAGTGGAAGAAAACCTTACTGCTTCTGCTTTTATTGATAGTTTACCAAAAGAAAAAACGTTTGCAACTCCTAGTAATTATTTTGAAACTGTAGACGATTCAATTCTTTCAAAATTAACTATTGAAGAATCAAAAGAAGTAAAAATTATTTCACTTAAAAAACGATTTTTACAATACATACCTATGACAGCGGCAGCTTCAGTCTTGCTTTTTATCGGAATTAGTTATTTTAATACTCAAAAAACAACTTTTGATGATATTACCATTACCGATATCGAGTCTTGGTATGAAAATGGATATGGAGAAACCTATACAGAAGAACTAGCTGCAGCTATAAATACTTCTGATATTGAAGAAGACTTATTCGCTTCTATTAGCGATGAAAGCCTAGAAAATTACATACTTGATACTACAACACCCTTAAACGATATAGAATAAGATGAAAAAAAACATACTATTATTCTTTTTTTTACTCTTAAGTAGCTTGGTTACTCAAGCTCAAACAAAAAAAGGAGATTCAGAAAAAATTCATGCATTCAAAGTAGCTTTCCTTACTGAAAAGTTAGATTTAACAGAAAAAGAAGCCGAAAAATTTTGGCCTTTATACAATGTGTACGACAAAGAAATGATGCAACTGCATAGAGAAGAACGACGCAGTATTAAAAAAAGAATTATGGCCGATGGCGGTATCGATAATTTATCTGAGAGTGAATCTAAACAAATAATCGAAAGAATCAACGCGGTTTCTAAAGAACAATACGAAACAAAAAATGAGTTTTATTCTAAACTTATTAAAATTCTACCTTACAAGAAAATACTTCGTCTTGAAGTTGCCGAATACGAATTCCATCGCAAACTTATACGAAAGCTTAAAGGTGAAAACAAAGAAGCAAAAAAATAAAAAGGGAGGCAAAATTGCCTCCCTTTTTACTTTTTATCTACTAAAGCTAAACAAACGTATAAATCAGGTTTATTCGCTGTAAATTGTCTTAGCCAAATGGTTAGTTCATCTATTTCATAAGGAAGTAATCTTCCTAAAGCTTTTTCTAGCTCTTTACAAAATAAATCAGCGTTAAAACTAACCTTTTGAAGTACAGTTTTCGTGTACTCATACATAGCTCTTGCCATATCTTTATTGGGGTTAAAGTTGTTTTATATCTGAACGTAATTTACGAAATTATATTTTTTAGAGGTGTTAAAATTTCTCAAAAAAAAAGCGAGACCCTTGTCTCGCTTTCAAAATTCATCACTTATAATAACCTCTTATAAGTTGTTTACTTTCTCTATTAAAGCGTTTGCTCTAGTCTCTAATTCAGCACTTACTGATTTGTAATGAGCTTTTTTATTTTCAACATTCTTTGCATTTACTTTTGCTATTAACTCATCAAAAGTTACGATAACTTCATCAACAATAGCATTAGCATCTTCTTTTTTAACTTCAGGGTTTAACTCTGTAGCTATTTGACAGATACTGATAATGTCTCCTAATGTATAGTTGATATCTTTCTTTAAATTTTTTACGCTTGACATAATTATAAATTTTGGTGCAAAATTAATCGATTTTATCTAATTCTTGCTGAAATTTTTCAAAAAACTGCCCAACATGATATCCATCTACTAAAGCATGATTTACGTTAATCGCTACTGGTAGTAGCTTTCTACCATTTTCTTCTTTAATCTTTCCAAACGCCAACTGAGGAACGCTATTATCCTTATTACCAGAAAAAGGTTCTTTATGTCCTGTAAAACTAACCCAAGGAATTGCCGAAGAATGTATACAACCTGGTGAATATCTTGGAGGTAATAAATCTGTTGTGTTTTGTATTCGTTCTTTTTCTTCTATATAATTTTGATTAAAAGTTTTGAAATCTTCTGAATAATCAAAATAAGAAAAAGCAAATGTTGTATCTGCTCTTGCAACTGTTGTTGATGCATTGATTACATCATAAATAACAATTTTATCATCTTCTATCCTATATTTTAAATTCTCAACTGAATTTATAGCTTTCATACAGGCATGTAAGTATCTAACAAAAAATGATTCTCCTTTTTCTTTAGCTGATTGATATGTTTTTGATACTTCTACATCAGCTACCAATCCAAAAGTTGGATCTGCCATAGTTCTAAAATGTTCAAAAAGCTGTTTTCTGTTCCAGTTTTCTATATCTAAATAATTCATCTATAAAAACTTTAATACATCAGTAATACTAGATACTGTTTTGTAATCATCTGATTTTTGTTCTTCACTCACTTCTTCGTGTGCCCATGTTGTATGAAACGGAACATGGATTGCTGTTGCTCCAATTTCTATTAAAGGTAATACATCTGACTTTAATGAGTTTCCTATCATTAAGAACTCTGACGGATTAATATCTAATCGTTTTACTAATTTTTTATAATCGGCTTTTTTCTTTTCACTCATTACTTCTGTATGGTGAAAATATTTTAAAATTCCTGATTTAGCCAACTTGCGTTCTTGATCTAACAAATCACCTTTGGTAGCTACAATTAACTTATACTTCCCGTGTAATTCTTCTAATACTTCTTCTACTCCATCTAGTAATTCTATAGGCTTTTCTAGCATCTCTTTTCCTATTTCAAGAATTCCTTCCATAGTTCTAGGAGCTATTTTATAGTTAGAAATCTCTAAAGCGCACTCAACCATTGATAGCATAAAACCTTTTACACCATACCCGTAAATTTTAAGGTTTTCTATTTCTTTTTTAAATAATTCTTGATGGATTTTGTTTTCAGTTTCATAATCTGACAACAGTTTTGCGAAATCATCTTCGGCATCACGAAAATAGGTTTCGTTTACCCAAAGCGTATCGTCTGCATCAAAAGATATTACTTTAATGTTATTCATAAATAATAAAATTATACATCAAAGATACATATTTAAACTACGCTAACTAAACGTTTACAATTACTAGATTTACAAAACTTTAACAGTAATTAATTCGCTGTTTTGTGTAATCTTTAAAAAGTTTTACTATTTTTGGTTCATTATGAAGGCGCTTTTACGCACATATACGTTTATTTTTAACACGATCAATTCGATTTCGTGTACAGCCCACATGCGTAAACAATTCGTATATGTAACCAAAAGCACCCAAAACAATAGACTTAAACATCGATTTTAAATAATCAATTTTTACTATAAACTTACAAAGGTGCTTTTTACAAAAAGCACCTTTTTTTATTTATTAATATTTTAAATTTTAATCATTATGAACACTTTTAAGTACCGAAATTCAATTAGAAAACACGTAGCCTCAACCGTAATGTACTCAGTACAAAATCCGTTTTACAGAGATCCTGAATTACTAATACTTAACCCATAATTATCATGAAATCATTAAACACTACACAAGACATAAAAAATCAGTTTATTGTTAGCAAAAAACAAGTTAGCAAAAACAAAGTATTAAAGACATCTATCTTATTTGACAAGATTGAGTCTAATCTTCAATCTTCACTTAGTTTACACAAAAACTCATCTAATTTGAGTTTTAAAAGCATTGATTTTGATCTTCTAGAAAATGCTTATTTAAATGATAAACTTATCATTAAAAACAATGTAAAAAAATTGAGTACTACTGAAGTTGTTTTAAACATAACAGTATCAAAAAAAGAAGAAAAGAAACAAGATATTATCTGTAAAGCTGTATTTAGCTATACTGTGAAAGAAGCTTCTTGATGATTTGGATGATTCTAAAATCAATCCATTATTAAGTTAGTCTGGTTTGTTCTAAGCTTAGGGTAATGCTACCTTAAGCTTATTTTTTATTGAATAAACGTTTCTAGTAACTCCGAAGAGTTTTCTGATACAATTTCTACTTTATCAATGCATGCTGGCACCAAAATAGTTTCTCCCTTTCTTACTATTTCTTGTTGATTTTTATAATTAAAAACAACTTCTCCTTCTACACACATATAAATTATAAAGCTATCTTTTTCAGAAAAACAAACTTCTTTCTTTCCTTTTATAGGAAGAATGTTTGTAGTGAAATACGGACATGTAACTACTTGATTCGACACATTACTTTCTTTTAAATAAGGTGTTTTATAAGAATCTTTAGCAGTAAAATCAATCGTTTTCAATGCTTTTTCAGTATGTAGTTCTCTGTAATTACCATCAATGTCTTTTCTATCCCAATCATAAATACGATAGGTAATGTCTGAAGTTTGCTGTATTTCTGCAATTAACAAACCTGCTCCGATAGCATGTACTCTTCCAGGTGGAACAAAATACACATCGCCTTTGCTTACTTCATCTACATTTAAAATATCAAGCAACGATTTGTTTTCTAAATGATGTAAATACTCTTGTTTAGTTGCGTCATTTTTAAATCCGATAATAATATTCGCATCTTCATCTGCTTGAACAACATACCACATTTCGGTTTTTCCAAAAGAATCTTGAATTCCTGCTAAATCATCATCAGGGTGTACCTGAATACTCAGCACCTCTTTAGCATCAATAAACTTTATTAACAAAGGAAACTCATCTCCAAAAGTTTTGTAAACATAATTTCCGACTAAGTCGTGCTTATATGCTTTTAAGACTTCTCTTAGAGTTTTACCCTTTAAACTACCGTTGCTTATGACAGATTCATCTCCGTCAACATCAGAAATCTCCCAACTTTCACCTATATTATCACCTGTAGTATCTTTATGAAGCAGCTGGTTCAGTTTTTTTCCTCCCCATATTTTTTGTTTTAAAATTGGGGTAAATCGCAGTAATTGGTCTATCATAAATTAAGCGCCTCTATAAGTTACATAATTTCTAGGTGTTTCGTATAATGTAACTTCTAAATCTAAATGTTCTGGAATACTTACACGTAACTTATTATATATTACTACTGATATATTTTCTGCTGTAGGATTAATATTTTTAAATTCCTCAACTTCTACATTTAAGTTTTTATGATCTAAAACGTCTTCTACTTTTAGTTTTATCAAATCTTTAAGCTTTCCTAAATCGTACACATAACCTGTTTCTTTATCAATTTCACCAGTTAACGATACTATTAACTCATAATTATGGCCATGATAATTAGGGTTGCTACACTTACCAAATACCTCAAAGTTTTTTTCATCTGACCAATTAGGATTGAACAAGCGATGTGCAGCATTAAAATGTGCCTTTCTATGTACAGTAATTTTTGGCATATTAAATAAACTTAGCTATTTTGTTATACGATTCTTTAAAAATAATTTTGAACCAAGCAGTATATTTCTCTGGATGATTTTCTATGTCGTTTTTTACCTCTTCCAAAGGCATCCACTTATATGACGCTACTTCTTCTGGGTTTATAATAGGTTCGTCGTTAAATCTACCAATCATTACATGGTCTAATTCATGTTCTGTTAACCCATTATCAAACGGAGCTTTGTAAATGAAAGAAAATAGTTCTTCTAATTCACATGAAAACCCCATTTCTTCTTTTAATCTACGTTTTCCAGCTTCAATATTCGACTCCCCATCACGCTGATGCGAGCAACACGTATTTGTCCATAACAAAGGAGAATGATACTTTTCAGCTGCTCGCTGTTGTAACATCAACTCATTCTTTTCATTAAAAACAAATACTGAAAATGCTCTGTGTAACAAAGCTTTTTCATGTGCTTCAATTTTTTCCATTAATCCTATCGGATTATCTTGTTTATCAACTAAAATAACGTGTTCTTTCATCTTAAAAATATACGAAAAGCAAATTTAGCATTATTGTTTTATTAACTCTTAATATTTTGTTATTATTGCTATAACTTCTAAAATTGTATACAATGAGAAAATTTATTTATGTTATTTTTATTCTTAGCTTCTTCTTAACTTCTTGTAGCGACAATGAAAGCTCTAACTTACCTTTAGCTACTGAAAGTGATATTGTTGGCACTTGGAATTTAGTTGACTTTTATTCTAAAGATGGTAAATTCACCATGTCTACAGTAAGTAACGGAGATATTTCTGGTAGCTTTGAAGCCAAGGCTAAAGACTTTAACAATGCAACAACTACCTTTTCACAAAACCCAAATGAATCATACGACAGTGGTTCTTTTAATATGGAACTTCAAGTGAAAACAGCAATATCTTCTGGTACTCAAACAGAAATAGTTACTGCAGACCCTAACATTAAAACCGAATGGTCTTTAAGCGATAATACGTTGTTTTTTAATTTTGAAAATGATTTTTTTACGGGACAATTGTCAGCCCAAATTATTTATTTCGATGAAAATAAATTAGAACTTAAGGCTAACTTTGAAGAAAATATTTCTACTCCAGAAGATGTTAACTTAGGTGTCACAAACACCAAATTCAAAGGAACCATATATTTAACCTATACAAAATAATTTAAAGACCTCTCTACAAGGTCTTTTTCTTTACTTCATTTTCTTTATTCTTCTTTTTTAAAATCTTATTTTTGCAACCTTAAAATTTATAGATGAGTTTTTTAGAAGAAATACAGAAGAGACGTACATTCGGAATTATATCACACCCTGATGCTGGTAAAACTACCTTAACTGAAAAATTATTACTTTTTGGTGGAGCTATTCAAGAAGCGGGTGCTGTTAAGAATAATAAAATTAAAAAAGGAGCTACTTCCGATTTTATGGAAATTGAGCGCCAACGTGGTATCTCGGTTGCTACCTCTGTATTAGCTTTCATTTATAAAGACAAAAAAATCAATATTCTTGACACCCCAGGTCACAAGGATTTCGCTGAAGATACTTTTAGAACTTTAACTGCGGTTGATAGTGTTATTGTGGTGATTGATGTTGCAAAAGGGGTTGAGGAACAAACCGAAAAGTTAGTAGAAGTTTGTCGTATGCGAAAAATCCCGATGATCGTTTTCATTAATAAATTAGACCGTGAAGGGAAAGATGCTTTTGATTTATTAGATGAAGTTGAGCAAAAATTAGGATTAAAAGTTACTCCGTTGAGTTTCCCTATTGGAATGGGATACGATTTTAAAGGAATCTACAATATTTGGGGAAAGAAATTAAACATCTTTTCTGGAGACAATAAACAAACCATTTCTGAAGGTGTTGAATTTGACGACATCGACAATCCTGAACTAGATAAAATTGTTGGAGAAAAAGCCGCAAACACACTTCGTGAAGAACTAGAGTTAGTAAATGAAGTGTACCCTGATTTTAATCAAAATGATTACCTGAGCGGTTCGCTCCAACCTGTGTTTTTCGGTTCTGCTTTAAATAATTTTGGTGTAAAAGAATTATTAGATTGTTTTATTGATATTGCTCCAAACCCACAGCCAAAACAAGCGGAAGAGCGTTTGGTTGATTCTAAAGAAGAAAAACTAACAGGATTTGTATTTAAAATCCACGCTAACATGGATCCGAAACACCGAGACCGTTTAGCGTTTGTAAAGATTGTGTCAGGAACTTTTAAAAGAAACACTCCTTACCTACACGTTCGTAATGGTAAAAAGGTAAAATTCTCAAGTCCGAATGCCTTTTTTGCTGAAAAGAAAGAAATTGTTGAAGAATCTTTCCCAGGAGACATTGTTGGTTTACACGACACAGGGAACTTCAAAATTGGAGATACATTAACTGAAGGAGAGCAATTAAACTTTAAAGGAATTCCTAGTTTCTCTCCAGAGCATTTTCGCTATGTAAACAATGCCGATCCAATGAAAGCTAAACAATTATACAAAGGTTTAGATCAGTTAATGGATGAAGGAGTTGCGCAGTTATTTACCATGGAAATGAACGGACGTAAGATTGTAGGAACTGTGGGTGCTTTACAGTACGAAGTAATTCAATATCGTTTAGAGCATGAATATGGTGCAAAATGTTCGTATGAAAATATTGCTGTACATAAAGCTTGTTGGGTTCAACCAGAAGATCCAAAAAATGAAGAATTCAAAGAGTTTAAACGTGTAAAGCAACGTTATTTAGCAAAAGATAAACAAGGGCAGTTAGTATTTTTAGCCGATTCGCCTTTTACTATTCAAATGACTCAGAGTAAATATCCATCTGTAAAATTACATTTCACTAGTGAGTTTGCATAAACACATCAAAGACACGAGAAACAAGAAACAAGAAGCGAGAAAGAGATTTTATACAACGTCTCTTCTCTCTTTCTCCTGTCTCTATTCTCTTTTCTCACATACGGTCAAGAGAATTTATCGAGTTTACAAGGAAAAGAGTTACACAATAAAGTTCGTTTGAATTTTATTCCTGTTGAAATGCCTACGGATAAGTTTCCTGACTTAAAACCAACGATGGGATTAACTGGTTTGCATTATCAAATTCCTTTCAACGATTGGTTATATGGTGGTGCTGCATTTCATTTTGCAGTAACAGGTGATCAAGGAGGTTTGTTTACCTTAGGTGCAGAACTAGGAATCAACAAGCAGTTATATAAAAATTTATACGTAGATGCTAACTTCCATTTTGGTGGCGGTGGCGGATATCGTTACTTGGTAAATGATGGCGGATTTATCAATCCGAATATTGGATTGCAATATAAAAAGAACGATTACTCCTTCGGAATACAATACAGTCACGTTAATTTTTATTCTGGAGAAATTAAGAGTAATTCGGTTTCTTTCTTTGTAGAAATACCTAGTATTTTACGTTTTACCGATTATGATAAAGCGCATCAAAAATTTGTAACAGACAATCTTTCTTCTGATAATTTCTGGAGTAAACCTGCGGTAAAAAATGCACAACAAGTACGTTTTGATTTCTTTAAACCTATCGGGAATTCAAAAAAAGATAACGGTGATGATCTTAATGAAACATTATATGTCATCGGTTTTGAATATCAAAAATATTTGAACGAAAACTCCTTCTTATTTGCACATACCGATGCTATTTACAAAGGCTTACGTGCTGGTTTTATGGATTTATTCATCGGTGCTGGGTATCACCCATACCAATCAAAATACATTAATATCTTCGGAAAATTAGGAGTTGGTGCAGCTGGTGGTCGTGTGGCTCCTGAAGGTGGGTTGATGATTTACCCTTCCGCAGGAATCGATTTAAAACTATTTAAAAACATTGCTATTAGTGGTCATGGTGGATATTATCGTGCAATAGCTGGTGATTTAGAAGCCTACACCTACGGTTTCGGTCTGAAATATTTCGGATTGAACGGTGGAACTTCTTCCGAAGAAAATAACATTTACCATACACAAGGTTTACGTTTTGAAGTACAAAATCAAACTTACTTTGATGTAGCTAAATTCGATCCACCTGATAATAGATACGCTATAGATTTACAATTAATCGGTTTAAAGATAAACTACGATGTAAATAAATGGCTATACATTGCCGGTGAAGCAGGTTTTGCTTATGATGGTCGTTCGGGTGGTTATGCTCACGGATTAGTAGGTGGAGGTATTTACAGTCCTCGTTTTTTTAATGATAAAATGCGTGGATTTTTAGAAGTCATGGCAGGTGCTGGCGGAGGTGCTGGTATAGATACTGACGAAGGAATCATTACGCGCCCTACTCTTGGATTAAGTTACGATGTAACAAATCAAGTTTCTATAATTGCTTCTGGAGGTAGGTATTATTCTCCTTTCGGCAATGTAAACTCAAACAATATTAACATAGGTTTAAGCTTTAACCTTTCAACTTTGTCTGTAAAGAACTAACTTTGCTTTTTCTTCGGAAAAAGAAGTTTCATATATAAATAAGAGAAAAATGGATAACGGAATTTATGCAAAGTTCACCACTCCAAAAGGTGATATTTTAGTAAACTTAGAATACGAAAAAACCCCTGGAACTGTAGGTAACTTTGTTGCTTTAGCAGAAGGAAACTTAGAAAACTCAGCAAAACCACAAGGAACTCCTTATTATAACGGATTGAAATTTCACCGTGTAATTGCTGATTTTATGATTCAAGGAGGATGTCCTCAAGGAACAGGAACAGGAAACCCTGGTTATAAATTTGATGACGAAATTCACCCTGAATTAAAGCACGATGCTCCAGGGAAATTATCAATGGCAAACGCAGGACCTGGAACAAACGGTTCTCAATTCTTTATTACACACGTTGCTACTCCTTGGTTAGACGGTAAACACACTGTTTTTGGTAGTGTTGTTGAAGGACAAGACGTTGTTGATGCTGTTGAGCAAGAAGATACTATGGATGTAGAAATTATCCGTGTTGGTGATGCTGCTGAAAAATGGAATGCTGTTGAAGCTTTTAGAACTTTTGAAGGAGCTCGTGAAAAACGTGAAGCAGAAGCGAAAGCACGTCAAAAAGAATTATTAGATCAAGTAGCTGCTGGATACGATGAAACTCCAAGCGGATTACGTTATAAAATCTTACAAAACGGGGACGGGAAACAAGCTACTAAAGGAGCTATGGTTTCTGTACACTATAAAGGTCAATTATTAGACGGTACAGTATTTGATTCTTCATACAAACGTAAGCAACCTATCGATTTTGCTATCGGCGTTGGTCAAGTAATTGCTGGTTGGGATGAAGGAATTCAGTTATTAAAAGTAGGTGACAAAGCTCGTTTGGTAATTCCATCTGACTTAGCATATGGTTCACAAGGTGCTGGTGGTGTTATTCCTCCTGATGCAACCTTAATTTTTGATGTTGAATTAATGAACGTAAAATAAACGTCTATTAAACAAAACTTTAAGCCTCTTCTTTCTTTTGAAGGGGCTTTTTTATTTCAAAAAGTGTTTATATTTAATTAACATTCGTAACATTAAAAAGAACTTTATTTAATGTATTTATCATTATTCCTTAAGGAGAAAGCCGTGAAAAAAAATGACTTTTACAGTACTAAAACTACTCCTTAATCAATTATGAAAACAACATTACTTTTAATAGCTTTTTTTACTGCTTCTTTAACAATTTTTTCTCAAGAAGTTTGTACTACCCCAGAAGACAATGCAATTGATTTGAATATAATTAGCATTGACAAATGCGACATTATCGATGAAACTAAGAAGTTACCTCAAAAGGAAACTAAAACATTTACTGCTAGAAACAGAATTAAAAAAGTAAGAAAACAAGTTCAAGAAAACCAATCAAATCTTAATGCTAATTCTAATGTAACTATCATTACAACCGATAATGACCTAACCTTAAAAAATACATTAACACCTCAAACAAAAGAGGTGTTATTTTCAGTTGTAGAAGAAGTTCCATTATTTCCTAACTGTGAAATTAGCGCAGGACAAGAAGCTAAAAAATGCTTTAAGGATAATATACAAAAGCATTTTTCAAAAAATTATTATCCAGAAGTTTTTTCACAAGAAGGTATTCGCGGTAGAATTTTAATTCAATTTACAATTGATGTTTACGGAAACCCTAAAAATATTCAAGTAGCTAGCTCTAAACCAAGCAAAGTTATTGAAAATGAAGTTAATCGAATCATTAATAAACTACCTCAATTTTCAGCAGGTAAAGAACAAGGAATCCCGGTAGATGTAACCTACTCTTTTCCTATAAACCTAATACTAAATTAACACACAAGCAGCTCGCTTTATTTCTTTATTTTTTTATTTTTGCCGCCCCAAAAAACCCTTATAAAATATACTATGAAGCCTATTTTTGCTACCTGCTTATTTTTCTTTATTTCTCTTTCTTACTCACAAGAAAAATGTGAAACACCAAAAGATGAAATTCAAGATATAAACGCCATTACTATTACTAAATGTTCTATAGATGATGTAAAAGAAGCTTTAGAATCAGAAGAGATTAAAAAAATTTCAACTAGACGTAAAAGGCATAGAAAACTAAGAAAGGTTAACACCATTTCTACAAACCCTAACGAAATTAATCAACTTGAAAACAAAAAGTTACTTGTTGAAAAGTTAAATTTAGAAGAAGACATTTTAACCACTTTTGAAAAAGTTCCTTTTCACCTTGTAGAGCAAATTCCTTTGTTTAAAGATTGTAGAAGAAAACCTATTTTACAACAATCAAAATGCTTTGAAAAAGAAATGATTGAACATATTGTACGAAATTTTGATTATCCTAAAGAAGCTATTTCAAAAAAAATTAAAGGAAAAGTACTTGTTCAATTTACAATTGATAAAGAAGGTAACGTTTTTGACATAAAAGAAAAAGGGCCAGAAAACAGTGAAATATTAGAAGAAGAAGCACACAGATTGATCTCTTCTTTACCAAAATTTATTCCTGGAACCCACAAAGGAAAAACGGTAAATGTAAAATATGCACTACCTATAATTTTTAAAACTCCTAAAAGGTAAACCTTCTTTTTTTTAGAGTTAAAATCATCATTCTTTTACAGTAAAAGCAAAATAATTTTGCTTTTACTATTTTTTTTTGTTAATTTTACCGCGTTAGTTAACATTAAATTAACCTACCAAACCCTAAAAATAGAGCACAATGATGAAAAAACTCCCCTCAGTAGTGGCTGCTATGTTACTTTCTTTAGCAGCTGTAGGTCAAGAAGTATGTACCACTCCTGACGAAACGGTAGCTGATCCAAACAGTATAACCAAATGTGCAGTTGAAGACGCTGAAAATGGCGTAGGAAAACAATTATCTATTGAAGTATCAACAAGAAGGCGTGTTGTTCGTAAAAACAAAGAAGCAGTATCTGCTATCGGAGGAATTAATTCTTCTCAAAAAGTAGCTGATATTAAAAAGAATACTTTACTAGTTGGTAAATTAGAACTTGAAGATAATTCTTCTACTATTGAAAAAATACCTTTTAACTTAGTTGAAGAAATTCCTTTATTTGAAAAGTGTAACAACGTACCATTAATTAAACAAGCTAAGTGTTTTGAATCTAACATGACTAAACACATTATCAAAAACTTTAACTATCCTCAAGAAGCTTTAGAAGCAGGAGTACAAGGAAGAGTTTTGGTTCAGTTTACAATTAATGAGCAAGGAGATGTAGAAAGCATATTAATGCGTGGCCCTGAAGGAGGAGAATCTTTAGAGAAAGAAGCTAGTAGAATTATTAACAACCTTCCTAAGTTTATCCCTGGTAAACACAACGGAAAGAATGTAAAAGTAAAATACGGTGTTCCTATTACTTTTAAAGCTCCTGGTGCTTCAAATACTAATACTTCTAAAGTAAACAGAACTTCAGTAGCCAACACTTCTAAAGTTGTTAAAGAAAAAGAAATTACAGATTTTGTAAAGTTTGCTGAAGTGCATAGTATTCCTCAGTTTAAAGCATGTACAAAAGTTGCCGACATGCAGAAGTTAAACTGTTTTAATGAAAGAATGATTAGTCATATTCAAAGAAACTTTAACTATCCTGCTGCAGCTGCTGAACAAAATATTGAAGGTAGAGTTTGGGTTCGTTTTATTATCGATAAAAACGGAGATGTATCTAACATTAAAATGAAAGGACCTGAAAACGGACAGTTATTAGAGCAAGAAGCTAAGAAAATGGTAGCTAATCTTCCTACTTTTGTTCCAGCTAAACATAACGGAAAGTCTGCTAACGTAGAATATTATATTCCTATTAACTTTAAGTTACACGAATAAGAAATATATCTAATAGAAATAATAAAAAAGCTTTAAACACATAATGTTTAAAGCTTTTTTATTTTACAAGGGTCAAGTAGTAATTTGTATTTTCTTTTCTAGGCTAGAAAAAAACATTTTAATCAATCTTAAAATTTAAACTTACCCTTTTAATTCTTATTCAGTTTAATAATCATTAGGTTCTATATGAATTAAAACATGACCTAAATCTGGAAGTTGTTTTCTTAAATAGTCTTTTAATTTATGTGCAATATCATGTCCTTCTTTTACTGTAATAGTACTATCTACAATGGCGTGTAAATCTACATGATATTTCATTCCTGCTTTACGTACAAAGCACTTTTCGGTTCCTAAAACACCTGCTACTTCCAACGATTTTTCTCTTATTTCTTCTATTAAATCGTCATACACATGTTCATCCATTATTTCACCCAAAGCTGGCCTAAAAATCAGGTAACTATTGTATAAAATAAAGAAAGAGGCTAATAAAGCTGCCCAATCATCTGCTGTTTCATAACCTTCTTTAAAAATAAGTGCTATCGAAATTCCTATGAATGCCATGATAGAAGTAATCGCATCACTTCTATGGTGCCACGCATCTGCTTTTAGAGAAGAGCTATTGGTTTCTTTACTTTTTCTAATAACCACTTGAAAAGATATTTCTTTCCATACGATAATTGCTCCTAAAACAAGTAATGTCCATGCTTTAGGTGTTTTATGAGGTGTTTGTATGTTCTGTATACTTTCATAGGCTATAATCGTTGCAGAAGTTACTAAAAAGGCCACTACCACAAAAGTGATTAAAGGTTCTATTTTTCCGTGTCCGTAGGGATGGTTTTTATCTGCGGGTCTTTTGGCATATTTCAACCCTAATAATACTAAAAGAGAAGAAAAAATATCAGTGGTAGATTCAATTGCATCTGCTATTAAAGCATATGAATTTCCAAAAATACCTGCCAATCCTTTAATAATTGCTAAGCTAGTATTACTTAAAATACTAAAATAAGTGGTTTTTATAGCTAATTCTTCTTTACTCATGAAGTTTATCTTTCTCTTTTTAATGAGATACTACGAAGGTACTTGAAAACTATTGAATAAAAAAAACTCGCCGATTGGCGAGTTTTAATTTGTAGTAAGAATATATTAAAGACTACTCTTTAAATACTCCCATATTTGCATATTTTTCCATACGTTGAGCAACTAAATTAGCTTCAGTTAACTCATTTAGCTCTTTGTAAGCTTTTAAAATTTGTTCTTTAACGGCTTCAAAAGTTGCAGATCTATCAGAATGAGCACCTCCTAATGGTTCTTTAATGATATCATCAACGATATTCAATTTCATTCCATCTTTAGCTGTTAACTTTAATGCCTCAGCAGCTTTTTCTTTTTGCTCCCAGCTTCTCCATAAAATTGTTGAACAGTTTTCAGGAGAAATAACTGAATACCATGAATTTTCTAACATATATACTCTGTCTCCTACTCCAATTCCTAAAGCTCCACCAGAAGCTCCTTCACCAATAATTATAGTGATAATTGGAGTTTTTAAATGAGTCATTTCAAAAATATTACGAGCAATTGCTTCTCCTTGTCCACGTTCTTCTGCTTCTAATCCTGGGTAAGCTCCTGGAGTATCTACAAAAGTAACAACTGGGATTCCGAATTTTTCAGCCATACGCATTAAACGTAATGCTTTACGGTATCCTTCTGGATTTGCCATACCAAAGTTACGGTATTGACGCGTTTTTGTGTTATACCCTTTCTGTTGACCGATAAACATAAAAGACTGATCTCCTATTTTACCTAAACCACCTATCATGGCCTTATCGTCTTTTACACTACGATCACCATGCAACTCCATAAAAGTATCTCCACAAAGCGCCTTGATATAATCTAATGTATACGGACGATTTGGGTGACGAGATAACTGTACACGTTGCCATGCAGTTAAATTTTTATATATGTCTTTCTTTGCTTTTTCTAATTTTTCTTCGATTTTTTTACATGTTTCCGTTACATCTACTTCACTTTCTTCTCCAATAATCTGACATTTTGCCAACTGATCTTGTAGTTCTTTAATTGGCATTTCAAAATCTAAATATTCCATTATTGTATATAATTTGATTTTCTAATTTTCTAGTTAGTCGTTTGTAAAGGCAAACATACTAAAAAATTGTACAGTTTACCTTGATCGTTTTTCTTAAAATACTATTTTTTAATCATTTTCTTTTTTATGGAAGAGGCATTTTTTAAAACTCCGTTAAGCAACACTACAAACAAAACAATAAAAGCTCCATAGTAAAACTCTGGATTCATTTGTTCTTTTTCTCCAAAAATTATGAGTGCCAAAATAATAGCATATATAGGTTCTAAATTGATGGTAAGCATTACTGTATAAGGAGTTAAATACTTCATCACTTTAACAGAAGCTATAAAAGCATACGCTGTACAAATACTACTTAACACAAATAAATATATCCAATCGGTTGTTTTAATTTGGAAAAACTCTATTGAAAATTGTTGTGTAAATAACATGTATAAGGTTACTCCTAAAACGCCAAATAACAACTGATAAAAAGAAATTGTATTTGCATCATGTTTTTGAATAAATAATCCGTTTAATACCGAAAATAATGCTGATAAAAAAGCCGATATCAAAGCATAAACAATTCCTAAAGTATATTGACTTTCAAAATTGAATATGATGTACAAACCTGCAATTACAAGTAAGCCTAAAACAATTTCAATAAGCTTTACTCTTCTCTTAAAAAAGAAAGGTTCTATTAATGAAGCAAAAAAAGCTCCTGTACTCATCGTAACTAATGCTACTGATACATTCGACACTTTTATCGCCTTGAAAAAAGTTATCCAGTGTACTGCTATAATTATTCCTGAGATAGCGAACTTTACTAAAGCTTTCTTCTCTATTTTAAATGTTTTTTTTCTGATTAGAAAATATACAGCTATAAAAATAACTGCTAAAAACATTCGATACCAAACAAGCGGAACAGCATCAATTGATATTAATGCTCCTAGTATTGCTGTAAAACCCCAAATAAAAACGATTACATGTAGGTGTAGGTAGTTTCGTAATTTATCTCCTTGCATTTATGTATAAGTAAATAGCGTATATACCAAAAACAATATTTGGCATCCAAACATTTAACAAAGCATTAGCGCCTGCTACTGCTCCTAATACTTCTGCTACTTTTAAAAAGAACACGTAAATAAACATTACTGCTATTCCTATCGCTAAATTAGCTCCAATACCTCCGCGAGTTTTTTTGTGAGCTAAAGCTACAGCAATCATGGTTAAAATATAACTAGCAATAGGTAAACTGGTACGTTTATACAGTTCTACTAAATAAGCATTTAAGTTTTTGATTCCTCTTTTTCTAGACAAGTCTATGAATTTCATTAATTCTGGTGAATTCATTTCTTGTGCCATTATATTTTTGTAGTTGAAATCTGTGGGAGTAAAAGTGAATGCTGTGTCCAAGCTTCTTCCTGAAAAAATACTATCTCTACCTTTATATATTTTTCGAAGTTTCCATGTGCTTAATTTAAACGTGCTGTCCTTTTCATTCCAGTTAATGTTATCTGCCATCAACTTACTTTTTAGCTTGATACCATCATATAAATCTACTGAAAAGTTATATCCTGAATTTCGTTTTAGATCATATCGCTGAAGATATACATAAGTACTATCATTCAATTGTAAACTAAACTCTTGTATTGAAGTATCTGAATATTTTTGCTTTTTTAGGTACTCTTTTTCAAATGCTTTTCTTGTTTTACTACTCGTAGGCACAAAAAAGTGATTCATTGAAAGCGCTATTAAACAAACAATAGTAGCTCCTATAAAATATGGATATAAAAAACGAGTAAATGATACTTGAGAACTATTTATGGCTATAATTTCGGTATTACTTGCCAATTTTGACGTAAACAAAATTACTGCGATAAACAGCGCTAATGGCATGAAAGTATTAGCGTAATAAATGATAAAATTCTTGTAATAATCGTTTGCTACCTCAAAAAAAGTTAAGTTTTCATGACGTAAAAACTTATCTATCTTTTCAGCAATATCAATCGCTACTGCAATAGGTATTAGAATTAATAAGGTAAACAAAAAAGTTACCAGATAACGCTTTAGTATGTACCAATCTAGTTTTTTCAAGTTACAAACGTTTATCCATTTGTTTTACCATTTTGTCTTTCCATGTAGCAAAATCTCCTGCTATGATATGTTTACGTGCTTCACGCACCAACCACAAGTAAAATCCTAAATTATGGATAGAAGCGATTTGTTTTCCTAACATTTCTCCGGAAGCAAACAAGTGACGTAAATAGGCTTTTGAGTACATAGTATCTACCCAAGTAATTCCCATTTCATCAATAGGAGAAAAATCATTTTCCCACTTCTTATTTTTAATGTTAATGCTACCATGTGCCGTAAATAACATTCCGTTACGAGCATTACGTGTTGGCATTACACAGTCGAACATATCTACTCCTAAAGCAATATTTTCTAAAATGTTGATTGGTGTACCTACTCCCATCAAATAACGAGGCTTGTCTTCTGGTAAAATTGCTGTTACCACCTCTGTCATCGCGTACATTTCTTCTGCAGGTTCTCCAACTGACAATCCTCCAATTGCATTTCCTTCAGCGTCTGAATTTGCGATATACTCTGCTGATTGTTTACGTAAATCTTTGTAGGTACTTCCTTGTACAATTGGAAATAACGTTTGATTGTATCCGTATTTTGGAGGTGTGTTATTAAAGTGTTTTATACAACGATCTAACCAACGATGTGTCATGTGCATCGATTGTTTTGCGTAGTTATAATCACATGGGTATGGTGTACACTCATCAAAAGCCATAATTATATCTGCTCCTATGGTACGCTGTGTATCCATTACATTTTCAGGAGTAAAAAAATGAGTTGATCCATCTATATGACTTTTAAACTTTACTCCTTCTTCGTTAATTTTTCTTCTTCCTGATAACGAGTATACTTGGTATCCTCCACTATCAGTTAAAATATTACGATCCCAGTTCATAAACTTATGCAAACCTCCTGCTTGTTCTAAAATAGAAGTCTTCGGACGTAAGTATAGGTGATAGGTGTTTCCTAAAATAATATCAGGATTTATCTCGTCTTTTAATTCTGATTGATGTACTCCTTTTACCGTAGCTACAGTACCTACAGGCATAAATATTGGAGTTTCTATGGTTCCGTGATCGGTAGTAATAACACCTGCTCGTGCTTTACTTTTAGGATCGGTTATTTTTAAATCAAATTGCATAAGTGGCAAAGATACACATGTAAGTTGAATGTTAAAAAGTGTATTCGTTAAAAAGTGTAAAAGTTGAAATTTGGTTTCTTGTTTATTGTTTCAAGTTTTTCACAATTAAAAAAACAACCACTCACTACTCACCACTCACTACAGACTACTAAGAATAAACTACTTTCTCCTTCTTCCAAACTTGTTTTTAAATTCTCCTTTTTTATTAGAAGTTGTATTCTTTTTAGAAAAAATTTTGGCTTTCGTTTCTGTTGAAGTACTCTCTTTTTCTGATGTTTTGTGTGTTTTAGAGGAAGCTGATACAAGTTTGTTAATCTCGTCCATCTCTTTAGATGTTAACTCACGCCATTCTCCTACTTTTAGGTTTCCTAACGTTACATTCATAATACGTGTGCGTTTTAATTTTGTTACTTCGTACCCTAAGTATTCACACATACGTCGAATTTGACGATTTAAACCTTGTACTAAAACAATTTTAAAGGTAGTATTGTTAATACGCTCTACTTTACATTTTTTGGTAACTGTTCCTAAAATTGGGATTCCGTTACTCATTCGTTTCATAAAACGTTCATCAAAAGTTTTATCTACCGAAACTATATATTCCTTTTCATGATTGTTACCTGCGCGTAAAATCTTATTTACGATATCACCATCATTGGTTAAAAAAATTAATCCTTCCGAAGGTTTATCTAAACGTCCAATAGGAAATAATCTTTGTGGATGCCCAACAAATTTCACGATATTTTTACGCTCTTTGCTATCGGTAGTACAAACTATTCCTACAGGCTTATTTAGAGCTATATATATGGTTTTAGGTTTTGCTTTTAATGGTTTTCCATCAATTTTTACCACATCTCCTTCATGCACTCTATTTCCTAACTGAGTAGGTTTACCGTTTATCGTTACTCTACCTTCAGTAATAAAGCGTTCTGCTTCACGACGTGAACAAATTCCTGTACTACTAATGTACTTGTTAAGATTTATTGATGTATCGTTATTGTTTTCCATTTTAATCAAAAAAAAGACAGTCTCAAAAGTACTAAATATTGTCATTTTACGAATTAAGAGAATCAGATTTCTCGACTTCGCTCGAAATGACCTACTCTCGAGACTGCCTTGTATGTTTTAGTTTTTATCTTTTAAAACATCATCATTTTTTGTGTACAACGTGCTAAACTTTGTCTTCTTTCATAATCAAACCCTAGCGTTATCATGTGTGTACCGTAGTTAAAATCTTGTGTTTTGTTCATGTTAACACTAAATCCGTATGACAAATAAAGATTATCTTTCTTTATACCAAATAACGGCGCAATAGCGTTTGGTTGAAAAAACTGATCGTTTAAGAAGGTATAACTTAAACCTGCCCAAACATATCCATCTCTAATACCTTTTCTAGCTTTAACGTTTACATCGGTTTTAGAACGCCCTGTAGCTTCTCTATATTCATATAAAATAGAAGGTTCTAACTCAAAATCTCTACTGATTCTTGATAAGATATAAGAAGAATACACTACATATTTTCGTAATTCTTCTGGTTCTCCTGATAAAAAGTTTTCTACATCTCTATTCAATAAATTAACTACGTTGGCTGTAATACTGAACTTTTCAAAACGGTATAATAAACCTACATCAAAATTAGAGTGATTTATGGCTCTTGAAGGTTTACCGCTATTCGTATTGTCTTGCGAAGTGTCTTGACCAAATTGAATAAAACTATAGCTCAACGCAAACGATAAGAAACTATCGTGAAAGTCACTTAGTGTTAAGTGACTTGCGAACGATAATTTTGCTCCTTTTTGAGTGGTAAATCCATTACTATCATTAAATAATGAAATACCTCCACCAAAAGTATCTGCGATACGTGCTTCAACAGTTAATGATTGTGTATCTGGTGCATCTTTTACACCTATCCATTGGCTTACTCCGTTTAATCTAACCTGTAATCCTGTACCAATACCTGCATAGGTTGGTGAAATTACAAACGGATTATCTGCTAAATGACTTACATACTGCGGCATTTCTACCTCTTGTGCAGCTATATTTACACTACTAAATACTACACCTAAAATTATTAAAATCTTTCTCATTTTTCTTCTTATCTATATAGTGTAAAGTGTCCCATTATTTTCTTCTCTTGTCCTGATAACTCTTTAAAATAAATAGTGTACCAGTAATCACCTGAAGGTAGTGGTCTACCATCATAAGTACCATCCCATCCTTGTTGGATTCCTTGGAAGTTGATGATCTTACGAGCATATCTATCATAAATAAATACTTTAATATCATGATAATCTTCTACTTCACGAGGGTACCAATAATCATTGTCTCCATCTCCATCTGGTGAGAATAAGTTAGGAATTAAGATAGAAATATACTCTCCTCTTACTGTTAACGTAACCTCACAACCTCTTGCATCTCTAACTGTTATGGTATAGTCTTTTGTTTGTAAAATTGTAAACTCATTATCTGGTTCAAAATCACCTCCATCTACACTATACTCATACGGTGGTAATCCGAAATCTGCATTAGCAATTAAGGTGTTTTTAACCGAATCATCAATAGTCATAGTTAATGGTTGAATATCTTCAATACTAATAGGTGTACTCATAGAACTTTCATTACAACCTGTTGTTGTATGGGTAGCAGCTACATAATAACCTATTCCTGCTGGTGTATCAAAAAACTCTCCTTCATTATTTGTTGCTATTGGGGTTCCGTTACCATCATATAACGTATAAGACATCGAATTCTTATACTTATCGTCAACAATTGCTTTGATAATATTTCCTACCTCACAGGTATACGCAAAATCTACAGTTAATTGTAAATCTACCGGTTCTTGAGTTGTTAAAGTTATAGGTGTTGCTGGATTACATCCTGCTTCATCTCTTACTGTAATATAGTAAGACATACCTCCTTGAATGTTTTCAGCTGCTCCTAATACAATTGTGTTTGTTGTGTAAGCATTTGGTAACTCAACATTGTTAATACTTACATAATAAGGGTTTGTACCTCCTTGAACATCTAACGTGATTGTTGGTGTTGGATCTGTACTACATACTTGCTCTGTAACTCCTACCAATGTTGCTGTAAATTGTTGTGGTTGATCAATAACTACATCAATAGTATCAATACATCCAACCTTATCTTTAACAGTAATGGTATACGTACCTGCTGTTAAGTTTCTGAACACATTATCGGTAACAAATTTACTTGGTGGATCTGTACTAATGTTGTACTCATATCCGGTTAAGTTACCTCCAGAAGCTAATACTGTAATAGTACCATTGTTTCCTCCAAAACAACTTACATCTGTATGATCTTCATCAACTACTAAAGGTTGTGGTTCTTGAATTGTGTGCGTTGAAGCAGTGTCTTCTGTACATACTTCTCCAAATCTATTGGTACTTCTTACTCTAATTTTATATGTACCAATATCTAAACCTCCAAAACTATTCGATGTTTGCCATGTTCCATCAACTGGATTATTACTACCATCTAACAATTGATATTCGTAATTACCGAAACCGCCTGCTACAGTTGCTGATAACACTCCATTAGCATCTCCATTACAGGTAACAAATCCTGAATCGACTACTAAAGTTGGTACTAAAGGTTCATATGCATTAACCGTTACTACAACTGTATCTTCACAATTATTATCATCACGTACATAGAATGTTTGAGAACCTGAACTTACGTTTATAAACGTATTGTTAGGAACAAAATTCACTCCATCGCTACTATATTCATAAACGCCTGTACCTCCTATTGCACTCACTACTACGGTTGCAGCATTGTTACAAGTTATATCTGCAGTGATATTTGCCGAAGCTTCTACTTCTGAAGGATCAATTATATCCACCTGCTCTGTATACGTACAGCTATATTTATTATCCCTAACAGTTACTGTGTAATTAGTACCCGCTGGTAAATTGCTAAATGTATTTGATAACTGTTCTACTTGCGTTACTCCGTCAGGATAGGTTAAAATATAACTATAACTTACAGTTGCATCTTGTGTTTGACCTCCTGTTACATTAGTTACTTCAATGGTTGCTGTTCTTTCTCCTTCACATAAGTTTGGAGTAACAGTTACATCTGCTGCCATATTTGTAGTTGGCTGTAATCTAAATGTAAATGTATCTTCACACCCTGTAACATCTCTAACTGTTGCTGTATAACTACCTGCTGCTAGCCCAGTAATTCTTCTATTACTATCAAAGTTTTGAACTGGTGTAGCTGGTGCTGCATCATTTACTAATTGATACTCATACGGTGCCCAACCTCCTTGAGCTTCTAACAAGATTTCTCCAGAGTTAGGAAAACCACATTTAATATACATTGGTGTACCAGTTAATGCCAAGGCAGTTGCTGGTTCTTCAATTATAAAGTTTTCACTTTGTGCTTCACAGAATGGACTGTTAGTTCCCATATCTATTCGTACATGGTACTCTCCTGCTACCAATCCTGTGATTGTTTCTGGTGTACCTGCTGTTCCTGTTCCTGACACTGCCATTGCTGTACCTGTGGTAGCATCGTAAACAATATAACTATAACCACTTGTGTATGGTGGTGTAGCTGCAGCTGCACTAAGATCTATTGTTGCACTTCCTGTACCACCAAAACAAGCTCTTTGAATATTACTTACTAATACATCAAAGGTAGGTTCTGCTTCTACTGTGTGATACTCTGTATATATACAATTGGTATCTCTATTTTCTAACTCTACTCTATAAGTTCCTGTTGCTAATAATGTTGTAAAATCTCCATCTGTATTAGTTCTAGTTTCTAATAGAGCATTCGTATCATCATACAATCTAAATTCAAAATTTGCTAATGCTCCTCCTGTATTTATAGTATAGGTAGCTTCTATATCTTCTCCTTCATTACAATCAATAGTTCTTTGTGGGGTAATTGTTACACCTGTAATTGCTACATAAGCATCAATAGTAGTGTTTTCTACTCCTGAACATCCTTTATCGTCGTAAACAGTGATTTGTACTGGACCACCTGAGGTATTCGTTGTACTAAAACTTGTACTCGGACCGTCTTGGGTTATTGGGCCGCTTCCATCTGCTGGCGTATAAACAAATACATAACGTGTATAATTTGTTGAACCTCCTACTGTTCCTGCTGGAATAGTTACCGTAGCAACATCTACAGTGTTACCTGTACTACATCCAAATTGTTCTACAACTGGTGTACTCGGTACTATTGGAGCATATTCATCTATTACAATATTGGTAACCGTAAAAGTACATCCATTTGTTCCCTCTCCTGTAACTGAGTATGTTCCTGGTGGTAAATCTGTTATCACATTTCCTGTAATCGTTCCTGCTACTGGAGCTATGCTATACGTTAATGGTAAAATACCATTATCTACAGCTGTTAAAGTAATCCTACCAGAATCATCTCCTGAACATAAACTAGCCTCGGCTAATGCTGTGAAATTAGGAGTTTCAGCATCTTGAATTTCAATAGTTTTAACTACTGAACATTCTGGTGTTGCTCCTGCATCGTAAACTGTTACGGTATATACTCCTGCTACCGTAGGATTCAGCGTTAATGTTGTACCTCCTAAATTCGTTCTTCCTGCTGCAATACTTGGTCCTGCAACTTCATAAGCATAACTACCTGATCCTGAAGTTACTTCTAATGCTACAGTTGCTGCCATTGGTGTATTACATGTTAACTTCTTAGTCTCTGTTAATGTAAATACTAAATCTGGTGTTATTGTAACATTCGTTGGGGTACCTTCTGTACATCCATTAGAATCTACTACATTTACTGTATAAGCATCTGCTGCTAAATTGGTAAATGTATAATTTGCAGCATTCAGTATTTGCGTTTCTACTACTCCACTTCCGTTAGATAATGTATAAGTATATGTACCTGTACCTCCTGTTGCTGTTACTGATATACTTCCTCCTATTGAAGAATCGCATGAATTGTCATTCTCAGTTACTGTAAATGTTACCGCTGCTGGATTTGCTATAATTACTTGATCAGTTGACTCACAATATAATCCTGTAGCACCATTTTTATCTCGTACTACTACTGTATAATCTCCTGCTGGTAAGTTCGTAAAGATATTGTTTGAACTAAACGTGTTACCTGCATAAGCAACTCCTGGGGTAGCTGTTTCTTCTAATTGGTACACATAATCTCCCCAACCTCCTGATCCGGTGGCTGTAATAGTAGCATCTGAACCATTGTAACAGCTTACTACTGGATTAGTAACTCCTGTTACTGATAATGAATCTGCTGGTTCTGAAATGGTAAAGTTTGCACTTTGTGCTTCACAGAATGGACTGTTAGTTCCCATATCTATTCGTACATAGTACTCTCCTGCTACCAATCCTGTGATTGTTTCTGGTGTACCTGCTATTCCTGTTCCTGTTACTGTCGTTGCTGTACCTGTAGTAGCATCGTAAACAATATAACTATAACCACTTGTGTATGGTGGTGTACTTGGTACAAAACTTAATACAGCACTTCCATTATTATCTCCTTTACAATCTACATCATCTATATTGGTAATTAAAATATCAAAGGTAGGTTCTGCTTCTACTGTGTGATATTCTGTATATACACAATTGGTATCTCTATTTTCTAACTCTACTCTATAAGTTCCTGTTGCTAATAATGTTGTAAAATCTCCATCTGTATTAGTTCGAGTTTCTAAAAGAGCATTCGTATCATCATATAATCTAAATTCAAAATTTGCTAATGCTCCTCCTGTATTTATAGTATAGGTAGCTTCTATATCTTCTCCTTCATTACAATCAATAGTTCTTTGTGGGGTAATTGTTACACCTGTAATTGCTACATAAGCATCAATAGTAGTGTTTTCTACTCCTGAACATCCTTTATCGTCGTAAACAGTAATTTGTACTGGACCCCCTGAGGTATTCGTTGTACTAAAACTTGTACTCGGACCGTCTTGGGTTATTGGACCGCTTCCATCTACTGGGGTATAAACAAATACATAACGTGTATAATTTGTTGAACCTCCTACTGTTCCTGCTGGAATAGTTACCGTAGCAACATCTACAGTATTACCTGCGCTACATCCAAATTGATCTACAACTGGTGTACTCGGTACTATTGGAGCGTATTCATCTATTACAATATTGTTAACCGTAAAAGTACATCCATTTATTCCCTGAGCAGTAATGGTGTAAGTTCCTGCTGGTAAATCACTAAATACTACATTGGTAATAGAAGAAACTCCACTATCACCATTTGGATCAGGACTAATGGTATACGTCAATGGTAAAATACCGTTATCTACTGGTGAAACTGTAACTTCTCCTGTTGAACTTCCAAAGCAAATGTCTGTTACTGTAGCTGTTGCCGTGAAACTAGGGATAACAGGGTTCTCTACAGTAATCTGTTTCGTCTCAGAACACCCTGAAGTTACATCAGTAACTGTTACATTATGTACTCCTGGTGATAATGATCCTACATTTACAGTTGTTGCCGGTGAAATGATAGTTCCTGTTGTACCAGTATCAAATGAATAATCATAATTCCCTCCTGTACCAGAAGTGATATTTATTTCTATTTGTCCATCATTACCAGGGACACAAGTAGCGTTTCCTGCTGGTCTCAAGTCAAAGTCTATATCTGGATGAACTATTACTCCATTCAGAGTGTCAGTACAACCATTTGCATCTCTTACAACAACATCATAACTACCCGGTGTTAATCCTTCTGCTATATAAGTCGTATTAGTCGTTGGAGAAGTAAATGTAGTTCCTCCATCTACAGAATAACTATATGGAGCTGTACCATTATTAACATTAATAGCTATTGTTTTATTTACATCACAACTTGTTGGAATTGCTGAATTTATAGTTGGTCTTTCACTTACCATTAAACTTTCTGGTTCGTACTGTTCTTGTACAGCTATTACCATTACTATCGGTTATAGTTATATTAATACCTGTTACATCTAATGCTGGGTTTATTACATCTCCATAAGCAAATTCAATAGTATTTCCTATAATTGTTGCATCTCCTGGATTAAAATTAGTAGAAGAGGATACTGAATAAGTGTATGGTGCAGTACCACCTGTTACATTGTCTACTCGTATAACTCCATTTCTACTACATGTTATTGTATCATCTACTACTGTAAGATTCGCATTAATAGGTGCAGTTTCTAATATTTCTATATTTGGACTAGCAAATGTACAGGTTCCTGCACTATTTTTAATCTCTAAATAATAAGTTCCAGGTGCTAAAGTTCCATTTGAAGTTGGTAAAATAGGATCTAAATTACTCTGAGAACCTGTTTCTATTGAAGTAGAAGCACCAGTTGTAACGTCAAGGTTGAAAAGTTCCCAACTAATTGGTGGTACACCTCCATTTAATAAGTTAGATTTTGTATCATCAATATCAAACTGTAAGCTACCAGTTGCCCCTCCATTACATGACTGACTTAGAATTGAAGGAGTTATTACTACGTCAATGTCAATAATAAAAGTATCGTCAACTTTAATACAATCATCATCTCCTAGATCTCTTACAAAGAAGTAATAAGTTCTTCCTGGGGTTAAACCAGTAAATGTATATGTTGTAGAAGCTGTACCTCCAACAGGCACCCACCCACCAGGTCCTGGTGCATTTTGTATTGTATTATAAGTATATTCATATGGACCAATACCACCCGTCACATTTACTACTGCTTCTGCACCTGTACTACAATCAGCTGAATTAGTTGTAACATTTACAACTAAAGGGCTCACCTCATATGGCATTGTATAAGAACCTAAGTTATTTAAACAATAAGTTATTGATTCTGTGGCTATATCAGTTATTCTAATAGCTGGAAAACTTACAGTACCATAGTTAAAATCTGGATTTCCTGTTGTACCTCTAAAACTAGGGCTATCTTGCCAAGTAACTCCATTATCAACACTATATTGAATTTTTTGAGAAGGGGATACTGGTGGTACGCCAGTAAAATCATAACCAAATAATGTCTCATTACCTGTAAAAGGAGTTCCACAAATAGGTCTTACTGGTACTATTGTTGCAACCAAAGCAGGAGGATTAGTTAATGTAAAACTAAACGTATCCTCACATCCTAAATCATCTGTGATTGTAATTGTATATGAATCTGCTATTAAATTGTTAAAACTAAAATTAGTCCCCGAGAAATTATTAATTGTGTTAATAATTGTATTAGAACTGTCTCTAATAACAATAGTGTGAGGAGCTTGACCTGTGTTTGTTACTATTTGACCGTCTACACTACCTGTGTCTCCATTACATGTTGGTTCATTCACAGTAGCGGTAATATCAACTGGTGTTATTGTATTAATAACTACATCTTCAATAAGATATTCACAATACGGTGCAACTCCATTGTTATCTCTTACGTAAACATCATAAGTTCCTGCTGCTCTTGTAACAGGGTTTGTTGTATCAAAAGTTCCTGCAGGAGAGCCGTCGTTTACTACTGAGTACACGTATGTTCCTGCACCAGTTCCTCCCGTTGCATTTATTAAAATTTCTCCATCATTACAACTAGCATCAGTTGGTGTTGCTGTTGCAAACAACTGAGGGGTAATCGTTACCGTATCATCCAAATAACAACCTTTTCCATCTTGTACTCTTACAGTATGGTTACCTGGTGATAATCCTGAAATAGTAAATGGATTTGTGCTTACTGGAGTGAAAGTTGTGCCTCCATTTAAACTGTATGAATAATCCCCATTTCCAGTTAAAACAGTTACTAATATTTCTCCATTTGTTCCATCATAACACTGAGCTTCAGCAGTAAAAGTTACTGTCTCTATTGGATCAACTGTCACAGTCACAGAACCTGTACATCCTAACCTATCGGTTGCTACTACTGTGTAAGTCCCTTCTGGCACATCTGTAAATGCTATAGAATTGTTTGAGCTATCTAATAATTCATAAGTATACGTTGGTCCGTTACCTCCACTTGCATCTGGAGTAATTGTAGCTCCTGTAGCAGGATTACAAGTAATCTCTTTTGTTATGGGTGCTACTACTGTTACTACACTTGGATCTGTTAAGGTTGCGCTTACTGTTTGCTCACATGCTGCAATTCCTCCTACTGGACGAACTTCAATTGTATGTGTTCCTGCTCCTAAGTTATTTATTGTAAATAGATTTGTAGCAACCGCTATAAAAGCTCCTCCATTTACAGAATATTCTAAATTTCCTGTAAAATTCGCTCCTTCAATAGTAATGGTTCCATCAGAGTTTCCAATACATCTAGGGTTTGTTTGTGCTGTAACCGATGCTGTAAATTGATTATTAGGCTCTACGTTTACTGTTATTTCTGTAGAACAACTACTTCCGTATTCAACCGAAATAGTATGTGCACCTACTGCTACATTGTTAAATACATTGTTTCCTGTTTGTGAATTAGCTGTATCTCCATCTAACGTATAAATGTAACTTGGATCTAAAGGATCAATCGTAATATTTCCTGTACCATCACAATTATAGGTTATTGAACTTGTTAACGTTGGTTCTGCTGGTAAATCTGCTATTGTTACCGTATTTAAAATTCTTTCACAGCCATTTGAATCTTCTACTTTTGTCTCATAATCTCCTGCTGGTAAATTAGATACTGATGTTCCTGCTATTTGTGTATAAGCTCCTCCTCCTACTAATCTATAATAATAAATGTAAGGTGCTGTTCCACCTGTTGGTGCTGTAAAACTTATCGTTCCTAAAATAGTGCCTGTAGGGCTACACATTAAGTCTGTTTTACTTGCTGAGCCTCCTGCTAATGCTGTTGGAACATTAATCGTTTCTGTTGATGTGGCTACTGGTGGACAACCGTTTGCATCACTTACTGTAATTTGATAAGTACCATCTCCTAATCCTGTAAAACTGTAATTAACATCTGCTGATGGTCCTTGTACAAATGGACATTCCTGGTCCTGTAACTGTTACGGTATATGGTGAGGTTCCGCTGCCTACTGTTACATTAATGGTTCCTGTATCTGTACTACAATTTGGTTGTGTTGATGTACTGCTTACGGTTGGTGCTGCTATTTGATTAACTGTTACTGTATCTGAATATTCACAGTAATTTGCTCCTCCATTTTTATCTCTTACATACAGCGTATAAGTTCCTGCTGGTACAGCAATTGGACTAGAAGTGTACGAGGTTTGCACCCCTCCTGTTTCTACTATAAATTCATAATTACCGTCTCCTCCGTTTGGTGTAATTACTATTTGACCATCGTTACATGTTGCACTTACTGCTGTTATTGTTGCTGTTAACTGTGGTAAAATAGTTGCTTCTTTTGCTGGAATTGTACAGCCTAATCCGTCTCTTACTTCAATACTGTAAGTACCATCTGTTAACCCTGTGAAAGTAAACTCATCTGGTGTAGCTACATCTGGGTTTTGCCAAATTCCTCCATCAATCCTAAACTGGTAATCATTATTACCCGATGTAACTTCTACACGAATCTCGCCATTTCCACTTCCATCATAACATAATGTAGGCGTTAAATCAAAATCTACTGTATTTGGTTCTATAACAGGTACACTTACAGGTACACAAGTTGTACTCGCAATATTAATTTGTACGTCGTCTATAAAATTCCCTACAGTGTTATTTCCTCCAGCTGTTGATAATGCATCAAAAGCAATTATTGTGGTTGATTGCCCTACTGGAACGGTATAACTTCCTGTATAAACTTTCCAAGCGGTGTTATTTGTTTCCATAGTTTCAACAACTCCGGCTGTGGCTAAATCACCTCCTATTTTCACTGTTGCTCTATCTAAACCACTTCTTCCTCTATGCGCTACAGACCAAGTAATTATATCTCCTGGTTGAGTACAGTATTCTTGATATAATGATGATACTCTGTTAGCATTTAGTTCTGCAAAAGAGTTTCCTTCATAAGCGGTAACACCATTAAATCCATTGTGCCAAAGCTCTATTTGATTATCAGACGCAGTAGAATCCCAACCTGGTATATCATCTTCATTATAAAATCTGAATCTTGTTGTTGTTTCTGCTGGTCTTTCAAAGCTTCCATTTTGGAATAGTTTAGCTGTACAACCACATTCGTTACAATTTCTACTATCTCTAACCATTACAACATAGTCCGTAGCTCTTGGTGGCACGTTATTAAATACATTGCTACTATGCCAACTAGCACCTCCATCAATACTATATTCGTATGGAGGGATTCCTCCTGTAGCAGTAGCTGTAATAGTTCCTGTTGCAATATTACAAGTTACTTCTTGAGTTACCGATGCTGCTAAGGTTAATTCTTCTGGTTGCCCTATTGTAACATTACCTAAATCAATTACACAACTTGCAACTCCTGCATCACCTTCTCTTATAAACACATTATATGTTCCCGCTGCTAAACCTACAACTCTATAAGGGTTATCGGCTGTCATTGACCAAGTTGCTCCACCATCTGTCGAATACTCAAAACTTCCTCCTATAACGTTATTTGCTGATATTGTGATTGACCCATTATCTGAACCATAACACTCACTATCTGTAGAGCCTACGATACTTCCTGAAAATTCATTTCCTGCATTTACCCTAACTCTAATATCTTCTACGCAACTACCTCCATAGGTTACTTCAGCGGTATACCCTCCTACTGGTACATTATTAAATACACCCGTAGTATTTGAGTTTCCATTTAAAGTATAAGTATATGTTCCTGCAGGAGTAGCTGTTATTGTTACGTTTCCTGTACCATCACAATTATATACCACAGTACTTGTTACATTTGGTGCTGATGGTAAACCATTTATAGTTACATTATTTAAATCTATTATACATCCACTTGCGTCTATTGCTCTTGTGTTGTATGTTCCTGCAGGGAGCCCTGTTACTGGATTATTTGCTGCTAATGTATAAGTTGATTCACTATTTAACTTATAATAATATGTATAATTAGGAGTACCTCCTGTTGGTGCTGTATAGGTTATAGTACCAAAGGTAGTTCCTCCAGGGGTGTTACATTCTAAATCAGTTTTTGTTGCACTTCCTCCATTAAGTGGTGCTGGCTCATTTATTACTACATTAGGAATTTCATATAAACACTGATAAGAATTTTTTGATGCCCTTATATAAATGGTATAAGTTCCATCACCTAAACTATCAAAAGCACCTGTAGTGTTCCATGTAGCATTATCAATGCTATATTCTACTGCATATCCTAAATTATCTCCATTAACACTAACATTAATGGTTCCATCTGTTAAACCGTTACAAGTTACATCTGTTTCTGAATGAGTAAAAGCTAATTCTGGCTCTACAGTAATTTCTACTGGGTCTGAAATTGTATAACAGTTATTATCATCAATAACAATAAATCTATATATTCCTTCACTACCAACAGGCACATTGTAGGTGTATGGGTTTGTTGCTGGTATTAAAAACGCAGTATTAGGAATATCTGATGGGTTTGTATATAAATCTGTTCCTTGACTTGTCCATACAGCAAAATTATAATTATTACCTGACGATGTGTCTAATGTTCCTCCACTTGCTGTTAACTGAATGATTCCATCTGAACTTCCTGATTCGCAAGTTATATCTTTAGTTTTTAATGCTGTAAGTACTAACTCATCTGGTTCATTAATAACAATCATTTCTGTAGCGGTACACTGAGGTGTTGTAACTCTCACTGTGTAAGCCCCACCATCCGTAACATTAAAAGTAAAATCGTTATTAGCTGTTGGTTCGTTCTGTTCCTACTACACTTCCACCTTGTAATAATTCATATGTATAATCTCCAGGAACATTATTTACCTGAACTCTTATTTGTGCTGAATCATTAAAACACTGCATAGGTGTTGTAATGACGTCTATATCTATGTCATTTTCCTGAATATTAATAGGAGGAAAAGTATATGTACATGAAGCAGCAGACGCACTACTTACACGAATTGAAAGGTTATAGTTTCCTGCAGCTGTTAAATTTGAAAAAACATTACTGTTTTGAAAAGGAGCATTATAACCTCCAGGACCTGTTAAACTGTATTGATAACCTGCTGGTATATTGTTTACAGTAATAGACCCATTGTTACCACATAAAATATCCTGTGTAATAAAAGTAGGATTTAAAGTTGCTTTGTACACATTGAAGTAATAACTTTTAGGACATCTTCCATCATATAAAACATCTAAACGATATTCTCCAGCATCTGCAAAGTTTCTAGAAAATTCTCCGCTTCCTATTTCATTCCAAGTACACCCTGTATTTACATTAGGACATCCTGATTCTGTTACATCGGTACAAGAAGATTCATCCAATTTAAACCATTGTACTGTTGTAGCTGAAGAGGTATCAAATGGTAAATTAATAGTTCTAGAACCACTATCACCACATAAGTAAACTTCAGCTAACTCTTCTCCATTACTTGCACAAGTTAATACTTGGTCTGCGAATGGTTGCAATGGATTTGGTTCTGAATTATATCCTACAACATGTATGGTTTCTTCAGCATTTATACATCCTGATGCTGCTGAGGCTATCTTATTAACTGTGTAAGTTCCTTCATTAGTTACATCAAAAGATGGTACTGTAGTAGTTCCTAATAAAGTACCTGAGGCATCTCTCCATTCGTATGATTCAAACCCTGCTCCAGCAGTTAATGTTATACTAGAACCACACATTACTTGTGTCGTTTCAAAAGAACACCCACTTGTATCAACTAGAAAGTTTGAAGTACCAACTATACCAAAATCACAATCATCTATACCTGCATAACTTGGCTCATTATTAACTACAACTCCTCCTCTAACACCTTCATACCTTGCAAATGCCTGATTTTGAATAACATTAGAACACACATCTCTTAACTGACTACAATCCGTCACCACTTGAACATGCATACGAATATTGTACAAAGCTCCGCCTTCTAGTACCATACTATCTGGCACTGACAGCTCCAATTCAGCTCTAAAACCGTTTGATGAACTAGGTGGATCATATGCAGTTATAGAAACCCCTGTTGGCAAATCGATATCAAAACGTGTTCCATCTGGAGCCACAGAGCCATTTGGTGCTGTAGTTGTTAATAAATCTACATTTTTTGGTAATCTATCTGTAATTATTGTATTTCTAGCATCATCTGTTCCTACATTCTGAAAGCTTATATTATAAAATAATTCACTCCCTAAACCTACAGGTGTACCTTGTATATCATTTCCGCTAGCATCTTCAATTGTTTTTATTAGTTGTATTTTAGGCTCTATAATTTCAACAGCTAGGGCATTTAAAAAAGGCCAATATACATCTCCACTCGTAGTAAATTTTACATGAACTGAGGTTTGCCCGTTGGTAATAACACTGTTATTAGGGTTACTTAACTGATATAAGTCTACATCGAAGCCTAAGGTGTTTTCACTATCAGGGGTTCGTGATGTAACATATTGATCGTACCTTGTAATACTACCGTTAAAAAAGTTATTATCAGGATTTGTATTTGGTGTAGATTGATCTATATAATTTCCACTTCCATCCTCAGCGTCGTTAATTTGAAACCTATCTCCTCGTATCCCTCTATCTCCTTCTAAGGTTGCTGCCAATAATTTTGCTCTTACAGGTGCTGGACTAGCAGGATTAGGACCTACAGGTACTGTTGTAAAACCTGAATATGACAACTCTACATCATCGTCTCCATCAATATTTGCATACCCATCAAAAATAGCAATGTTCTTGCTTGACAAGGTTTGGTTTTCATAAATTATGACCATAGTCCAACCTGCAGAACCACCTAGATTGTTAGGGTCATTTCCTCTAACCGCTCTAATATTGGCTGCTACATACGTACCATTATGACCATCTGTATTTACAATTGCTAGGTTTTGTATATCTGTAGTTATGTTTTTGTAGTATACATAACTAAAATTATCATCAAAAACGGTTTCATCAGCAGCAATATCTTGATATGACCCACCTGGTAACTTAAATTTTATTTGACTAGGATTTCCTGCTCTATTTCCTCCATATCTCCAAGTTTCAAAAGGATACACCCCCGCCCAATACAGCCCTGCATAAACAATTCTTGAACAAGTAGGCAAACTTAAAATGTCAGAACTTGAAGAGAACGTAGAATTATCATTGTCAATATCTATATAATCCATATATAGCCCTCCATTTTGCTGACCTCCATCATAAGGATACTCAGGATCGTATTGATTACCTCTGTCTCTACTTAAAATATTATTCGCTACAAAAGTGATATCTCCTTTAATATTCATACCACCAGTAGTACCGTCTGGTTTAATTACTCGTGGAGAAAACTGTGTTGTAGGTGGTTTGGCACTTCCTTTATTAGCTCTTTGCATTAAGGAAGCTTTCAGTTTTGCATAACCTACACTTTCATCTACAACTTCATTTGGTCGTATAGATGACTCTGGTTCTTCTTGTGAAAAACTTTGTATAGTAAACAGCAAAATTAATAGGGTAATTATTCTCTTCATAATATCAATTGGGGGATTAATTAATCAAGTTCTTTTATTATATTATTTAATTTGAATGATTGCTTTACGATCATAAAAAGCACCATTTAAATTTGTATTGTACATTTTTATCGCTTCTTCTCTGTCGGTAGTTTTAAAAATGTAAACATGCATAAATCCTGTTTTTGGATCTACAAAATAATCTGCATCTATGTCATCGTTTCTTAATTCATCTACATTTCTATCAGCTAATGCTTTCTGAGAATTCACGTATACTCGTAAATAATATCCGGGTTCAACTCCTTCGGCCTGCATTGGATAAACCCTCGCTGGTGGTTGAGTCTTTGGCTCTTCATAATTCCTAACCTCTCCACCTAAAGTGATTTTCACAACATAAACAGGATCTTTGGTTGTTTTATTAACTTTTATTGTAGAGTCATCTTTTTTGTCATCGTTCTTTTCAAACAAACGTGTTTTATCATTAAAATCATCTACTTTTTCTTGTGCATCTTCTTCTTTAGCAAAACGATCTAAATACACGTAGTATAATTTTTTCTCTGGTTCAAACACATATTTTGCTTCTATATCTAAACGTTTCCATTTATCTATCAATGCTTCTGCATTTTCCTTACTTCTAAACTGGTCAGAAATAACATAATACATCGTACCTCCACCACCAGAACGTGTTATGGTACTATTACGCCAAGGTTTGTTTGATCTTCTTCGTAATGAAGTATCTTTTGTCTCAGCACTATCTTTAATAATTACAGTATTCGTAATTGTTTTTGGTGCTGGTTGATTTTTTAATATTCTCAACACTTCATCTATCTTTTTATTTAAGATATCGATAGAATCTTGCGCTTGTTGAATTTCGTCTGATAAGTCGTTATGCTCAGGATTTTTATATTCAACTTCTTTTTTCGGAGTTCTTTCTGGTAAATTAACTTTTACATTACCCGTTCTTCTTGTCGGACGTTCTCTTGTAAATGACTTTTTACCAAAATTATAAATTAGTCCTACCTCATTTGTTGCGGCAAAACTACTTTTTTCATAACTGATTCCTATTGCTAAATTTTCTGATAAATTGATTCCCATTCCTGCAGAAATTCCATACGTATTATCATAACCCGCTTTTATCCAACCTGCTTTAGGTAAGTCTATTATAGCACTTCCTCCTATACCAAAATCATCATTTCCTGGTTTTCTAGCGGTTGCCAAAAATCGAACATCAGCACCTTCAAAAAGTCCTGACGCATACGTAAATTCGTGAGAATACATTAAGTGCCCCGAAAATGTTTTTTCTCCAAAAGAAGTAGCCATTTCACTTCTCTTAAGATTAAAATCTACTAAATTTTCAAAGAAGACTCCAACATCAAATTTTCCAATAGATAAAGTTACCGCTGGTTGAAAATTAACCACTGGATCATCTTGGTAATTACTTAAAAAAGTATCGTCATCATCAGCAACCAAAACTTTACCCCAGTTTAAACTTCTTCTACTGTATAAAAAGTTAAAACCAAAGGTTAAATCCATGGTTTCATTTAATTGCAAACGATGTGCATAATTTGCTAAAGCACCAAAATCTTTTACGGACCCTACATCTTGTTGATAAACAGCTACTCCTGCCCCAACATTTTCTCTCATTTTTCCTGAATAAGCAAGCACGTACAAACGAGGATTGTCTTCAAAATCTACATTACTATTTCTTACAATAGCTGAAAGTGAGGTTTTATTTTCACGCAATGCAGAAAAGGTAGGAACGGTTAAAAAGCGATTAAACTTCATAAAGTTACGAGAACTGAAGCTATTGTATTGCTGTTCATTACCAGAGGTTTGCGCTTGCACAGCAAACACATTTAGTACGAGTATTATAAGTAAGGTAATTTTTCTAATCATGCTAACTTTTTAGTGTAAAACAGATATCGTTCCAGCTTTAATCAATTTATCTTCTCTTATTATCTTGTAATAAAAGACTTTTTGATTTCCTAAATCTTCTGTTGGCCAATCATTTCTGTATTCGGTTGTTTTAAAAATTTCTTTACCATTCGCGTTGTACAACATTACGGTGACTAATGGCTGAAACGCATATTTGTTTGATATTTTCCATGTGTCATTTTTACCATCTCCGTTAGGGGTTAAGGTATTTGGCACTATAATTTGATCGTCTGGTTCAACTACTTCTATTGTTCTTTCTACCGAACAGTTTCCTACTTTAGCCAGTACTGTATAAAACCCTAAAGTGGTTACTGTTAACTCTTCTGTTGTTGATAATAACATTCCTGACGTACCTTCACCTTGATACCATTCGTAAGATTCTCCTCCTGCAGCAACTACTACTGCTGAGCTTCCTTCTTCCATAATAACTTTTTCTGAAGGTGTTATCGTTACCGCTGAATCATCAAACGGAATTACAGTTATAGGGTTCAACTCTTTATCACAACCAAAACCTGAGTATCGCAATACATACTCGCCTACCTCTGTTACTGTTAATGTTTGTGGGTCTGCTGGGGTAACATCATCCGTACCATCTTTAATCCATTGATACGTATAACCTGCTACTACATTATTTATTGTATAAGTTATAGAAGACCCAGCACAAAGTGAGTTTGAAGTTGATGTGCTTCTTATTTCGGGTACTTCAGCCAACTTAACATCTAATTCATTAGACACCCCCTCTACACCATTAAAACTTGCTTTTAATGTATATGTCCCATTATCTAAATACGAATTAACTTCGTATTCGCTTACTGTTCCTCCTGTTGATACATTATTTTTATACCATTCAAAACTTAGTAAAGCTATTTGATCTGATGTTAGATCATACATATCTCCATTTTCTGCCTCTGCCTTCACCCCTACTATACTTAACTCTGTACTTCTAGTATTACATTCCTCATAGCTCGTTTCCACTCTAATAGTTGGTTCAAATGATGTCACGTTTAACAATGTAAACTTTTCAGAATCAACTATATCATCACAAGCTGAACCTGTACTCTTTGTTACTCTTGCATAATATACCCCTGCTGTAGCTGCATCTATGCATAACTGATTCCTAACGGCAGTTCCCATAGTTACATCATCTCTATACCATTCTATAGTAACTTCTGAGGGGTCAGCATCATGTGTAATACACAATTCTTTTTTTTCACCAAACAAAATAATTCTTTCTAAGGCTCCAACATTCGTTACTGTAAAACCTGCTGTAGTTTGTTGTTGTAACACTACATCGTTTGACTTGGTAGTACAAGTTCCTGTATCAATTACCAAATGATACGTTCCAAACTGCCCTGTTGTTGGTGTTGTATAGGTTGAAGAATTAGATGATTGTACTAATTTATTGTCTAAGTACCAATTATAGGTTAAACCTGAACGATTTGTGTTAGCTTCAAAAGTATGTGACTCATCTCCACATATTTCTACGGTTGAAGGCCCTTTAATTTGTTTGGCTGTATTATCTAAGATAATTACATTAGATATAGTAGACTCTCTAAACCCACAAGCTCCATAATCAATTTTCACTTCATACTTTCCAGATAAAGTGACCTCTAGTTTAGGTTCTGTTGTAGTGGTAAATAATACATCATCTTTGTACCATTCGTAATTACCATTCTGATTAGTATTTAATATAAGTTCTGCTGATCCACTATCACAAAGTACAACATCATCATAATTATTTAAAACTAAAGTATCTGTTGAAAATTTATATGCTGCAAACGAATCTGAATCTGGACTGGTCATTACTGGTGAACTAGCAACCAAACGTATCTTGTAATTAGTTCCGTAAGTATTATCAGGCAATTGAAAAGTTCTAGAAAAAGTATATGAAGAATTTTCAGTGGTTACTGTACCTACATTGATCGGACTTCCCCAATTTCCATCTGCATCAGATAATTCTATCGTAAATACATTATTGGAGTTAAAATCTGAACCCGAGTATTTAAAAACCACATTAAAATCTGTAGCTGCACCATTACAAGCATTAGAAAACTGAATCTCAGGCTTAAGCAGCGTCTGAGATACAGCACTTGTTGCACAAAACAGAAATATCGCTAAAAGTATTAATATGCTTTTAGTTTTTCTTTTCATTTAAGGGATTTTTAGGGGTCGTCAAATTTATAGTTTTTCTAACAAAAATTATATATTCTATAACAAAAATAATATCGAAATATATAAAATCTATTTTTAACGACCAACTAAAGTTTTTCTCTTCTAAAAAAACCTTGCTCTCTTCACCTAATAAAATCCGTAAACAACTAATTAACAACACCTTAAAAAAAGGTTATTTTCCCCTCTAACTTCAACATTCAAATCGTTACAACTATCTTAAAAATCTGACGTATATTTGTTATTCATTTTACAATTTATGACTAAGAAAATCACTATCGCTATTGACGGTTTTTCATCAACAGGAAAAAGCACTATTGCTAAACAATTGGCTAAAAAATTAGAATATATTTATGTTGACACTGGCGCTATGTATAGAGCTGTTACACTGTACGCTATGCAACAAAACTATATTTCTGAAACCTTTTTTAACTCTAACGAGTTAATCGCTGATTTAGACAATATTTCTTTATCTTTTACCTTTAACGAGCAACTTGGTTTTGCCGAAATGTTTTTAAATGGGACTAATGTTGAAAAAGAAATTAGAACTATTGAAGTTTCTAAACTAGTGAGCAAAGTTGCTACCATTTCTGAGATACGTAAAAAGTTAGTAAAAGAGCAACAAGAAATGGGAAAAAACAAAGGAATTGTAATGGATGGTCGTGACATTGGAACTGTAGTTTTTCCTAATGCTGAATTAAAATTATTCATGACTGCATCTGCCGATAAACGTGCAACTCGTCGCTACAAAGAATTGTTAGATCGTGGTGATAAAGTGAAATATGAAGAAATTTTACGAAACGTACAAGAACGCGATAGAATTGATTCTACCCGAGAAGATTCTCCTTTAATCAAAGCCAATGATGCTATTGAATTTGACAATTCAGACATGGGACTTAAAGAACAATTTGAACGTATTATGAGTCTTGTAAACGCAAGAATTTAACACTCACAAAACAACATAAAATACCATTGAACCGTGCAAAATTTTTGCAAGGTTCTTTTTTGGTTACTATGCATAAAATTGTATATTACCTACATGAAAATACTAGAAAAAATCCTTAATGTTTCTCAAACACGAGAAGCAGACAATCACACTATTTTAAAAGAAGAAATCTCTTCTTTTGCTCTTATGGGGCAAGCGTCTCTTGCTTTTGTTAAAGCTATTGAACCTTTACTACAACGTTCACAAAAAATTGCCATTGTTGGAGGAGTTGGAAACAATGGAGGTGACGGATTTGCAATCGCCAGAATTTTAAGAAATAAAAAATACAATATACAGCCCTTTTTAGTTCAATTTAAAGAGACTCTCACTCCCGATTGTATTATTAATTATGAAAAACTACACGATACAATTATCATTAATTCAACTAGCGAAATTCCTAGTTTTTCGGAATATGATGTAATTATTGATGGTATTTTTGGCTTTGGACTTTCAAGACCTATTACTGGTTTTACAAAACAAGTTATAGAAAACATCAACAAAGCTAAAAAAACGGTATATGCTGTTGATGTACCTTCAGGATTGTATTGCGACACACTACCTGATTCTGAAACTATCGTACAAGCAGACACCGTAGTTAGCTTTCAACGACCAAAACTTTCATTCTTTTTTCCTGAAAACGGAAACCATGTAAAAAATTGGAAAACAGTTGATATTGGTTTAGATGAAAATTTTATTCAACAGCAGAAAAGCAACTATTTTATTTTAAATGAAAAGATTACTGAAATTTTAACACCCCGATTACGTCAATCACACAAAGGAAGTTACGGACACGCTTTATTAATTGCAGGTTCTTATGGAAAAATGGGAGCTGCTGTACTTTCTTCAAAAGCTTGCTTGCGAAGTGGTGTAGGTCTGCTAACTAGTTACGTACCAAAATGCGGGTATCAAATTATGCAATCTTCCATTCCAGAAGCAATATGCCTAACCGACGAGAATGAAGAATTCGTGACCCAACTACCAGAAATTTTCAAATACGACATTCTCGCGATAGGTCCTGGGTTAGATACCAATAAAAAAACAGCACAAGTTCTAAAAAAACTACTTTCTGAAAGTAAGAATCCACTAGTTATTGATGCTGATGCCATTAATATTATCGCACAAAATGAAGAGTTAAAATCGTTACTTCCTAAAAATTCTATTTTAACTCCACATATCAAAGAATTTGATAGATTGGTAGGAAAATCTGACACCTCAACAGAACGTTTTCAAAAACAACTTGAGTTTTCTGCAAAACACCAATGTGTAGTGGTTTTAAAAAATGCCTATACCGTGATTTCTTCTCCTGAAGGAAATTTATACTTCAACACTTCTGGGAACCAAGGAATGGCAACTGGTGGTAGTGGCGACGTACTTACAGGAATTATCACAGGTTTATTAGCGCAAAATTATTCGTCTTTACACGCTGCTTTATTAGGAGTATATTTCCACGGAAAAGCAGGAGACGAAGCTGCTAGTAAAAAAGGATACAATTCTTTAATAGCTTCGGATATTATTGACGCTTTACGTATAGAAAAACATTAATTTTCTTTAGAAAATGCTTGGATTAGTATTGCTAACAACATTACTAATCCACAGCCTAAAGCGTTTAACCATAGGTACGGCAACCAATCAATATACCAAACAGCAATAATTATGATTTGTGTAATTATTGCGGCGATAAATACTGCATTTCCTTTTACAAACTTTATAAAAAAGGCCAACAAAAAAATTCCCAACACGTTTCCGTAAAAAATAGAGCCGATAATATTTACCAATTGAATTAAATTATCAAACAAATTAGCTACACAGGCGACTAAAATTGCCATGATACCCCAACCCAACGTAAACCATTTTGACATTTTTACATAATGCTCTTCACTATATTCTATTGCGGTATTTCGTTTATATAAATCAATTGCGGTAGTACCTCCCAAAGCATTTAATTCGGATGCTGTTGAAGACATTGCTGCAGATAAAATTACTGCTAACAATAACCCTATCAACCCCTTTGGTAAATTATTCAGAATAAAATGAATAAACACATAGTCTTTATCGTTTGTTTCTACCAATGGATCTACTTTTGAAATAATATTTTTCGCTTCTTCCTTTAGTACCTTATCTTGTTCATTAAACTCTTGAATCTGTACTACATTCTCAGGTGTTAATCCTTCAAAAATCAATGCTTTTTTTCTTCCTTCAATAAAACGATGTTGTTCTTCTAATTTTACATATTGTTCTATTGTTTCAAGGTTGGAGTTTGCTATTGCTTCTCCTGCTTTTGGATTAAAATTTAACGGTGACGGATTAAACTGATAAAACACAAAAACCATCACTCCCACTAACAAAATAAAAAACTGCATCGGTACTTTTAACAGCCCGTTAAAAATCAATCCTAATTGACTTTCTCGTAATGATTTTCCAGATAAATAACGTTGAACCTGACTTTGATCTGTTCCAAAATATGACAACATTAAAAATGTACCTCCTAAAACACCTGTCCAAACAGTATATCGATTATTCAAATCCCAAGAAAAATCTAGTACTTGCATTTTATTAGAAGCTCCTGCTATTTCCAAGGCTTTCGTAAATGTAATATCATCTGGTAAATACTGTAATATCAAATAAAATGCAACAAACATTCCTGCAAAAATTACCGCCATTTGTTGTTTTTGTGTAACACTTACCGCCTTTGTTCCTCCTGAAACGGTATAAATAATTACCAAAACCCCAATGATGATATTTAAAGTAATTAAATCCCAACCCAAAACAGCTGACAAAATAATAGCTGGGGCAAAAATGGTAATTCCTGCTGCTAATCCGCGTTGAATTAAAAACAGAGTAGCAGTTAAGGTTCGTGTTTTTTGATCAAACCTTCCTTCTAAATATTCGTAGGCTGTATAAACTTTTAACTTGTGGTAAATAGGAATAAACACCAAGCAAATAATTACCATTGCGATTGGTAATCCGAAATAAAACTGTACAAACCCCATTCCGCTATGAAATGCTTGCCCTGGAGTTGATAAAAAAGTTATTGCACTGGCTTGTGTTGCCATTACTGACAAACCAATCGTCCACCATTTACTTTCATTTCCTCCTTTTATATAATCCTCTACATTTTTGCTTCCTCTGGTTTTCCAAACTCCGTATAAAACAATAAATAATAAGGTAAGCGAAAGAACAATCCAATCTATATCTTGCATGGTTATTTTGTATATAGGTTAGTAATTATGTAAAACAACACGATGTAAATTAGGTTAGCCACCAAGACAACCGTGTATTCTTTTTTCCATATATACTTTTTATCCATGCTTTGTTTGATTAGATTCGTTTGAGCTGTCAATTTATAGATTTTAAAAACAAAAAATGGTATGTTTTTCTAAATCTTCATTTTTTTTGCTTTTGTGTTTAGAAATAAAAACGCTCTAAAACGAGTGTTCTGAGCGTTTTTGTTAACTATAAAAACTGAATGAATTTACTCATCCGTTAAGCTTTCCATAAAAGCAATTAAGTCTTGAATTTCTTTGTCTGATAAATTCAATTCATCTGGAGGTAAGGTTTGGTTTGGAACGTGATATCCTAAACCTTCTCCACCACCTTTATTATAAAAATCAATAACTTGCTCTAATGTTTCATAAACTCCATTATGCATATACGGAGCTGTTTTTGATATGTTACGAACGGTAGTAGTTTTAAAAAAGAATTTTCTTTCTTCAGTTTTAAACACATTGTATGCACCTAAATCACCATCCAACTCCGTTTCTGTTAAATTAGGAAAACCGATAGACTCCACTTCTGTTTCTGTGAAGTTAGGAGGAACCGTTCCGTTAAATACTGGTGGAAAATGACAGGTTGCACATTTTGCTTTACCCATAAAAAGGTTAAATCCGTTAACCTCAGAAGCCGTTAACGTGTTTTCTTTTTTATTGATATTTTTATCAAACTTACAACTAAAATCACCTAAACTTCTAATGTAATTTGCCATCGCATTTCGGATGTTAAAATCACTTACTTTTCCGTATAAATCGGTAAACGATTTTGTGTACGCACTATCTTTTTCAACCGTTTCTGTTAGATTTTTTAAGTTCGTATGAAACTCATTTTTGTTTTCAACAACGCCCACAATCTGACCTTCTAAACTACCCGCTCTTCCATCATGGAAAAAAGTTTGTTGGTAGGCTGCATACGGTAATGTTGGCGTATTTCTTAACTGCTTCGGGAAAGCTGCTAATCCGTCAGTAAATGCTTTGTCTTTTATGTGACAAGTAGCACAACTCATTACTCCGTCTTTTGACAAACTTTTATCGTTGAACAGCTTCTTCCCCAACGCTATTTTTTCATCTGACATTGCATTTTCTAACTGATGGTAATCGTTAAAGAAATCCACATTAAATGTTTCTTTTGAAAACAACGAAGTGATGTTGTTGTTGAACGCCAAAGTTAACGGAAACTCTACTTTCCAGTCTTCCGCAGTATTTGCTAACAATTCTAATTGCTTATGCGCATGGTTTTGAATAAAATCGAAACGATTGAACGTAGCAAATTCTCCTTCTTCTAATACTTTTTGAGTAGCTTTTATTTCATTCAACCAATCAGTATATAAGTTTTCATTTGAAAATTCATTTTTATAAGTATTTATAATGAAAAGTATGGTTTCATAATTTGTTTTAGCCTCAGTTAACGATTGCTCTAACACAGGCGAATCAAAACCTGTAATTCCTACCAAAGCTATTCGTGCAATTTGATCGCGTAGCAACCACAACGCATGGTATTTTTTTAAATACAGCGTGTTGTTTCCTGCTATTAATTTAAGTCTGTTTGCTGTAGTTTTTACAATGCTATTCACTTCAGCAGCATCTACCTCATCTTCGTGTAATAATTCTTCAATAACTTGAAATCCGAAAGGGTTTCTTATTTTAACATCCGTAGCATCTTCTTCATCAATCTTTAAAATATTAGGAGCGTTTAAGCTCTTGTAATTTTCTTTATCAGAAAAAGCCAAAATAGGTTCTATTAACTTGAATTCTCTCCTTGCTAATTTGTATTTTTTTATTTTTTCTGAAACTGTTTCAACAGTATTTAATTCTTCTAATAACCCAATACAACTATCGATGTGTTGTGTGTAATACTCTTGAATTTTCAACACCAAAGCTTGATTATCAACCTTCGCATATCTAGCTGTTTTTTCTTGTTTACAGCTAACTATAGATACTAGAAAAAGACACATGATAACATGTGCCTTTTTTATTTTACTTAAACTGTTTGTCATTATCTGTTTAATCCTTGAACAATATATAATTGACTTCCTTCTTTTTCAGTTTCAGCTGCGTCGTTTGCTAAAGCATCTGTAAACGCACCACCATCAGCAGGAACCCATCCGTGGTTTTGAGTAATTAATAAGAATGTATCGTTTACTCCGATCGTTTCAGAAATGTCGATCATACCTGTAATTTCCCAAGCACTTTCTTGATAAGAAGCTCCGTAACCTTCAGCCGTAGCAGCTACTTGATCACATTCTAATACTTTTTTAACCTCACCTGTGTTTAAGTTATATTGATATAAACTTGCAGCATGGTTTTTATCTCCATCAAAATATCCGTTAGGATCTTCTTGAACATACGCATAGTTATCGGTAACTACGATGTTATCTGGACTATGGAAATCTTTCGCTTTACCGTCTAATTTATCACCATCTAACACACAAGTAATTTTAGCAGCTCCAGTAGGATCATTTTCATTTAATTCTACTTTATACACACGTCCGTAAATAGTTCCTTTTCCCATTAAACCATCTTTTTTACGACCTGTAACACAAAAATAGATTTCACGGTTGTTCTTAGCAGAACCTCTTCTCCAGTCGATATCTTCTAAACGAGAGAATCCCATTACTCCTTTTTCTTTTGCTTCAGCATCTAATAAATCGATATCTTTTTCATTCAACTCAACAAAAGTAGCGTTGTAAGTTTGACCTTCAGCCATGTCCATTTCGTAAGTAACTCCTTCGTCAGTAACTTTTAATCCGTATAATTTACCTCCATTTAAATCTCCTCTTTCACCAACATACATTCCTAATTGACCTGAAGGAACTTCGTTATCAGAGTGATCATCACCAATAAATAAAACTGTTTTATCTGCATAAGCATCTTTACCAATTACTACTGCATTTTCTGTAGACCATTGTCCCATTGCAGTTAACATATTTGGAGTACCTGCTGCTGAAGCTTCTTTGAAAGGATCAGTTGCGAAAACACCTTTAGATGCTCCTCCCCATTCACCACCTGATAAGTATAATGGTCCGAAACCATGCTCTTCCATAGTTACTAAAGAACCTGAACATTGAGCTGTACTTGCAGTTGCGTTTGCATTTAAAATATATTCACCATGAACTGGCTTAAATGTTTTATCTAATTTGATACGAGCGATTGAGTAATCCGCTTCAATATTGTTGATTAATGTAAATGTTCCGTCTGAATTCTTCATTAATCCAGCACCATCTGCCATAGAACCATATACAAAGTTTGGAGTTTCTTCTAATTTATCTTCTGAAGATAATAAAGGGTAAATTTTTACTCCTGAAAACTCAGACTCTAATTTTAAAAAATTAGGGGTTTTAGAGTGTGCTTTTAACTCAACTGACTCTCCACTTCCTGGTGTATTAGACCCACTTTCAGAATCACAAGATGTTAATGTAACTGCTGTACAAACACCTAAAAATCCTAATTTCAATAAATTTTTCATTGTTAAATTTTATTTAGTTTTTATAGGCGCAAATCAACAACACTAACTTTAAGAATATTTTAGCTCCAGTTTAAATCTACCTCAACAAAACGTTAACTGCTTTAACAAATCTTTAACCAATTTCAACCCTAAAATCTTAAACAAAAGAAAACCAACACATTAACGAATATGTTGGTTTTACAATTTTTAATACAGTATTTATTTTCTACAACTAAAGTCTTTCTTTTATGATGTTTTCTACAACTTCTGGATTTAATAATGTTGAAACATCTCCTAAATTATTTAATTCGTTGTGTGCTATTTTACGTAAAATACGTCTCATAATTTTTCCTGAACGTGTTTTAGGCAATCCTTCAACAAACTGAATTTTATCTAATTTTGCTATCGGACCAATATGTTCAGTTATTATTTGATTTATTTCCTTTCGAAGATTGTCTTGATTTCTTTCTTCTCCGGTTTCTTTTAAAATCACATAACCATACAACGCATTTCCTTTAACATCGTGAGGGAAACCTACAATAGCACTTTCTGCTACTGCTGGATGCTCATTTACAGAATCTTCAATAGGTGCAGTTCCTAAATTATGACCAGAAACAATAATTACATCATCTACACGACCTGTAATTCTATAATACCCAACTTCGTCACGTAGTGCTCCATCCCCTGTAAAATACATATTATCATACGCAGAGAAATAAGTTTCTTTATAACGTTGATGATTTCCCCAAATTGATCTTGCCATAGAAGGCCAAGGATATTTTACACACAAACGACCATCTACCTGATTTCCCTTAATCTCTTTTCCGTTTTCATCAATTAACGCTAATTGAATTCCTGGAAGTGGTAACGTTGCATACGTTGGTTTGGTTGGTGTTAAATATGGTAACGGTGAAATCATGATTCCTCCTGTTTCCGTTTGCCACCAAGTATCTACAATTGGGTTTTTCTTTTTTCCTACATTATCATTATACCAGTGCCACGCTTCTTCATTAATTGGTTCTCCTACCGTACCTAATACTTTTAACGACGATAAATCGTGACTATCTACAAAATCTAAGTTCTCTTTTGCTAAAGCTCTAATAGCTGTAGGTGCTGTATAAAACTGAGTTACTTTATGCTTTTCAATAATTTCCCAAAAACGGCCAAAATCAGGATAACTAGGAACCCCTTCAAACATTACAGTTGTAGCTCCGTTTGCTAATGGACCGTATACAATGTAACTATGCCCAGTAATCCAACCAATATCTGCCGTACACCAATAAATATCGTTTTCTTTATAATTGAATACATTTTTAAACGTATATGCTGTGTACACCATGTACCCTGCTGTGGTATGTAACATTCCTTTAGGGCTTCCTGTTGAACCAGAGGTATATAAAATAAATAATGGATCTTCAGCATCCATAATTTCAGGAACACAGTCTTGATAAGCTTCTTCTAACAAAGGTGATAACCATTTATCACGACCTTCTTTTAATTCTATATCAGAATTAATTCGTTTCGCTACTAATACTGTTTCTATGGACGGGCAACTCTCTAAAGCTTCATCTACAATACTTTTTAAATCGATTGTTTTCGCACCTCTGTAAGAGCCATCGGAAGTAATCACCATTTTTGCTCCACAGTCATTAATTCTGGTAGCTAACGCTGTTGATGAGAATCCTGCAAATACTACAGAATGTACTGCTCCTATTCGAGCACAAGCTAAAATAGAAATTGCTAACTCAGGAATCATCGGTAAATAAATACAAACTCTATCTCCTTTTTTTATTCCTTGTTCTTTTAACACATTCGCAAACTTACATACGCGTTTGTGTAATTCCTTGTAAGAAATATGTTCTGCTTCTTCATCTGGATTATTAGGTTCAAATAAAATAGCTGTTTTATCTCCTCTAATATGTATGTGACGATCTATACAGTTTTCCGTAATATTTAGTTTTGCTCCTTCAAACCATTTAAACTCTGGTTTTGAAAAATCGTACTCTACAACTGTATCCCATTTTTTCCTCCAAACGAAGTGCTCTTCTGCTATTTCTTCCCAAAATAATTCTGGATTTCTTACTGACTTTCTATATAATTGAAAATATTCTTCTAATGTTTTTACGTGATAGTTACTCATTCTTATACACCTTTTTATTTTAGCTTAAGCCACTAAAATAAATCATTTTTAATTGTTTATCAACTTATTAATTCCTTCTTCTTAAAACATAAATTAATCTTCATCATTTTGCAATAAGCGAGAATGCACAATAAAACGAACTCCTAAAGGTATTTCTAATGAGAAACTAGAACCTCTACCTTCTGTTATATCTATTGTTAAATGCGTGTGCTTCCAATATTCATATTGATCTTTATTCATATAAAAGGGGACTTCATTTAATACACCTAACAGAATATCACTTTCATCTAAATACATTTCATCTTTAGGAAAAATCATTGGTGATGATCCATCACAACAACCTCCACTTTGATGAAAAATCAAATCTCCATGTTGTTTTTTTAGTTTTTTAACTATTTCTTTTGCTGCATCTGTTATTGCTACTCTTTGCATATTATATTTTTTTATAAAATACTGAGCTTTAAAAAGCTCAGTATTTTCAAACAACTAAAAGAACCCTAACTTATTTTTATCATACGATATCAACATGTTTTTAGTTTGACGATAGTAATCCATCATCATTAAGTGGTTCTCCCTACCAAATCCTGATTTTTTATATCCTCCAAATGGTGCGTGCGCTGGATAAGCATGATAACAATTTACCCAAACTCTACCTGCTTTAATCGCTCTTGGAATTTGATATAACTGATGCGCATCTCGTGTCCAAACCCCTGCTCCTAATCCGTACATAGTGTCATTTGCTATTTCTAAAGCTTCTGCTTCATCTTTAAACTTTGTAACACAAACGACTGGTCCAAAATCTCTTCTTGGAACACACGCATCTTATTATGCCCTTCTAAAATAGTTGGCTTGATGTAAAAACCATTTGCTAAATCTCCATCTAGCTTATTAGCTTCTCCACCACATAATACTTTCGCTCCTTCTTCTTTTCCTATTTTTATATATGCTTGAATTTTTTCGTATTGGTCATTAGATGCCTGTGCACCAACCATTGTATTTACATCATACGGATTGTTTTGTACAATAGCTTCTGTTCTTGCTACCACACGTTCCATAAATTTATCGTAAATATCTTCTTGTACTAAAATACGTGATGGACAGGTACAAATTTCTCCTTGATTAAATGCAAATAAAACAGCTCCTTCAATTGCTTTATCTAAAAACGCATCATCTTCATCCATTACACTATTAAAGAAGATATTTGGAGATTTTCCTCCTAACTCCATTGTAACAGGATTTAAGTTTTTAGAAGCATACTGCATAATCAACTGTCCTGTAGTAGTTTCACCTGTAAAGGCTACTTTATCTATTCTTGGGCTTGATGCCAATGGTTTTCCTGCTTCTGGACCAAAACCATGAACTACATTAATAACTCCTGGAGGAAAAACACCTGCTATTTTTTCCATTAACAATGTTGCTGATGACGGAGTTTGTTCTGCTGGTTTTAACACCACACAGTTCCCTGTTGCCAATGCTGGTGGCAACTTCCACGATAACATTAAAAGAGGAAAGTTCCAAGGAATAATTTGCCCCACAACCCCCAAAGGTTCTTTAATGTTCATTGATAAGGTATTTTGATCAAGCTCTGTTGCACTTCCTTCTTCTGCTCTAATGGCAGCCGCAAAATAGCGCCAATGATCTACCGATAAAGGGACATCTGCATTTAATGTTTCTCGTATTGGTTTTCCATTATCACAAGTTTCTACTAATGCAAACTCTTCTAAATTCGCTTCAATAATATTCGCAACTTTATTTAATAAAGAAGCTCTTTCTGCTACTGAAGTGTTTCCCCAACTTTCCTTCGCTGCATTGGCTGCATCTAAAGCTAGTTCTATATCTTCTTTTTGTGATCTTGGATATTTTGCTATGATACTATTATCTACTGGAGATCTGTTTTCGAAGTATTCTCCTCCTAACGGAGCAACAAACTCTCCATTAATAAAATTAGCATACGTGTCTTTAAACTTTGGTTTAGTATAACTCATAAACTTTGTATTTTTATGTTTTTATTTGAATTTAGCTAACGAAATAACACATCCTTAATTAATCATGTGCAAAAATGAATATTTCGTAATTTTTGTAAATTTATAATATCATATATCCAATACATTGAACATATTTATTAAATTGTAACACATATCTATTATTCCCCAAAAAACACAAATAGAATTTTGTACTATTGATTATGAATCATTTACTAAGTCGACATAAGGAAAGCCGAAAACTCACTACTTTGGTTGAAAATAGAACCACCTATAATGCTGAATATGCGGAGTTAAATATTTTTGAAACTCATAAGCATGCTGAACAAATTTCATTAACTTTTGACTTTCCTGTTATTGCCAGTATGCTAACCGGTAAAAAAATAATGCATCTAGAAGGAATGGATTCTTTTGATTTTTTCCCGGGAGAATCTGTGGTTATGCCTAAAAACAAAGAAATGATTATTGATTTTCCTTTGGCAGATAAAAATAACCCTACTCAATGCTTAGCACTAGGTATCGATTCACATAAAATAGAAGAAATTGTTGAAAAGTTCAACCACAACGTAGCTATAGAACGTGAAAATAATAACTGGAATTTGAATGATACTTCATCACACTTAGTTCATAATACAGATATTAATCACTTAGTAGGGCGTTTAGTTCATACATTTACTGAGCAAAACAAATCTAAAGACATTCTTCTTGATCTTATGATACAAGAACTGATTGTTAGACTACTACAGACCAAAGCTAAAGCATTCATTTTAAATGACCCTACAGATACGTTTTCTGATACGCGTATAGGCATGGTTATTAAATTTATAAAAAACAACCTTACTAATAAAGATATTACCGTTGAGCTTTTAGCTGAAAAGGCTTGTATGAGTACCTCTCATTTTCATAAAAAATTTAAAAACACCTTAGGTATTTCTCCTATAGACTATATCAATTCTGAAAAAATTAAATTTTCAAAAAAACTTATAAAACAATCTAAAAACCTACGTATTTCTGAAATAGCCTACAAATCAGGGTTTAATAATATTAGCTATTTTAACAGACAGTTTAAAAAAATGGAGATGATTACTCCTCAGCAGTTTAAAAAGTCTTTTATAAAAGGATAAGTCTTCTATTCTTTTTCAAGAAGCTTTTATCATTACATTTGTTTACTATGGTAATCACGCTTTTTTTAGATATTTTAAGTACTAATTGGTACATAATCTTACTTTTTTTTATTATAGCTGTTCTATACTCTTCCGTTGGTTTTGGTGGAGGCTCAAGTTATTTAGCTGTTTTAGCGCTTACAGGATTACTTTTTACACAAATAAGAGCTACTGCTTTACTATGTAATGTTATGGTCGTTACCGGAAATGTTTTACTATACATACAACAAAAGCAATACAACTGGAAAAAGGTTATTCCGCTTACTTTATTTAGTATTCCTTTAGCTTTTTTAGGGGGATATCTGCGAATAAGTCAGACGTTTTTCTTTATTCTCTTAGGTTTTACATTACTTTTTGCTGCTATTACTATGTGGATTTCTAACAAAGTAGTTACTAATAACAACAACACCAACGACTTAAACCTTGCAAAAAATGCTGGTTATGGCGGAGTTATTGGTTTTATCTCTGGAATGGTAGGTATTGGTGGTGGTATTTTCTTAGCTCCGCTACTTCATTTAACCAATTGGGACACTCCTAAAAAAATAGCAGCTACAGCAAGTTTTTTCATTTTAGTAAATTCAATTTCTGGTTTAGTGGGACAGTACACAAACCCTGAGTTTTCTATCGACTGGAAACTTACTTCTATTTTATTAATCACCGTTTTTATTGGAGGTCAAATTGGTAGCAGAATGAGTAACCAACTTTTTACCCCTACACAACTAAAAAAGGCAACCGCTATTTTGATTGCCTTTGTGAGTATTCGTATTTTATGGAAGTATTTACTTGTGTAACGCTAATTTTAGCCTAACCAAGCATTCATCATCCATATTGTTTTCTCTTGTTCAGCAATAAAATCGCTCATCATTGAGTTTGTTCCTTCGTCTTCTGCTTCATCAGACAAATCAAGAATTGTACGTTCTATTTTTAATAATTCAGACAATGAACTAATAATTAGTTTAACTGCTTCAACATCGTTTGAAATGTTTTTTCCTACAGGAACTTTAGACACACTTGTGTAATCATCAAAAGTATGTAAAGGAGTTCCCTGTAACGTTAAAATTCGCTCTGCGATTAAATCTACTTTTTCTTGTGCATCGGTATAAAACTCTTCAAATTTCATGTGTAACTCAAAAAAGTTTTTCCCTTTAATATTCCAGTGTAAACCTCTTGCGTTTTGATAATATACTTGAAAGTTAGCTAACAACGTATTTAACTCTTTTACTAATGTTGTCGTTTTTTGCTTGTCTAACCCTAAAATTGTAGTTGTCATAGTATGTTGATTTTAAGTTTTTTACTTTTTCTATAGCAAATTTAGTGCAATTTTTCACACTTGGACTATAAAGGTTATTGATTGTTTTAATATCTTTATCGAAAATTATTATACAAATGACTATAACGCAATTAAAATATACACTTGCTGTTGCTGAATATAAAAACTTTACGATTGCTGCTGAACATTGTTTTGTAACACAACCAACACTTAGTATGCAAATTCAAAAGTTAGAAGAAGAGTTAGATGCTAAAATTTTTAATCGTTCAAAAAAACCTATAGAATTAACAGAATTAGGAAAACGTATTGTAGAGCAAGCCAAAGTTATTGTTGATGAAAGTAACCGAATTATAGATATCGTTCACCAACAAAAAGGATATATTGGAGGAGAGTTTAGAGTAGGAATCATCCCTACCATTATGCCTACTTTACTTCCTATGTTCTTAAAAACCTTTAGTAAAAACTACCCTAAAGTACAGTTAGTTATTGAAGAGTTAACTACTGAAGAAATAGTTAGAAAGTTAATGGATGGATATATCGATGCTGCCATTGCTGCCACTCCGCTAGAAAATGAAGCTATTAAAGAACGTGTTTTATATTATGAACCTTTTGTTGGTTTAGTTCCTAGTGAACATCGCTTATACAAGCAAAAGAAACTAAAGGTAGACGATTTAGAAGTCGACGATATATTATTACTTGAAGATGGACACTGTTTTAAAGATAGCGTAATTAACCTTTGTAGAACAAATAAAAGAAGTGCTACACATCATTTTCAACTAGAGAGCGGAAGCTTTGATACACTTATCAAATTATCTAAAGATGGATTGGGAATGACCTTGCTTCCTTATTTAAACACCCTAGATTTAAATGATAGAGATAAAGCTCATTTAAGAGAATTTGAAACTCCACCTCCTGCACGTGAAGTAAGTTTAATTTATCATAAATCGCAATTAAAAATGCAACTGATTGAAGCTTTAAAAAACACTATTGATAGTGTTATTAGAGGTGCTATTGCTTTTAGTGATGTAGAAATTATAAGTCCCCTTCAAAAAAACTAGTTTTCTTATAGAGAAAAGACTAAAGAACGCTTCGCTGCTAAAATACAGACAAACACAAAATAAAAAATCCCGCAATTGCGGGATTTTTTATTTAAAAACTATATTCTGATAAAGGCTTTGGAAAATCTTCTGGATTTGCAGCTAAATGATAACGAGGATCATCTACCGCCTCTTCAATAACATCTGCAAAAATCGGGCTTGCTTTATACAGCAATACCTTACAATCTTCACTTAAATGTTTTAACGTTACCTTTTTTCCTGCCTTTTGATATTTTTCAACTAGTATAAAAATAGCTTCAATAGCTGAGTGATCTGAAATACGAGACTCAACAAAATCAATCTCTATATTTTTTGGGTCATTCTTTATATCAAACTTTTCATTAAAAGCGGTGATGCTTCCGAAGAATAAAGGTCCCCAAATTTCATAAATCTTGGTTCCATCTTCTTTATAACGTTTTCTCGCTCTAATTTTCTTGGCATTTTCCCATGCAAAAACTAATGCTGAAATAATAACTCCAATAAATACAGCAATTGCCAAGTCAAAAATTACTGTTACTGCTGACACTGTAATTAATACAATCGCATCCGATTTTGGAATTTTATTCATAATTCTAAAACTTGACCACGCAAACGTATCGATCACCATCATAAACATTACTCCTACTAAAGCAGCAATAGGTACTTGCTCAATGTATTTATCAGCAAAAAGGATAAAAATTAACAAAGTAACCGCCATCATAACTCCTGATAAGCGTCCTCTACCGCCTGCATTAATGTTAATTACTGTTTGTCCAATCATACCACAACCGCCAGTTCCTCCAAACATTCCGCTTAACATGTTTCCTGCTCCTTGTGCTATACATTCTTTATTACCATCTCCTCTCGAATCTGTTAATTCATCCACTAAATTCATCGTCATTAAGGTTTCAATCAATCCAACTGAAGCTGCTAAAAAGGCATATGGTGCAATAAATTTCAGCGTATCTAAATTGAATGGTAAATGACTCCAAAGCTCTGCTAAATTCATTTTCTTAGAAATTTCGTCAAAACCATTTAAACCAGCTCCTCCACCATCTCTAATAAAATCTCCAACATTTATAGACTCTAATCCTCCAATAATAGACACAAATGTTACAATTAAAATAGCCGTTAATGCCGCTGGTACTTTCGTTGTTACTTTAGGAAGTAACCATATAATTAACATCGTTAACAACACTAGTCCAACCATAGTATACAACTTTGTTCCTTGTAAAGTAGATTTTACCACTCCACTATCTTTTACGGAATAGAATCCATCTTGTTCTATGTTATAAACAACTTTCTGAGTTTTCGCATCAAAAACCTGTGTATCTGACTTTACAAAGACTTCTTGGTTTGTTTGATTGTTGATAATTGAGTTTCCTTTGATTGAAAACAAAGCCGCATTAGATACTAAATCTTGCACTTCATTGTCTGCTACTTTATATACCAATTCTTTCGATTCGGTCTTACGCATATTTTGTCCGAAAATATCTTTCTTATTTTCTTTGAACATTCCTAATTGCGCTATAAAAATAACGATTGCTAAACCGTTTACGAACCCCATCATTACAGGGTGTGGAATTAATCTAACTAACTTTCCTAACTTAAATACTCCTGCTAAAACCTGAATGATTCCCATTAAAACTACAGCAGCTAATAAATAGAAATACCCCATATTTTCAACAGGTGTATCAAATAATAACCCTTTTGCATGTCCTTCTTGTATCATCGTAACAAAAATTACAGCTACAGCTCCTGCTGCTCCAGAAATTAACCCTGGTCTACCTCCAAAAACTGCAGAAATGATTCCTATAACAAAAGCACCAAACAACGCTACAATAGGGCTTATTTGAGCCACGAAAGCAAAAGCCACTACTTCTGGTATCATGGCTAACGACACTGTTATACCTGCTAACGAATCATCTTTAATGTTAATCTTCTTACCTTTAATGTATTTCATCATAATTTTAAACGTCTTTTATAAGCTACATTTAAGAAAGTTCACTAGAGCCTATTTATAAAACAAAGAAACCTAGTAACTTTCAAGTCTCACTTAGTGAGTAAAAGTGGGCAAATGTAAAAATAATTTTATAGACCAAGTTTTACGTTTCATGTGTTAATTATTAATTATTCCTTTAAAGGTCACATGGAACACCTTAATTAATTCCTTATTTTACGATTAAAATTTATTAGGGGTTTCATTAAGTTTAATTTTGTCAGCGTAATTTTTTGCCGTAATTTTGAACGTTGAACTATCAAACCAATTTGGTAGCAACAAATGAGCAGAAAAACACTACTTACTTCGAAAGAAATTGAAATCATTCTGCATCGATTAGCGTGTCAGTTAATCGAGAATCACAACGATTTTTCTAATACCGTTTTAATAGGATTACAGCCTAGAGGTACTTATTTAGCTAATCGATTAGCTAAATTATTAAGAGAGGAATACAATATAAAGGACTTACAATTAGGTCTTTTAGATATTACTTTTTATCGTGATGATTTTCGCAGAAGACAAGAACCATTAGAAGCCACTTCAACTCAAATAGACTTTTTAATTGAAGACAAAAAAGTGGTAATTATTGACGATGTTTTGTACTCAGGAAGAAGCGTACGAAGTGCTTTAACGGCATTACAATCGTACGGAAGACCTGACAACATCGAATTATTGGTGTTAATTGATCGCCGTTTTAGTCGTCATTTACCAATTCAACCTAATTACCGTGGAAGACAAGTAGATGCCATCAACGAAGAAAAAGTAGTTGTTTGTTGGCAAGAAACTCATAAAGAAGATACAATTTACCTTGAACCCAAGCCCTCAAAGCTTGATTAGTTATGATTAAAAAAACAAACTAAGATGAAGCAGTTAAGCGTTGAACATTTATTAGGAATTAAATACCTTAACAAAAATGACCTTGAGCTTATTTTTGAAACCGCTGCTCATTTTAAAGAAGTCATTAACAGACCTATAAAAAAAGTTCCTTCATTACGCGATATTACTATTGCCAACTTATTTTTTGAAAATAGTACGCGTACAAAACTTTCTTTTGAGTTAGCTGAAAAACGTCTATCTGCAGATGTTATTAATTTCTCTGCTGGTCAATCATCTGTAAAGAAAGGAGAAACACTAATTGATACCGTTAATAACATTTTATCAATGAAAGTTGATATTGTTGTGATGCGTCATTCAAATGTTGGTGCTGGAATTTTCTTATCAAAACACGTAGATGCTAAAATTATCAATGCTGGCGATGGTACGCATGAACATCCAACACAAGCCTTGTTAGATAGTTTTTCAATGCGTGAAGCTTTAAATAGCGATTTAAAAGGTAAAAAGATTTTAATTGTTGGTGATGTATTACACTCACGTGTAGCCTTATCAAATATTTTTGCACTACAATTACAAGGTGCTAAGGTAAAAGTTTGTGGGCCTACCACTTTAATTCCTCGTTATATTTCTAGCTTAGGAGTTGAAGTAGAAACCAATCTTAAAAAAGCTTTAGAGTGGTGTGATGTTGCCAATGTACTACGTGTACAGCACGAACGTATGGATATTAAATATTTTCCATCAACAAGAGAGTACACACAGCTTTTTGGTATTAATAAAGAAATTTTAGACAACCTTGATAAAAAGATTGTTATCATGCACCCTGAACCAATAAACCGTGGTGTAGAACTAACAAGTGATGTTGCCGACAGTAGCCAGTCTATTATTTTAAATCAGGTAGAAAACGGAGTTGCTGTACGTATGGCAGTAATTTATTTGTTAGCACAACAAATAAAAAGGTAAACATGAAAGCAGAGCAAAAAACAGATTACACATTAATAACTTCTGATGAAAATTCCTTTACAGATTTCTTAGAAAACTTTGAAAAAGAATATGTTACTCTTACAGGAAAAAACCTGATTCTTGTAATTTCAGAGCAATTTAATGCCTCTAACAAAAATATTTTGCTATTTTTGAAATACGCTCATGAACATCAAAGTAATGGCACATCTTTTGTAGTTGTATCAAAAGATGTAGATATTGATGATTTTCCTGAAACTTTTAACATCGTTCCTACTTTAATTGAAGCAGAAGATGTGATTGAAATGGAAGAAATTCAACGCGATTTAGGTTTTTAACCTTATATTATTAAATAATTATTCATTCCCCCCTAAGTGATAATTTATGGTAAAAAAAATACTTTTTATAACTTTTTTCTTAGCTATCTCAGTTGGTTTTTCTCAAGAAAAATCGGTTGAAAAGCTAGTGGCATCCCCTAACCCTTTTACAAACAGCACTACTATTTACTTTAATGCTAAACACGATCAAACAGTTATTTTAACTGTTAGAAATGTGCTAGGTAAAACAGTTTATAATAAAGAATTAAAAGCTTTAAAAGGACGTAATTCTTTTCCGTTTCAACGTAACGATTTAAAATCTGGAATGTACATTTACGCAATACAAAGCAATAAAGAAATTATTTCTAAACGCTTTGTAATAAAATAAATGAATGAGTTTACATTTGACTATTTTAGGTTGCCATTCTGCAACCCCTAGAGTTAATGCCTACCCTACTGCTCAATATTTAGAAATTAACAATCGACATTTTTTAATTGATTGTGGTGAGGGTACTCAACGACAAATGCGTAAATACAAGGTTGGTTTTTCTAAAATCAACCATATTTTCATTTCTCATTTACATGGCGATCATTTCTTTGGTTTAGTCGGTTTAATTTCAACTTTCGGTATTTTAAACCGTGAAAGAGAGTTGCATATTTACGGTCCTAAAGGAATAAAAGAAGTTACAGTACTTCAATTAAAAGTTTCAAAATCATGGACTAAGTATCCTATCATCTTTCATGAATTAGATTCTAAAGAAAGTGAACTTATTTTTGAAGACGATAAGGTTTCTGTAAGAACCATTCCGTTAGATCATAGAATATATACAAATGGTTTTTTGTTCACGGAAAAACCTAAACCTAGAAAGTTACATATTGAAAATATACAGCAATATGAAGAGATTGAAACTTGTGATTTCCATAATATAAAAGCTGGTAAAGATTTTGTTCTTTCTACAGGAGAAGTAGTTCTTAACGAAGAACTTACCCTTGATCCGCCTAAACCATTAAGCTACGCTTTTTGTAGTGACACTGCTTACAAACCAGCTATAGTACCTATCATTAAAGATGTTGATTTACTCTATCATGAAGCTACCTTTTTAAAAGATAGAGAAGATTTGTGTGAGAAAACAAAACACTCAACAGCCGAACAAGCTGCCTCTATTGCTAATCAGGCGAATGCAAAAAAATTAATTATCGGGCATTATTCTAGCAGGTATAATAATTTAGAAGATTTTAAAGCTGAGGCTCAAACTATTTTTAAAAATGTAGAACTTGCTGAAGCAGGAAAATTATACAGCAGAGACAATTTTCCTATTAAAATATTAAAAGATTCAAAAATTGAAGATTTTAAAGAATAGAAAGTTTGAGGTGTTAAGGTGTTTAGAATTTAAGAAGTTCAGTATTAATCAACAATCCAATTATCCAATTATCCAATTATCCAACAATCTATTTAATACTGCTTTGTAGATAAAAGTACTAAAGTACAAGCTATTTCAACTTCAATTCCGTTATCTTTTAAAATTTCAATAAACTCAACATTTTCAGTTCCTGGATTAAAAATAATCCTTCGTGGTTGTAAACTTACGATGTAATCATAATATTCCTTCTGACGTTCAGGATTCAGGTAGAGAGTGACCGTATCTATTTCAGAAAAAAGTTTCTTTTCTGTTTCAACTACAACATCACCCACTCTGCCTTCTCGGGCGCCTAATGCTAGTGTTTCTACACCATTACTTATCAATCTTTTAATCGCAATATTAGAATATCTTGTCGGATTTAAAGAGGCACCAAGAACCAAAGTACGTTTTTTCATTTTGTGTTAATATTACGTTAAAACCTGTTAATTAGAGTAACAAAGATACTATTTAGACTGTCTATTAAGCATCAAAACAATCTAAATCTAAAAACAACCAAATGAAAAACATATTCATAATACTCTTAACTGTATTAAGTACGAGCATGTTTGCCCAAATGCCTAAGAGTAATCTTCCTAAACCGGGAATCGTATCTGGTAAAGTAGTCGACCAAACAACTAAACAACCGTTACCTTATGTTAATATTATAATCAAAGATGCTACCAAAAAAATTGTGACTGGTGGAATTACTGATGACAACGGTTTATTCTCTATAAAAAATATCCCTGAAGGAAATAGTATTGTAGAAGTTCAATTTATTGGATATAAAACCTTCTCTAAACCTGTTTCAGTTAGTAACAAATCAAATAAAATAGACTTAGGAACTATTTCTTTAGAAGAAGACAGCACTACTTTAGATGAAGTAGAAGTTAGAGCTGAAACTTCTTCTGTAACCCAAAAAGTAGATAGAAAAGTAATTAACGTTGGGAAGGATTTAACCTCAGCAGGAGCTACAGCTTCAGAATTATTAAACAACGTACAATCGGTAAGTGTTGATAGTCAATCAGGAAATATTAGCTTACGTGGTAATGAAAATGTGCGTGTACTTGTAGACGGAAAACCTACAAACATACCTGCTTCTGAGTTGTTAAAACAAATTCCTTCTTCATCTATTAAAAGCGTTGAGTTAATTACCAACCCTTCTGCTAAATACAGCCCTGAAGGAATGAGCGGTATTATTAACATCATCCTTAACAAAAATGCTAACATAGGTTTTAACGGTTCTGTAAACACAGGTGTTGAAGCTGGTCATTTTGTTCGTTACAATGCTTCTACCAATATGAATTACAAAACAGGTAAAGTAAACTTCTTTGGCAACTACGGATATAATGGTGGTGAACGCTATAACTTTGGGTACATTAGTAGACCTGGAATTAACTATCAAGATTTTGTTTTCACTAACGATAATGAATCTCACTTGTTTAAAATTGGAGCCGATATTTATTTAGATGATAAAAATACTTTATCATTATACACTACTCAAAATTGGTTTTCGAGTGATGCAAGCGGACGTGCTATTATTACCGATAATAATGGTAATTTAATTGAACATTCTCCTAACACTCAAAATAACGAAAGCCATAATCAAGCTTACAACGTAAACTACAAACACGATTTTACTAAAGAAGGACACACTATTGAGTTTGAAGCTAACTATTCTAAAAACAATGCACCAAACTATTTAAATAACTATTTCCTTGAAGGTTCGCAACCTGATTACTTTAATGATATAAACAACAATAGAAAAAGTACATTAATAAATTTAGATTATACAAATCCTATTTCTAAAAATGGTAAACTTGAACTAGGTTTAGAGTATCGAGTAAATAATACTGATAATATCAACCTTACAAACCAACAAATTGAAGAAAATACTACATTTAGAGATGTAGGAGATTCTTATTTTACTTATGACAGAGATATCTATTCAGCTTATGTAAACTATGGTCACCAGTTTGGTAAACTATCTATGCAATTAGGAGCGCGTTTTGAGCAATATGAAATTGAAGGTAACTTTACAGGACTAGATGAAAATGGTGATGTGAAAAATGATAAAGTTACTGATGATATTTTCAGCGTATATCCGTCAGCTTTTTTCACTTATAATCCTAATGAGGCAGATCAATTTCAGTTAAGCTATAGCAAAAGAGTAGACAGACCAGGAATACAACAAGTTAACCCTATTAGAGAATGGAGTACACCTTTAATTACATCGGTTGGTAACCCTGATCTTGTTCCTCAGTTTACAAATTCACTTGAATTTAACTACACCAGAAAAGTAAAAGGAGGGTCGATAACATTAGGTAGTTTTTACAGAAATATTACCGATGTAATCAATAGAGCTACCTACATGGATTCTTTAGATGAAACAAATACTAAACAGATATTAACTTTTGCCAATTTTGACGATACCGATGCTTATGGTTTAGAATTCTCTGTAAATTATAAAATTGCAAAATGGTGGAGAGCTAATGCTAGTATGGATTATTATTCTCAAAAACAATTTGGAACTACTGATTTCAGTAATCCTAATGCTCCTACTCTTGAAGTTAAAACAGACATTTTTAATGCACGTATAAGCAATAGTTTTACAGTATCTAAAAAATTACGTTTACAATTATTTGCTATGTATAGAGGACCAAGAGAAGATATTCAGTGGGATGTAGAGCCAATGAAAATGGTTAACATAGGTGCTAACTACACTATTCTTAAAGGAAAAGGAAACATCAATTTGAGAGTTAACGACATTTTTAATGACATGAGGTTTAAGTTTAATTCTGAAAGACCTTTTGTTCAAAACGGACGCTTTAAATGGGAAAGCAGAACTGCTTATATCGGATTTAACTACAGATTTGGTGGAGGAAAAAATAAAGCCCGCGCTAGAAAACAACGTGATAATAACGAAACCCAAGGAGGTGGAGGATTTATATAAGCCTACAATTGTAGAATTATTTGAAAAGAAAAACCGAAGTTAATACTTCGGTTTTTCTATTTTATATGCAGACTAAAATTACCAGCGAATCACTACCGATCCCCAAGTAAATCCACTACCAAAGGCAGCTAATACTACCAAATCACCATCGTTGATTTTTCCTTCTTCCCAAGCTTCAGTAAGTGCTATAATAACAGAAGCTGCAGTCGTATTACCATACTTCATAATATTGTTATACACCTTGTCATCAGACAACTGGAATTTCTTTTGAATAAACTGCGCAATACGTAAGTTCGCTTGATGCGGAATTAACATATCAATATCCTCTTTTTGCAATCCATTTGCTTGTAAACCTTCAACGATTGCTTCTGAAAAACGAACAACTGCATGTTTAAATACAAATTGACCGTTCATATATGGATAATACGAAGTATCATCTGGATCATTTGCTTCCATAATTTCAGGAACCCAACGTCCTGTAGAAGGACCTTCTAACATTAATTCTTTCGCATATTTTCCTTCAGAATGTAAGTGAGAAGATAAAATTCCTTTTCCTTCTTCTTCTGAACGTGATAAAACAGCTGCTCCTGCTCCATCTCCAAAAATTACAGTGACTCCTCTCCCTCTAGTTGATTTTTCTAAACCACCTGAGTGATTTTCAGAACCAATTACTAAAACATTTTTATACATTCCTGTTTTAATAAACTGATCAGCCACAGAAAGTGAATAAATAAATCCAGAACATTGATTACGAACATCTAATGCTCCAACAGTTGGCATATCTAACAAATCTTGAATTTGCACACCGCCTCCTGGAAAATATAATTCAGGACTCAACGTAGCAAAAATGATAAAATCAATATCATCTTTAGTCAATCCAGCACGCTCTATGGCTATTTTAGCGGCTTTAGCTCCCATTACCGATGTAGAATCATCAGAAGTTTTTGGGTCGATCCAACGACGCTCTTTGATACCAGTTCTTTCTTGTATCCATTCATCACTCGTCTCCATGAACTGAGTCAAGTCATCGTTAGTCACTACGTTCTCAGGAACATAATAACCTAATCCTGTAATTTTTGAATTATACATATTTTTTAAAGTTGATTATTTTGTTGTTGTCAATTGCAGCCTGTAAAAATAGTAATTAATTAATACCTTTACAAAAAGACATAAAACTACAAATATTAACTAATTATTTATGAACAGAAAAAGATTTCCTCTCATTATCAACCAAAGCCGCTATGTTTTTTGGTTTATCAACTGCTATTTCGTGTAAAGAAGAAGCTAGTGACAAAACCATTCCTCTATTAAATAAAACTGCAAAAGGAAGTGTTTTTTAGTTGAGCTGCTCCTAAAATAGACAAAGTTAATGTTGGAATTATTGGCTGTGGAAACAGAGGGCAAGTACTAGTACAAATGTTTGATTAGTTGGTAAAAAATGGAAATGCTGAAATTGTAGCTGTTTCTGATTTACGCAAAGAGAAAACAGACAAACCAAACGAACATCTTCAAAAAAACATACAATAAAACTACTGATGCTTATTATGGAAGTCCTGAAGAATGGAAAAAGGTTGTTGAACGTGATGATATCGATTTATTAATAATTGCTACTCCTTGGGAATGGCATACGCCAATGGCTTTATATGGAATGGAACAAGGCTAGCATGTAGCCTACGAGGTTCCTGTAGCTTATACCTTAGAGGTTTGTTGGAAGTTGATAGAAACCACAGAACGCACACAAAAGCATTGTATAATGCTAGAAAATTGTTGCTATAATAATGAAGAAGAATTAGCTTGGTAGGGACATGAATGGTTGAAACCTGAAAAATATAATGAATACAGAGAAAAATACAACCACCCGCTTTGGGATAAACTAAAAACACAAATCTCAGACAATTCTGTAGGTCACGGAGGGATGGATTTTGTAATGATTTACCGTTTAATTAGGTGTTTAAATGAAGGTTTACCATTAGATATTAATGTATATGATAGCGTTTTATGGAGTGCTATTACGCCTCTTTCAGAATTATCTGTAGCCCAGAACAGTTGCTCTATTAAAGTTCCTGACTTTACAGGTGGAACCTGGAAAAACAACAACAAATCAGAAATGTTAAGAGATATTTAATCTACAATCAAAAAACACTAACTTGTAACGAGTTAGTGTTTTTTAGTATTTATTTTTATCTGTTTTATAGAAAATTCACTTTAATCCTCTTCCACAACCCCAGTAAAATATATACTGTTACGAATGCAATTCCTGTTAACACCATAGCAATTGTATAATTTCCGTAAATCCAATTTCCAGTTGCAAACAAACTACTAAAAACTAAAATACAACCCGTAAAAGCAGCTAATAAACCATTACCTAAATTAACCGTTTCTTTCTGCTCATCTATTACAATATTTTTCTCTTTTGCTTTAGCTAACACATACAACCATCCTGCCTTTTTAGGTTGAATTCTCTTATAAAAATTAATCAGTACTTCATCATCTTCTGGTTTCGTTAGCAGAGTTACCAACAGCCAAACAATAGTAGTACACAACACCACTAATGGAAATTGCCAATAGCTTTCAAACACTCCTTCTGTTCCAAATAAATATTCAGCATTAAAATAAAAAATTAATGAAAAAACCCCTGATGCTACCATTGCCGAAATCTCACTCCACGCATTGATACGCCACCAAAACCAACGCAATAAAAATATAAGTCCAGTACCTGCACCAAACATTAATATAAATTTAAAAATCTCTAACGCATTGGTAAATAGTAACGCTAATATTGCGCTAAAAATCATTAAAACTACGGTTGCTAATTTCCCAACATTTACCAATGTTTTTTCATTAGCATTTGGGTTTATATTTTGTTTATAAAAATCATTTACTATATAAGATGCTCCCCAATTTAAGTGGGTAGAAATTGTACTCATGTATGCAGCTACTAACGATGTTAGTACAACACCTGCCAATCCGCTAGGTAAGAATGTTAACATAGCTGGATATGCTAAATCATGCCCCAATTTGTCATCTGACACATTTGGAAAAGTCTCTTTTATACTAGCCAAATCTGGAAATACCACTAATGAAGCTAATGCTACAATAATCCATGGCCACGGACGTAAAGCATAATGTAAAATATTAAAGAAAAAAGTTGCTCCAATAGCGTGGTTTTCATCTTTAGAAGCCAGCATTCTTTGAGCTATATACCCTCCTCCACCTGGTTCTGCTCCAGGATACCATGCGCTCCACCACTGCACTGCTAACGGAATAATAAAAATTGATATAAGTAGTTCCTTATTGTTAAAATCTGGTAAAATTGATAATTTGTCTACTACATTAGGATGTGTTAACAAATTCTCTAGACCATCTACTTCAGGATGGTTTACAGCAACCACAGCAGCTCCAACAGCACCAATCATCGCAACAAAAAACAATAAAAAATCGGTGTACACCACCCCTTTGAATCCACCAATAGCACTAAAAATAACCGTAACTACCGAAGCAATACCAATTGTTTGAATTGGTGTTAAACCTAACATCACCTCTCCAATTTTTATAGCGGCTAAGGTTACACCAGCCATTGCTAAAACATTAAAAAATATTCCAAGGTATAGTGCACGAAACCCTCTTAAAAACTTAGCTGGTTTTCCTCCATATCTAAGCTCATAAAACTCTAAATCTGTCGTTGATTGACTCTTTCTCCATAATTTCGCATAAATAAAAACCGTTAACATTCCTGTTAGCAAGAAAGCCCACCAAACCCAGTTTCCAGAAACACCATTGGTTCTAACAATATCTGTAACTAAATTAGGAGTATCAGTCGAAAAAGTTGTGGCTACCATTGAAACTCCCAATAACCACCAAGGCATATTTCTACCCGATAAAAAATACTCAGAAGTACTTTGTTTTGATTTTTTCGAAACCCAAATACCTATTCCTAATGTGATACTGAAAAAAATAAAGATAAAAGTATAGTCAATCGTAGTTAGATTCATGAAATAAAATTTAATGTCGACCAAAATAATCAATCATATTAAATTATATTGGGCTTTTTAAATAAATATTATGACTTTAGTTATTCTTGCTGCTGGTATGGGAACTAGATATGGCGGATTAAAGCAATTGGACGCTATTAGTAATGAAAACGAAGCGATTATCGATTTTTCTATTTATGATGCTATTAAACACGGTTTTAAAAAAGTGGTTTTTGTGGTTCGACAAGATTTTTTAGCGACCATAAAAGCCTTGTACTTACCTAAACTTCAAAACAAAATTAAGGTAGCGTTTGTTTGTCAAGAAGTAACCAATATTCCAGAAGAATTTTTAACTGATTACTTAAATAATGATATTTACTATAAAACTAAACATTCTGAACATAATTTAGATAGAGCTATTAATCAATTTACTTTGGTAGAAAAAATTCGAGGGCAGCAACATGAAATAAATTCCTATATAAACGAAGTATATCTGTCATCTTGTCATTAAGTTTCCTTTGGTATTTTTTTTGTCTATTCAATCCACAGAAAATAATATCAAACAAAATATATACTTATGAGTAAAGGAAACATTAATGTATCGGTTGAAAATATATTTCCACTGATTAAAAAATTCTTGTATTCTGACCACGAAATCTTTTTACGTGAGTTGATTTCGAACGGAACTGACGCTACTACTAAATTAAAACACCTTATCTCAATTGGTGAAGCTAAAACAGAATTAGGCGACGCTAAAATTGAAATAAGCATTGATAAAGATGCAAAAACCTTAACTATTAAAGACCAAGGTCTTGGTATGACCATGGAAGAGGTTGAAAAATACATCAACCAAATTGCTTTTTCTGGTGCTGAAGAGTTCTTAGAAAAATACAAAGACGATAAAAACGAAACAGGTGTTATTGGTCACTTCGGATTAGGTTTCTATTCAGCTTTTATGGTGGCTGATAAAGTAGAAATTTTCACCAAATCGTTCAAAGACGAGCCAGCTGCTCACTGGACATGTGATGGTTCTCCTGAATATACTTTAGTAGAACACGACAAAGCTGACAGAGGTACAGAAATCGTATTACATATTGCTGAAGATTCAACTGAATTTTTAGAAGAAGGTAAAATTAGCGGATTGTTAACTAAATACAACCGTTTTAACCAAGTACCAATTAAGTTTGGAACTAAAGAGGAAACTTTACCTTTACCAGAAGGTGCTGCTGAAGATGCAAAACCAGAAACAATAACTGTTGATAATATTATCAACAACACAGATCCTGCTTGGACAAAAAAACCTGCGGATTTAGAAGATGAAGATTATAAAAACTTCTACCGTGAATTGTATCCAATGCAATTTGAAGAGTCTTTATTCCACATTCACTTAAATGTAGATTATCCATTTAACTTAACAGGAATCTTATATTTCCCTAAGTTAACGCAGAACTTGGATATGCAAAAGGATAAAATCCAATTGTACCAAAACCAAGTATTTGTAACGGATAATGTAGAAGGAATCGTTCCTGATTTCTTACAAATGCTAAAAGGGGTAATTGATTCTCCAGACATTCCTTTAAACGTTTCTCGTTCTTATTTGCAAGCTGACGGAGCCGTTAAAAAAATCTCTGGATACATTACTAAAAAAGTAGCCGACAAACTTTCTTCTTTATTCAAAAATAATCGTGAAGATTTTGAACAAAAATGGAACGACATCAAGGTTATTATTGAATACGGAATGTTATCGGAAGAAAAATTCTTTGACAAAGCGAAGAAGTTTGCCTTATACCCTACTGTTGATAACAAGTTCTTTACGTTTGACGAATTAGTTGAAAAAACTAAAGATGCCCAAACCGATAAAGACGGAAATCATATCATTTTATACGCTGCAAACAAAGATGCGCAACACAGTTATATTGAAGATGCAAAAGCAAAAGGGTATGAAGTATTATTATTAGACTCTCCTATCGTTTCGCATTTAATGCAAAAATTAGAAATGGAATCTGGTGATGCTAAAGTACAATTCAAACGTGTAGATGCTGACCATATTGACAATTTAATTAAGAAAGACGACACAGTAATTTCTAAACTTTCTGACGAAGAAAAAGAGAAGTTAAAGCCTGTTATTGAAGGAGCTGTAAATAACTCTAGTTATACAGTACAATTAGAAGCAATGGATTCTAACGCCTCTCCTTTCATAATTACTGTACCAGAATTTATGCGTCGTATGAAAGAAATGAGTGCTACTGGCGGTGGCGGAATGATGGGAATGGGTAATTTACCTGAAATGTATAACTTGGTAGTAAATACTAATCATGAGTTAGTATCAGAAATTTTAAATGCTGATGAAGACAAACAAAAACAATTAGTTACACAAGCATTTGATTTAGCTAAATTATCTCAAAACCTATTACATGGTGAAGAGTTAACCAACTTTATCAAGCGTAGCTACGAGTTAATAAAATAATAACAAAACAAGCTATTAGCATCAACAAAAGAGAATGAATACAACTTCATTCTCTTTTTTGTTTTGTAAATTGTAAACATGAATAACAAACCTCATCTTTATTTTAAAACAGACGCTGAATGGCGAGAATGATTATTAGACTTACAAATTGAATTTGACAAAAACCCTACTGCTTTTAACAACTATCAAAACTTTGCACCTTCTTACCGTAAAGGCTATTTATATTGGTTAAGTCAAGCTAAAAGAGAGGCTACAAGAACAAAGCGAATTTATGAAATCATACGTTTATGTGTCATCAATCAAAAGTCTAGGTGATTCTTAGTATATTTTTGTACAATCAATTAACTATATGCAACTAGAATCCCTCGTCAAAAAATTTAAAGCTAAAGACGTTAAAGCTTTTGAAAAGCTGTATGATCTTTACAACGAAAGTGTGCAAGGTGTCGTTTTTAACATTGTTAGAGAACAATCCATTGCCGAAGAAGTAACCCAAGACGTTTTTATAAAAGCTTGGAACAATGTCGAATCTTATTCAGAAAAAAAAGGACGTTTTTTTACTTGGATTATCAATATTGCTCGAAATGCAGCTATAGATAAAATAAGATCTAAAAATTTTAAGAACAATACTAAAAACCTTGATGCCGAATTTTTCGTAGATATATTAGAGAATCACGATATTTTAGATACAAAAACCGACTTTAAAACTTGATGATCCGCTTTCTCCTACTAGTTTAGGTACCATAGATAACTTTACAGCAAACGATAGTAAAATATTCACTATTAATAACCCTAACGAATCTCAAGCGTTTGGAATAACATTAGAACCTGCTGGTGGTAGTAAAACTCCAACCTTAGAACAATTATACACTTTAGGAGCAGTATAATATTATTTACCTTAAACTTTATAAATCAATATAGCCGCATAAAGCGGCTATATCTTTGTTGCTATTTAACCTTCAAAAATGACAACGTTACTAGAAGTCCCCCCGGGCAACATTATTGTTAAAAAGTATATCGTATTGTAGCTTTTGCTAAAAAAGGCGTTCCTGGTGTAAAGTGAATTTCTTCTACTGGATTTGGCTCATTTTCTAATCTTGATTCAGTAGCAAACTGTGTTTCATTCCAAGCTACATCAAAAATATTTTCTAATACAACTCCTAATGTTATATTGTTTATTTTATAACTAAGATTTGCATCAGTAATAAAATATCCTTCAGCAACTATTGAGTTATCTTCATTTGCAGGTCTATCGCCTATATATCTGTAATGTATTCCTCCTGAAAAATTCTTATAATCATTTAAGGATATTCCTCCTGTCACCGTTACTTTAGGTGCTAAAGGAATATTATTTTCTCCTGAAGGATCGTTAACGCTTTCCGCTTTTGTAAAAGTTGCATCACTATCAAAATATAACCAATCTGTTAATTGATACCTAAGTCCTAAATCGATACCATAACGTTGAGCCTCTCCTGAAGGTTCTACTATCCCAGCATCTCCAACATAAACTAATTCATCTTCTGACAATAAATACCATAACGCTGTATTAAAAACTAACTTTTGTGTAGGTTTCCAAACAGTTCCTAAATCAATACCGTAAGCTCTTGGTAATGTTTTTTTATTAGGTTGGGTAGCCACTACCCTTGTATCGTTTGAATGAAACCCAATTCCTGATTTTAAAAACCATTGTATTTTAGTGCTTGGAGTGTAGGTTACGTTAATTTTAGGGTTTACAACTACTTGCGACTTTGAAAATGTTTCATATTCATCTAATAAGTAATCGTTGTAATTGAATTTTAGATAATCCAATCGTACTGCTGGTGCTATCATAAATTTTCCAAGCTCAAACTCACTATTTACAAAAGCATAATAATTTGTTTGATTCACCTTACCCAACTGTAACTGCTCTAATACTTCTTTTCTTTGAAGTGTATGCGATAGCTCTAAATTATCAACAATATCAGCTCTTAAACCTGTTCCAAAAGTAAGTTCTACAGGAGTATTTGATAAATATGTTTTCTTTTTAAACTGGGTATTGAAACCAAAAACATCTCTGTTTTCCGTCTGTTTTATTTGATCTCCATTTACAGGATCTTCTAAAAAGAAGGTAAAGTTTGAAAACAAGTTGAAATTATAATTTGAGTAGAAAACATTTGAGGTTACACTAACATCATTCTTTAAAACTTTAGTGTGCTCTAAATTGATATTTGTTCTTGATGTTGTTCCTCCTTCAGTATCATCAATAGCGCCAAAACGAGTAATATTACCGTTGTCTACCTCACGTTGTGGTATTTGACCCGATGCATCCCATTTACTGGTAAAATGCGATGCTGATATTGCTAAACTGCTATTATCTTTTAAAAAAGTTCTGTACTTTGTAAACAGGTTGATTCTGCTAAAGTTCTGTGGAGATTCTACAAAACCATCTGTTTCTAAATATTCAATAGCAACATAAGCATTATCTGTATTGTTTTTATCTAACAAATTAAACATTCCTAAAGTTCTAAATGTATTGAACTGACCTATACCTACTTCTACTTGACTATTTTCTAAATATGTTTTTGTTTTAAAATCTACATATCCTGCTGTATTAAAGTCTCCTTTGCTTGCGTAATAAGGCCCTTTTCCGAAGTTAATTTTTTCGATGGTTTCTGGAATTATAAAGTGTAAATCACTGTACCCTTGTCCGTGTGCATGAGAAACCATATTTACTGGTGTTCCGTCTACCGACAACGCTATATCTGTACCGTGATCAATATCAAAACCTCTTAAAAATATTTGTTCCGCTTTTCCTCCACCAGCATGTTGACCTATAAAAAGTCCTGGTACTCGTTGTAATATTTGTTGAGATGAACTTACTGGTTTTTTATCTAAATCAACTCTTACAATTGTTTGTAATGGATCTCTCTTGTTAGATAATACCATCTCATCTAACAAAAAACTTTTCATTTCTAAAATAATTGTTTTTGGAGAGCTTAGATCGTCACTACCTAATTCTAAGTTGATTTTTTTGTATCCTAGAATTCCAAATTCAATAATATCTCCTACTTTTGAATTATCTAAGATAAATTCTCCATTAACTTTTGTGTGTGTATGGCTGTTACTAGTAGTATTATATACATATACATTCTCTAAAGGCTTTTTGTTGGTATTTAATACCTTTCCTTTAAATTGTTGTGAAAATACATGGTAACTACCTAACAATAATGCTAAAAATAAAATCTTTGTTTTCAAAATATTGAAGTTTGGTTATATATTTAAAATTTTTTCTGTCATCAACGGACCTAACTCAAAAGAGCTGTCTAATAACTCTTCTTTTAAAGTCATAGCTTTATCATTAATTCCATTTGCTTTGTAAATTTCAGCTATATGATACTGTATTTCGGGCTCGAAAGTTTTATCTACTACATATGTATTAATTACTTCTAAAGCTTTTTTAAAGTCTTTATTTTTGTAATAATACCAGGCTAGTAAATCGTAAGATTGTGGCGTAGACCTACTCTCAATTTCTTTTTCGATGTATGATAACGCACTAGATGTGTCATTAAATTCTTCTAAATATAATTTAGCTAAATGCTGATTATACATTACACCATATGAACTATTTTTTACAGCCGATAAATATACCTCTATATTACTTTCTTTTATTGTTAAATTATTCTTAAACTCGGCTATTTCTGCCTTTAACAAAAAATAATCTGGGGCTGAATGTTCTTTACTTATTACGTTCAAAATACGTAACGCTTCATCTGGATTTTTATCATGAGAATATACTATCCAAGCAATACCTTTTTTTGCATACGCGTTACTGTTATCTAGTTCTAATGCTTTTAAATATAATTTATAAGAATCTTGTATTTGCCCATTATGCCCATAAAAATCAGCTAAATTAGTATAGCTCCAAACTTTTAAATCTTTGTCATTTGCTTCTTCTGCTTTCTTCATTGCTTTTTCCATAAAACGAATTGCAGAAGACAAATATCCTTTATGATCATACCTTTTTGAAACTCTTATTAAATAATCAAAATCAGAATAATCTTCAATTTTTGCTAAGTATTCTGAAGCATTTTGAATATCTCCCAACTCTAAATAAACATCAAACAACATTTTCTGAGTAGCATTAAGGTTTTCTCCGTTTATTTCTGCTTTTTTTAATAGCTCTAACGATTCTTTAAATCGATGCTGAGAAATAAAATTCCTTGCTAAAGATCTTACATAAGATGCTTTATTATAGTTAGTTTTTTGATTGATTTCTAGCAACTTTTGCTCTGCTTCTATCAAATAAGAAATATCTCCTTTTTCTGAGAACAATAATGTGTTTGCCTTTGCTAGCTTACTTAAATACGGATACTGTGTTGGTTGATTTTTTAACTTTTCTTGCCAAAAGTTAAGTTCAGTTTGAGCTAAAGATGTTGATGCAGTTTCTATGTTTTGGATATACTTATTATAATCCCTTTTATCTGCTATTTATGTTTTTTTTGAAGTTGAACAACTTACTATAACACTAGTTAAAATAGTATATATAATTATTTTAAAAGTTTTCATTGTCGAAGGTTTTAAGTTAGTTTTTTCATTGTTAAGAATTTTAATAGTTAATTACTCTTTCAACCTTACTTACGAGAAAAACACAATCACGGTTTTTTATTTTTTCATTTTTTTCAAAAAATAAAATTTCACACCTCCTAAAACAATCAATTTCTACCTTCTTCTTTTTAAGAAAAACTTCACTAAACTCTTTTCTTTTATTAAAAATGAATTGTTTATTTTTGAGTTCTATGGCTACTATTTTAATTACAGGCGGAACCGGTTTAATAGGTAAAGAGTTAACTAAAAAATTAACCAACAGAGGACATGTTGTAAACATTCTTAGTAGGAATCCTAAAAAAAACAATGAGTTTCGTTGGAGTCTTAAAGAAAATTTTATTGATAAAGATGCTTTTACTAATGTGAGCCACATTATTCATTTAGCTGGAGCTGGAATTGCTGATAAACGCTGGACAAACGAACGAAAGCAAGAGCTAATTGACAGTAGAGTAAAAACTGCCAGTTTACTTTTTAATAAAATACAAGAATATAAAACACCTCTAAAAGCATTTATTTCAGCATCGGCTATTGGTTACTACGGAGCTATTACATCAGATGAAATTTTTACTGAAGAAGACGATCCTGAAAATGACTTTATTTCAAAAGTTTGTGTAAAATGGGAAAATGAAGCTCATAAATTTGAACATTTAGATGTTTCTGTAACTATTTTAAGAACAGGTATTGTGCTTACTAAAAGCGATGGTGCTTTGCAAAAAATGAATACTCCTTTATTTTTATCTTCACTTGGTCGTGGAAAACAATACATGCCTTGGATTCACATAGATGATTTATGTTCTTTGTATATAAAAGCTGTGGAAGACAAAAAGTTTACAGGAATTTTTAATGCTGTTGCACCAGAACATCAAACCAATGAAAACTTTACTAAAACATTGGCTACAACGTTAAAAAAACCTCTATTTCCCTTCAACGTTCCCTCTTTTGTTTTAAAAACTGTATTAGGTGAAATGGCTTATGTTTTGTTAAACGGCAGTAGAGTTTCTGCTAAAAAAGTAAGTAAATCCTATTCGTTTAATTTTCCTGATTTACAATCAGCTTTAAACAATATTTATAATGGAAAATAAGCTTAAGAACCCTGTTTGGCACTCACTATGTGAAACACATCAAAAGTTTGTAATTGATTATGATGAAGTAAAATTTTACGATCCAAAAATTTGTCCTTTTGGAGCTTTTACAAATAGTTCTAAAACTGCAGCGGCTCTTAATGAATATGCTAAACTAACTGATAAATTCTTTTTAGTTTCTGAAAATGAGGCTCCTACCTTCGACAGCAACTATATTAAATTAGATAAAAAAATTGACGGTTGCCAAATGGTTCTTGATAATTTGGTTGAGCTAGAAATTTCAGAAGAAATTATTCAACTAACCGAAAATCATATCGATGAAATATATAATTTGATTTGGTTAGTAATGCCTGGATATTACAAAAAAAGAACTTTTGATATGGGAAAATACTTTGGTGTTTTTAAAGACAATCAACTTGTAGCTATTACAGGGCAACGTATGCAAACAGATGATTTTGTCGAAGTAAGTGCCGTAGTTACTCACCCTAGCTTCACTAGAAGAGGATTAGCTAAACAGCTTACTCATTTTGTTAGCCAAGAAATTATCAAAGATGGAAAACATCCTATGTTACATACCACCAAAGGAAATCCTGCCATTGGACTTTATGAAAAGTTAGGCTATCAACTTACTCGTGATATGAATTGGTGGTACTATCATAAAAAGTAAAAGCTCAGAATTTCTTCTGAACTTTTACCTATTATTTGGTTAGTTCTGGCACAGAGGTATAAATATAATCTCCGTGTTTACCTGTAAAATATTTCCCCATTTTCTTACCAAACTCTTTCCTTTTAGCTTCATCTGACCAATATTCTTTAAAAAATTCGGTACTTCTTTTTCCCATTTTATCTAAATCCCCCATTGATTCTATTACGAATGCTCTTACATATTCTGTTCTATCCGCTCCCCAAGCATGTCCATGTTGATAATAACCTTTTATATATTCATTTTTATTAATCACATTATCAAGATATTCTTTACTAAGAGCATCAAACTCTTTTTTGGAACCATCTTCAGGAAAAGCAAAATGACCTTTTACAACCAGCCATATCATCTCTTTATCTGATGGGGCCAACATTTTTGCTCCTGCTATTGGTACATAAGTATCATCTGAAACTCCTGTTACATCATATTCCATTTGAATATCCATATTATTAGTCATCTCTCCCATACCCATTTCTTGAGCCATTTTCATAGTCATTGTGTATGAATCTCCTTTTTCATAGTTTAAACGAAGTAATACCTTTTCTTGAGCTAATGTTATTGTTGAAACGAGTAATAACAAGGCTATAATCTTTTTAGTCATTTTTTATCAGATTTTAATTTTTACTCGAATGTATATTTTGATTCTATTTTTTTTTTAGCCACATTTGAAGAACTATAACTTAACCATGAAAACAACTTTTAACACAAACAACGATGTTTCAATGCTTTATAATAAAGAAAACCTTACCAATGAAACGCTAATTAAACTATACAAACAACTACTTTTACCAAGACTCATAGAAGAGAAAATGCTTATTCTATTACGGCAAGGAAAAATATCAAAATGGTTTAGCGGTATTGGTCAAGAAGCAGTATCTGTTGGAGTTACTGCTGCACTAACAAGCGATGAATATATTTTGCCAATGCACCGAAATTTAGGTGTTTTTACTACTCGAGGAATTCCTTTATATCGATTATTTTCTCAATGGCAAGGAAAAGCTAACGGCTTTACCAAAGGAAGAGATCGTAGCTTTCATTTCGGAACCCAAGAATATAAGCTTGTAGGAATGATTTCTCATTTAGGTCCTCAATTAGGAATCGCTGACGGAATCGCTCTTGCCAATAAACTTAGAGGTGATAAAAAAGCCTGCGCTGTTTTTACAGGCGATGGTGGTACCAGCGAAGGTGATTTCCACGAAGCATTAAATGTAGCTTCGGTATGGAATTTACCCGTTTTATTCTGTGTTGAAAATAACGGATATGGACTTTCCACTCCTACTTCAGAACAATATAACTGTGAACATATTGCCGATAGAGGAATTGGCTACGGAATGGAAGCTCATATCATTAATGGAAATAATATTTTAGAAGTGTACACCAAAGTTTCTGAACTAGCTGAGAGCATTCGTGAAAATCCGAGACCTATTTTATTGGAGTTTAAAACCTTTAGAATGCGTGGACATGAAGAAGCTAGTGGAACTAAGTACGTACCTGAAGAATTGATGGAAGAATGGGCTTTAAAAGACCCTATTGAAAATTATAGAAATTTCCTTATTGAAGAGAAAATACTCACACCAGAAGAGGACGAGAAATTTAAAAACGAGTTTAAGGACATCATCCAAGAACATTTGAATACGACTTTTGAAGAACCAACCATTACTTCCTCTATTGAAAATGAATTGAATGATGTTTATAAAACATCTTCTCTAGAGACTGTAACTCCTAATTCGGTAACAAAAAACATTCGTTTAATAGACGCCGTTTCAGAAGGTTTGAAGCAATCTATGGAGCGTTACGACGATTTAGTTATTATGGGTCAAGATGTTGCTGAATATGGTGGTGTATTTAAGATTACTGAAGGATTCGTTGAAGCTTTTGGGAAGGAAAGAGTTCGCAATACACCAATCTGTGAATCCGCAATTGTTTCTTTAGCTTACGGATTGGTGGTCAACGGAATGAAAGCTGTAATGGAAATGCAATTTGCCGATTTTGTTTCTACAGGCTTCAATCCTATTGTCAATCTATTAGCCAAGTCGCATTATCGTTGGAATCAAAAAGCCGATGTTGTAATACGAATGCCTTGTGGCGCTGGTGTGGGTGCAGGTCGCTTTTCATTCTCAAACCAATGAGGCTTGGTTTACCAAAACTCCAGGATTAAAAGTAGTATATCCTGCTTTTCCGTACGATGCAAAAGGATTATTAACTGCTGCCATTAACGACCCGAATCCTGTCTTATTCTTTGAACATAAAGGATTGTACAGAAGTACGTATCAAGATGTTCCTACAGAATATTACACGCTACCTTTAGGTAAAGCGGTTGTTTTAAAGGAAGGAAATGAGGTTACAATTATTAGTTTTGGTGCTGCGGTACATTGGACTTTAGAAACCTTAGAACAGGTAGCCGTATCAGCTGATGTAATTGATTTACGAAGCTTACAACCTTTAGATATCGAAACTATTTACAACTCGGTTAAAAAAACAGGAAAAGTAATTATTTTACAAGAAGATTCTTTATTTGGAAGTGTTTCTAGTGATATTTCTTCTCTTATTATGGAAAACTGTTTTGAGTATTTAGACGCTCCTGTAAAAAGAGTGGCAAGTATTGAAACTCCTATTCCGTTCGCTGGAAATTTAGAAAAGGAATACTTACCCAAAGAGCGTTTTAAAGAAGAATTGCTACAGCTAATCGCTTATTGATACAAAAGCTCACTTTTCAGTGAGCTTTTTTTGTTATTTATGAATGATGAAAATAGCGGGACGCTTGTGTAAATCTGGTTTAACGCTTTTCCACTCTTTTATTGTTAGTGTTTTAATATACTCTGTTGGAAGTGTAATATCACATGCAACACAAACCCTTGTTTCAGGAGATAAAGTAGCTCGCAAATCGTCTAACATTTTCTCATTTCTATAAGGAGTTTCAATGAATAATTGTGATTGATTTTTTTCTTTTGATAGCTTCTCTAAGTCTTTGATTGCTTTTTTTCTTTCCGCTTTATCAATTGGTAAATATCCGTTAAAAGCAAAACTCTGCCCATTCATTCCCGATGCCATAATTGCCAACAAAATTGATGATGAACCGACCAATGGCACTACTTGAATTCCTTTTTGATGTGCTAACTTGACAATACTTGCTCCTGGATCAGCCACCGCAGGCACTCCTGCTTCTGAAAGTAAACCTACAGACACTCCGGTTTCGCAAATATCTAGGTAATTCTTAGTTTCTAAATCATCTGAATACTTATCTAACAACATCAATTGTAAAGAAGGTTGAGATTTAGTAGGTGTAATTCTTTTTATAAACCTTCTAGCCGACTTCTCATTTTCAACAATAAAATAATCTAACTGCTCTACCACTTTTTTAACCGACAAAGGCATTACCTCTAAAGGTTCAGTATCTCCTAAAGTCGTAGGAATCAAGTATAATTTACCTTTCATTATTTATCTCTAATTTTGAAGCGATAATTGTACACACTTCATCTAACATTTTATACACATTTTCAAAACCTTGATCTCCTCCATAATACGGATCAGGAACACTCATATCTTCATTAGGATACAATTCGTTCAAAATCATTTTTACTTTTTCTCGTTGCATACTGTTTTCAGACATTGCTACAATATCATCGTAATTACTTTTATCCATAGCAAAAATCATGTCAAACTTATCAAAATCAGCTTTTTCAAACTTTCTTGAACGTTGATTTGTAATATCTATCCCGTATTTTTTTGCTACTTGAACAGAACGTTTATCTGGTAATTCGCCTACGTGATAGCCAGCAGTTCCTGCAGAATCAACTATAAAACTTTCAGATGATAATTTAGATTTTAAAATCCCCTCAGCAAGAGGAGATCGACAAATATTCCCCAAACAAACCATTAATATTTTTTTCATCTCTATAAAATAAAAAAACCTCACTTAGTGAGGCTATTTTTTAAAGCGTTAATTTCTTCGTTAAATCTTCAACGTACTTTTTAAACTGCTTATCAGTCTCCGTTAAATTATCTACAGTTTTACAAGCATGCAATACAGTAGCGTGGTCTCTTTTACCAATTTGGCTTCCAATACTTGCTAATGACGATTTTGTCATACGTTTAGCAAAATACATAGCCAATTGACGTGCTTGTACAATATGACGTTTACGTGTTTTTGATTGTAAAGTTGCTACATCCATATCAAAATACTTCGATACCACTTTTTGAATATAATCAACCGACAACTCTTTTTTCGTGTTCTTTACAAACTTATCTACAATTTGTTTTGCCAACTCAATTGTAAACTCTTTTCTATTGAAAGAAGCTTGTGCAATCATCGAAATAATTACTCCTTCTAACTCACGAACATTCGATTTTATATTTTTAGCAATATACTCTACAATTTCTTCTGGCATTTCAACACCATCTCTATACAATTTGTTTTGTAAGATAGAAATTCTTGTTTCATAATCTGGCACTTGCAATTCAGCTGACAATCCCCATTTAAAACGAGACAATAATCGTTGCTCAATATCTTGCATATCAACAGGTGCTTTATCCGAAGTTAAAATCACCTGCTTTCCATTTTGATGTAAATGATTAAATATATGGAAGAACACGTCTTGTGTTCCTGCTTTTCCTGATAAGAACTGAACATCATCAATAATCAACACATCAATCATTTGATAGAAATGAATAAAATCATTTCTTGTATTTGACTTTACCGAATCGATAAATTGTTGTGTAAATTTTTCCGAAGAAATATATAAAACGGTCTTATCTGGATATTTATCTTTTATTTCAACACCAATAGCATGTGCTAAATGCGTTTTTCCTAAACCAACCCCACCATAAATTAATAATGGATTAAATGAGGTACCTCCTGGTTTATTCGCAACTGCCATACCTGCAGAACGTGCTAATCGGTTTGAATCTCCTTCTACAAAATTCACAAAATTGTAGTTCGGATTTAACTGAGATTCAATCTTTACCTTTTGTAAACCTGGAATAATAAAAGGATTCTTCAACTCTCGTTTCGACTCTAACGGAACTGTTACCTTTTGAGGTTTTAAAGGATTACGGTTGGAACTTGGTATTTTTACCGTTTGCGGACTATTACTACTATACGTATTTTCCATACGTACATCATAGATTAATTTTGCATCACTTCCTAACTGACGAACTAAAGCAACTCTTAGCAATTTAATATAATGCTCTTCTAACCATTCGTAAAAAAACTTACTAGGCACTTGTACAGTTAAAGCTTCCCCCGCTAATTTAATAGGCTTAATTGGCTCGAACCAAGTTTTGTATGCCTGAGGTTTAATATTGTCTTTTATAAAAGACAAGCATTCCATCCAAACTGAATCGGCTGTTTTAGTCATATTCGGTAAAAAATCAATTTTAGTTGTTAATTTTTATTCAGATTTAGGGGACACCAAACACCAACGTCTGGGCGAACAAAAGTGTGAATAAATTTTAGTATAAAAAAATCAAATCGCCATTGACTTTTATTTTTTTTTTGCGTAATGTTAAAGCACATTAAATAAAAAATTCTTTTGCAAAAACATCTTACATCTATACGTGTTCGGTATGCTGAAACTGATCAAATGGGAGTAGTTTACCACGGAAACTACGCGCAATTTTTTGAGATTGGTCGCACCGAATGGCTACGTTCTTTGGGCGTTACATACAAAGATATGGAAAAAACAGGTACCATGCTACCGGTAGTTTCTTTATCTTGTAATTTTAAAAAATCAGCTTTATACGACGATGAATTAACGGTTAGCACTATTCTAAAAAAAACACCTTCAGTTAAAATTGAATTTGATTATGAAATCACCAATCAAAACAACGAACTAATTTGTACAGGCAACACCGTTTTGGCTTTTATTAACATTGAAACCAAAAAACCTATGCGTTGTCCTGATTATATTTTAGATAAATTAGCTGCTTCAAAATAACTAAACAAAAAAATTAATGAAAATATATACGAAAACTGGCGATAAAGGAACTACTGCTCTATTTGGCGGCACTCGAGTACCAAAATACCATTTACGAATAGAAAGCTACGGAACTGTTGACGAATTGAACTCTTACATTGGTTTAATCAGAGACCAAGAAATAGACGGCTCTTTAAAAAAAGCCCTAGCAAAGATTCAAAGCGATTTGTTCACTCTTGGAGCCATGTTGGCCACTCCACCAGAAAAAGAAGTTTTAAAAAGTGGTAAGGAGCGTTTAAACATTCCTAAAATTAACGAGAGCTCTATTCAATTTTTAGAAGATGAAATTGATTTGATGAATAACGACTTACCGCAAATGACGCATTTTATTTTACCAGGCGGACATCAAACCGTGTCATTTTGTCACATAGCCCGCTGTGTATGCCGTCGTTCGGAACGATTAACTGTTGCTTTAAACGAAGAAGAAACGATTAGCGACACCATTTTGAAGTATTTAAACCGACTTTCTGACTACCTTTTTGTGTTGGCACGAAAGTTGACCCAAGACTTACAAGCTGAGGAAATTAAATGGATTCCTGAAAAGCTTTAACGAAGTTCTTTTTTTATTGATTCACATTTTTTAAAAAAAACTTGACTTTTTACAAAAAAAAATTATTTTTGCGGAAAATCTTATTAAACCGATAAAGAAATGTATTGGACACTTGAATTAGCATCTTATTTAGCAGATGCACCTTGGCCTGCAACTAAAGACGAATTAATCGATTACGCAATTCGTACTGGAGCACCCCTAGAAGTGGTTGAAAACTTACAAGATATCGAAGATGAAGGTGATGCGTACGATTCTATTGTTGAAATCTGGCCAGATTACCCTACAGAAGAAGATTATCTTTGGAACGAAGATGAATACTAGAAAAAATAAATAACAAAAAGTCTCTTTTACAGAGGCTTTTTTTTTGCTTACTTTTAAGCACTTAAAATAAAAACAAAAAAACGTTAGTTAAAACAATTTAACCAACTAAAAAACAATATTTTACAAATGAGCGTTTTAAATTCGATTATAAAACTATTTGTTGGAGACAAACAAGAAAAAGACCTAAAATCACTACAACCGATCGTTGAAAAAGTACGATCTTTTGAAAATTCATTAAGCAATTTATCTAATGATGAATTACGGGCTAAAACCATCGAATTTAAAGCTAAAATTAAAGAAGCTACGCAATCTTTTACCGATAGAATAACTGAGCTTGAAGAAGAAGCTAAAAGTGCAGATATCGATCGTCAAGAAGAAATTTATACTGAAATTGACAAATTAAAAGATGAAGCTTACGAAGCATCAGAAGCTGTTTTATTAGACATCATGCCTGAAGCTTTCGCTACTGTAAAAGAAACTGCTAAACGTTTTACTAACAATACTGAATTAGAAGTAACCGCCACTCCTTTCGATAGAGAATTATCAGCCACTAGAGAGCATATTACTCTTGAAGATGACAAAGCTTATTGGGCGAACTCATGGGATGCTGCTGGTAAAGATGTTACTTGGGATATGGTTCATTACGACGTGCAGTTAATTGGTGGATCTGTATTGCACCAAGGTAAAATTGCCGAAATGATGACTGGTGAAGGTAAAACCTTAGTTTCTACACTTCCTGTATACTTAAATGCCTTAACTGGTAATGGAGTTCACGTTGTTACAGTAAACGACTACTTAGCAAAACGTGACCGTGCGTGGATGGCTCCTATTTTTGAATTTCACGGATTAAGTACTGACTGTATTGATTTCCATCAACCAAATTCAGAAGCACGTAGAGCAGCTTACAACGCTGATATTACTTACGGAACCAATAATGAATTTGGATTCGACTACTTACGTGATAACATGGCTAACTCTAAAAAAGATTTAGTACAACGTGCACCTAACTATGCTATAATTGACGAGGTGGATTCTGTTTTAATTGATGATGCTCGTACGCCATTAATTATTTCTGGACCAGTACCACAAGGTGACCACCATGAGTTTAACGAATTAAAACCTTTAGTAGCCGATTTAGTTTCGCTTCAAAATAAATACTTAGTAGGTGTTTTAGCTGAAGCTAAACGTTTAATTAAAGAAGGAGACACTAAAGAAGGTGGTTTCTTATTATTAAGAGTTTACAGAGGTCTTCCTAAAAACAAAGCCTTAATTAAGTTTTTATCTCAAGAAGGAGTTAAACAAATTCTTCAAAAAACTGAAAACTTTTACATGCAAGACAACAATAAGCTAATGCCTGAAGTTGATGCTGAATTATGGTTTACTATTGAAGAAAAAAACAACCAAATTGATTTAACTGATAAAGGTATCGCTCACCTTTCTGAAATTACGAAAAACGAAACGTTCTTCGTTTTACCAGACATCAGTGTAAAAGTTGGTCAAATAGATAAAAGCGATGCTACTCCAGAAGAGAAAGCTGATCAAAAAGAAGAACTATACCGCGAGTTTAGCATAAAGAGTGAGCGTATTCATACCATGAACCAACTTTTAAAAGCCTACACGGTTTTTGAAAAAGATGTAGAGTATGTGGTTATGGACAATAAGGTAATGATTGTAGATGAGCAAACAGGTCGTATTATGGACGGTCGTCGTTACTCTGATGGGTTACACCAAGCCATTGAAGCTAAAGAGAATGTAAAAATTGAAGACGCTACGCAAACGTTTGCTACCGTTACTTTACAAAACTACTTTAGAATGTACCGTAAGTTATCTGGTATGACAGGTACGGCGATTACAGAAGCAGGTGAATTCTGGGAAATTTATAAACTAGATGTTGTTGAAATTCCTACAAATAAACCAATTCAAAGAGACGATAAACAAGATTTAGTTTATAAAACTACGCGTGAAAAATACAACGCAGTAATTGAAGACATTGTAAAATTAGTTGGAGAAGGAAGACCTGTATTAGTAGGTACTACTTCGGTTGAAATCTCTGAATTATTAGGAAGAATGTTACAAATTCGTAAAATTCCTCACAATATATTAAATGCAAAATTACACAAAAGAGAAGCTGATGTAGTTGCTGAAGCTGGTAAACCAGGAGTGGTAACCATTGCAACAAACATGGCTGGTCGTGGTACCGATATTAAATTATCTGACGAAGTTAAAGCAGCAGGTGGTTTAGCTATTATTGGTACAGAACGCCATGATTCTCGTCGTGTAGACCGTCAGTTACGTGGTCGTGCAGGACGTCAAGGAGATGTAGGTTCTTCTCAATTCTATGTAGCTTTAGACGATAACTTAATGCGTTTATTTGGTTCTGAAAGAATTGCGAAGATGATGGATAGAATGGGGTTAAAAGAAGGTGAAGTAATTCAGCATTCTATGATTTCTAAATCTATTGAAAGAGCTCAGAAAAAAGTAGAAGAAAACAACTTTGGTATTCGTAAGCGTTTATTAGAGTATGATGATATTATGAACGCACAGCGTGAGTTTGTATACAAACGTCGTCGTCATGCTTTAGACGGAAAGCGTTTACAGATTGATATTGCAAACATGATTTACGATACCTGTGATTCAATTGTAAGACAAAATAAGGGTGCTAAAGACTTCCAAAACTTTGAATTCGAATTAATTCGTTTCTCTGCAATGACTTCTCCTTTTTCTGAAGAAGAATTCAATAAAACATCAGAGCAAGATTTAATTGACAAGCTATACAAAATAGTAACGGAACACTACAAAAACGATGCGGAAAGAAATGCTGAAAATGCATTCCCAGTAATTAAAAATGTTTTTGAAAACGAAGGTGATCGTTACGAGCGTATCGTAGTTCCTTTTACTGACGGAACTAAAACGTTACAAGTAGTTACTAACTTAAAAGAAGCTTACGAAACTGAAGGTAAATCATTAGTAAACGATTTTGAGAAAAACATCACCTTAGCAATTATTGATGAAAACTGGAAGGATCACTTACGTAAAATGGACGAGTTAAAACAAACCGTTCAAAATGCTACGTACGAACAAAAAGATCCGTTATTAGTTTATAAGTTTGAAGCTTTCGAGTTATTCCAAGAAACAATTGATAAGATTAACAAAGAGGTGTTATCATTCTTATTTAAAGGAAAATTACCTAGTCAAGAAGCTTCACAAGTATCTGAGGCTCGTGAACAACAACGTGAGCAATTAGATCTACGTAAAGACGAGGTTCAAAACTCTACTCAGCAAGCTATTAATAGCGCACGTAATCAACAAACACAAGAACAACAAATAGTTGAAACAGTTGTACGTGAACAGCCTAAAATTGGTCGTAACGAAAAAGTAACCATCAAAAATGTAATGACTGGTGAAGAAAAAGATGTTAAGTTCAAGCAAGCTATTCCATTATTAGAACAAGGAACTTGGGTATTACACAATAAATAATCTTTTTTAGAGTGTTGGACTGTTAAATCGTCGGATTATTAGATTAGTGAATTAAAATTTCTAACATCTTATACAGTAAACAACATATAACAATTAAAAACTCCAATTTGATAAAATCAAATTGGAGTTTTTTTATAGTCTCTTCTCTATTTTCTAACCCACGAAACCTTCACATAACCTTTTCAATACTTTTTAATAAAGGTTTCATTACCAAGAATTTATAATTACTTCATCTTTTAAAAACATTCGAGAGATAACTTTGAGAAACATCGAAGTATACTCAGAATGAAAAAACACAAAAAACGTAAATTAGATATTGCTGTAATATCAGATGTCCATTTAGGAACCTTTGGTTGTAGAGCTACAGAACTTCACAATTATCTAAAAACTATCAATCCGAAAATTCTAATTCTAAACGGAGATATTATAGATATTTGGCAGTTTAACAAGCGTTACTTTCCTAAACCACACATGAAAGTCATCAAACAATTGATGAATTTTATCACCTCTGGAACAAAGGTATACTACATTACTGGAAATCATGATGAAATACTACGTAAATTTAGAGGATTCCGTTTAGGAAGCTTTGAAATTGTAAATAAAGTTGTATTAGATATCGATGGTAAAAAAGGATGGTTTTTTCACGGAGATGTTTTTGATGTTACCATGCAACATTCGAAATGGCTTGCCAAACTAGGCGGAATGGGCTATGACTTTTTAATTCTTATCAACACCATTGTTAATTGGATTAGTCATAAAATAGGGTATGGAAGATTGTCCTTCTCTAAAAAGATAAAAAACAGCATAAAAAGCGCTATAAAATTTATTAATGATTTTGAAACTACTGCAGCAGATATCGCTATAGATGAAGGTTATGATTATGTAGTATGCGGTCATATTCATCATCCAGAAATAAGAATTATTGAAACTGATAAAGGAACTACCACTTACCTAAATTCTGGCGATTGGATAGAAAACTTAACTGCTTTAGAATACAAAAACAACAATTGGTCTTTGTACGAATACGAAAAAGACGAAATAGCTAAAAATATCCATTTGAATTATACTGTAAAAGATCTAGAGTTTGTAAGCTCAGGTCAAAATAGTAGCGAACTTTTTACAGAGTTACTTAAAGAGTTTAATATTAAAACTCAATAATTATGAAGCCCATAATGGGCATTTAGTTAGAAAACGGTCAACATCTATTGGTCTTGTTAAATTTCTAAAAACAAACAATTAAAAAACAAGCAAATGAAAATACTATACGCTTTTCAAGGAACAGGAAACGGACATGCAAGTAGAGCTTTAGAAATTATCCCTCATTTACAAAGACGTGGTGAGGTAGATATACTTGTAAGTGGATCACAATACGAAATAGGACTTCCTTTTGATATAAAATATAAATTACATGGTTTAGGATTCGTTTTTGGTAAAAAGGGAGGAATTGACCTGATTAGCACTTTGAAAGACTTAAACCTTAAAAAAATATACCAAGAAATTAAAACACTTCCTGTAAGAGAATACGATTTAGTAATCAATGATTTTGAACCTATTTCAGCCTGGGCTTGCTTATTTAGAAATGTACCTATTATTTCTTTAAGCAATCAAAATGCATTGTTAAACGAAAAAAATTCAGCCTATCAAAAATTTAGACTAGAGCGATTAATAATCAAATATTACGCTCCAGCTAAAAATAAATTCGGATTTCACTTTAAAACTCATTCCTCTTCAACCTTCTTACCTATTATCCGTAAGGAAATTCGCTATAGAAATATTACAAACAAAGGACATTACACAGTGTATTTACCTTCTTATAGTGATGAAAAAATAATCAAAGTACTTTCAAGCATAAAAGACATAAAATGGCAGGTGTTTTCTAAAAAAACAAAAGAGCATCAATTCTTTCATAATATTACCATCCTACCAATAAACGACGATGCTTTTATTCGTAGTATGGCTTCTGCTAAAGGAATAATTTGTGGTGCAGGTTTTGCAACACCTGCAGAGGCTTTATACTTACGTAAAAAACTATTGGTTATTCCAATGAAAAATCAGTACGAACAACAATGCAACGCTGTTACTTTAAAAGAAATGGGAGTTACAGTCGTAAAAAAACTAAGTAAAAAACAATTACCAAAAATTGAAAAGTGGATTAACTCAAATAAAATTGTTGAAGTCCACTACCCTGATGTTACCGAAGATATGTTAGATGCAATTATTTTACCCTATTACAACAAAACCATTTTACCAGAAATTACCATTGAATAGTTGGTGAACCAATGCTTTGTAAAAAATCGTTGGTTTTAGAAAAATGTTTGTTGCCAAACCAATACCCACGATTGGCACTTAACGGTGATGGATGACCTGAGGTTAAAATATGATGCTTCTTTTTATCAATAAGCTTTGCTTTTTTCTTAGCAAAACCACCCCAAAGTAAAAACACGACATCCTCTTTTTCTTCAGATATTTTCTCAATTACAGCATCAGTAAATTGTTCCCAACCTTGTTTTTGATGGCTTCCCGCTTCACCCGCTCTAACCGTTAAAGTAGCATTTAACAACAACACTCCCTGTTTTGCCCAACGAGACAAATCGCCACTTTTAGGGTATGGAATGTTTACATCTTTTTCTATTTCTTTAAAAATATTAATCAATGATGGAGGATGTGCAACACCGTCATGTACCGAAAAACACAATCCATTAGCCTGCCCTACCCCGTGGTATGGATCTTGACCCAAAATCACTACTTTTAAATCATCTAACGAACAAAAATCAAACGCTACGAAAATATCTGACCCTTTTGGATAACACGTATGCTTTGAGTATTCATTTTTAACAAAACTGGTAAGATTTTCAAAATAGGGTTTTTCAAATTCAGATTGTAAAATATTTTTCCAGCTATCATTAATTTTTACTTGCATTGTTTGTTATTTTTGTCGTGGTTTCAAATATACTATTTTGACTAAAAACATTACAGAAAAAACACTTCAAGATTTAGAATTTACAACGGTTTTAGAACAAGTTGCAACGCACTGTATCTCTAATTTAGGAAAAGAGAAAACAATGCTAGTTCAACCTATTTCAAACAAAAAAAAGTTATTTTTTGAGTTGAATATGGTGAATGAATATCTGTCTTCTTTTGAAAATGAAAACCGAATTCCGAATCATTATTTTGAAGACATTTCTGAAGAAATTAAGCGACTTACTATAGAAAACAGTTTTTTAGAAACAGACGCTTTCTTAAAAGTTTCAGCTGTTTCAGAAACTGTGAATGAGCAAAAGAAATTTTTAAAAAAGTTTCAAACCTACTACCCTACATTATTTTCCTTAAGTGATGAAGTTGAGTTTACAACAATAATTGTAGATAGTATAAAGAAAATAATTACTCCATACGGTGAGGTTGCTGACAATGCATCCGCAGCCTTAAAACAGATACGAAAAGAAATTGGCTCTGTACGAGGTAAAATTTCTGAAAGTTTTTCTCGTGCGTTAAGTAAAAACATGTCGAGTGGATATTTAGATGATATTAAAGAAACGGTAATTGATAATCAGCGTGTCTTAGCAGTTTTAGCGATGCACAGACGTAAGGTTAAAGGAAGTTTATTAGGATCATCAAAATCAGGGAACATTGTATACATCGCTCCGCAAGCTACATTGGCTTATAGTAGAGAGTTGCAAAACTTGCTGTATGAGGAAAAACAAGAAGTTGTACGTATATTACGAGCTTTAGCTACTGAAATAAGACCTTTTACTCCATTACTAACTGAATATATTACTTTTTTAACACATTTAGATATGGTGGGTGCCAAAGCAAAATATGCTAAAAGCATCAACGGACTACTTCCTAAAATTACGAAGGAAAAAAAGGTTTTTTTAAAAAATGCGTTTCACCCTATTTTATGGCAAAAAAATAACGCTAAAAATATTGAAACTATCCCACAGACTATTCAGTTAAGTGAAGAGCAACAAATAATTGTTATTTCAGGACCTAATGCGGGAGGAAAAAGTATCACATTAAAAACGATTGGCTTATTACAAGTCATGCTACAAAGCGGATTATTAATCCCTGTACATGAACGTAGTGAAACTACACTTTTCAATACTATCTTGACTGACATTGGTGATAATCAATCTATCGAAAATCAATTGAGTACCTATAGCTATCGATTGAAAAACATGCGCTACTTTTTAAGGAAGTGTAATGACAACACCTTGTTTTTAATTGATGAATTTGGTACAGGTTCTGATCCTGAGTTAGGAGGGGCTTTGGCTGAGATTTTCCTGGAGGAATTCTATGAGAAGAAAGCCTTCGGAATTATAACCACGCACTATGCAAACTTAAAAGTATTAGCAGATGAATTGGATAATGTTACCAATGCCAATATGCAGTTTGACGAACGTACTTTAGAACCTTTGTATAAACTATATATTGGGCAAGCAGGGAGCTCTTTTACCTTTGAGGTAGCGCAGAAAAACGGAATTCCATATAGCTTGATCAATCGCGCAAAAAGGCGTGTTGAAACCGAAAAAGTTCGTTTAGATAAGACGATTTCCAAACTTCAAAAGGAGCGAAATCGCTTACAAAAAACTTCTGAAAGCTTAAACAAACAAAAATCTAAAGGACAAGAGCATATTGAAAACTTACAAGAAAAAGAATTAAGAATTCGCGAAAAACTAGAAGGTTTCCAAGAACTATACGACAATAACCAACGTATGCTTACTCTAGGAAGAAAGATTAACGAGTTATTAAATAAGTATTTTCAAACTAACAATAAAAAGGAATTATCTACTAACTTTTTTAAATGGGTTACTACTGAAAAAACAAAACACTTAAAGAAGAATCCTCCTAAAAAGAAAACGAAAGTAGAAAAGCAGGAAGAAAAAGTAGCAGCACAAAAACAAAAAGAAGCTATTAAAAAAGTAGAGAAAGAAGTGCTTCAAAAAGTAGTAAAAGTTCGAGAAGAGAAGAAAAAAGAAGCTGAAAAAATCGCCCAAGAAAAAGCTGCTTATGTTTTTAAAGTTAATGACAGGGTTCGTTTAGTAGATGGAAATGCTGTAGGTACCATTGACAAAATAGAAAAGAAAAAAGCCTTTATCAATTACGGTTTATTTACAACCGAAGCCAAAATAGAACAATTAGAATTGGTAGAAAGAGCTAAAAAGTAGTTTTAATTTTATCTTTCTTATAACAACATGAAAAACTAACATGATTATTAGAAAAGCTACTCCACAAGACACCAAAGAAATTGCTACTTATATGATGTTAGCAATGGAGGATATCGTGTATGAATTCATAGGAGAAAATTCCAAAGAAAAAGCACTTTCTTTTTTAGAAAAGTTAATTCTTCAAAAAGAAAATCAATATTCTTACGAAAACTGTTGGGTGATTGACGATAATGGCAATGCTATCGCTGTAGCAAACGTTTATAACGGAGCTGATTTAGAAAAACTAAGAACTCCCGTAGCTTCTTTGGTAAAAACCATGTTCAATCGAGAGTTTCAATGTGAAGACGAAACTGAAAAAGGTGAGTTTTACATTGACTGTATCGGTGTAAACCCTAATTATCAAGGTAAAGGTCTTGGATCTAAAATGTTGCACTTTTTAATTGATGAATACGTTTCTAAAAGAAAAGAAACCTTAGGTTTATTAGTTGATAAAGATAATCCGAATGCAAAAAGATTGTATTTAAAACTAGGGTTTGAAATTACTGGTGAAAAGACACTTACAGGAAAAGGAATGGAGCACTTACAAATAAAGCCTACTCTTATTTCTTAAAATATTATTTCACACTACGTGTCACCCTGTTCTAAGATTTTTTCGTCTTATATATGAATCCGAATCAACTATTCATTTATAAAGATTTCTTGTTAAGCAAACAAGAAATATATGTAGGGTCAAAAGCTGAAGAAATTTTTAACTATAATTATGAGCACTTTTTAACTCTTGCTACTGACAGACAAAAAAATCGTTAAATCGATTTAAAAGCGCAACCTTTTCAAGATCGGTAGGACACGCTCGAAAAAGTCAAGATGCTGAACTTATGAAAATAGTAATTGAGCGCTATAAGACTGGTGATTATCGCTCAAAATCGGATGATAATTTAACTGTCTACACTATGGATTATTATCGTTATTCTAAAAACTACGAAGCTTTTAAACGTTTAGCTGAACAATACATTGATAGTTTAATGAACCAAAAAACTCTTAAAGAAATTAAAGAAGAAGATAGCAAGTATTATCAGTTGTATTCTAAAAACAAAGAGTTTGGAAAAGATTCGTTTACTGATCTCATGCTACAAAAATATAAAGAAGGTAGAGATGCTAACAATATTGTAAAACCTATTATTGAAACAGCTCATTATTACTTTGACTTAGCACAAACGAGAAAAGAAAAAAGAAATTTAGAGAAATGGGTTAAATACTGCTATAAATTAATTCCTGAAAAATATTCAGTAGATAACTTAAAAGCAGATATGTTGTATAAAGCAGGAAAAACAAAAAAGGCAATTGCTCTTAAAGCTATTGCTATTGAAAAAATGCCTTACACCGTAAAAAAGAAAGTTAATTTTGAGCATGAGCTAGAACTCATGAAAGCCAATAAAAAACTATAATTTAATTAAGAAAATTATAACAATTACTACTTAGTTTATTTTATAAGTTTACCATGTGAGAAAGCTTAATAAAATAACCCGAAAATCAACTCTATTTCCTATAATAGGGTTGATTTTTTTATTGCTATTTTCTCCTTGTAAAGTTAGAAACTTTGTACAAGCAGAACTTAACGTTCCGCAAACAGAGGTTTCAAACAAAAGCCAAACAACTCATAGCTATATAACTTGTTATGATATTGAAATTACAGATGCTTCTCTAATACAAGTAGCTGCTTCTACCAAAATTTCACCATTTTTTCCAACTAGAGCTTTTAACTTCTCTCTTTACTTTTTTGAAAGCTTTCCTAATAAAATTACTACTTATTATCAAGAAAAGGGATTTATAACATCTTCTATCCCTCTTTATATTTTATTCAAAAATTTCAAGGTTTACCTTTAAGCCTTCCTTCCTATTAACATTCACAAATAAAATACAATCTACATAATACTAACTTATGTAGTTCATCGGCTGTGCTTAAAACTTTAAAATAGCATCGGTCTTCATATCAAAATAAAATATTATGATTAACAACAATATAAAAAACGACTCAGGACTTTTAGTTCTGGCAATACGATTGGTTATTGGATGGACTTACTTCTCTGCTTTTTGGAGAAGAACAATTTTAGCTAACAAACTCGACCCTGAAGTAGCAGGATATATCGGAGAAAAATTCAACCATTTTCTTCCAAATGCATTAGGAATTAAACCTATTATTCAATACTTAGTTGAAAATCCAGATATACTCTGGTTAAATATGGTAATATTTACCATTATTGAAGGAATTGTAGGACTCTTCATCATCTTTGGTTTATTTACCCGAATAATGAGTATTGGTGTATTCGGTCTTGCTATGGGAATTCTTTTGGGTTCTGGTTGGATTGGAACAACCTGCCTTGACGAATGGCAAATTGGTGTACTTGGAATCGCAACAGGATATGTACTCTTTTTAACAGGAAGTGGTAAATACTCGTTAGATAATTACTTTATGAAGAACAATTTTTCCTTCACTAATAAAAAATGGTTTGCATGGTTAGGGTCAGGAATTTTACCAATTAAAAACAATATTTTTCCTAGGTTTGTTTTAATAGGTTCCTTAGCCATTTTAGGAATGACGTTATTTACCAATCAAGTATTTCATGGTGGAGTTTGGGGAACACTGCATAACAAATCGGTTAAACCTAAATTAGAAATAACAGAAGGTAAAATTAACAACGATACGCTTTCTTTTGACGTTTTTAGAACAGAAGGTGTTGATGTATACGGGTCGTGGATTATCGCTATTGAAGTATTAGATCAAAACAATAACACTATTATTCAGTATTCTCAAAAAGAGTTAGCTTCGTTAGCTGATCAAAACATATCAAACTATTATGTTGCTAAAATAAAACCAGGCAAACATAGCTTGGTAGTTCCTTTAGGAGCCAAAGCAAAAATGACTTTTAGTAATCAAGTTTTTTCACAGCTTTCGAACGGAACATATACCGTAAAAATAACAGATATTAGCGGTGCTTTTTGGACACATGAAATAACTAAATAAACAAAAACGCCATAATGTTTGGTTAATCACTATGGCGTTTTCTATTATTCTTAATAAAGTTTATTCTAATCCTTCCATTTCTGCATCATAAAATAAACCTGCTGCTTCAATAAGTCCTTCAAGTTCATTGGCTAAATCTTGTTCGTTTTCATCAGACAAGTCTTCAAACCACTCTATTTCATCATCTTTTAAATTGATTAAAAAACGTGGATACTCAGTATGTAACACAAAAATATCTTCTGGATGATTGCTATTATCTGCTAATAAAAATTTAGGTAAGTTCATTATGTTTGGTTTTAATCAATTGTAAAGTTAATTTATTAAATCGTATAAAAAGTAAAATTGAAGCGGTTGTTAATCCTGCCAATAGTCCAAGCCAAATTCCGAAACTACCATACATTTCTTTTGAGCCAAAATAAAAGCTGATTGGAAAACCAACTACCCAATACGATATAAATGTAATTAATGTTGGCATTTTAACGTCTTGTAAACCACGTAAAGCTCCTAACACCATTACTTGTATACTATCGCTAATTTGAAAAATAGCTGCCGCAATTAATAAATTAGCTGCAATATTCATCACCTCCATATTATCTACATAATTTTCAGCATCGCTTAAATCCATGTATAAATTTGGTAATGACTTGTGAAAAACAAAGAAGAAGGTTGCAAAAATAACTGCTAAAATCGTTCCTAAGAAAAATATAGAAAACGCTATTCTTCTCAACTCTTTATAATCTTGTAATCCTTTCTGATTTCCTACTCGAATCATTGAGGCTACACTTAATCCTGTTGCTACCATAAAGGTCATTGAAGATAAGTTCAATGCAATTTGATTCGCTGCTTGCGGATTCTTTCCTAACAACCCACTTAACCAAACAGCAGCAGTAAAAATAGCTACTTCAAAAAACATTTGCATAGCACTAGGTGTACCTAAGTTGATGATTTTTCGAAGCATTAACGTATCCAATACAAAAAACTTAATATTCGTTACCAAACGTTTTGAACGTTCCTTTTTACTTAACAACCACCATAAATAGGTTACCATTACAAATCTTGATAATAAGGTTCCATAAGCAGCACCTACAATTCCTAATTCTGGGAAACCAAACTTTCCGTAGATTAATAAATAGTTCAACAATACATTTAACACGTTGGCTATTAATGTCGCATACATCGGATAACGCGTCATCGACATTCCATCACTGAATTGTTTAAATGCCTGAAAAACAATCATGGGTATTAATGAAAAAGCCACCAAATCTAAATATGGTATCGCCAACTCAACCACCTCTATTGGTTGTTTCATTAAATACATTAAAGGTTTTGAAAAGAATACTGCTAAAAACAGCATAATTCCCATCATAGTACACAGAAAAAGTCCATGCTTAAAAGCCGATTTTGCCTGATCAAAATTGTTTGACGAATCAGCTTCAGCAATTAAAGGTGTTATAGCGGTAGAAAACCCAATACCTAACGACATGGCAATAAACATAAAACTGTTCCCTAATGAAACCGCTGCTAATTCAGCTGTTCCTAGTTGCCCCACCATAATATTATCTATAAAACTTACAAATGTATGCCCTAGCATTCCTAGCATTACAGGTGCTGCAAGTTTCAAGTTATATTTAAACTCCGAAGTATATTGTTGTAAATTCAATTTCTATCCTTTTTTCAAGCTGCGAAGATAAGTTTTTTAAAAGCGCTCTAACTTTATCTTCTTCATTTTTTAATTTATTTAACTACCTTTGATTTTCATTAAAACTCAAATAAAATGGCTTCAATAACACTAAAAGGAAATCCAATTGAAACAATAGGAAACCTACCTAAAAACGGAACTAAAGCTACTGATTTTTCATTAGTTGCAACTGATTTATCTGTTAAGAACTTAGGTGACTTTAATGGTTCTAAATTAATTTTAAATATTTTCCCTAGCGTCGACACAGGTACTTGTGCAACATCTGTAAGAGAGTTTAATAAAAAGGCTGCTAACTTAGAAAACACCAAAGTTTTATGTATTTCTAGAGATTTACCTTTTGCTCAAGGTCGTTTTTGTGGTGCTGAAGGCATTGAAAACGTAATTATGTTATCTGATTTTGCCGATGGTCAATTTGGTAAAGATTATGGTTTAGAAATTACTACAGGTCCTTTAGCTGGTTTGCATTCTCGTAGCATTGTTATTATTGATGAAAATGGTAATGTAACCTATACAGAACAAGTAAACGAAACTGTTGACGAGCCTAATTACGAAGCCGCTTTAAAAGCATTGTAATTTACTATGAAAAACCCCAATGACGGCTTTTTAAAAGGACGCCTGCGTAGTATTAAATTTGCTGTAAAAGGAATGTGGTTATTAATTACCACAGAAGATAGTATTAAAACACAGCTTACATTTGCTGTGATTGCTACTCTCTTGGGTTTTTATTTTCATATTTCTGCAACAGAATGGATGATTCAATGCTTGGTTATTGGACTCGTTTTGGTTGCAGAAGCTTTAAACACTGCTATTGAAGAGGTCGCTGATTTTATACACCCCGATTATCATGAAAAAATAGGCTTTATAAAAGACATAGCTGCTGGTGCTCCTACCTTTGCTGCTATAACTTCATTAATTATCGCGGGTATAATTTACCTTCCTAAAATAATAGCTATATTGTAGCGTTCAATTTATTTCTAACAAAAATACATGGCAAAAAAAAAGACAACTGTTCAAAAAAAACAACCTAGAAAATCTATTTTTAAAAGAATAGGTACCTTTTTTTCAAATAGACAAAACCAAACAATTCTTGGTTTTTTTCTATTACTGTTTTCTATCTTTTTAACTGTTGCTTTTATTTCTTTTTTCTTTTCGTGGCAAGAAGATCAAAGTACTTTAACCCAGTTTGCTGACAGAACTGTTCAAACAAAAAATCTGTTAGGTAAAATAGGTGCTAAATTGAGTAACTTTTTTGTGTATAAAGGTTTTGGTTTAGGAGCTTTTCTAATTCCTATAACCTTATTTTTAACTGGTGCTCGTATTTTACTTCAATCTAATTTAAAACGTATTATTACCTCTTGGAACTGGGGAGTTTTAATCATGCTTTGGATTTCTACTTCACTAGGATTTGTAGAAAAAGAAAATGCCTTATTATCTGGAGTTATCGGTTTTGAATTGAATGAATACTTACAAACATTTTTAGGTAAAACTGGTTTAACCATTTTATTATTATTCTTTTTAGTAGCTTATTTAATCATTCGTTTTAGCATTACACCTGAAGCAATTAGCGAAAAAGTAAAAAGCCAAAAAGAGAAAAGTAAAGCTATTTTTAACGAAAGAGCTACCGTAACTCAAGATGATACTACAATTATAGAGGATTCAACAATTATTGAAGAGACTACTTCTGAAGTTGAAAAACCTAAAACAGCCAATAAATCAGACTTTGAATTATCAGTAGAGAACTTACAACCTACTATTTCTAACTATTCTGATGTAAATAACACAAAGGAAACAGAAGATACTCCTTTAAACGTTCACCAAACCAAAGACCCTAGTCTTAATATTGCAGAAGACAGTAAAAACGAAGTTGAAGTTGCTATTGAAAAAATTGCAGAAGAAAAAAGTGTTACTGAAAATTTATCGGATCAATTAATAAAAGATTTTGGTGAATTTGATCCTACGCTAGAACTAGGAAACTTCAAGTTTCCAACCTTCAACTTACTTAAAGAATATAACGAAAGTATTTCTGTTGATCCTACCGAATTAGAAGCCAATAAAAACCAAATTGTAGAAACCCTAAAAAACTACAAAATTGGTATTGCTCAAATTAAAGCTACGGTTGGGCCAACAATTACTTTATACGAAATCGTACCAGAAGCAGGTGTACGTATTTCAAAAATTAAGAATTTAGAGGACGATATCGCCCTATCGCTTTCTGCTTTAGGAATTCGTATCGTTGCACCAATTCCAGGAAAAGGAACTATTGGTATTGAAGTTCCTAATAAAAAGGCAACCATCGTTTCTATGCATTCGGTAATTGCCTCTAAGAAATTCCAAGAATCACCTATGCAACTTCCTATTGCTTTAGGAAAAACGATTTCTAACGAAACCTTTATTGTCGATTTAGCTAAAATGCCTCACTTACTAATGGCAGGTGCTACGGGACAAGGTAAATCGGTTGGATTGAACGCTATTTTAACTTCCCTTTTATACAAAAAACATCCTGCGGAAGTAAAATTTGTATTGGTCGATCCTAAAAAAGTAGAATTAACATTATTCAACAAAATAGAGCGTCATTATTTAGCAAAGTTACCTGATGAATCTGATGCTATTATTACTGACACTACAAAGGTTGTTAACACTTTAAATTCGTTATGTATTGAAATGGATAACCGTTACGACTTGTTAAAAGAAGCAATGGTTCGTAACATCAAAGAATACAATGCAAAATTCAAGGCTCGTAAATTGAATCCTGAAAACGGACATCGATTTTTACCTTATATCGTGTTAGTAATCGATGAATTTGCTGATTTAATTATGACTGCGGGTAAAGAAGTAGAAACTCCTATTGCTCGTTTAGCACAATTAGCCCGTGCGATTGGTATTCACTTAATTGTAGCTACTCAGCGTCCGTCGGTAAATGTAATTACAGGTATTATCAAAGCGAATTTCCCTTCAAGAATTGCCTTTAGAGTAACTTCAAAAATTGATTCCAGAACAATTTTAGATGCTCCTGGGGCTGATCAATTAATTGGTCGTGGAGATTTATTATATTCCGCAGGAAATGACATCACTCGTATTCAATGTGCTTTTGTTGACACTCCTGAAGTAGAAAAAATAACCGATTTCATTGGTTCTCAGCGTGCTTATCCTGAAGCGTATTTATTACCTGAATATGTAGGTGAAGAAGGTGGCACAAATCTTGATATTGATATTTCAGACAGAGACAAATTATTTAACGACGCTGCTGAAATAATTGTAACTGCGCAACAAGGTTCGGCATCCTTATTGCAACGTAAATTAAAGTTAGGATACAACCGCGCTGGTAGATTGATTGATCAATTAGAAGCCGCAGGTATTGTGGGTCCTTTTGAAGGTAGTAAAGCACGACAAGTACTTGTACCAGATTTAATTGCCTTAGAGCAATTATTAGAAAACGAAAAGAATTAATAATTATAAACTATTCCGAAAGTGGAAATTAGAAAGACGATGAAAAAAATAGGATTATTATTTATTGGATTATGTATTAGCGTTAGTGCTATGGGACAATCAAAATCTTCAGAAGCAAAAAAACTGCTTGATGAAGTATCTTCTAAAATGGGAGCTTATAAAAACATGGTGATAGGCTTTAACTCATCATTAGTAAACAAAGCTGCAGGTATTACCAACGACCCGCCAATTAGAGGAGAAATAACCCTATCTGGCGAAAAATACAACTTAGATTACTTAGGAAACACGTTTATTTTTGACGGAAAAAAGTTAGTGGTTATCAATCAAGATGAAAAAGAAGTTACAATTACTAATGGTAATATTGAAGAAGAAGACGGATTCATCTATCCTTCTAAATTATTGACTTTTTACAAAGAAGGATATAACTACACTATGGGCGCTTTAAAAAATAGTAATGGAAGAAATGTTCAATACATCAACTTAACTCCTATTGACAGCAATTCTGATATCGTAAAAGTAGAGTTAGGAATTGACGCAAAAACAAAGCACATTTACAAACTTACTCAAATAGGTGCTAACGGTGCTGAAACTACGTTTACAATTACCAAATTTAAGAGCAACCAACCAATTTCAGAAAAACTTTTCTCTTTCGATAGAACTAAGTACGCTAAACAAGGCTACTATATCGACTAAAAAAAATATACAAAAGTTTTGTTACCGATTTACTCATAAAATCATTAACAAAACTTTTGTGTTTATATGCCACTAACCTACTACCTTTGCATCTGTGAAAACATTAGACAGATATATCTTAAAAAGATTTTTAATACCTTTTTTAGCAACCTTCTTTATCATCTTATTTGTACTGGTAATGCAAGCGTTGTGGTTAGTTTTTGACAACTTTGCAGGAAAAGGTCTTAGCGTTGATATCATTTTAAAATTTCTTTGGTATACCACGCTAATTGTTACCCCACAAGCCCTACCTATTGGAGTGTTACTTTCTTCTATTATGACACTAGGTAGTTTATCAGAAAACTATGAATTTGCTGCGGCAAAATCTGCTGGTGTTTCTTTACAGCGAATGGTGCGTCCAGTTGTTTTTCTTGCCATTTTTTTAAGCGGAATTAACTTCTTATTTCTTAATTACGTATACCCTTATGCCATGCTAAAACAGCTAAACATGAAGGTAAATATCAAGAAAAAGCAACCTGCCATTGCACTAGTTGCAGGAGGTTTTAACACAGAACTTCCTAACTTTCAAATAAAGTTTAAAGAAAAATACGGAGAAGAAGACAACCTGTTAAAAGAGGTAATGATTTACGATTTATCTTCTAAAAGAGGAAATAATAAAATTATTACAGCAAAAAAAGGTGAAATTCTTTCGGAAGAAGGAAGTCGTTATATGACGCTGGTTTTATATGATGGTCATTTTTTTGAACACCATATAAAAAACGGAGCTTCTTTTAAAGAACGAGAAAAAATGCCTGCATCTTATGCCGATTTTGATGAATATACCATCAATATCGATATTTCTTCTTTTAGTGATGACGATCTTGAAGAAGAAAAGTACAAAACGCAGTATAACATGTTAAGTTTGGCTCAGTTAAAAGACACGTTGCCAACGATGAAACAAAATTACCATGACTATGTTGCCAGTAGAGCTAAAAACCTATTTTTAGGCGTTGATGTAGAAGATTTACATCAATATCCTGATTCGTTAATGAAAAAAAAACTATCGTCAGATATTCTTGATAATTTTGATTTAAGAGAAAAGCAAAATGTGCTTATCACAGCAACTTCAAAGTTAGAACGTACAATAAACAACAATAAAGATTACAAAGAAACCTTAAAAAACAGACGTAAATATTTAAACCTATACGATATTGAATTTTACAATAGGGTTGCTTTTTCTCTTTCGTGTTTACTACTTTTCTTTATCGGAGCTCCACTAGGATCTATCATTAGAAAAGGTGGTATGGGGCTACCTATGATTTTAGCCATTGCTATTTATGTACTGTACTTTTTCTCGAATACCTTTGGTAGAAATTTAGCAGAAGAAAGCTCGCTAACAGCGATTGTCGGTTCTTGGCTAAGTGTATTTTTAATGCTACCTTTGGCGGTAACTTTAACACTTAGAGCAACTAAAGACAAAGGATTGTTCGATATTAACAGCTTTTTGGCTCCAATACGAAACTCTTTTAAAAACATATTCTCTAAAAAAGAGAAAACAACAAAATAATGACAACACAAGCATCAACAAATATTCAATTAAATACAATTGAAGAAGCTATAGAAGACATCAAAAACGGTAAAGTTATTATCGTTGTTGATGATGAAGATCGTGAAAATGAAGGTGACTTTTTAGCCGCTGCTGAAAAAATTACTCCAGAAATGATCAACTTTATGGCAACCCATGGTCGTGGACTTATTTGTACGCCACTTACCGAAACTCGCTGTAAAGAATTAGAATTAGGTATGATGGTTAGCAACAATACCGACCCTATGGAAACTGCTTTTACCGTTTCTGTAGATTTACGCGGAAATGGAGTTACAACTGGTATCTCTGCTTCTGATAGAGCTAAAACTATCGAAGCCTTAATAAATCCTGAGACAAAACCTTTCGATTTAGCTAGACCTGGGCATATTTTCCCGTTAAAAGCTAAAAATGGTGGTGTTTTACGTAGAACAGGACATACCGAAGCTGCTATCGATTTTGCTCGTTTGGCTGGTTTACAACCTGCTGGAGTTATCGTTGAAATTATGAATGAAGACGGTACCATGGCACGCTTACCTCAACTATTAGAAGTTGCTAAAAAATTCGATTTGAAAATTGTTTCTATTGAAGATTTAGTGGCTTATAGAATGGAACATGATTCTTTAATTGAAAAGAAAGAAGATTTTAATATTCAAACTCGTTTTGGTGACTTCCGTTTACGTGCTTACCAACAAACAACTAACAACCAAGTTCATATTGCGTTAACCAAAGGTACTTGGAGTAAAAACGAACCTATTTTAACTCGTGTAAATTCTACTTTAGTTAACAACGATATTTTAGGAACACTTACCAATAATGCTGATAAAAAGTTAGACCAAATGTTTAAAGTTATTAATGATGAAGGTAGAGGTGCTATCTTATTCATTAACCAACAAATGCAAGCGTTAAACTTATTAAACAGACTTCGTGTGTTGAAAGAAAACCAAGCGAAAGGAGAAATGAAAGCTCCGAATGTGGTAATGGATAACAAAGATTTTGGTATTGGTGCTCAAATTTTACACGATTTACACATACATAAACTACGTTTAGTTTCTAACACTAAACAAACCAAACGTGTAGGTATGATTGGTTACGGATTAGAAATTGTTGATTACGTAAGCTACTAATCGCAAACAACATAAAATCAAAAAAATCCTGAGTTAATTAACTCGGGATTTTTTGTATATATTTGAGAAAACAATAAAATTGCTAAACTTCATTATATCCCATGCTATTGTCGGGATAAGAGAACTAAAGTTTGACATATAACGAGTTGTAGCCAATTATTAGAACAATGAACTTTACTTATAATATAATTAAACAAGAAGATTTACTCGAATCCCATAAAATTATTTTTGAAGAAAAATTGAGCGCCCAAGGGAAAGTAAAAGGAAAATTATCTAAAAAAGCTGAACGATGTAAATTAATATGCATTGCGCATCATGATAATCAACCGATTGCTATTGGAGGAATAAAACCTAAAAGTGAAAGTGTATTTTCACCTCAAAAAGCTAATTTACCTGAGTTTTCAAAAAAAATAGAATGGGAACTAGGATATTTTTATACTACTCCATCCTATGCTGGAAAAGGTATCTCCAGTGAAATAGTACGATTGTTATTAAAAGAATCTAACAATATCAACCTAATGGCTACAACAGAGGTTGAAGAAAATCCCGCTATGGTAAGAATATTATTCAAAAATGGTTTTGAACAGTACGGCAAATTATGGCCGAGCACAATCAATCAGAATTCTCTAGGTTTGTTTTTAAAAATAAAACAGTAATTAATATGCAAAAATTCTACATTGTTCTTAATGAAGAACAACAAGGTTCCTTCACAATTGAAGAAATAAAGAACAAAAATGTTCAACGTGATACCTTGATTTGGAATGAAAATTATGAGGATTGGTTCGAAATTCAGAACCTTAATGAATTCAAATCCTTTTTTCAAAAAACTCCTCCACCAGTCCCAAAAAAGGTATCTAAAGAACCAATACAAGTAGTAATAGCCAAAGAGGTGAAAAATAGAAAAAAGAAAAAAATCGATTATTCCAAAATATTTGAATCTTTATTCAAATTATCATTTATAAGCTTAATAATTACAATTGTTTTTTTTCTACTATCCGCTTTCTTAATATATGATGTCAATAAATTTGATAATTATGACTACAGCAAAGTAACATTAGGAGAAAGAGTATCTTATAATCTTCCCATAGATGATTATTCTCCACCTTTAAGACCTAGCATAGAATGCGATTTTGATGGCAACTTTGAATGCTTAAAGTACAACATCAAAAAGAGGAAAGAAAACATTTTTGAAATGTCTTTCACTAATAGTTTATATGCTTTTGGTATTAGTTATCTGGTGATAATTCTAATTTATTTCGCGAGTCGATCAGTATATGAAGAGGAAGAATAACTAGCTACAACAATGGCTCCTATGAAAAGCACTAGTCCAGTTTTTCAAAATATTTATTCCTTTTTCTGAAGAAAATAAAAAACTGCGCCACCTAAAAGATACAGAAATACATCTATAAAATCAGCAGTGTATCTTGAATGAAACTTAGGTAGTAAATACTCAAAAAAAACTCCATAAAAAGTACAGATGTAAATAATTACGCCAATTGGTATTGTATAACTTTTATCTCTCCTACTCCACCGTAAAATAAAAAGACAAACCGTCAGTACAATCGGTAGTATTAAAAAGTCATTTACATAATTATTAACGATTTTGGGTAGTGTAATTTCAAATTGCTGAGCGAGATAAATAAAGCTTCCTACAGCAACTGAAATATAGAAGTAATATGAAAGTATCCTTTTTTGCATACGCTCCTATCCTGCTGCTACCATTGCTATAAACCATGCAATTAACGCTCCTATAGCACTTACCAATAAATACGCCGAGTATAAAATCCAACCAACAATACGATACAACCAAAACGAATGCTTTTTTAAGCGTTCTGCCAAGTTTGGGTTTTCTATTTCATACTTCACTTTTTGAAGCTCTTCTTCTTTATATGCCGCTACTTTTTGCTCTTGTTTCTTTTCAAAAGAAATTAACGTATTACAATTTTTACAGTAATCGCTGTTCTTATTGAAAACTCCGCAGTTTGGACATTTAACGTTTCTAGTAATTGCCATTTTCTTGTTCTTTAAAGCTGTATTTATTTTTCTTTTTATACGGACGGATAATCAATCTTGTTTCTCGATCAAAACGGATGTAATTATACACCCAATTCATAAACACAATTACTTTATTTCTAAATCCAATAAGTGAAAACAAGTGCACAAACATCCATACAAACCAAGCAAAAACTCCTTGAAACTTCCATTTAGGTAAATCAACAACGGCTTTGTTTCTTCCAATAGTCGCCATTGATCCTTTGTCTTTATATTTAAAAGGTTTTTGTTTTTTCTTCTTTAATTTTGCTATGATATTTTTCCCCAACAACCTTCCTTGTTGAATTGCAGGTTGTGCCATCATAGGATGCCCTCTTTCATAATCTTTAGTTTCCATACACGCTACATCTCCAATAGCGTATATGTTATCATAACCGATTATTTTGTTGTATTCATCTACTTTAAATCGATTGGCTCTTTCCACTACACATTCTTCAGCTAAACCATTAACAGCGGCTCCTTTTACTCCTGCTGCCCAAATAACAGTTTGCGCTTTAAAATGGTCTTCACTATTGGTTGTTACCGTTTCTCCGTCATAATCTAATACCCGTAAATTTTTCCAAACATCAACTCCTAGTTTTATTAAAAAATCTTCTGATTTTTCTGAAGAAGCTTCGCTCATCCCTTTTAATAACTCTCCTGAACTTTGAATGAGATTAATTTTCATTTCTCGAATATCCAAATCAGGGTAATCTTTAGGAAGAATTCCTTTTTTCATTTCGGCTAATGCCCCTGCTAACTCTACTCCTGTTGGCCCTTCCTCCTACAATAACAAAGTTCATTAACGCTCTTCGTTTTTCTAAATCGGTAACTAATAATGCCTCTTCAAAGTTTTCTAAAACCAAACTACGAATATTCAATGCCTGCGGAACCGATTTCATTTCCATCGCATATTTTTGAATATTGGTATTTCCGAAGAAATTTGTAGTAGATCCTGTGGCAAGAATTAACTCGTCATACTCCAAATTACCTATCGTAGTTTCTACAATTCGTTTCTCTGCATTTATACCCGTAACTTTAGCTAACCGAAAATAAAAATTTTCTATATCGTTAAACCTTTTCCTTAATGGAAATGCTATACTATCTGGCTCTAATCCGCCTGTAGCTACTTGATACAATAAAGGCTGAAATGTATGGTAATTGTGTTTATCGATTAAAACAACTTGTAATTCTTGATTTTCTAATGCTCTTGCAGCTGCCAATCCTGCGAATCCACCTCCTACAATAATAACTCGAGGAAAACTCGTTTGAGGTATGTTCATTATTAATTAGGGTTTTATAACTAATTAGCAAATTTAACTAAAAGAGAAAGGAGTTTCTTAAAAATTATTTTTTAGTTTTACATTTCATCCCTTAAATTCATTAACCTAATAAAACAACTACTATGCTTAATTTCTTCAAGAAAAAAAAGGTAAAAAATTTAGTTATTGAATGCGATACAGATGTGATTCATGTAAATAGTAAACCGCTTACTTTTCCTACAAATTACAGTACTTTAATTCAAGTATTGGGTAAGCCTAGTAGAGAATTAAAAAAGAGTAACGAGTACATGATTTGGGATAAGCATGGTATTTTTTGTGGTTATACGGATAAGGATAATATTTTATCTATAAACGTTTATCAGAATAAAATAGACCGCAGCGAATACAACACCAAAAAGCAATTTAAAGGAAAGCTTATTTTAAATAATGAGGAAATTACCAACAACGAGTTCGGTAAAATTCCGTTAGGTAAAGTTGCTATTCACAGACTAGGTAGAGAAAGTGACACGCGCTTTGGCTTTAGTCTTGGTGTTAATAGAGATTACAAAGATTTATAACTCTAGCTTTAGTTGTTGTAGCGTTTTGTTTGTTGTTATGAGTTTGTCGATGATTATTTTTCTTAAAATATCCACATCTTCTTCATAGTATCGTGCCCACTTATACTCTTTAAACAAGGTTTGTATTTGTTTTAAGCGTTGATGTGCAAATTCTGAGGTCATTAAGAATTCCTTACGCTCTTCGTCAGTTCGTATTCTTTTGATGTTTGCTTTACGCTCTTGATAGTCTACCTCTAGGTAAAACACTTTATCTGTACTATTCAGCGGATAAAAGTCAGACCAATTTGCATAGCCTACATAATATTTCTGATTTTTATAATGGTCTATCCCTTGAATTTTCCATCTGCAATTTGCAACCCTACCCCAGTGGTTTGAGTAACGAAAAACACCTTCTTCAGTGTAATAGTAATAACTCCCTGATTTACTTTGAAAATGAGCTTTCATATCATCAAAAAAATTGATGTTTTGCATTTCAAACTCACAATAGGTACTTCTGTAAAAGTTAAATTTATGATACTTCATTTAATTTCCAAAAGCTGTTAGTACTACTTTCCTTCTACCTCCATAATTTCTGTGCTCTCCTAAATACACTCCTTGCCAAGTTCCTAAATTAAGTTTTCCATTGGTAATCGGAATCTGTACCTGACACCCTAACATCGAGCTTTTAATATGTGCAGGCATATCATCTGCTCCTTCATAATCATGCTTGTAGTATGGCATATTTTCAGGAATCATTTTGTTGATATGCGACTCAAAGTCCATTCGAACAGTCGGGTCAGCATTTTCGTTAATCGTTAAACTTGCTGATGTGTGTTTTATAAATACCTGAAACTGTCCTACCTTAATATTTTTAAGCTCTGGAAATGCTTCTAATAAAATATCTGTAATTAAATGATAACCTCTGTTAAATGCTGGTAATTGAATTTCTTTTTGATAAAATTGCATACCGCAAATCTAAAACACTTCTTTTATAATCTTTAGAAATTCTTGCTTTTTTGTTTTAGAAATAGGTATTGTTGTTTGATTTTGCATCAACAAAAAATCTCCATCTTTTTTTATAAACTTCTCTAAATAATGAAGATTAATTAAGAAAGACCTGTGGCACCTGAAAAATAAGTTATTGCTTTGAAGTTGATTTTCGAAATATGATAACGGTTTACAAATAAGCTGATTTTCTTTATTTGCCAGATGCACCTTTGTATACATACCATCTGCTTCTAAATACAAGATATCTTCATGAGATACAAAAATGATTTCTCCAGGAACTTCTAAAGCTATTTTATGTGACGATAAAGATTGAATTGCTTTTTTTAGCTCTGAAAATTGCGCTGAAACCTTTTTTTGCTCTATGTTTACTTTGGCCTTATTTATAGCTACTCGTAATTCTTCTCTATCAATAGGTTTTACCAAATAATCTATTGCCGATAACTTTAATGCATCTAGCGCATATTGTTGATAGGCTGTTGTAAAAATTAATTGAAATTCGATAGGCTCAGTAATAAAGTCTAAAATTTCTAACCCTGAATACTCTGGCATTTCAATATCTAGAAAAACAATATCAGGCGCATGTTTGTTTATTTCTTTTACTCCATTTAACAAGTTGTCAGCTGTAATAATACTTTTTATTTCAGGGAAGAATTCTGTAAGCATCGTTTCCATTACGCTACGTGCTTTTGCCTCATCATCAATTATTAACGCTTTCATTTTTAAATTCTTTTTATTTTTAGTGTTACTACCGTTCCTGTAGCCTTATTATTTTCATCAACTTTATCTGTAAACTCTACTGAAATATCAAATAACTTTTCTTTCTTATATAGTGAAACTCGCTCTTGAGTTGCGTTCACAGCAAAAGATTTATGCCCTTGTCTTTTCTTATTGATTTCTGATGATTTTTCTCTTCCAATACCATCATCCTCTATAGTTACAATTAACAAATTAGCAGTTTTATTTTTAATTGTTATCCATAAGTTTCCTTGTTCCTTTTTATGAACAAGTCCATGTTTTATGGCATTTTCTACAAACGGTTGTAAAAACAACGGCGGAACTTCAAATTGATCTTTATTTACATTCTTTTCTACGAAGAAATGAACTTTAAATTTATTCTCAAATCGTAATTGTTCTAATGCTATATAAATTTCAAGTGAACTGAGTTCTTCTTTTAGCGATATTACATTAACCCTACTATGATTTAAATACATTCTAATCAAACGGGAAAATTTGACCAGATAATCACTCGCTAAATATTTCTCGTTCTTCATTACATAATCTTGAATTGCTCCTAAAGAATTAAAAATAAAATGAGGATTCATTTGTGAGCGTAAGTTCTCTAATCGTAACTTACTTATTCTGCTAGCTAAAATCACTTTTTCTAATTCTCGCTCTCCTTCTTTCTCTTTCCACTGTAACTTAATTCTGTAATATATTACTACCGCTAAAACTGATGTAAAAAATACAGCAGCTATGAACCACCAATTCTCCCAAAAAGGTTTTTGAACAATAATTTTAACGCCTTTACTTTCTTCCCCAATACTTCCATCTAAACTTTTGGTTCTAAGTAAAAACTCATATTTTCCAGATGGAATTCCAATATACCTAACAACATCATCATTCAGTTCTGATGTTTGCCATTCGGTATTGAAACCTAAAAGCTTATATTGAAAGACATTTTTACTACTAGCTTTAAATCCGTTTGCATTAAAATTAAATGTAATATCATTGGTTTTATAAGGCAACTCATACTTTGTTTTTATTTCTTGCTCTTTACCTCCAATTTTAACATTGCTTATATAAGCTAATGGGGCTGTTTTAGGTAGCATTAAATCTGGAATAGATATATCTACTCTACATAAAAAATTGTTTCCAGGCACCCATAAATAATCGTTTTGAACAACCGGATGTTTGAACTTGATAGCACTTTTATCAGTTAAATTGATTGTTTTTATCGATTTTTTATCTGTATCATATCGCTGTATCCCTTTTTCAGTAACAATCCACAGAAAATTATCTTTTCCTAAAATTCCTTTTATTTGAGATTGCAACAACCCCGTTGAATACGTAATGCTGTCGGTAACTTTTCCAGCTTCTAACCCTAAGATTTTATCTCTTGTGGTTGCCCATATTTTACCATTAGCAGTTTGAGTGTATTCAGAAAAAATAATAGGCTTGTTTTGATAACTTACGGGAATGGTTTGTAGTTTTTTATTATAAACTACCGTTCCGTCAATATAAGTTACGTAAATAAGTTTATTTTTTGAATCGTAATGAGTACTAATAGGTCTTTTACTCTCTAAAACTATATGCTCTTTATTTTTTGACAAATTGGTGTAAATAATAGCATGTCGATACGATAAATACACCAGCGAATCCTTACTTATTTGAGCAAAACCTTTAGCTGTTGTAAACAGATTCCCTACATTCGTCATTTTTTTACTCTTTAAATCATAAATATAACTACTTGTTCCGTTGGTACTTATATATGCCCTATCGAGTATTTCATCATATTTGATTCTATTTACCGGTCGCTGGTTCGGTAAATTCGAAATTGTATAATTGTTATTTTGTGTATTATAATCTATTAAATTACCATTTTGGGTACCTAGTAACAAACGATTTTCTGCTACAGCTTCTATTGAGATAATATCTTCTTTTATCTCTAAAAAACTCTTCTTTGTTATTCCTAAACTTGGTACTACAAAAACACCATTCTGAAGTGTAGTTAACCAATAATTATTTTCATTATCTTTTAAAACATCCGTTATATGATAATCTTTAAAAATTTGTTCGGTATCATTAACTTTTGTTTTTTCTAAAGTTTTATAAATTCCATTTGATGTTAACAACCAGTTTTTCTGAAACTTCTTTGTATTGTATACCTGAGCTTTTTGAAAATTATTCGGAAGTTTTATAAAACTAATTTCTCTTGTATGAATATTAATTGAAAACGCTTTTAAAACATCACTATCAAGTTTAACAACAATCTCATCAAACCACTGAAACATCTGAAAATTCTCTTTATCTAAAGAAAATCTTTTTTTATCACATTTTACTTTTTTGAAAACTGGTATTCCCTCTTCTTCATAAACATGAGTAATGGTATTTGTTTCTTTTAAATTGTAATAAAAAAAACCGTTTTCAGATTTTGCTATTTTAGAAACTTCAGCGTTTAGGTCTTTTTTTACCGCCCCTGTTTTTTTGTCTATCTGAAAACTCTTTCTCTGAGAAATAAAGAAAATATCATTTTTAAAAACCATTAAATGGGCAAAGGTTCCTTTTAACTCATTAGAAAAGTCTTTAAAAAGCTGTAACTCTTTATTTACAACTTTATAAATATGTCCTGAAATTGTAGAACACCATATTTGCCCCTCATCATCAATTTGTAAATTGAAGATACTTTTAGTGGTAGCAATCGTATTTTTTACCTTAATAAATTTTTTACCATTGTAGTAAAACAATCCTTGTTCTGCACCAACCCAAACAAGATTATCTTTATCTTGAATAATATTAAAATTAGCCAGAGAAGCTAGACCATCATCCGATGTAAATTGCGTATAAAAAGGCTCTTGTGAAAAAACATTTTCAAAGAAAAGAAATACGAAAACAAGTATGTAAAAAGTTTTTTTCACAAATTTAATATCACTATAAAAAAGGTGGCTATGCAATAATACGCAAAACACCACCTTTATTCACAACTGTTCTTAGTTTAAAATTAATTAAATCCTATGATAGTCAATTTATAACCATTGAATGACTTTTCAATCCTAACTTTTTTTTACCAATAAAATTTACCTCTAAAAATTAATGGTATAATCAGGAATTTATGAACTGTATGCGTGTATCTTTTTTTTACTCTTCTTTTTTTAACATGAAGTTTCATTGTTATTTTTAAGGCTTTGCGTCACACTTACAATATCCTCCGTAAGGTGCTCCTCCAGTTCGGCTAATTCCATTAAAATAAACTTCTCCGTATTTTCCTCCTCCTGTATAATCTCTTCGTAAAATAAATTGTTGTAACATACACTGCCCATCAGAGTTTTCCTGAACTACGGCTCCAACTACCCATTGATACAAAGGAACTCCTGTTACTTTATGCTTTACTGTTGACCACTTGTTTGAAGTAACATATTGCTTTAAGTTCTTCATACTTGTTTTACCGTAATAAGCATTTAACCCTTTGGTAGCAATTCCTATCAAACTACTGTTTAAACTACCTTTTGCTGGCATTGTTACACTATTTAACTTTGCTCCTAACCAATCTTTACGTAAGTTATCAAACTTAGCAAAAGTTGTTTGAGATGTTAATTCAGGATTTTTATAATACTTCTTAATTTTTTCAGGATCTTTTGCTGCAATTACAAACTGTTTTGGTTGAGCATTATTCATCCATTTATGGCCTTCATTATCATTTTTATGATATACTTCAGCCCCTATTAACAACACCCCTGGTTCTAATAAAAGCACATTAGCATTGGTCAGCTCCTGCTCACCTCCCATTCCAAATTGGAACTGAATATTACCTTTATCGGCAGATTTTCTATATTGCTCTGGAACTACACCATAACGTTTTTGTTCTGGAGTGAAATAAGCGTTTAATTGATACGTTGTCGGATCATATTCAATAGAAAAACCTTCATAAATATCACCTGGATTGCTATCAAAATGACTTGAAGGATTTCTAACAAAGTATTGTGATAAATGGTAGTAACCAGACAGTTCCATCTTATCAGAAAAACCACCATCGTAAGCAGGTAACTTTTTAAACTTTGTTCTGTTTAATACATAAATTTGATTGTCTTTAAATTTATCATTTTCACTACTTTCTATAGGTGAAGGAATTTCGCTCACAACTGTTCCTTTACTATTTTCTTTAGCTAACAAAGCCTCTTTTTCTGCTGCTTGCTTTTGTTGATATTCTTTATACTTTTTAAAATAAAAATCTTGCTTTTCTTTATCGTTAGGATACTTTTTAGCTAACTCTTTTTTAAACTCTTCATCTGAATATTCATTTGTATTAGACGTTGAATTAGTATCTGAACTTGTAGTTGATTTTTCTATTGATGAAGAAGCTTTCTCTTCTATTTTTTTTGTTACTTTTTGCTTAGCTTTTTTTAACATGTTACCAAACTGAGCATTGGCTGTTTGATGAAACAAAAAACTAGCGAAGAATAAACAAACTAATATTGTATATTTTTTCATTTCTATTACTGTTTTTATGTTATTAAAAGCTACCTGCTTTTACACAGGTAACTTTCTTTCTTGAATTACTATTTAAAGGGACTATTTTTTTATTGACATGCGGTTGTACTCCAAGAAGCTCCAGATGGCTTAGCCCATTGGTTTGCTTGCGTATTTGGTGGGTTTAAAGGATCAAATCCAGCATCGTGTTGAATACACGTTAAGTCATCATTTCTATCTGCAATCATATAAAAGAAATTTACATTATTACCATTTGCTACGTTTAAACTTGTTAAATTGTTACCTCTAACTTGTAAACCCCTAACTTTTGAATTATTAGAAATATCTACACTTGTTAAATTGTTATTAAACGCAAAAAGTGTTCTTAAATCTGGATACATAGAAACATCTAACGTACTAATTTGATTCTCTTCTAAATACAAAGTTTGTAAACCGTTTGCAACAGTAGGTAACACTAACGTAGAAATATTGTTGCTTCCACATTGAAAGTTAACTAAACTTGAGTGATTAGATAAATCGATTGAGCTTATATTATTATGCATAATTAATATAGTTTGTAAAGCTGTATTAGCTGAAAGATCTAAGGCTGTTAAACTATTTCCTTTTAAGGTTAATTTTGTTATTGCTGTATTTTGACTTAAATCTATACTTGTTAACGAATTATCAATAGCATGAAACTCTGTAATATTCACAAAAGCCTCCAAACCTGTTACGTTTGAAATATTTAATCGGTCTACTCTAATTACACCCGTGAAAGCTTGAGCTTCTGACAATTGAATTTCACTATCTCCATTTGTATTTATTGCAGAATTACCAACTAATGCTGACTTAAAGTTGGCATCTGGTATGTTTACAATATTACCTGTTGCAGCTTGCAACCCCGTCCCATTAATCAAAATAGCTAAACTAGGTTTTGTAGGATCATTACTTTCTACAACTATCATTGCCTGTTTTTGTCCTTCAGATTGTGGTGTAAAACGCGCTGTTACCTCATAAAAACTACCAGGAGCAATCGTTTGTGGTGCAGATACATTTACCAAGGTAAAATCACTTGCGTTAAGTCCGCTCATTCTAATATTACTTACCTCTAAATTTCCTTGACCATTATTCTGAATAGCAAAAGTTAAATCATTTCCAGAGTTTCCTACAGTAACATCACCAAAACCCAATCCTGTTTCACTAAAAGCAATTGCAGGTTGTGCTGGCGCTGTTCCTGTTCCATTCATAGGTAAAGACACTTTATTTTCACTAGAATTATTAAAAAACCTAATAGATGCTGAAGCAAATCCTTGTGAACTTGGCATGAACTTAACTTCAAAAGTATGTGTATCACCTGGGGCAATAGTCTTTATTAATGCAGCTGTTCCTCCTATTACTGTAAAAGATGATGCGGTACTACCTCCTACTATATTTACATTAGTAATCTCTAAATCTGCATTTCCTGTATTAGAAACTGTAATATTTTTAGATAATTCTTGACCTACTTCTACGTTACCAAAAGCAATTGGCGACTCGCTAAATGTCATTACTGGTTGTGCTACCGCAGTACCTTTACCATCTAACGTTATGACTTTTACACCAACGTTTGTTGTTATCTCTAAACTAGCCGTTTTATTCCCTTCTGTTGTTGGAGCAAACGTTACCGAAACCGTTTTTGTGCCCCCTACAGCTAACGTTTCTGCTGTTGCAGCCGTTGTAAATTCAGAAGCATTTGTTCCTTTTACCTCAAAAGCAGTAATTTCTAAGTCGGCATCTCCGCTATTTGTTATGGTGAATGTAGCATCATCTGTTTGGTTAATTTCTACTTCTCCAAAAGATAAAGTAGTTACATTTAAATCTACAGTTGGTAGTGGTTTTGGCTCTGCAACTCCTGTTACTGTTACTTCTTTTTTACCTATGTTAGTAGTAATTTCTAAAATAGCCTCTTTGTTTCCTTCAGTTAAAGGAGCAAAAGTAATTTCGAAGCTATAAGCCTCTCCTTTTCTAATTACTTTAGGCACTGCGCTTGTAGAAAAATCTGCTGCATCTGTTCCTTTTATAACAAACTCATCAATTTCTAAGTCTGCTTCTCCTTTATTTGTTACTTCAAATGAATAACTAGCAGACTGCTCTACTTCTACTGTTCCGAAGTCTTTTTCTATTTGATCTATAGAAAATACTGCTGGAATAATTTCTTCATCTTTATCACAACTTGTGATACTTGCAAGTACAAAAAGAATAGCACCTGCATACATGGTAATTTTTTTTCTCATGTGTGTCTTTTTTTCTAATTTTTATTTTTTGCACTTCTATATAAAAGTGCTTTTCCCTTATTTGGGCATAAAAGTATAAGCACAGTAACTAACACACTGAAAAACTTGCTGAAAGGGGTTTATTCTTTTCTAAAACGTTTCTTTTTCTTTCTAAAAGAAATCCTGCAACTTTATAAAAAACAAAAAAGCTCGCCAATAGGCGAGCTTTTAAAAACTTATATATGTAAAATTATTTTACTTCTTCGAAGTCTACATCTTCTACATTATCTCCTTCTGATGAAGAACCTGTATTTGCATTTCCTTGTGCATCTGCTCCGTTAGCTTGTGCATCTTGTTGTGCTTTATACATTTCTTCTGAAGCAACTTTCCAAGCTTCGTTGATCTTCTCCATTGCAGCATCGATAGCAGCAATATCTTTAGATTCGTGTGCTTTCTTTAACTCTTCTAAAGCAGCTTCGATTGGTTCTTTTTTATCAGCTGATAATTTATCACCAAACTCTTTTAATTGCTTTTCTGTTTGGAAAATCATAGAATCTGCTCCGTTAATTTTCTCAGCAGTTTCTTTCGCTTTCTTATCGGCATCAGCATTAGCTTCTGCTTCTTGCTTCATCTTTTGGATTTCTTCATCAGATAATCCTGAAGAAGCCTCTATACGAATATCTTGTGACTTACCTGTTGCTTTATCTACTGCAGATACTTTAATAATTCCGTTTGCATCAATATCAAAAGTTACTTCAATTTGAGGCACTCCTCTTTGTGCTGGAGGAATATCTGTTAATTGGAAACGACCAATTGTTTTGTTATCTGCTGCCATCGCTCTTTCACCTTGTAATACGTGAATATCTACTGATGGTTGGTTGTCTACTGCTGTAGAGAACACTTGCGATTTTTTAGTTGGAATGGTTGTATTTGCTTCGATTAACTTCGTAAATACATTCCCCATTGTTTCAATTCCTAATGATAATGGTGTAACGTCTAATAATAATACGTCTTTAACATCACCTGTTAACACTCCTCCTTGAATTGCTGCTCCTAACGATACAACTTCATCTGGATTTACACCTTTACTTGGTGCCTTTCCGAAGAACTTTTCAACAGCTTCTTGAATTGCAGGAATACGAGTTGAACCTCCTACTAAAATTACTTCATCAATATCAGATGTAGATAAATCTGCATTTTTTAATGCTGTTCTACATGGCTCAATTGTTCTATCAATTAAATCGTGGATTAATTGCTCAAACTTTGCTCTTGTTAATGTTCTTACCAAGTGTTTTGGTTCACTAGCCGTAGCAGTGATATATGGTAAGTTAATTTCTGTTGAAGTTGTACTTGATAATTCAATCTTAGCTTTTTCAGCAGCTTCTTTTAAACGTTGTAATGCCATAGGATCTTTACGTAAATCCATATTCTCTTCAGCATTAAACTCGTCTGCTAACCAGTTAATGATTTTTTCATCTACATCATCACCTCCTAAGTGAGTATCTCCATCTGTAGCTAATACTTCAAATACTCCGTCTCCTAATTCTAAGATAGAAACATCATGCGTACCACCACCAAAATCGAATACTACAATTTTCTTATCATCATTTGCTTTATCTAATCCGTAGGCTAATGCTGCTGCAGTTGGCTCGTTGATAATACGACGAACTGTTAATCCTGCAATTTCACCTGCTTCTTTAGTAGCTTGACGTTGTGCATCGTTAAAATATGCTGGTACTGTAATTACCGCTTCAGAAACACCTTGACCTAAATAGTCTTCAGCAGTTTTCTTCATTTTCTGTAAAATCATTGCAGAAATTTCTTGCGGTGTATATAAACGATCATCAATTTTTACTCTTGGTGTATCGTTATCTCCTTTTACTACCTCATAAGGTACTCTACCTGCTTCTTTTTCAGACTCAGAATACTTGTTCCCCATAAAACGTTTAACAGAATAAACTGTTTTTGTTGGGTTTGTTACTGCTTGACGTTTTGCAGGATCTCCTACTTTACGCTCACCACCTTCTACGAATGCTACAATAGATGGTGTAGTTCTTTTTCCTTCAGCATTTGGAATAACTACTGGCTCATTTCCTTCCATTACAGACACACATGAGTTTGTAGTACCTAAATCTATACCTATAATTTTACTCATAATCTTAATTTATCTTTTTAAAGTTTTTAATTCAAATTTACGAGTAGTATTAGTCAAAGTGTATGCCAACAGAGTTCCTCTATTATTTTGGCAGAAAAAGAACAAAAAGTAATTGTTTTTTATGACAGAGTGTCATAAACTTATCCTTTTACGTAGGAATTGTAGACAAGTTGTATGTTAGCGTAGCTATTCTTTAAGGTTTCTCGGGTTGCTTTCTCATCTTTAAAAGCCACTTCTGTAATTCCTTCTTCTAATTGTGGAATTAACTCCCCTTCATAATCTGAGTGCATTAAATACCAATGAGTCTCTTTTAAACGGTATTCATTATCCATTACAAATAAATGGTAAGTATCAATAAGTTTTCTTTGTATTGTTAGGTTTTCAATACCACATTCTTCTTCCACTTCTCTAATAGCTGTTTCTTCTATTTCTTCTCCTTCTTCAATTCTTCCTTTGGGTAAATCCCATTTGCTACCTCTATATATAAACAGCACTTCATTGTTGTCATTTAAAACCAATCCACCCCCAGCAACAATTACCTTAAACTTTTCTTTAAATACTGGCCAAACTTCATCTAAGTTATTCGAATACAAGTAAACACCTTCAATTTTACCTACTTTTAACTTGTAAATAAGTTCTTCAATTATTGTATTTTTATAAATATAAACAGGAAAATCCCCTTCATTTTTAATTGAAGTTGTAAAAATTATTGGTTTATCATTAACAAAAACTTTATACATTTGCGACATGGATTTTAACAAAGATACAGCAAAAAAAACTGCCGAGCTTCTTTTGCAAATTAAAGCGATAAAATTGAGCCCGAAAGAGCCTTTTACATGGGCTTCTGGATGGAAATCTCCAATTTATTGCGATAACAGAATTACATTATCATACCCTCCTGTTAGGAATTTTCTGAAACAAGAAATTGCTAAACTGGTTGAAGAAAAGCATGGTAAACCTGATGTGATTGCAGGTGTAGCAACCGGAGCTATTGCTATTGGTATATTAGTTGCTCAAGAACTAGGAGTGCCTTTTGTATATGTAAGACCAGAACCTAAAAAACATGGTAGACAAAACCAAATTGAAGGACATTTAGAAAGCGGTCAGAATGTAGTAGTTATTGAAGATTTAATTAGTACAGGTAAAAGTAGTTTAAATGCTGTAAAAGCTTTAAAAGAAGCACATGCTAATGTTAAAGGTATGGTAGCTATTTTTTCTTACGGATTTACTATTGCTTCTGAAAATTTTAAAGCAGACGGTGTAGAACTAACTACATTAAGTAACTATGAATACCTATTAGAACAAGCTTTAGACAGTAAATATATAACTAGCGAAGAACTCCGTACTTTAGAAGACTGGAGAATTGAACCTAGTAAATGGAAACAAAACGAAAACTAACAGCACAATGAATATAGAAGGAAATACAGTAACTGTAAAAAAGTCATCTAAAGACTTATTTGATTTTTTAACCAAACTTGAAAACTTTGAGCAATTAATGCCTGAGAATACTCAAAAATTTGAGGTAGATGGTGATAGCTTTATTTTTGGTTTAAAAGGAATGCCTGAAATTAGATTGGTTATGAAAAATAAAACCGAATACTCTAATGTTACTTTAGGTGCTGCAAGCAGTAAATTACCTTTTACATTAGCTGCTGACATTAATGAGGTTTCTGAAAACGAAAGTGAGGTAACTTTAAAGTTTGACGGTGAGTTTAATGCTATGATGGCAATGATGGTGAAAGCTCCGTTAACAAAGTTTATTGGTACTTTAACTGAAAACTTAGCAAAATTATAAATTAGCAAACGAAACTTCTTTCAACCCAAATTCTTGAATCGTTTCGTCTTCTAATTCAATTTGGAGATTTCCATTTTCTGAAACTCCAATGATTTTACCCATAAATAAAATGTTCTGATTGTTTTTAAACATTGTCGGAACATTTTTTTTATACAATACTTTTAAATAATTCTCTTCTAATAACTGATATTCGTTTTTTAAAAGCTCTAAATTTTCCTTAAGTTTAAAAAGTACGGTTTCTAATAAAGCATCTAAATCTGTTTCTTTATTTAAAATCATTTTGATTGAAGAAGCATTAGGTAATTTTTCAGGAAAAGTATTTTGGTTTACGTTAATCCCTATACCTATCACAGAAGAACTTATATTGCTACCTTTTAAAGAGTTCTCTATTAAAATCCCTACTATTTTTTTATTTCCTGACAGAATGTCGTTAGGCCATTTCACCGCCAAATTGGGTATTTCTATGCCTTTCAACGCTTCCAAAACACTTAACGAAACACAGAAATTTAAATACTTATGATTTTCAATACGCAAAGCTTCAAACCTACAAAACACACTAAAAGTCAAGTTTTTACCTTCTTCAACTACCCATTCTGAATTCATTTGCCCCCTACCCTTTGTTTGAGTTTTAGCAACCACTACTGTAAAATCATCAATTGACATTTTTGACACCATATCTTTCAAAAAAGTGTTGGTTGAATCGATGGCATTAAGTTTGATTATTTTCATGTAAATTTAGTGAGTGAAACAAGTATCAATATTACATAAATTACTCACAAAAAAACAATAACTTTGCTAAAACTTAATTTTATTTAATGACAATAAAACAAACAAACACAGACGATCTTTTAGCTGTGATTATTAAAGGGATAGATGATGTAAAGGGAGAAGACATCCAATTACTAGATTTAAGGGAGATAGAAAACACTGTTTGTGATTATTTTGTAGTTTGTTCTGCTAACTCGAACACACAAGTTAATGCCATTTCTGGCTCTGTACAAAAAGTAGTAAGCAAAGAACTTAAAGACAAACCTTGGCACGTTGAAGGTCTTGGTAACGCTGAATGGGTTCTTATGGATTACGTAAATGTTGTTGTACATATCTTTCAAAAACAAGTTCGTGAATTTTACGACATTGAAAGTCTTTGGGGAGATGCAAAAATTACCGAAATCAACCCTGCTTAATTGCTAACATTTTATACACCTATTTATGAGTGATAATAAAAAAAACACGCCAAAATTTACGTTTAGCTCGTTTTGGCTATACATACCAATACTAATTATATTATTAGGGTTAAGTTTTTTTAACTCTGGTAACTTAGGGTCTCGTAATATTTCTAAAAACGAGTTCACTAAAATTTTAGAAGCCAACGATATTCAAAAAATAGTTGTTGAAAACAACAATGTTGCTCAAATATTTTTAAAGCCTGAAGCAGAAAAAAAAGAAGAGCATAAAAAATTAGTTGAATCTCCTTTCTTTAGAAAAGGTTCTCCGTTGTACAGCTACAATTTTGGTGATTTACAAAATTTTGAAAACGAGATCGAGAAAGAAAAAAAAGAAAACAACCTTGATTTTGATAAAGTAAATATTGAAAGAACGAGCATGATGGATACCCTTATCAGCTTCCTTCCATTTATTTTATTAATTGCGATTTGGTTGTTCTTTATGAGAAGAATGTCAGGAGCTGCTGGAGGCGGTGGTGCTGGAGGTCAAATTTTCAACATCGGAAAATCTAAAGCAAAACTTTTTGACGAGAATACTAAAGTTAAAACTACTTTTAAAAATGTAGCTGGTTTAGAAGGTGCTAAAGAAGAGGTTCAAGAAATTGTTGACTTCTTAAAGAGCCCTGAAAAATATACTAAACTAGGAGGTAAAATTCCTAAAGGAGCCTTGTTAGTAGCAACCTCCTGGTACTGGTAAAACTTTATTAGCTAAAGCTGTTGCTGGTGAAGCTGGCGTACCTTTCTTCTCTTTATCAGGTTCTGATTTTGTTGAAATGTTTGTAGGAGTTGGTGCATCTCGTGTTCGTGACTTATTTAAGCAGGCACAACAAAAATCGCCTTCAATCATTTTTATTGATGAAATTGATGCTATTGGGCGTGCTAGAGGTAAAAACAGTATGACAGGTGGTAATGACGAACGTGAAAACACTTTAAACCAATTATTAACAGAAATGGATGGTTTTGGTACCGATACTAATGTAATTGTATTAGCTGCTACCAACCGTGCTGATGTATTAGATAAAGCTTTAATGCGTGCTGGTCGTTTTGATCGTCAAATTTATGTTGATTTACCAGACTTACACGAACGTAGAGAAATTTTTAATGTACACATCAAACCTCTAAAGTTAGCTGAAAACGTAAACTTAGAATTCTTAGCACAACAAACTCCTGGTTTCTCTGGAGCTGATATTGCCAACCTTTGTAACGAAGCTGCTTTAATCGCTGCAAGAAAAGGTAAAGAAGCAATCGAGCATCAAGATTTCTTAGATGCTGTTGATAGAATTGTAGGTGGTTTAGAAAAGAAAAACAAAGTAATTACTCCGAAAGAAAAGAAAGTTATTGCTTTCCACGAAGCAGGTCATGCAACAGTAAGTTGGATGTTAGAGCATGCCGCTCCTTTAGTAAAAGTTACTATCGTTCCTCGTGGTCAATCATTAGGAGCTGCTTGGTATCTTCCAGAAGAAAGAAAAATTGTTCAAACAGAGCAAATGCTTGATGAAATGTGTGCTACCATGGGTGGTAGAGCTGCTGAAAAGTTAATGTTTGATAAGATTTCTACAGGTGCGTTAAGCGACTTAGAAAAAGTTACGAAACAAGCTCGTGCTATGGTTACTGTTTACGGTTTAAATGATAAAGTAGGTAACATTACCTATTACGATTCATCTGGGAACGATGCTTTTGTTAAGCCGTATAGTGATGCTACTGCTCAGAAAATTGATGAAGAAATTTCAGAAATTATCGAAAATCAATACAAAAGAGCTATTGATATACTAGATGAAAACAGAGATAAACTAACTGAGTTAGCTGAATTATTACTTGAAAAAGAGGTGATTTTCAAAGACGATTTAGTAAAAATCTTTGGAGATAGACCGTTTGGAAAGGAAGAAGAAAAAACTGAAACAACAACTGAAGAATAGTTTTTTATTTGAATGAATTTTTTCAATAAATTATTTAAAACCTTTAAAGAATCATCTAAAGAGAAGATTGCCAATGAGCAAGTAGTTCATTTATCTTTAGATGATTCTTTTGTTCATCATTTTATAAATAAAGGAGGTAAATTTTTATACTGTACATCTATAAACGAAGTAACTAATAATTTAAAAAATATCTTACAAGAAAATAATTGGCGAAAAGTTACTTGTACAGATTATGACTTATTAAAAATTACTGAAAAAATTGATGTAAATGTTCAACAACATTCATCTGAATCAGTTCCTTTTTTCACCTCTTGTGAACACTTAATTGCAGACAAAGGAGAAATATTATTCTCTTCTAATCAATTAGGTAGTCATAAATTAGCTGCACACTCTAAGCATTTTATTGTGTATGCCACAACTAGCCAATTAGTAAAAAACACAGGAGAAGGTTTAATGGGAATTAAAACACATTTTAGTGGTAATATTCCTACCAATATCAGCTCTATAAGAAATTATAAATTTGAAGTGGAAGATGATAATTTCTTAAATTATGGCAACAATAACACAAAAAATTTATATTTGCTGCTCTTTGAAGACCTTTAACCTATGTCTAATCTTTTAACAAGATCACTTTCTGCACTTGTTTACGCTATCCTATTTATTTCTGCTATTTTATTTTCTGCAGAAACATATATAGGTTTATTAGCTGTGTTTGCTACTTTTTGCATTTGGGAATTTTCTAAAATTTTAAAATCAAAAAGTTTTATTCCCTATTTACTTTTAGCTTACGTGGTTTTCTCTTCAGTAAAGGCAACTATTAATTTTACTGATTTTTTACTAGCTGCCACCCTATTCGGTTTATCTGTCTTATTATATTTATTGATAAGCACAAAGCCGATTAAAACAGAAGCTTTTAGTGAAAAAATATTTTTACAAGCTATCTATTTAATTTTCCCTTTTTACTTTTTAATGAATCTTCCGTTCATTAACAATGTGTATCATCCTTACATCATAATTTATATTATGATGCTTATTTGGACAAATGATAGCTTTGCTTTCTTGGTAGGTAAAAACTTCGGAAAACATAAATTGTTTGAAAAAGTATCTCCTAAAAAAACTATTGAAGGTTTTATAGGTGGTGTCGTTTTTTCTATAATTGTAGGTATTATCATTGGGCAATATTCAGGTGTATTTTCTACCTTAAACTGGATAATCATTGCGGTTATCGTTGCCGTTTTTGGATCTTTAGGTGATTTAGTAGAATCTAAATTTAAAAGACAAGCCAATATAAAAGATAGTGGTACAATTATGCCTGGTCATGGTGGATTATTAGATAGACTTGATAGTTTGTTTTTCCTTGCACCCTTCGTATATTTGTATATTCATTACATAATGTAAACTGTCTGTACATTTTAATTATCCAACCCCATGGAAAGTGATTTAGATTTAAAATTTAAAGAAGCTTATAAAATAGCATCTAAGCTAGAGGAAAAACTTCCTCCAGATGTTATGCTACGCCTATATGCTTACTATAAACAAGCCGTAAAAGGTGACAGATTTACATTTAACGATAATAGCGACCTACGAAATGCTTTTAAGTTCAACGCATGGATGCAACTTAGAGGGATGGGAGAAGATGAAGCTAAAGAAGAATATATTAAATTAGTAAATTCAATCATAAAATAAACCTCATGAAAAAAATCGTTTATACACTAGTTTTCTGTTTTACAATTGCTCAAATGGTTTCTTGTAAATCTGAAGCTAAAAAAGAAACTGAAACAACAAAAGAAGAAGTAACAGCAGCTAAAAAAGCATTTGTTTTACAAGATGCAACCAATACTGTAAACTGGGTAGCTTATAAAACTACCGACAAAGTACCTGTAAAAGGACAATTTCAAAAAGTAAATATTACTGCTGGTGGTGAAGCAGATACTGCAAAAGAAGCAATTAATAACGCAGAGTTTTCTATTCCTGTAAGTAGTATTTTTACACAAGATACTAGTAGAGATTTTAAAATTAAGAAGTTTTTCTTCGGAGTTATGGATAAAACTGAATTACTTACTGGTAAATTAGTTTTAGAAAATGACTCTATTGGTTATGCAGATTTAACAATGAACAGTGTTACTAAAAAACTTCCTTTTAAATACACTTTAAACGGAAAAGAGTTTAGTTTAAATGCTACAATGAACATTTCTGATTGGCAAGCTCAAAATGCTTTAGATTCTTTAAACACTGCTTGTAAAGATTTACACAAAGGTGCTGACGGAGTTTCTAAAACTTGGGATGATGTAGCATTAAACATTACTTCTGTGTTTAAATAAAAACAAATTAAAATATATTTTAAAGCCTCAGAAATTACTCTGAGGCTTTTTTATTTTTAATGTACTTCAAATATTCATTTTTACCCCAAATAAATCTTAATTTAACACTATTCTATAAAGTTAGTCATATTCTAAAAAGTCTTCATAAGTATTTTATGTAATTAAAATTAACACCTTATTAATACTTTTATTTTCATAATTAATAGTTTTACTATTATATTTGCACAGTTAATTTTTAATTATGAAAAATTTACTATCAAATTTAAAAATAGAAATTCCTTCTGGTATTTATATTAAAGATCCTGAAACATCTGATTTAGGTAAAAGAATAATAGAAAACAGTATTATACTAATTGAAGAAATTGGTTTTGAAAACTTTAATTTCAAGAGATTAGGCAAAGTAATAGGCTCGAACGAAAGTTCTATTTATCGTTATTTTGAAAGTAAGCATAGACTTTTAATCTACTTAACTTCTTGGTATTGGGGATGGATTCAGTATTCTTTAGTAATAGAAACTTATAGTATTAACAACCCAAAAGAAAAATTGATTAAAGCTATTGAAGTTTTAACTAGAAAAGCCAAACAAGACAATAACTTTTCTCATATAAATGAAGCCTTACTTAACTTAATCATAATCAATGAAAATTCAAAATCATACTCTACAAAAGAGGTAGATACTGAAAATAAAAACGGTTTTTTTAAACTGTATAAAGAAGTAATAAAACGTTTTGCAGAAATTATTAGTAATTATGACAATTCGTACAAACATCCTTTAACATTAGCAAGTACTATAATTGAGGGAATATTACATCAGCAATTTGTCAAAGCTCATTTTAAATCACTTACTAACTGTAATGAAAACACTACTATCACATCCTTTTTTACAGAATTAACTTTAAACGTACTTTCAAATGAAGGAAAAAAATAAACTAACTCCGTGGCAACGATTTTTAGGGCTTATTAAACTAGAAAAAAAAGACACAACCCAAATCGCTTATTACGCTATTTTTGAAGGTATTGTAGCCCTCTCACTTCCTCTAGGAGTACAAGCTATTATTAACTTATTACAAGCAGCTCAAATTTCAGCTTCTTGGATTGTACTAGTCATATTAGTAACTGCTGGTGTTGCTTTTAGTGGAGTTTTAAAACTAATGCAGTTTAGAATTATTGAAACTATTCAACAAAGAATATTTACCAGAGCATCTATAGAACTTAGTTATCGATTTCCTAAGATTAAAATGAATGAACTAAGAAACTATTACCCCCCTGAACTTGCCAATCGCTTTTTTGATACGTTAACCATTCAAAAAGGTATTTCAAAAATTTTAATTGATGCTCCTTCTGCTCTGTTACAAATCATTTTTGCCTTACTTCTACTTTCCTTTTATCATCCGTTTTTTATTATTTTCGGATTGTTAGTTTTACTATTAATCTATGTTGTTTTTAAGTACACCGCAGAAAAAGGATTGGAAACGAGTTTAAAAGAGTCAAAAAACAAATATAAAGTGGCTCACTGGCTTCAAGAGATTGCAAGAACTATAATAAGTTTTAAATTATCAGGAAAAACAAAACTAGCTCTTGAAAAAAGTGATATTCTAGTAGATGATTATTTAAAATCTAGAGAAAGTCACTTTAAAGTACTTGTTATGCAATATATTCAAATGATTAGTTTTAAAGTAATTATTACTGCTGGTTTATTACTTATAGGTGGTTTTTTAGTACTGACACAACAAATGAATATTGGTCAATTTGTTGCTGCTGAAATTATTATCATACTAATTATGAATTCTGTTGAAAAATTAATACTTGGACTTGAATCTTTTTACGATGTACTTACATCTTTAGAAAAACTCGGAGAAGTTATAGATAAACCCATAGAGCCACAAAAAGGTAGTAATATTAATAGAGATAAACCTTTTAAAATTGAATTTCAAGATGTATCTTATGTTGTTAACAACAGACCAAAACCAGTAATTAATAATGTTTCTTTTGAAATAAACTCTAACGATAGAGTTTTACTTCAAGGAAGTAGTAACTCTGGAAAATCTAGTTTAATCCAACTTATTTCTGGTTTAATTGAACCAACATCTGGAGGTATTTTTGTGAATGACTTATCACTAAAAGGTATATTAACTAACAACTACAGAGCTAACCTAGGCTTATCTCTTTCAGAAGAAACTCCTTTCAAAGGAACTATTAGAGAAAACATAACTTTTGGAGATTCTTCTATAACAGATGACGAGATATATAATACTTTTAAAATCACAGGATTAACAGAGTTTCTAAAGCAGCAACCTAAAGGTTTAGACACTTATTTAAAACCTGAAGGGAAACTTATTGCTTATACAGTCGCTAAGAAAATTATTCTTTCTAGAGCAATCATTAAAAAACCAAAACTTCTCATTTTGGAGGATCCCCTTGATTTATTTGAAAAAAATGAAGCTGAAAAAATAATTGATTTCATTACTGATGTTTCTCAACCATGGAGTTTAATTATTGTAAGCCGTAATGAATATTGGAAAGAGAAGTGCAACAAACAAATTACCCTTGAAAAAGGTAGTATAACTAACTTTAAATCCTAGGTAATCATGTTAAACATATCAAAAAACACCGTTTCAGACCAAATAGACATAACAACGTTCAAGTCTGGAAAAGACATTTTCACAAAAGAGTACCACAAGTTATTTAAAAGGTTTTTACTAGTATTTTCTGTTATCTTAATAATCATCTTATTTTTACCTTGGACTCAAAATGTAACTAGCAAAGGACAGGTTACCACCCTTAAACCTAATCAACGTCCACAAACATTACAATCACAAATACCTGGGCGTATAGAAGAATGGTTTGTACAAGAGGGAGATTTTGTAAAGAAAGGAGATACTATTTTAAGAATTTCAGAAATAAAAAGTGGCTATTTTGACACTAAACTTGCTGAAAGAACTGGTAAACAATTAAACTCTAAAACACTATCTGCTAAAGCATATAACAATAAAATTAGTGCTCTACAAAATCAGATTATTGCTATTAAAAAAGAGCGTAAACTAAAACTAGAACAAGCTAAAAATAAATTAAAACAAGCTTATTTAAAGACCAAAAGTGATAGTATTGATCTTGAAGCTATTAAAATTAAGCAAAAAATAGCTCAAAATCAATTTGATAGAACTGTTACCTTAGAAAAAGAAGGTTTAAAAGCTGTAAAGGATGTTGAAGAAAAAAGAGCAAAACTTCAAGAGTTATCTGCTAAATTGATTTCTCAAGAAAATAAATTCTTTACTTCTAAAAATAATATCATCAATGCTCAATTAGCTATTAGTAGTACACAAGCTTCTTATGCTGATAAATTATCTAAAACAGAAAGCAGCTTGTATAGTGCACAATCTGGTGCTTATGATGCAGAAGTTCAAGTTTCAAAACTAGAAACTAGCTTAGCTAATTATAGCAAACGAAGCTCTTTATTATTTATTACAGCTCCACAAGATGGGTATATTAATAAAGCTATAAAATCTGGTATTGGTGAATCTTTTAAAGAAGGTGAACAATTAGTAAATATTATGCCTGCTGACTACGATTTAGCTGTTGAAATGTACATACAACCTATCGATTTACCATTGATACACATTGGTGAAGAAGTTCGCGTTCAGTTTGATGGTTGGCCTGCTATGGTATTTAGTGGTTGGCCTAATGTATCATACGGAACTTACGGTGCTAAAATTGTAGCTATCGAAAATTTTATTAGTAGTAACGGGAAGTATCGTGTTTTAATTGTTCCTAATAATGATCAAGAACCTTGGCCAAAAGCTATTAGAGTAGGCTCTGGAGCAAAAACCATTGCCTTGTTAGAAAATGTACCTATATGGTTTGAGTTATGGAGACAGATTAACAGTTTCCCTCCTAACTTCTATCAACCAAATAATAAAGAAAGTGGTAAAAAGTCAAAAAAAGAAGACTAAGAACACTTTGTAGAACAATAAAAAACAAATAGATGAAAAGGTTAAGTATCCTTTTTTTGTTACTAAGCTTTATAGCTACAGCACAAGATAATTTAAGTACTCAACTTAGTTTAGAAGAATATTTAGGGTATGTAAAAAAATACCACCCCATTATAAAGCAAGCTGAACTTATTACAAGTACCAATGAGGCTAAATTATTAAAAGCTAGAGGTACTTTTGATCCTAAAATAGAAGTAGACTATGACAGAAAAGAATTTAAAGGCAAAGATTATTACAAAAAGTTAAATTCAACCTTTAAAATTCCTACTTGGTATGGAATAGAGCTAAAAGGTAGTTATGAGAATAATTCTGGTCAATATTTAAACCCTGAACACAATACTCCAGAAAAAGGACTATATAATGTTGGTGTATCGGTTTCTTTAGCAAAAAACTTATTCATTAATAAAAGAATGGCTACTTTAAAACAAGCTAAACTCTATACACAGCAAGGTAAACTAGAACAACAGTTACTCGTTAACGATATTTTATTTGAAGCCATAAACACGTACTTGAACTGGTTGCAATATTATCAGAGTTATAATGTTTATAAAGATTATTACACTAATGCAGATATCAGGTTAAAAAACGTAAAGAAAAGCTTCAAAGCTGGTGATAAACCAGCTATAGATACTTTAGAAGCAAATATCAATTTAAAAAACAGAAAGTTAGACCTAGAAAAAGCGAATATTAAATACATTAAATCTAAGTTAGAACTTTCTAATTATTTATGGATTGGTAACAACATTCCTATGGAAATAAAAGAAGAAATAATTCCTGACGTTACTACTTTTTCTAATATTGATGCTATTCTAAACACTTCTATAACTACATTATTTGATAATGAATTTGAAAACCATCCTAAGTTAAAATTACTGGAGTTAAAGAAAAGAAACCTAGAAATAAATAAGCAACTAAAAGTAAACAACCTATTACCTAAAGTAGATTTTCAGTATAACTTCCTTGCTTCAAAAGTGGATAATTTTGATGCTTTTAGCACTGCGAACTACAAGAATTCTCTTCAAGTTAGCATTCCTCTATTCTTACGTAAATCTAGAGCAGATTTAAAACTTGCTAAGCTAAAACTACAAGATATCGATTTTGAAATTGCGTCAACTAGAGTCTCATTACAAAACAAAATAACGGCTACCGAGCAAGAAATTACATCATATAAAAAACAAAATGATATTTTAAAAAATCTTGTAAACGATTATCATACACTTGTAAAAAGTGAAGAACGTAAGTTTACTTTGGGTGAGAGCTCTATTTTTCTAATTAATTATAGAGAAGTAAAACTAATTGAGAGTAAATTGAAAGAAATTAAAAATGAGTATGAATACGCTAAGACAAAAGGAAAACTTATAAAGCTATTAGGTAAATTAAATAGTTTATAAAACAAAAACCGAAGTTAATACTTCGGTTTTTGTTTATTTATATCTACTTCTTCTATTTAAGAATTTTAGATACTAAATCTTTCTTCGCTTTTTCATCATCTCCGAATAACCACTGTAATACATTATCCTCCCACATCTCATCACGCTCTGTTTCTGTGATAATATTTCTATCAATTGCTAAATCTAAAATTTTCCCTGGATATGACGATTGAATTTCACTCTCCATCTCTCCTAATGGATATGGATCATCTAATCCTATTAACACTTGCTTAGAACCTTGATTTTTAATCAGTAAATCTAACGAACCGGTATCATGGACTAATGTATCAAAGAAAATGTTTTTGTGCCCCACCGCTTTTCTAGGGTGAGTTTTACCTTCAAACAAATCTGGTCTTCCATCAAAACCTTGTATACGACGTCCTAGGTTCATTTGTGCTAACTGACCTCCATGAGCAAAACACACTCGCATATTAGGATATTTTTCATAATATCCATTTAAGGTTAAAAAATGGTATGCATCTGCACACTGCGCCAACATCCAAATTAGGTGGAAACGCCAACTTGTATTTTGTAGTTTGATGAATTTCTCTCCGTCATACGGATGAATTTCAACCGCTAAGTTATACTTATCTGCTAGCTCGAAAATAGGTTCGTTTTCTTCATCAAAAATACATCGCCAAGTACCGATGGTATCCATATAATGTGTTGGCAAACACAACAAACGCATTCCTAACACCTCAACACATCGCTCTATCTCCCATAAAGCACCACGAACAAACCCTGGATGTACTACAAAACCTGTTGTGAATTTCGACGGATTTTCATGTTGTACACGCGCATTAAAATCATTTTGAAAACGTAACGCTTGCTTCATCTCTTCTAAACGAAGTCCATTACCATATAATTGAGACAAATTTAATACGACAGCATGATCAATTTTAAAATGCTCCATCCATGCTAATTTTTCGTCTAAAAAAAAACTAGAATCGGTTACTGGTCGACTCCAATCTTTTTGCAGCATAAACTTTCTGTCCTTATCTACCCAAAAAATTCCTTTGTCTTTCATAAACTTCGGAATTTGTTCTGGATAAGGCAATAAATGTGAATGTCCGTTTATTCTTAATTTGCGTTTTTCCATTTTTATTGTCATTCCCGTGCAAACGGGAATCTTTTATTTTTTTATTCTTGATTGTTATGAGATTCCTGCCTTCGCAGGAATGACAACCTGTTTTTAAATTTTATTAGGAGCCTCCATTACGGTACCACATTTATCACAAGTACACTTCTCTTTATCAGAATAATACTTATCAAAAATTATTGGCATATCCGTTTCAATATTATCTAAAGCAAATTCTTCTCGGTATAATTGATGTCCACAATTTTCACAATACCACTCTAAAGCATCCATCATTCCTTCATCACGTGGATATTCAATAACCAAACCTACCGTATTCGCTTTACGTTGTGGTGAGTGCGGCACCTTTCCTGGTAATAAATAAATATCTCCTTCATTAATTTCAACATCGATCATTTCCCCTTTGTCGTCAATAATTTTCAGCACCATATCTCCTTCTAATTGATAGAAAAACTCTGGTGTTTCGTTGTAGTGATAATCCTTACGATTGTTAGGACCTCCAACAACCATTACGATATACTCACCATTATCCCAAACTTGTTTGTTTCCTACTGGTGGTTTTAATAAATGACGGTTTTCATCAATCCACTTTTTGAAATTTAAAGGTTGTACTAACTTGCTCATTTTTATAAGCCCCTCCTAACCTCCCCAAAGGGAAGGAACTCTTAATTGGGCGTATTGGAGTTATTATTTATTCATTTTTAAAGATACTTAAATAGTCTCGCTTCTAAAAGTCTTTATTCTTAATCTCTTATAAAGATTTTGTTCTTCCTCCATCAACAGGAACATTAATTCCGTTGATAAAACTTGCTCTTTCACTTGCTAAGAACACAATCGCATTGGCTACCTCCTCTGGTTTTGCAAAACGCTTTGCTGGTGATGCGTTTTTCATCATTTCAGCAACTTCTTCAACAGTTTTCCCTGTTTTAGCAGCTTTATTATTGATAATTTCTGTCAAACGTTCCGTCGCTGTAGCTCCTGGTAATACATTATTCACTGTAATTCCGAATTGACCTAATTCATTCGCTAAGGTTTTACTCCAATTAGCAACCGCACCACGAATAGTATTCGAAACTCCTAAACCATCTAGAGGTTGTTTTACTGAAGTAGAAATTACATTTATAATTCTACCATAATTTTGTTCTTTCATAAACGGTACTAAAGCTTGTACCAATACATGGTTACATTTTAAGTGCATGGTAAAAGCACGCTCAAACTCTTCTAGGGTAGCATCAAACACTGGACCTCCTGCTGGACCTCCTGTATTATTTACCAAAATATGAAACTGTAAATTTGTTGCCTCTAACTTCTCTTTTAAATCTGTTGGATTTATAAAATCAGCAACTAAATATCCATGATTTTGGTTATTATTTGGTAATTCAGCTAACACAGCTTTAAGCTTTTCTTCGCTACGAGCTACCAACGTTACATTTACTCCTTCTTGAGCTAATTGTATTGCTGCTGCTTTTCCTATTCCCTGAGTACTACCACATACCAAGGCGTTTTTATGTTGTATATCTAAATTCATTTTATTCGTTATTCTGAATCATTTGTTTAATCTTAACTGCTTTCTCAAAATGATCTAATTGGTGTGTTTGAATCCACCAAGTAGCCACTTCCATCAGTACTTTTGGATTGTCATTTTTATTTTTGAAAAATGCATAGAACGAAAGCCCTACATTTTCTCCTTTTTTAGCTATCTTCTCTTCACAAATAGCTATTATTTTTTCTTTTATTTCCTTATTCATATTTTATACATACATTTTTTGGTTCTGTAAAAAAGCGTAATGCTTCAAAACCTCCTTCACGTCCTACTCCACTTGCTTTTTGACCTCCAAAAGGCGTTCTTAAGTCACGCAACAACCATGTATTTACCCAAACAATTCCCGTGTGTAATTCTTTAGACAATCGCATGGTTCTCGTCAAATTATTTGTCCATAATGTTGATGATAATCCATATACTACATCATTCGCTAATTGTAAAGCTTCTTCTTCTGTTTTAAAAGACATCAAGGTTACTACAGGTCCGAAAATTTCTTCTTGATTTAATCTACACTGATTACTTGAAACCTCTATAATAGTAGGTTCTAGATAGTATCCATTTTCACTACCTTCTACCGTTACTGTATTTCCTCCGTATAGAATTTTTCCTCCCTCTTGTTCCGCAATGTCTATATATGATTTTACTTTTTCTAAATGTGGTTTCGATACCAAAGCTCCAATATTTGTATCTTTATAAAAAGGATTTCCTACCTTTAATTGAGATACTTTTTGAACAAAATCTTTTTTGAATTGTTCATAGATACTTTCTTCAACAAAAATCCTACTTCCACATAAACAAATCTGACCTTGATTTGCAAATGAAGAACGAACTGTAGTCGCCAACATATTTTCATAATCACAATCCGCAAAAATGATATTTGGATTTTTACCTCCTAACTCCAACGATAACTTCTTAAACATAGGTGCTGCTGTACGAGCTATATGTGCTCCTGTAGCAGTACCACCCGTAAATGAAATTGCTTTGATATCTGGATGCTCTATAATGGCTTGTCCTGTGGTAGTTCCTAATCCGTGAACTATGTTTAACACCCCTTTAGGTAAACCTGCTTCATTACAAATCTCACCTAATAAATAGGCTGTCATGGGCGTTACTTCACTTGGTTTTGCTACAACACAGTTTCCTGCGGCTATTGCCGGAGCAATCTTCCACGTAAATAAATAAAGTGGTAAATTCCAAGGAGAAATACATGCAACTACACCAATAGGTTGACGTAACGTAAAATTCATAGCTCCTAAGCCAACACTTTCATGAGCTTCAGATGAAAATTGCGTAATTGCATCTGCAAAATATTGAAAATTTGATGAGGCTCTCGGAATATCAATCGCTGTAGCTAAACGCAATGGCTTCCCATTATCTTTAGCTTCAGCTTTAGCTAATTCTGGTAATCTCTGTTGAATTAACTTCGCTATTTTAGAAAGAATATCTCTACGTTCGTTTAAGGTAGTATTTGACCAAGACGGAAAAGCTTCCTTTGCTGCTTCATATGCTAACGCTACATCTTCCTTAGTTGAATTAGGAATTTGTCCATACACTTCTCCAATAGATGGATTATAATTATCAATGTAATTACCTGCTACTGGTGCTACCAGTTCTCCGTTTATGTAGTTTTTAATGTTCATTTCATTCACAGATTAAAGAAAAAAGAGAAAAGAAAAGAGACTTCTTTTGTCTTGGTTCTAGTGTCTTTACTCTTGTTTCTTATACGCTACCACTTTAATTTCAATCAATAAATGTGGGTGTGGTAATTGATGTACTGCTACGGTAGTTCTGGTTGGTCCGTTATAGTCAAAGTATTCAGCATATACTTCATTATAGCCTCCAAAATCATTCATATTTACCAAGAATGAAGTTACATCTATAATATCAGATAAATCAGCCCCAACTTCTTGTAAAATATCACGAATGTTTTCTATTACCGCTCGGGTTTGCTTTTTAATATCTAAGTTGGTTGTTCCAAATTCATCTACCTCAACTCCTTCAAAAGAATTATCAGGTCTACGAGAACTTGTTCCAGATACATAAATAAAATCGCCTACTTGTTTTACATGTGGAAACTTTCCTCTTGGTATCGCTTTTCCTTTGATTACTTTACTATCCATAATATTAAGCCCCTCTTTATCTCCCCTGAGGGGAGAAACTCTAAAAATAGGGTTCTTGAGTTTTATTGTTTTATTTTTATCTTCACATCTTACTCCTTCCCTTTGGGAAGGTTGGGATGGGCCAATTCTAATAGTTTTATCGTTGTTTTTAAATTGCGGGTGGTTGCTATTGCCTTCAACTTCTTTTCGATTACACTGTTTGTCAGTTTAGTTTTTCCAAAACCTGACGGACAATACAAATACACCACATCATCAACTATTTCATATTTGTCTTCGGTAATTCCATTAACTTCAATAACTGATTCTTTAGTTATTCTATCTAAAAAAGTAAAAGCTACTATTTTTTCATTTTCTTGTGAAAATGGATAGTTTTCTAGTTTACTTTTCCATTCCTCTGGTGTTCTAGCCAGTACAGGCACATCATACCCAAATTTAGCAGCAATCGCTTCTTTAATTTTCTGACAAACGATCTCTTTTGTTTCTCCTGAATCTAAAATAATATTACCACTTTGAACATAAGTTTGTACATTTTGAAACCCCAATTCATTCAACATTTCTCGTAATTCAGCCATCGGAAGCTTGTTTTTTCCCGAAACATTGATTCCTCTTAGTAATACTATATAAGTACAAGCCCCTCCTAACCTCCCCTGAGGGGAGGAATTATCAACTTTATGTATATCAGTTTCTTCCATTACCTATCTTTTCCCTCCCTTTGGGAGCGTCGGGGCGGTCTTACAGTCCCGCTATTTTATCTTCTTCTAAAATCTCATTGGTTTCTTCTTGCACCTTTTTTAATACCTCATTCAAATCGGTGATGGTATCTAAATCGTGATGTGCCACCATATTTAACAAGGCTTTATCTTGCGCACGTCCTTTTTTCATCGCTTCTGCATACGGAATCTCTTCATTAAAGGTTACCATAGAGTATTTTGAAAAATATTCTGTTGGGAAGGTCTTTTCTAAATCCATTTCTAACTTTCTTTTTTGTTTAAATAATGGATTTGCTACATGATCTCGCATTTCATAAAAATTATCAATGGCTAAATCAGCAATTGCATCGGTATCTTCTTTACGTGCTTTTTCATAAGCTTTAAAAGTAGCTTGCCAATCTCCTTCGTGTGCATCAAGAATCGTATCAAATACAGTTACATCTTCAAACGAAGCATTCATTCCTTGTCCATAAAACGGAACAATTGCATGTGCTGCATCTCCCATTAACAAGGTTTTATTTTGATAATGCCAAGGCGAACATTTTACCGTTCCTAAAGCCCCTGTTGGGTTGTTTAAGAATTCGTCTTTTATACTTGGTATCAACGCTAATGCATCTGAAAATTCTTTTTCAAAAAACTCGGTTATCTTTTCTTCGGAAGTTAAGTTGTTGAAGTTGTATTCTCCTTCATCGTAACTCAAAAACAAGGTTACTGTAAAACTTCCATCTAAATTCGGCAACGCAATTAACATATACTCTCCACGAGGCCAAATATGTAAATGGTCTTTACTTATTTGATGGTTTCCTAACTTATCAGCAGGAATTTCCAATTCTTTATATCCATGCGTTAAGAAATTCTGTGAATAACTAAACAAGAATTTTCTTTCTAAATAGTAACTCTTTCTCAATGCAGATCCAGCACCATCGGTTCCAAAAATTACATCTCCATCTACTGAAAACTCTTGGTTAGTTTCGTGGTTCTTGAAATACGCTATTGTGTTTTCAATATCTACCGAAGTGCATTCGGTGTTAAAATAGATGGTTACATTTTCGTGTGCTTCCGCTTCGTTTAATAAAATTCCGTTTAAATCTCCTCTTGAAATAGAATTGATATACTCTCCTTCTCTACCCGAATAGTTCGATGCAAACGTATTTCCTTCTCTATCGTGCATTAAACGTCCGTACATCGGAATACAAATTTCACGTGCTTTTTCTTCTACTCCACATAAACGTAACGCTTTAAATCCACGATCAGATAATGCTAAATTGATAGAACGTCCTGCTGAAATATCGGTAACTCGTAAATCTGGACGACTTTCATACATTGCTACCTTATAGCCTCTTTGTGCTAAACGAAGTGCTAATAAACTTCCGCATAAACCAGCACCTATGATTACTATGTTTTCTTGTTTGCTCATTTGTTTTATAACAATGTTTTTAAAATTTCAACCATTCTGTATACATCTTCAAAACTGTTATACATTGGCACTGGTGCACAACGAATTACATCAGGTTCTCTCCAATCGGTTATAATATTATTTTCAGTTAGTTTATTGTGTAAACTTTTATCTGCATTCTTTACTTGAATAGACAATTGACATCCTCTTTCTTTTGGATTCGATGGGGTAATTATTTTAATGCTGGCCGTATCAATCTGATTGATTAAATATTCAAAATAGCCCGTTAATTTTTCCGATTTGGCTCTTAACGCTTCCATTCCTACTTCTTCAAACATATCTAACGAAGCTCTAATAGCTGCCATTGATAAAATCGGTGGATTTGATAACTGCCACCCTTCTGCTCCTGGCATTACATCAAATGGTTGACGCATGTTAAAACGAGTTTCTTTGTTATGATTCCACCAACCTGCAAAACGAGGTAATTCTTTATTATGCGCATGTTTTTCATGTACAAACAACCCTGCTAAACTTCCTGGACCCGAATTCAAATATTTATAAGTACACCAAGCTGCAAAATCTACTCCGCTATCATGTAACTCTGGAGAAATATTTCCTGCACCGTGCGCTAAATCTACACCTACGATACAGTTTTTAGCATGACCAATTTCTGCAATACGTTTGATATCTAAATACTGTCCTGTATAATAATTCACACCACCAATCAACAACAAGGCTATTTCATCACCTTGTTCATCTACTATTTTCTCTAAATCTTCAATACGCAATAACTCTTCTCCTTCACGAGGTTTCCATTCTATCAATCCTTCTTCCGTATCAAAACCATGGAATTTTAATTGCGATTGTACCGCGTATCTATCCGAAGGAAAAGCGTCACTTTCTATAACAATTTTATACTTTGTTTTAGTTGGTTGGTAAAACGACACCATTAACAAGTGTAAATTGGTCGTTAGCGTGTTCATCACTACCACTTCTAATGGTTTAGCTCCCACTATTTTTGCCATCGAATTCGTTAAAAATTCGTGATATGGCATCCATGGGTTTCGAGCTTCAAAATGCCCTTCTACTCCATATTTTGCCCAATCGTCTAATTCTTGTTGAATGTATTGTTGCGTTTGTTTAGGTTGTAATCCAAGAGAATTTCCTGTAAAATACAACCAGTCATTCCCTTCTGCATCTTTTGGAATATGAAACTGCGCTCTTAAATGCGCTAAATTATCTTCTTTATCTAGTTGTTGTGCGTAATCGAGTGTTGGTTTATACATAGGTATTTATATTTCTAAAAACCATTTCTAAAACACTAAAGATACTTCATTTTTGCCTCAAAATAAAACCTAAAGCGTTTCACTTAATAAAACGGTGTTTTATAAATCTACACATTTTTATTATATTAGTCAATATTTTTTTTGAGAAAATGAATACAGATTCTAAAAATTTAAATCAATCCATTATCAAAGCGTTTGCTGTTTTAGATGCTTTTACCAATGATAAAAAAGAATGGGGCGTTAGAGAATTAGCTGCTAAAACTAGCTACAACAAAAGTACCGTATACCGATTACTAAGTACTTTAGTTTCGTTGAATGTTGTACAACAAAACGACAACGAAAAGTATCAATTGGGAAGTAAATTGTTTGAATTAGGCAATCGTGTTTCAATCTATAAATCACTAAGAAATTTAACTAATGAACCTATACAGAAAGTAGCTTTAGAAATTCAAGAAACTGTTTTATTGGGTATTTTAAAAGAACAGCAGGTATTTCATATTAATAAAGCTGATAGTTTACAAGGACTTAAAATAAGCACCTCCATTGGCTCTTACGCGCCTGTCAATGGAAGTGCCATTGGAAAATTACTCTTAGCTTTTTCTTCGTTAGAAAATCAAGAGGTGTTTCTAAGCTCAACCACATTACAGTCGTTTACCAAAAACACTATCACTTCAACTTCAAAACTCAAAAAGGAATTAGCACAAATTCAACAGCAACAATTTGCATTAGATATTGAGGAATCAGAATTAGGTTTAGTTTGCATTGCTATTCCTATTTATAATAAAAAAGGGAAAGTAATTGCAGGAATCAGTGCTTCTGGACCTTCTAGTAGATTTAAAATGGAGAATGTTGCTAGCTATATTCAAATTTTACAAAAAGGAGCCAATATTATAGAGCAAAATTTAAGTGACTTTGATCGCTTATAAAAGAAAAATCCCGCTTAAGCGGGATTTTATATTTCTTAATACAATACTCTAAACTTAATAGTACCATCTACTTTTTTCAGTTTTGCTATTACTTCTTGATTGTATTCTTTATCCACATCGGTAATAACATACCCAACTCTTTCATCGGTAGAAAGGTATTGACCAGTAATGTTCAACTCATATTTCGCTAATACTTTATTGATTTTCGCCATTACACCAGGTACATTTTCATGAATATGTAAAAAGCGGTGTGCATTTTTATGTTTAGGCAAACGAATATTTGGGAAATTAACCGCATCTACCGTGTTTCCTGAATTGATATACGCCATAATTTTATTCGGAACAAAATCAGCGATATCCTTTTGAGCTTCTTCTGTACTACCTCCCACGTGCGGAGTTAAAATCACGTTATCCAACCCTTTTAATTCAGTATAAAACTCACCATTTTTACTTGGCTCTTCAGGATATACATCTACAGCAGCCCCAGCAATTTTACCAGACTTCAATCCTTCTACTAAAGCTTCAATATCCACTACAAATCCACGAGAAAGGTTTACTAAATGAACTCCATCTTTCATTTCAGCTATTTCTTCTCTTCCTATAAAGTTTTTGTTGGCAGCATTATCATCCACATGCAAGGTAACTACATCAGAAATATTCAATAATTCTTTTAAAGTATCCAACTTTGTAGCGTTTCCTAAAGCTAATTTGTCTTCTACATCGTAATAGTACACATCCATTCCAAGCGCTTCAGCCAATACAGATAGTTGTTTACCAATATTCCCGTACCCTACAATTCCTAGCTTTTTACCACGAACCTCTCTCGATCCCTGAGCTGTTTTGTTCCACTCACCGTTGTGAATTTCAGTGCTTCTTTGGAAAACACTACGCATTAACATAATAATTTCTCCAATCGCTAATTCGACTACCGAACGCGTATTGCTATAAGGTGCATTGAAAACTACTACTCCGTTTTCTTTACAAGCCTCTAAATCGATTTGTTTGGTTCCAATACAAAAGGCAGAAACCACCATTAGTTTTTCAGCAGCTTCAATTACTTTGCGAGTTACTTGTGTTTTAGAACGGATTCCTAACACATGAACATCTTTTAGTTTTTCAATCAATTCATCTTCCGACAAACTTCTTGAAACAGTTTCTACAGAAAATCCATCACCTGACAACTTTGTAAAAGCATCAGGATGTACGTTTTCTAATAATAAAATTTTGATTCTGTTCTTTGGGTATGATAAGTTTCTAGGCAATTTGTTAACGTATAAAAATTCATCTAAATTCGGTGTAATATGGTCGGCGTTGGCAATTGTCTTTTCTCTAGACACATTTTCGGTATACGCAAAAAAGGTATCTGCAACACCAGCTTCTTTGGTCACTGCATCACTATAGCCATCCCCTATCACTTGTACTTCACCTTCTAAATTTAAGGATTTTAAACAATCTATTTTACCATTATGCTTAGATAATGGATTTTGAGTATCAAACCCTACAATAACTCCTGCTTTATCAAACTCAAATGTGTTTGCAAATACTCTTTCAGAAGGAATATTATATGCCGCTACAATAGGATCGATAAACTCTTTAAATCCTGCGGAAATCACATAAATAGCATCCGAAAAATTTTCAAAAAACTCTTTATTTCTTTCAATAGAAGGAGACACTTTTTGCTTTAACTCCTCAATTAACAAAGGCAAGTCTGCCTTTGTTGCTTTTAATAATTGAATACGCTTTTCTAAAGACTCTGTAAAAGAAATATCGCCATCAATTCCTTGATTGGTTATATGGACTATTTCTTGAACAATCTCTTCTTTCTTCGGATTTCCCGCCAGCGTGATTTCTGCCAAAACATCTAATGCTTCTACACGTGTTAACGTGCTATCGAAATCGAAAACGAAATTTCGTTTTGCTAAATTCATGTTACTCTTGTTGTGTTTTTGTTGTTGTGTTGTTAGCCAACGAATGTACAAAGCTTTTCGTAAAAACTTCCATACCAAGCTAGTTAAGTTTCAAATTTTAAACCGATATTGTTTTTAACGTTTCTTCAATTACATTTTAACAACATTCAACACTAAAAAATTTCACTTTTAAAGTAAAAACAATAAGAATAACCATAAAATAGGAACTGCTTCTACCCAAAAAGAACTGTAATATTTAGACTGATTTGTTTGTGCTCTCATCAATAGAAAAAGAAGCAAAAAAAACATTCCTAAAAAAGCCGTTCTAAAATGAGAATTAGGGCTTATCATAAATTCCAACACCAAACATAAGAGCAATAGAACATATCCTAACTTTTTGGCATTTTCTACCCCTATTTTTTTGGGTATAGTTTGTAAAGAAATAGCATCGTATTGCACATCGCGAATATCAAAAGGAAGAATTAGTACAATCACCAATAAAAAACGCTGAATTAGCATTAAATACATTTCTGATGTAAAAGAAGACTCATTGGCATAAATTGGTAGTAAAACTGTGGTTCCTGCCCAAACTATGGCTACTACTATAATTTTTAAATATCCAATACTTCGTAAATTTTTCTGAAATCCGCTTAAAAAAGGAACCGCATATAAAAAAGTTAACAATCCGAAAGGCACAAAAAACAGTAAAATTCTTAAAGGAAGTAACCATGCAAAATAACACATCAACAAGAAGCAAATCAATGAAAACACCTGAGTAACTTGTAAGTTTTTTGTTAAACTTCTGTGATGCAGCTTTGCTATTCCTGCATATTTCACAAAATTATACCCTGTAATCGTAGCAAAAAAGACAAACCAGTCTAACAATTCATTATGCGGAATTTCAAAATAAATCTCCGTTATTCGTAACAAAGCATAAACTGCCAGTGCTACATGAATACTAGCATTGATATAAAAATCGATTACTGTTTTAAAAAACTTCACCTAACAAAAATAGCTTTTATGTTTATAACCCTTAGTATTGGTTAATAAAATATCATTTTTTAACAAAAAAATATGTACGCACAAGTCAACCAATTTCACTATTTTTGAGCCACTTAAAACAACAACACAATAATGAACACAAATTCATTTCAATTAAGACATATTGGTCCTCGTGTTAAAGACCAAGACCAGATGCTTAAAACTATTGGCGTAGAGAGTTTAGACCAATTGATTTACGAGACTATTCCTGACGATATTCGTTTACAAAAAGAGTTAGATTTAGCTCCTGCAATGAGTGAATATGAATACTTAACTCACATTAACGAGTTAGGTGCAAAAAACAAAGTTTTTAAGAGTTATATCGGCTTAGGATATCACGAAGCAATTATACCAAGTGTAATTCAACGTAATATTTTAGAAAACCCAGGATGGTATACTGCCTACACGCCTTATCAAGCAGAAATTGCACAAGGACGTTTAGAGGCCTTGTTAAATTACCAAACAATGATTTGTGATTTAACAGGAATGGAGTTAGCCAACGCTTCATTATTAGATGAAGGAACAGCTGCTGCAGAAGCTATGGCTTTATTATTTGATGTTCGTGATAGAGCACAAAAGAAAGCTGATGTAAATAAGTTCTTCGTTTCTGAAGAAATTTTACCACAAACTTTATCAGTATTACAAACACGCGCAATTCCTATCGGAATTGAATTAGTGGTTGGTAATCACCAAGAATTTGATTTCTCTGAAGAATTCTTCGGAGCAATTGTACAATATCCAGGAAAACACGGTCAGGTTTATGACTATACTGATTTTGTTGCAAACTGTAATGCTAAAAACATTAAAGTAGCAGTTGCTGCTGATATTTTATCATTAGTAAAATTAAAAGCGCCTGCACAGTTTGGTGCTGATGTGGTAGTAGGTACTACGCAACGTTTTGGTATTCCTTTAGGATATGGAGGTCCTCGCGCAGGATTCTTTGCTACTAAAGAAGAATACAAACGTAGCATGCCTGGTCGTATTATTGGGGTTACTAAAGATGTTGACGGTGGTCGTGCATTACGTATGGCCTTACAAACACGTGAGCAACATATTAAACGTGAAAAAGCGACTTCTAACATTTGTACTGCACAAGTATTGTTAGCTGTTATGGCTGGTATGTATGCAGTTTTCCACGGAAAAGAGGGATTACAATACATCGCTGATCGTGTACATACAAGTACTACAACATTAGCGAAAGCTTTAACCGATTTAGGTTTCAAACAACAAAATACTTCGTATTTCGATACTATTTTAGTAGAAGTTGAAACAGATAAATTGCGTCCTGTAGCTGAAGCAAACGGAATTAACTTTAACTACATTGACGAAAACCACATTTCTATCTCTGTAAACGAAACTGTTGGTTTAAAAGAAATCAATGCTATTGTTGATTGTTTCGAGCAAGCATTCAATATCAAAGATATTTTAGTTACTGAATTTACTACAGCAGATGTTATTCCTGCGGATGTAAAAAGAGCAACTTCATTCTTAGATAACGAAGTATTCAACACGTATCAATCAGAAACTGAAATGATGCGTTATATTAAAAAATTAGAGCGTAAAGATTTAGCGTTAAATCACTCAATGATTTCTTTAGGGTCATGTACTATGAAACTAAACGCTGCTTCTGAAATGTTACCGTTAAGCAATCCACAATGGGGAAATATCCACCCATTCGTACCTTTAAATCAAGCTGAAGGATACCAAGTTATGCTAAACAATCTTGAAAACCAATTAAACGTGGTTACTGGATTTGCAGGTACTTCTTTACAGCCTAACTCAGGTGCACAAGGAGAATTTGCTGGTTTAATGGTTATTAGAGCTTATCATGAAGCTAACGGAGATACTCACAGAAACATCTGTTTAATTCCTGCATCAGCTCACGGAACCAACCCTGCATCTGCTGTAATGGCAGGTATGAAGGTAGTAGTTACCAAAACTGATGAAAAAGGAAACATCGACGTAGAAGATTTACGTGCGAAAGCTGAAAAGCACGCAGCTAATTTAGCGGCTTTAATGGTAACGTATCCATCTACTCACGGAGTTTACGAAAAAGCGATTAAAGAAATTACGCAAATTATCCACGATAACGGCGGACAAGTATATATGGATGGTGCTAACATGAACGCACAGGTAGGGTTAACCAATCCTGCAACTATTGGTGCTGATGTTTGTCACTTAAACTTACACAAAACATTTGCGATTCCTCACGGTGGTGGTGAACCAGGTGTTGGACCAATTTGTGTGGCACCACAATTAGTTCCATTTTTACCTACTAACCCTGTAGTTACTACTGGTGGTGATAACGCTATTACTGCTATTTCAGCTGCTCCTTGGGGTTCTGCTTTAGTATGTTTAATTTCTTACGGATACATAACGATGTTGGGTGCTGACGGATTAACAAACTCTACTAAAAATGCTATTTTAAACGCAAACTATATTAAAGAGCGTTTAAACGGACATTTTAGCACTTTATATACTGGTGAAATGAACCGTGCAGCTCACGAAATGATTTTAGATTGTCGTGATTTTAAACAAAACGGAATTGAAGTAACTGATATTGCAAAGCGTTTAATGGACTACGGATTCCACGCGCCTACTGTATCGTTCCCTGTAGCTGGAACAATTATGGTGGAACCAACAGAATCTGAAAGTGTAGCAGAATTAGATCGTTTTTGTGATGCGTTAATCTCTATCAGAAAAGAGATTGCTGAAGCGAGTAAGGAAAACCCTAACAACCCGCTTAAAAACGCACCTCACACGCAAGAAATGTTAACTGCTGACGAATGGGATTTACCATATTCTCGTAAGCAAGCAGCTTTTCCGTTAGAATATATTGCAGACAATAAGTTTTGGCCTTCTGTACGTCGTGTTGACGATGCGTTTGGTGACCGTAACTTAATTTGTTCTTGTAATCCTATTGAAGATTATATGGAAGCGGAAGCTTAAAATAACATTCATACAAATTCAAAAACCTCATCTTATCTGATGAGGTTTTTGTTTTTTATACACATATTCAGTCATTTCACTGAGAAATCTCAAGGATAGGAGTTACTCATCTCATAAGATTCCTCACATTCGTTCGGAATGACTACAAGTCTATTTCCTTTAACGCTTTGATGTTATTACGCTCTAAAAACGCATCAATCGTTTCAAAGTGTTCGATGACACGTTGATCTTTAAATTCAAATACTTTTTGAGATAAACCTTGTAAGAAATCACGGTCATGCGATACTAAGATTAATGTTCCGTCGAAGTGTAATAAGGCTTCTTTAATCACTTCTTTTGATTTTAAATCTAAGTGGTTGGTAGGTTCATCTAATATCAACACGTTTACAGGTTCCAACAACAATTTCACCATTGCCAAACGGGTTTTCTCTCCTCCAGAAAGTACTTTTACTTTCTTTTCTAAATCATCGCCCGAGAACATAAAACGTCCTAATATATTTTTGATTTGCGTTCTAATGTCTCCTTCTGCAACCTCATCTACGGTTTGGAAGATCGTCAATTCAGGATCTAACAACGAAGCTTGGTTTTGTGCAAAGTAGCCCACTTTGGCATTGTGCCCTAAACCACATGTTCCTTCAAAATCTATTTCTCCCATAATCGCTTTGATCATGGTTGATTTTCCTTCTCCGTTTCTTCCTACAAACGACACTTTTTCACCACGAGCTATTGAGAAACTCGCGTCTTTAAACACGGTTAAATCATCATATTTCTTGGTCAACCCCTCCACCTTTACAGGATAATCTCCCGAACGTGGTGAAGGCGGAAAACGCAGTTTTAATGCTGAAGTATCTACCTCATCAATTTCTACAGGAACCAATTTTTCTAACATACGCTCACGCGAAGCTACCTGATTCGTTTTTGAATAGGTTCCTTTAAAACGCTCGATAAACGCTTTGGTATCGGCAATAAACTTTTGTTGTTCTTGATACGCTTTTAACTGATGTGCACGACGCTCTTTACGCAATTCTAAATAATGTGAATAATTCGCTTTGTAATCGTGAATGGTTCCCATCGTAACCTCAATAGTTCGGTTGGTAATGTTATCGATAAACGCTTTGTCGTGCGATATTACTACTACGGCTTTGGCTTTATTTAATAAGAAATTTTCTAACCAAATTACCGACTCTATATCTACGTGGTTGGTAGGCTCGTCTAATAAAATTAAATCGGGTTTTTGTAGTAAGATTTTCGCCAACTCAATACGCATACGCCAACCTCCACTAAACTCAGAGGTTGCTCTCTCAAAATCTTCTTGCTTAAATCCTAACCCTTTTAAGGCTTTTTCTACTTCAGCTTCGTAATTTACTTCCTCTAACGCGTAGTATTTCTCGCCTAAATCTGATACACGCTCGATGATTTTCATATAATCATCCGATTCGTAATCGGTACGGGTTTCTAATTGTTTGTTGAGATCTTCCATTTCAGCTTTCATCGCAAAAACCGATTCAAAAGCTTTAGAAGCCTCTTCTTTTACCGTGCAATTGTCTTCCATTAACAAATGCTGCGGTAAATAAGCGATTACAGTATCTTTCGGACTACGAACACCTCCTTTGGTAGGATTGGAAACACCTGCAATAATTTTCATCATGGTGGATTTTCCTGCCCCGTTTTTACCCATTAAGGCAATTTTATCGTTTTCGTTAATTACAAACGAAACGTCGCTAAACAAGGTGTTACCACTAAACTCAACCGTTAATTGATCTACCGTAATCATACAAATAATTTTAAGCGACGAAATTAACAAAAACGGTTAATAAGTTGGCAAAAACTTTCATTTATACAGTAGTTAATTTTGTTATATTTGAGAGAACAAAAAATTGCTAAAATCTCCTATGAGCCGTCCTTAAAAAGAAAGTTTTAGTGATTTTATGATGTATATAAACTAGTTGTATTTAATTATGACAGATCAAGAAAAAAGTTTTATAGAATCATGTTTTGAAGGAAACTTCAGAAACATAAAAACTTGTATAAAATATGGAGTTAATATCCACATACAAGATGATTGGTGTATTGATATAGTGGGCAGAAAAAATTATAGTGAAATTATTATCTATTTTCTCGAAAATGGAATTTCACATAAATCAGCGGCAAAAAAAATGCTACTAGCTTATACTTGTGATGCAGAAGATTTAAATTTAGTCAAATATTTAATTAATAATTCTGACGAATATAAGAATGAAACATCTGCGATACAATGGACTGCTTCAAAAGGAAACATAGAAATAATGGAATTAATACTCGGTTATTTTGAAGATTTTAATGGAATTTTTTGTAGTGCTGCTAGCACAGGTAAAATTGAATTATTACAATTTTTAATTGACAATGACATTCAAGATTACGACAATGGTTCAGAAAGAGCTGTTTATTGGGCAGCAGAAAAAAATAAATGGAGTACTGTAAAATTATTATTAGAAAATAATATTGGAACAATAGACAGACTAGGAGAAAAATACACCAATAAGTATATTTCATGGAAAGAAAAAACCAAACTCGAAAATATATAACAAAGTAGAAAATATATTGAAAATACTACATATAATAGGAAATGGATTTGACTTGAATCTTGATTTAAACACAAGTTATAAAGATTTTTACGACTTTTACAAGAGCATCGAATCGTCTAGTGACAATATTAATAATTTAAAAAACAATATTTCTAATAATTATAAAAATTGGTCTGATTTAGAATTGGCTTTAGGACAGTATACAGAAGAATTTGAAACTATTGATGATTTTGATGAAGTTTTTGAAGATATTGGAGAACAACTTGCCGAATATTTAAAAAAAGAGGAATCAAAATTTGACTTTTCAACTATAAATAAAGAAAAATTCTTTGAAAACCTAGTCAAGCCAGAAGTATACCTTCCTACTGCTGACAATAATAAAATTAAAACATTCAAAAATAGCTATTCAAACAGCACTTGGATAGTTGACATCTTTACATTCAATTACACAACCATTATTGAGAAAATAATTGAAGAAAAGAAAAATATTTCTATAGGGCATCATATTAGAGATAATGTCCCTGTTACATTGCGAGGAGTAGAACATATTCACGGTTTTATAGACAATAGAATGGTTTTAGGTGTTAATGATGTTTCTCAGCTTAAAAACAAAAAATTTCACCAAAACCTTGATGTTTTAGAAGCTATAGTAAAAGAGAAATGTAATTTAGCTTACGGACACACTATAGATAATCTATTCAAATCAAAAATTAAAGAAGCTAGCCTCATTTGTATTTTTGGAACTTCTTTTGGAGACTCTGACAATATGTGGTGGGAGTTAATCGGAGATAAATTAAGAAATAATAATTTTCCAATAATCATTTTTACAAAAGGAGAAGAAGTTATTTCTCCAAGAATCGGTTATAAAAACAATAGGACAAAAAGAAAAATGATAAATTATTTTTTAAAGAAAACTAAGTTACCTAAAGAAGAAATCGAAAAAGCAAGTCAAAATATTTTTGTTGCCTTAAATACAAAAATGTTCAAAGATGTAATTGAAAAATAAAGTCTTATTCTTATAGCTAACAACTATTAAAAGTCATTAAAGAAGAATCGAATTATTCTCTCATACTTATTTTTTAAAAAAGCGACTAAATTTGTTAATGCAAAATCTTAAACAACAATTCTTTTAAAATATCAGCATGGGTTTGGTTAGCACCAACCCCTTTGCTTTTTACATCGGCATCACGCAATAAGGCTATAATTTGTGATACTTTTCTCATTGGGTAGTTACGTGCTGCGTTTACATAATCATCCACAAAATAAGGGTTTACCCCTAAGTTTTTAGCAACCGAAGCTTTCGATTTGTCTTTTAATCCGTGGTACATCAATAACTGTGTAAAAAAACTATTTAGCAAGGAAATTGTCATTACTAACGGATTATTCTTAGGGTTTTGAGCAAAATAATTGATAATCCTGTTCGCTTTTACCACATCTCGCTGTCCTACTGCTTTACGCAACTCAAAATTGTTAAAATCTTTAGAAATACCGATATTTTCTTCAATGTGCTTATCACTAATAATAGTTTCTGCAGGCAATACTGAGGTTAGTTTATCGAGTTCGTTGCTAATCTTACTAAGATCAGTTCCTAAAAACTCTACCAACATTTGAGCAGCTTTTGGCTCGATATTAAACTTCTTTCCTCCCAAAACCTGACGAATCCAATCGGCTACTTGATTATCGTATAGTTTTTTACTCTCGTAAATAAGTCCACTTTTGGCAATGGCTTTGTACGCCTTTTTACGTTTATCAAGCTTTTTGTATTTGTAATTAAACACCAACACCGTACTCGGTTGAGGGTTCTCTGCATAGCTTTCAATTTTTTCAATAGAACGGCTTAAATCTTGTGCTTCTTTAACAATAATCACTTGCTTTTCTGCCATCATTGGAAAACGCTTAGCCGAAGACACTATTTCTTCTATCGATACATCACGACCGTACATTACCACTTGGTTGAATCCTTTTTCAGACTCATCAAGCACGTTGTCTTCAATATAATCTGAAATTTTATCAATGTAATATGGTTCTTCTCCCATTAAAAAATAAATGGGTTTGATGTTACCTCCTTTTATATCGGATATGATAGATTTAATTTCGTTCATAAAGCCTCTCCTCTGTCCTCTCCGAAGGAGAGGAAGTGTTATTTATTCTATTTTTAACGATGTTGATAACATCGTACTCCTCCTTTTACTTTTCTTTTACACGAACCACCTGATTTTGTTCTTGCTCCACAAGTTGAACTATACGATTTTGTACTTTTTATACTTGTAGTATTTGATTGTTTGGTATGTTGATAACAAAATCCGTTTGCTAGCTTTGTTTGATGCTTACACCGTGTTCCCTTTTTCGTAACCCCTTTACATCTTACCGTATAAGATTTTCCTACAGATTTATTCGTAAAACCAGCTGTTCTTCCCACATAAGAAGGTTTACAAATTTTACAAGCAGTTAAGCCATATGCGTTAATTTCATCTTCATTAACCTTTTTCGACACATTCTCTACCATTCTACAAGTAGCTGTATGAAACTTTTTACCTGATGGGGTCTTATAAAAGTCTTGAGCTTGTAGTTGAATTACTACTAAAAATAATAAAATGAAAAAGTTAAATCGCACTTTAATAAACTTAAATAATTACTTTTGGTTTATGCAAAAGCTCAACCTTCCTAGCTATACATTCAAGCTCAAAAGTAACGAAAATAAGACGCTTATTTTTGATAATTTGAGAAAAAAATATGTGGTTTTAACTCCTGAAGAATGGGTACGCCAACATTTTGTTCAATTACTAATTCAAGAAAAAAACTATCCTATTTCTTTAATTGCTATTGAAAAACAATTGATTATCAACAACCTAAAAAAGCGTACTGATATTGTGGTTTTTGCTTCGAACGGACATCCGAATATTATTGTAGAATGTAAAGCTCCACACATACCAATTACCCAAGATACTTTTGATCAAATTGCGCGTTATAACTTAAAACTCGATGCAAATTACCTCATTGTAACCAACGGACTGCAACACTTTTTTTGTATGCTCGATAAAGAGAACGAAACCTATGTGTTTTTAAGAGATATTCCTGAGTACAAGTAAATACCTTTATTTCAAACCGAAAAATTGCTTCACTATCAAAATGGAAGACGAAGTCTTAAACATGAGAATTACTTAACTTATGAGATTCCTCCTCATACCTGGTTCGGAATGACGAAACACAGAATGACTCATGCTTTTTAACAAGAATTTCATTTATAAACTGTAAATTTGCCGTCTTGAAAACAGCTATTGTCATATTAAACTGGAATGGGAAAAAATTGCTTGAGCAGTTTTTACCTTCTGTCGTGAATTTTAGTTGTGAAGATGCTCAAGTATATGTTGCTGACAATGCTTCTACAGACGGTTCTATTGCATTTATCAAACAATATTTCTCTTCAGTAAAAATTGTTACAAACACCGAAAATGGCGGGTATGCAAAAGGTTACAATGATGCCTTACAACATATTGATGCCGACATTTATTGTTTAGTAAATTCTGATATTGAAGTTACCGAAAACTGGTTAACTCCCGTTATTGATACTTTTGAAAAAGAACCGGATACAGCAATTATTCAACCGAAAATTTTAGACTTTAAAGACAAAACAAAGTTTGAATATGCTGGTGCTGCTGGTGGTTTTATTGATGCTTTTGGGTATCCATATTGTCGCGGTCGTTTGTTTAACGACTTGGAAACAGATAACGGACAATTCAACGATACTACAGAAATATTTTGGGCTTCAGGAGCTTGTTTTTTTATCCGTTCCAAAGTGTTTCATCAACTCAACGGTTTTGACGAAGACTTTTTTGCGCATCAAGAAGAAATTGATTTATGCTGGCGTGCTAAAAATAGTGGGCATACTATAAAATATGTGGGAACATCAACCGTATACCATGTAGGTGGAGCAACATTAGATACTTTAAATCCTAGAAAAACGTTTTTAAATTTCAGGAATAGCTTACTTAACCTAGTTAAAAACTTGCCTTTATCAAAAGTATTTCCGATTATTTTCTTTCGTTTAGTGTTAGACGGATTAGCGGGTATTAAATTTTTACTAGAAGGAAAACTTAAACATATTTGGGCTATTGTTAAAGCACATTTTAGTTTTTACGCCCATCTTCCAACGTTTTTAAAAAAGAGAAAAAAACTTCCGAAGGAATCAAACTACGCTTTACATACTTCTGTTGTTTGGCAATATTATGCTAGAAGGAGAAAAAAGTTTGAAGATTTACGTTAATTCTTTTTCGTCTTTATAAATGTAATAAAGCAAAAAGAAAACTGCTACACCACCAAAGGTATGCCATAACCAATGTGTTCCCATGGGTAATAATTCAATTTTATTATCTAACATTCTAAACAAAAGCGCCATTCCGAATATTAACACTCCGTAAGCTATATATTTTACATTTTTCCAATGTGTTTTATAAGCGTACCACACTAAAGGAGTTGATACCGCCAAGGCTGTTACTGCATATCCGAACGATGTTCTATACCCTACTGGTACTGGTAAAAAACGAGGTAAAATAGACACTAAAAGTATTGTAAGTAATATTCCTAATCGTTGCCACCAATTTCTTTTTATTTTTCCGATGAAATAAATAATTGCACCTAAACATACAAGCATAATAGGTACCCAGTCTAACAACAACCAAAATTCATGACTTCGGGTTCCGTGAAACATGGTACCTCCTACCCAACTGATGAATATTACAGGAATGGCAAACAGAAAAAACGGATACTGCTTAGGGTTTTGATACACTTTTCTTCCAAAGTAAATCAATAACACTATAAAAATAAGGTTGCTAAAGGTATTGAAAGGTTCAACAGGTAACCTACCTGCGATGGTTTCTTGATATATTGGTCCGCTGTCGTTAGGGAATCTTTTCAGTAAAAACATATATCCTTTTCTATTATGTAACAAGATAAGGATTAATGTTTTAATTAAAAATTAAAGTTTTTATAAAATATCTAAACTTCCTTTTCCTTCACGAATCACTTCTGGCTCATCGGTTGTTAAATCGATTACGGTAGATGCATGGTTATCTCCATAGCCTCCATCAACAACAACATCTACAATATTTTGCCACTTTTCGAAGATTAATTCAGGATCAGTAGTATACTCTAATACTTCGTCTTCATCATAAATAGAAGTAGACACTATTGGGTTTCCTAAAGCTGCCACAATTGCCCTTGCAATATTATTATCAGGCACACGTATACCTACCGTTTTACGCTTTTTATACGCTTTCGGCAACGTATTACTACCAGGTAACACAAAAGTATACGGCCCGGGTAAAGCTCTCTTTAAAATTTTATACGTAGCTGTGTCTATTTGCTTTACATAATCTGACAAATGGCTTAAGTCATTACACACAAAGGAGAAATCTGCCTTTTCTGGCTTTATTCCTTTAATTTTCGCAACTCTAGCTAAAGCTTTGGTATTTGTAATATCGCAACCCAACCCGTAAACTGTATCGGTTGGATAAATTATTACCCCTCCGTTTTGTAAAACTTTTACAATTTTCTCTATCTCTTTTGGGTTCGGGTTGTCGTTATACAACTTTATAAATTGTGCCATGGCTTAGTAATTGTCAAAATCAAAATCGTCTAAACTTTCAAAATCATTAAACTCATCGTCAAATTCATCGCCAAACTCATCATCTAAGTCTGTAGATAAATCATCTGCTTTAAACTCCTTTTCTGGAGCTTCTTCTGGAATTTGTCCGATTGATAATATCATTTTTGTTTCGGTAACAGCTTCGTCAGACTGCTCTATTACCTCTACATAAAAGGTCCACATTTGTAAGAAATCATACACGTAAATTAACTTATCGTGCATATTAGGTAAAGTTTCATTCAATATACAAGTTGCCATTGACACTCCTTCACCTGCTTCTGCCATATTAAATAACGGAATTTCTTCTCCTTGATTCCAATCTTCGTCGGTACGGTAAAAAGAAGCCATTTCTTGTCCGTTAAAACCAAATGATTTTGCTATGTCAAAATGCAAATTTTCTAACGAATTATTTTCACTTACCATTAGGGTTCTAATTACATCTTCTTTTGTATCTAAAATTACGCGTACTTTATACATTCTATCATTTTTTGTCAGTACAAAAATACGTATTTTTGAATGATAATTTTTAGTAAAATGAACAAGCAAGAATCTCTTACAATCTTAAACAATTACAATAAAAACACCCTAATGGAAACTTTAGAAATTGAGTTTATTGATTTAGGGGATGATTTTATTACTGCCAAAATGCCTGTAACTTCAAAAGTGCATCAACCCTATGGAATATTACACGGTGGAGCCACAGCCGCCTTAGCAGAATCGGTTGGAAGTTGTGCTTCGGCTTTTTTTTTAAGAGATTCTAATAAAATTATAAAAGGAATTGAGCTAAGCATTAACCATATAAAAAGTAAAAAGGAAGGACATGTTTTTGCTACTGCTAAAGCGATTCATAAAGGTAGAACTACACATTTATGGGAAGTAAAAATTGTAGATGAAGACAACAACTTAATTTCGCTTTGTAAGATAACCAATATTGTTTTAGACAAACAGTAGTATGAACCCTAATAGAGGGATTAAGCATACCTAGATAATCATCTAAACAACAAGGTTATGAATAAAAAGGGCTCGAAAGCTTTATGCTTCGACTACGCTTAGCAACCAACAAATAGATCTAAAACTTAAAAATCAATATTTTAACTCAAAATTTATTCATGTGAAATTATTGAAAAAAATCTTGAAATTTACAGGAATTAGTCTTTTTGTAATTCTACTTGTTTTATACTTCTTATTCTGGAAATTTTCTGCTCCAAAATCTGATCAACAAGTGATTGAAAGGTTTAGCCAAAGCTCTATTACACCTACACTTTCTCACGAGAATTTTAAAGGATTTGAATACAGAAAACTTTCTATTGTAAAAGACACCACCTTACCTACGCTAGTTTTTGTTCATGGAACCATAGGTTCTTCCACCGATTTTATTAAGTATATGAAAGATAGTTTACTACTTAGTAAAGCTAATATGATTTCGTACGATAGGATTGGTTACAATTATCAAGACAAGAATTCGGTTCAAGAAAGCATTTCTTTTGAGCGTGATATGCTTCAAGACATTTTGCAAGACATAAATCCTAAAAAAACAATTGTTGTTGGATATTCTTATGGAGGTCCCATTGCTTTAGCTCTTCAAAAAAAAGTTCATAAAGTACTATTATTGGCTCCTGCTGTATACAGCGAAGTAGAACCGATGCCTTGGACTTTGAATTTTTATAAATGGAAACTTACTAGATGGCTTGTTCCACCCGTATGGCAAGAAGCCAGCAGAGAAAAGTTATCACATAAACAAGATTTACAAAAGTTTGAAAACAATTGGAAATCAACCCCAAACCAAATAGTAAGTATTCATGGCACAAATGATTGGATTGTTCCTCATGAAAACTCAACATTTTTAGAACAACACTTCCCTAAAAATCAGTTTAAGTTAATTAACATTTCTAATGCAGGTCATGGGTTTATTTGGAGTAAATTTGACACGATTAAACAACTTTTAATACAAGAACTAGATTGAGTATTTTTTCAAATATAAAAGAAGCTTTAAAACAACAATTACCTTTTGTTGCTTACAGAAAACCAAATACATCTTTACTTAAAGGTTGGTTTCAGCAAAATGCTACGTTAATTACTTCTGAAAACTATAGTGAAAGCGGATTTATTTTTGCTCCGTTTGATAGTAGAGAAAAAGCTATTCTAATTCCTGAAAATCAATCTACTTATTTTGAAGAAGAAGTAAGTATTGATTCTATTTCTTCTAACAAAAATACTAATCACACACCTGATACTTCTTCCGAAGAAAACCATATTCAACTTGTTGAAAAAGGAATACAAGCCATTGAGAATAATCAATTTAAAAAAGTAGTTCTTTCCAGAAAAGAAAAAGTTGAGTTACCAGAATTCAACCTTATTGAGACTTTTCAAAAACTTTTAAATAGTTACCCTACAGCTTTTGTATATGTTTGGTATCATCCAAAAGTTGGTTTGTGGTTGGGCGCTACTCCTGAAACATTAGTGAGTATTCAAGGCACCAACTTTACCACTATGTCTTTGGCTGGAACTCAAGTTTATAATGGCACTACCAATGTTTCTTGGCAACCTAAAGAAACAGAAGAACAACAATTTGTTACTGATTATATTACAGACAAACTTTCAAATTACTGTTCAGAAATAACCACTTCTGACACCGAAACTATTAAAGCTGGTAATTTACTTCATTTAAAAACTATTATTAATGGGACGCTAAAAACGGATAATGCTACTTTAATAAACACCTTACACCCTACTCCTGCTGTTTGTGGATTGCCTTTGGAAGCATCAAGAGAATTTATTTTAAATACTGAAAACTATCACAGAAGTTTTTATACTGGTTTTTTAGGAGAATTAAACATCAACTTTAAAGAAAGTAATTTGTTTGTGAATTTACGTTGTATGGAAGTTGAAAATAACACGGTAAATATATATGTAGGCGGCGGAATTACACGAGATAGCAACCCTATAAAAGAGTGGCAAGAAACCGTAGCTAAGACCACTACAATGAAAAAAGTTTTATAGGAAAATCCCCTATTTTATAAAACTTTTCACCTAACAGAAATATTAACCCTCTGAAATACAGCTTTTTTTACTATATTTAGGTAAACTTAAAACTCGCTTTCCTATGAAACAAAAATTACTTAGGATTAACCAGCGTGAAGATAAACTTAATAGTAGAGTAGGTAGAACTTTAACGTATAAGCAGCTGGTTGAATTCGCATCAAAACTACCAAACAAAATAAAATCGCTTGTTTAAAAGCAAAAACCACCAAATGCTTGTGCACAACTGGCGGTTTTTAAGTGTAAATTGAATTTGAATTGATTTTTTTATGCACAAACCAAGCTCTAAACACAAATTGTAATTTGTGTTTAGGGTTTATACGAACAGTTATCTTCTGTTTTTAAATATCGTCAAAAGAAACATCAGTAAAACTTTCTGTAGAAGAGGCTTCTGTAGCCATTCCCTCTTCTCTCTTATAGTCTTTTTGGTGACGCTCACTAATTACTTCAGAGCCTTTTTCGTTTACAATAAAGTCTGTTGCTTTATTCAACATTTCTGCAAAATCAGTAAAGTCTTCTTTGTATAAGTAAATTTTATGTTTCTGATAATGGAAAGACCCATCATCGTGAGTGAATTTTTTACTTTCTGTTACTGTTAAATAATAATCATCTGCCTTTGTAGATCTAACGTCAAAAAAATACGTTCTTCTTCCTGCTCTTAAAACCTGTGAAAAGATTTCTTCTTGTTCTACTCTCTCGCTCATAATTCGCTTTAAATAATAGTTGTTTACTTAAAATTTCTCAACAAATCTAACAAAATATTTGACTTGGCAATACGAATTGCTATATTTCTTTTTCTAAAAGTTGTTGTTCATACAGGTCTTTATAATATCCTTTTTCCTTTATTAATTGATTATGAACACCTTGTTGAATTATCTTTCCGTTATCTAATACGATAATTTTATCGGCATTTTTTGCTGAAGACACCCTGTGACTAATAATTATTGTGGTTTTATCGCTAGAAACTCGCTCTAAATTAGATAAAATTTGCTCTTCTGTCTCGGTATCTACTGCTGATAAACAATCATCAAAGATTAAGATTTTCGGATCTTTAATGATTGCCCTTGCAATAGAGGTTCGTTGCTTTTGACCACCTGAAAGTGTAACACCTCTTTCTCCTAAAATGGTTTTATATCCTTCTTTAAAATCGATGATATTCTCATGAATTACAGCGTTTTTAGCAGCTTCAATAATTTCTTCTTCCGTAGCATCTTCTTTACCAAATTTGATGTTATTTTCAATTGTATCAGAAAATAAGAAAGGTTCTTGTGGCACAAATCCTATTTGATTTCTTACATCATATAAATTACACGTTGTAATATCTTGTCCATCCATAAACACTGTTCCTTCAGTAGTATCATACAATCTAGATATAAGGTTGATAATGGTCGATTTTCCACTTCCTGTTTTACCCAAAATTGCTAAAGTTTCTCCTTTATCAACTTTAAAACTCACATCTTTTAATGCGGTTATATCAGTATCTTCATACGTAAGGGAAACATGTTTAAATTCAATCTCTCCTTCTACATCCGTCGTACCTTCATTGTTATTTTGGATTTCAGGAACATGCTGTAAGAACTCATTAATTCTTTCTTGAGAAGCTTCTGCTTGCTGAATCATAGAAGTCACCCAACCTACAACAGCAACCGGCCATGTTAAAATATTTACATACATAACAAAAGCTCCAATAGCTCCTACTTGAATCTCTCCATTTATATATAATGTACCTCCTACATACAATACAATAATATTACTAATTCCTATCAATAGTATCATTAGAGGAAAAAACAGTGCTTGTACTTTATATAAATCAATATTCTTTTCTTTATTAGCATCAGCTAAATCATCAAAGTTTTTGATTACTGCGTCTTCAATAGCATATGATTTTACCACATTAATACCCGAGAAAAACTCTTGATTAAAGGTTGTTAACTTCGATAAATATTGCTGAACAATAGTACTTCTCTTATTTATCTGCTTACTCAACACAAAAATCGACACCGATAAAACTGGAAATGGTATCATGGTGTATAGAGTTAGTTTTGGAGAAATTGCATACATCTGAGTAAAACCAATTACGAAAGACACTAACATGTTTAATGAATACATGATAGACGGACCAACATACATACGAACCTTAGACACATCTTCACTAATACGGTTCATTAAATCACCTGTCCTATTTTGCTTGTAAAAATTAAGAGATAATCGCTGATATTGTTGGTAAATCTCGTTTTTTAAATCAAATTCAATCATTCGAGACATCACTATTATAGTTTGACGCATTAAAAAAGTGAAAAAACCACCTAATAAAGTTACTCCAATAATAAGTAAAATATTATTTAACAAAATGCTTTTTACTTCAGATAGCTCTGTTATTTTCCCTAACTGATAGTCTTCTACTACATTTAATGAATCACCAACAAAATCGGGGATTCTTAGTGTAAATATTTTTGCTAGAACAGTTATAAAAACCCCTAACAATAACCTCCACTTATACTTTATGAAATACTTATTTAAATGCTGTAATGCTTTCAATCTTACTTTTTTATAAAAATTTAACTTTAAAAAGGGCTCTTGTTAAAGATACCATAATTGAGCTCTCTTTTTTTGCTTTTGTTTTAACGATTTCTTACTTTTGTGCTCGAATTTTTGAGATTGCTTAAATTATCTCAAATTAAAAAACTAAAACAAATGACATCAGAAATCATTGATACTAAAGATCTTAAGAACGACCCTGTGTTTGGTCAATTATCTTTTGACAATCACGAGCAGATCGTTTTTTGCAACGACGAAGATACAGGTTTAAAAGCAATTATTGGTATTCACAACACAACTTTAGGCCCTGCTTTAGGAGGTACAAGAATGTGGCAATATAAAAGTGAATGGGAAGCTTTAAACGATGTATTACGTTTGTCTCGTGGTATGACTTATAAGTCTGCTGTTACTGGTTTAAACCTTGGTGGTGGTAAAGCAGTTATTATTGGTGATGCTAAAACTCAAAAAAATGACGCGTTAATGCGTAAGTTTGGTGAGTTTGTAAACTCTTTAAGCGGAAAATATATTACTGCGGAAGATGTTGGGATGGAAACTCGTGACATGGACATTATCCGTGAAGTAACTCCACACGTAACAGGTGTTTCTGAAGCAATTGGTGGATCTGGAAACCCTTCTCCTGTAACTGCTTACGGAGTATATATGGGGATGAAAGCTGCTGCTAAATATAAATTCGGAACTGACAACTTAGAAGGTAAAAAAGTATTAGTACAAGGTGTTGGTCACGTAGGTGAAACTTTAGTAAAGCACATTACTGACGAAGGTGCTCAAGTTATCTTAAACGATATTAACGAAGCTCGTTTAGAAGAGTTAAGCAAAAAATACGGTGCTAAAGTAGTATTAGGAAACGATATTTTTGGTTTAGACCTTGATATTTATGCTCCTTGTGCTTTAGGTGCTACCCTTAACGATGAAAGCATTGCTCAATTAAAAGCTCAAGTAGTTGCTGGTGCTGCTAACAACCAATTAGCAAACGAATTAAAGCACGGTACGATGTTAAAAGAAAGAGGTATTGCGTATGCTCCTGATTTCTTAATCAACGCTGGTGGTATTATTAATGTATATGCAGAAGTTGAAGGTTACGACAAAGCAGAAAGCTTAAAGAGAACTGAAAACATCTACAACACTACATTAGAAATTTTCAATTTATCAGAAAAAGAAAATATCACTACACATCAAGCTGCTTTCAATATTGCACAAGCAAGAATTGATGCCCGCAAAAAAGAGCAAAATAGCTAGATAAAAAATAAAAAAGTTTTACTTTTGCAGAGCGTTAGAAATAGTTTCTATCGCTCTTTTTTTTAAAGTTCTTTAGAATGATTAACAGAAGACATATTCGTGTTAAAGTAATGCAGTCGGTATATGCGATGCAACAATCGCACAGCGATGATTTAGTTAAGGAAGAAAAATTCTTAAAACACAGCATTCAAAAAATGTACGACTTGTACGTTTTAAATCTTCAATTATTAGTTGAAGTTCAAAAATTAGCTCGAAAGAGAATAGAGCTTTCAAAAAAGAAAATTCTTGCTACTAAAGAAGAACTTAATCCAAATACAAAGTTTATTGACAACAAGGTTTTAAACCAACTTAACGAAAGCGTAAGCTTAGAAGGGTATGTTGAGCTTAATAAATTAAATTATTGGGATCTTGACGATGAGTATGTAAAAATTTTGTTAGATGAATTACAGAAAAGTGACATCTACAAAAAATACATGGACACCGTTGAAGATTCTTTTAATGTAGACCGTGCTTTTGTTATTGATTTTTTTAGAGAAATTGTAGCTCCTAACGAAAAAATAGCGGATTATTTTGAGGATAAAATGATTTCTTGGGTTGACGATATTCCTTTTGTAAACACCTGGGTATTAAAAACTATTAACAAACAAAAAGCCAACAAACCTTTTGTTTTAGGTAGTTTATATAAAGATAGCGAAGACCAAGCTTTTGTATCCAACTTGTTTAACAAAACCATGTTAAATCAGCATAAATACGAAGAAGATATCAAAGAAAAAACACCTAACTGGGAAGCCGATAGAATTGCCGATATTGATATGATTATTATTAAAATGGCTATTACAGAGTTTTTACACTTCCCTTCTATTCCAAGTAGAGTTTCTATCAACGAATATATTGAGTTAGCTAAAGACTATTCTACCAATAAAAGTGGTTACTTTATCAATGGTGTTTTAGATAAATTAGCTAAAGACTATCTTAGCTCTAACAAGATGGTAAAAATAGGTAGAGGATTATTATAAAAATTAGTATTTTTACAACAAACAAAAATATTTTACAATGAAGAAAATAGCAGTAGCATTAGCATTTGTTGTTTCAGCAGGAATGTTAGTTTCTTGTGGACAAGGTAATGCCTCATCAAAAGTAAAAAAAGAAAACGTTGAGAACGCAGAAAAAAGAGACAACACTATTAGCCAAGGTGCTCCTGAAATCTCTTTTGACAAAGAAGAATTTGATTTCGGTACAGTTAAAGAAGGTGAAGTTGTTGAAACTACTTTCGTTGTAACCAATACAGGTAAAAGTGATTTAGTAATAACACACGCCCAAGCATCTTGTGGTTGTACGGTTCCTGAGTGGACAAAAGACCCAATTGCACCAGGTGAAACAGGTAATATTAAAGTTAGCTTTAACACAAGCGGAAGAACTAACAAACAATCAAAATCTGTTACATTAACTACCAATACTGAGAAAGGTAGAGAAATTATCAAAATTTCTGGTATGGTAACCCCTAAAAATAAAGACGCATAATGTTTACAACCATTTTTTTACAAGCTAGTTCTCAAGAAAGTTTAATGAACATGCTTCCTTTTGTAGCAATGATTGCTGTTTTTTACTTTTTAATTATTCGCCCTCAAATGCGTCGTCAAAAAAAAGAAAAACAGTTTCAAACAGAAATTAAAAAAGGAGCTAAAATTATTACCACAAGTGGTATTCACGGAAAAATAGTTGAAATTAATGATACTGATAATACGGTTTCTATCGAAACTGGTGCTGGTAAAATTAAATTTGAACGTTCTGCAATTTCAATGGAATTAAGCAAAAAATACAGTACTGAAAGTAAAAACTAACAGTAATACACTGATATAAAAAAGTGAGCTAATTAGCTCACTTTTTTGTTTTTTATGTAGATTGCATCAATATTTATTTTCTTGAAAAAAAACGTTAACATACCTAAAACCTTTTTTGGTTTTTTAATCGCCTCTATATTTTTTTGGTTACTTATAAACCTTTCAAAAGAATATAATGCAGAGGTAGAGTATGACATTGAATACACTCAATTACCTCAACAAAAAACGTTGATTGACGCTCCTTTTAACAAACTAACCTTAAATGTAAAAAGTAGTGGTTATAATTTATTAATGTCTAGCATTAACCACAAACCAATCACTCTACAATTAGACAAAGCGGTTAAAAAAAAGGGAAGCAACTATTATTTTTTATCAAAAAACTTGCATTCTGAAATACAACATCAATTAAAATATAATATTGAGTTAAACAGCATCACGCAAGATACTATTCCAGTAAAAATAGGATTATTGAGTTCTAAAAAAGTTCCGTTAAAACCTAATGTAAATATCTCTTTTCAGTTAGGATACGGTCTTTCAAAACCTTTAAATCTCACTCCTGATAGCATCTTAATTTCTGGTGATGAAACTGATGTTAACAAAATAGAGTTTCTAAATCTTGATAGTGCTACTTTAGAGAATGTCTCTAAAAACACAAATATTACCACTTCTATTCTATTTCCTGAAAATATTCAGCTCAAAGCGAGTCATAAATCAGTAGATATTGAATTGTTGGTAGATAAATTTACAGAAGGGGAAATTGAAGTACCTGTATTAGTTAAAAATGCTCCAAAAGGAATTAATATTTTCCCAAAAAAAGTAAAAGTTATTTACAAGGTAGGCTTGAAAAATTTTAATGAAATTACGCCCGATTTATTTAAAATAGAATGTGATTATTTAGACGCTGAAAATAACGAGTTAAACTACCTTACCCCTGAACTTAAGGATACTCCTAATTTAGCTACGGTACTAAGAATAGTGCCCGATAAAATTGACTTTTTAATTTACGAATAATATGGTAGTAGGTTTAACAGGCGGAATTGGTAGTGGAAAATCGACCATTTTAAAAATGTTTTCTGAGTTTAAAAACATTGCTGTTTACATGGCAGATGATGAAGCCAAAAAGCTCATGCATACTTCACCAGTAATTAAATCTCGTTTAATTACTGAATTTGGCAAAGAAACCTACATCAATAACGAATTAAACAGACCATATTTAGCTTCCATCGTTTTTAAAAACAAAGAGAAATTAAATTTGTTAAATTCTATTGTTCATCCTGTTGTAAATGAGCATTTGCAAGCTTTTATCAAACAAAACTCTGACAAAGCTTACGTTTTGTATGAAAATGCCATACTTTTTGAAAACGGTAGCGATGCTTTTTGCGATAAAATTATTACTGTTACTGCTCCAGAAGAAGTCAGGATTAACCGAGTTGTAAAAAGAGACAACACTACGATTGAAGAAGTAAAAAACAGGATAAAAAACCAATGGAGCGACACAAAAAAAACACTTCAATCCAATTACATTATTGATAATAAAACACTTAACTACTCCAAAGAACAAGTGTTAAGAATCCATAATTCTTTAACAAAAAGGACTGTATAATTTACGCTTTACTAACCCTAACTGTTAAAACTTTCTTAATTTTACAATAACTTTGTTAATCTAAGTTAAAACATTATATCTCTAACTTATATTAATTTATTTTTGAATAATGGGTAAGAAAATCTTTATTCTCATTGTTGTTTTAATGAGTATTTCTCTAATAGGAATTATCTCTATTCAAGTATATTGGATAAAAGATGCAATTAAGAACAAACAACAACAATTTAAAAATAATGTAACTATTGCTTTAGCTCGCACCTCTGAAAATATAAAAGAGAGAGAGTACTTAGAGTTTCAGCAAAACTATAAAGATTACTTTGAAAGCAACAAACTAAGAACAGAAGCAGAAATAACAACGTTTCTTTTTCAGCAAGTTGATACTGTTAGCAAAACTAAGTTTTCTTTTGGTAGTTCTATTTTAGAAGAAAGTTTTAAAATGCCTGGTGAGTTTGTTGATAATGATTCTATCATTATTAAACGATATTCAGGAAAAGAAGATATTTTCTTTTCTCAGGTTATAAAATCAGAAAACAAAGATTTTAAACCCTTTTTAAGTGAAAACCGTTATTCTGTTTACAAAACCTACCCAAGCTGGAATGATGATGTAATGGAGCATGCTTTTCGTAGAAGTAAAAGTATTTACGCAATACACCAAAGAATAAGTAATAAAGAATTAAAATTTATTCTGAAAGATGAATTCGCTAAAATGAACATTACTCAAGATTTTAAGTATGTTGTTTATGAAGACGGATTAGCAACACAACTAAAATCGGGGTATTTTAATATACAGCCAGAAGATATTAACTATCCTCTGCTTGAAGATGAAGAAGGAAATAGTAAATATAAATTATATGTAAAATTTCCTGACAAACGAAAAAACTTGTTATCAGGAATGATGGAAATATTAGTGCTTTCCTTATTCTTTATAGGAATTATTATTGCTGCATTTTCAATATCATTATACCAAGTAATACGTCAAAAGAAGATTTCTGAAATAAAAACAGATTTCATCAACAATATGACACACGAGTTTAAAACACCTATTGCAACCATTAATCTTGCTTTAGACGCGATTAAAAACCCAAAGATCATATCTGACGAAGAAAAAATTAAGCGCTATGTGCAAATGATTCGCGATGAAAACAAGCGTATGCACGGGCAGGTAGAAAATGTATTGCGAATTTCAAGACTAGAAAAAAATCAGCTTGAAATTAGTAAAGATGCTGTTGATATGCATGATATTATTGAAGAAGCTATTGAGCATATTCAATTATTGACTGATGACAAAAAAGGAAGTGTTACAACGCACTTCGAAGCTATTTCAACAGAGGTTTTAGGAAACCAGTTTCACTTAACCAATGTTGTTGTTAACATGTTAGAAAACGCATTAAAATATTCAGAAAACGCACCAAAAATTGATGTATTTACTGAAAGCACAAATAAATACTTTATCTTTAAAATAAAAGACGAAGGGATAGGAATGAGCAGAAATGCTCAAAAATATGTGTTCGATAAATTTTACAGAGAACACAAGGGGAACATTCACAACGTAAAAGGTCATGGTTTAGGATTATCTTATGTTAAAGAAATTATAGACAACCACCAAGGTACCGTTTATGTTGAGAGTGAAAAAGGCAAAGGAAGCACGTTTACAGTTAAATTACCATTAATATAAAAGATTAAGGAATGGGAAGTAAAAAAATATTATTAGTAGAAGACGATCCTAATTTTGGAACAGTTCTTAAAGATTATTTAGCACTTAACGATTACAATGTTACACATGCTAAAGATGGAATCGATGGTTTAATCATGTTTAAAAATGCTGAGTACGATTTATGTATTTTAGATGTTATGATGCCTCGTAAAGATGGTTTTTCTTTAGCTGAAGACATTCGTGCTACAAACAAAGAAATTCCAATTATATTTTTAACTGCAAAAACATTAAAAGAAGATGTTTTAAAAGGTTACCAAGTTGGAGCTGACGATTACTTGAATAAACCTTTCGATTCAGAAGTTTTATTACACAAAATCAAAGCTATTTTACAACGTAAGGAAACTGAAAAAACAAACGACAGTGACGAGTTCGAATTCAAAATTGGAGGGTTTGACTTTAACTCTAAGTTACGTCACTTAACTTACAAAGGTGGTGAACCTCAAAAATTATCACCAAAAGAAAGTAAATTATTACGTATGTTAGCTATCCATAAAAATGATTTAATGCCACGTGAATTAGCGTTGACGAAAATTTGGAGAGACGACAACTATTTCACTTCTCGTAGTATGGATGTATACATTGCAAAGCTTCGTAAGTATTTGAAGAATGATGAAAATGTAGAAATTTTAAACATTCATGGTGAAGGATTTAGATTGATAGACAACAAATAATATCATTTTAAATAAAAAAAGCTTAGGTAAACCCTAAGCTTTTTTATTATCTAATCTATTTATTTTTCTATCTTGCTCCTGATAATTCTTCAATAGTACTGTACTTTCCTTTATAACTTCCTGTTGCTACACTTCCGTTAACTCTTTTCACTTTAAAGTCTAATGAAATGTTAGTTTCGTTAATTGAATTTATAGTTAAAGTAACTTCATCTCCATTTTCATACTCCATTAGTAATTGTTCATTATCGTATTCTCCTAAAAATTCTCCATCAGTCATAAACTCATACCATAAACTATTTGTTGTATAAGTTTTTGAGGTTAAATTTTCATCACGAACAGCAATTGAAAAGAAATCTACCTCAGTTAAAGCTACACCTGAGTTTTGGGCAGCTTCTATATCTTGTTCAGTAATATTTAATAAATGTAACAATATAGTAGTTCTACTATGTTTTGTGAATTTTTCTACGAAAATTGATTCCATCGGATAATTTTTTCCTTCAATTATAAATTGATTTGGTGTTTCTTGAACATCATCAGATGAACAGCTTACGTAAAAAACAGTAGTTAAAATAATCGCTAATAAGTAGTTTATTTTTTTCATAATAATATAATTTGACATGCAAAACTACCTTGGTTTTAAACCATCTAGTTAAATTTATTTCTGAATAGGTTTTATTTCTTTCTAAAAAGCCATGTTTTCCTTTTAAACTATTTTCTGTTACTTTTTTTATACATTGTAACAATAATTTGAATGAATCGTCAAATACATATAATCAACAAAATCAAAAAAGCTTGGAAACAATTTTATCTATACAAAACCTCGATAAAAAATACGGAAAAGTTCATGCGGTAAATAACCTCTCTTTTGACATTCAAAAAGGAAATGTTTACGGAATATTAGGACCTAATGGAAGTGGAAAATCAACCACTTTAGGTATTATTTTAAATGTAGTTAACAAAACCTCAGGAAGTTTTAGCTGGTTTGATGGTAAACTATCTACTCATGAGGCTTTAAAAAAAGTAGGTGCTATTATTGAGCGTCCTAATTTTTATCCATACATGTCGGCAGTTCAAAACTTACAGCTTATCTGTAAAATAAAGGGGGTTTCGTATGATAAAATAGACGAAAAATTAAAAGTTGTAAACCTTTACAAGCGTAGAAACAGTAAGTTCAGAACTTACTCTTTGGGAATGAAACAACGTTTAGCAATTGCCTCTGCTCTATTAAACGATCCTGAAATATTAATCTTAGACGAACCTACAAACGGATTAGATCCACAAGGCATACATGAGATTCGTCAAATTATAAAAGAAATTGCTCAAAACGGCACGACTATTTTACTTGCCTCACACTTACTTGATGAAGTAGAAAAAGTATGTTCTCATGTGGTAGTAATAAGAAATGGTGTAAAACTATACAGTGGTAGGGTTGATGAAATGACAGCTTCAAATGGATTTTTCGAGCTACAAGCCGAAGATCAAAACAAGCTTAAACAACTTTTAGAAAATCACTCTTCAATAGGAACTATTAATAGTGAAAATGGAGTTTTAATCGCGAATTTATCTTCTGAATTGTCTGCCTCAGAAATTAATAAATTTCTATTTGACAACGGAATTTCTCTTTCGCATTTAGTAAAACGTAAACCTAGTTTAGAGCAACAATTCTTAGACCTTACCAACAACCAATAAACTTACATCATGCTACGACTTTTAAATATAGAATTACATAAATTAAAATATAACAGAGCTAGTAAAGTTCTTTCAATTATTTATTTCGCCCTATTAACATCAATTGCTTTAATTGCTGCAATAAAATTTGATATAGGTCCGATTAAGTTTCACTTAGCAGAACAAGGTATTTTTAACTTTCCCTACATCTGGCACTTTAATACCTATATAGCTGCAACTTTTAAATTTTTCTTGCTATTAGTTATTGTTTCTATGATGGCTAATGAGTATAGCTATAAAACACTAAAACAAAACTTAATTGATGGTTTAAGTAAAAAAGAGTTTGTGCTTTCTAAATTCTACACTGTTATTGCTTTTGCTTTTATTTCTACTCTATTTGTATTTATTGTTTCATTGATTCTTGGGGCTATTTATTCAGATTTTAATGAAATGTCTATCATCTTTTCAGATTTAGGGTACTTATTTGCTTTTTTCATAAAACTATTAGGTTTTTTCTCTTTTGGTTTATTCTTGGGAATTTTAATTAAACGATCAGCATTTGCTGTAGCAGCTATGATTGTTTGGTTAATTGTTGAAAGTTCAATTAAAGGCTACTTGTATTGGACTTTTAGAGATGTAAAAACAGGAACTGATGAAGCAGTAAACAGTGTCATGCAATTTTTTCCTTTAGAATCAATGGCTAACTTAATTAAAGAACCTTTTACTAGATTAGGAGCTGTAAAATCGGTAGCAAGTCAAATAGGAGAAAACTTTACTAAAGACTATTCTGTTAGCTTATTCAACATAACAATTGTGTTAATTTGGACAGCTATTTTTATTTATTCATCATACGCTTTGTTAAAAAAACGAGATTTATAGAGGGTTTTATGTAATTTAGCTGTTTTATCTGTATAAAAATTTATTTAAATGGTAAAACAACTACTTTTTGTATTTCTGTGTATAGCCTCACTCTCTATTTATAGTCAAAAAGAAGCCAATGCTTGGTATTTTGGAAACAACGCTGGAATTGATTTTAACGGAACTCCAATCGCTTTAACAAATGGCGCATTAAATACCGAAGAAGGTTGTTCAACTATTTCAGATGAAGATGGAAATCTTTTATTTTATTCTGATGGAATTAAAGTATGGACAAAAAACCACGAATTAATGAAATATTCTAATGGGCAACTTGCTAATAATTTACAAGGAAATCCATCAAGTTCTCAATCAGGATTGATTGTCCCTGCTCCAGAAAATAAAAACATATACTATATTTTCACTGTAGGAACCGATTATATCCCTAATAATTCTGGATACCCTAGAAATCCAGGTTTTAATTTTTACACCGTTGATGTAGCAAAAGGAAGTGGAGGTGAAATTATAGCGGGGCCTATCAACCTTTCTGACAACAGAGATTGGGGATGGTCTGAAAAAGTTACAGCTGTTCAAGGAAAAGACTGTACTGAAATTTGGGTTTTATCTATTGTAGAAGACTCTTTTTATGCTTATAAAATTGATCAAAACGGTGTAGACCATTTGAATCCTGTTATTTCTAAATCTTCTTATATCTTACAAGATAAAAGAGGATATTTAAAAGTTTCTCCTGATGGTACAAAAGTTGCTTTGGCCGACTTTACAGCTGGTCAAAATACAGGAAACGGTCGTTTGGTATTGTATGATTTTGATAACGTCACTGGAAAAATTACTTCATCAGGAGAAATATTAACTACTCCTTCTATTGATGGAGTACCTTATGGTGTTGAATTCTCTCCTCAATCATCTAAACTTTATGCTTCATTATTTATTCCTCCATTTACCTTTAGTATTCTCCAATTCGACTTACTTGATAGAGATGTAGCACTAACAAAAGCTCAAATATGGAGAGGATCTGGGTATAGAGGCGCTTTACAACTAGCTTCAGATGGGAAAATATATAGTTCTATTCCTGATAAGTCATATTTAGGCGCTATTGAAAACCCTGATGAAAGCGCAAAAAACGTTACATACAAACCAGTAGCTATTGATTTAGGAAGAGGAAGAACCTCTCAGGGCTTACCTCCTTTTATCCAATCATTTTTTGCTCCTGTTAAGTTATTGAATGCTGACTCTAATGCTGTATTAAGTAACACAAATCAAGTATTTTGTATAGGAGACAGCTATGAAATAGTTCCTGAAATTAATAATCCAAACGATAGTTACACATGGTCAAAAGACGGAACAGAAATAGCTAACACAAGAACACTAACTGTAGATAACGCAAATTTTGGAAGTGGTTTATACGAAGTTAAAATAGAATCTAATTCATATTGTAAAAAAACATATACAGGTAAAGTTCAAGTTACATTCGAACCTAAACCTACTATTAATACAATTCAACCCTATATTCAATGTGACTTCGATAGTAATCCTTATGATGGGTTTGCTGCTTTTAACCTTGAGCTTTTGGAAGCTTCTTTAGTTGATGATTTTTCTAATATTTCAATAGATTTTTTTGAAACCTCTGACAATAACTTTTCAAGACCTCTTAACAAAAACAACTATATTAATTCAGTAGCTATAAATCACTCAATAGTAGTAAAAGTAACAAACAACACTACTATGTGTTATCAAACTCAGTTTATCGATTTACAGGTAAATCCTACTGGATTAAATATTTACTCTGATGAACATATTAGTGAATTAGATCAAAATGCATCAAATACAGATGCTAAATTTAGTATTGGTACAGATAATGGCTTTTTTGATTTCTCTGTTAAAACTCAACAAATAATCGATAATTCTGGAGGAGCTTTATCGCAAACCTCTCACGATTTTCAATATTACAGAACTGCAGAAGACGCCTCTTTACAAATAGATCAAATTCTCCCTCCTTATGAAGATCATTTATTCACTAATAATTCTGATGTCTATGTAAGGATTTCTAACAAAGGAACAACATCTTGTGAAACTGTTGGGAATTTTAAAATACTTGTAGAAAAGCTACCTATTCCACAAGGAAATCTAAATGAAGAAATTTTATGCGTAGACAACCCTAGACGAACACCACAGCCACACACTATAGGCTTAAATGCTGATACTGGAAATACAACAGACACCTACAAATGGTACTTAAATGGTAATTTAATTCCAAACGAAACATCAGCCATTTATAATGCTAATTCAGCAGGTGAATACAAAGTTGAAGCATACAGAAAGTATCCTAACATAAATACCCCATCCATGGGATATAACACTTTTTTTGTCAAAGAATCCAATCAAGCATTAATTGTTAATATTAAATCTGTAGACGATCAAGACAATCCAGATAGTAATAAAATAAAAATTACTGTAGACGGAATTGGAGATTATGAATATGCTCTTAACAGTACTAATTTTGGTGATTTTGTCAAAGGAGACGAAAACCTAACATATACCTTTACCAATATTCCTCCTGGGTTGAATTTTATTTCTGTTAGAGATCGAAATGGTTGTGGCGTTGTATCTTCTAATCAAATTTCAACCATATACTTTCAACGTCATTTTACCCCAAATGGAGATGGTCATTTTGACACATGGAAAGTATTAGGTGTTGATAATGATTATTATGATGTTGTTAAAGTTCAAATTTTTAATCGTTTCGGAAAATTGGTAAATGAAATTACCGATAAAAATCACCCTGGTTGGGACGGAGTTTACAATGGCACTACCCTACCTACAAACGATTATTGGTACAATGCAGAATTAATAGATAAAAACGGTAAGGTTAGAAAAAAGACAGGACATTTTTCTTTACTTAGAAAGTAAAAACTCTTAAATAAATTACAATTAATACGGATAGATTTTCAGTAAAACTATCCGTATTTTTGTTGAATGAACTTTGAATTAAACTCAGAATTTAAACCTACTGGTGATCAACCACAAGCAATTAAACAGTTAGCTAACGGAATTTTAGCCGATGAAAAGTACCAAACACTTTTGGGTGTTACGGGTTCGGGAAAAACATTTTCTGTGGCTAATGTTGTTGCTGAAGTACAACGACCAACTTTGGTCTTAGCACACAACAAAACCTTAGCTGCTCAGTTGTATTCAGAGTTTAAACAGTTCTTTCCAAACAATGCTGTGGAATATTTCGTTTCGTATTATGATTACTATCAACCCGAAGCTTATATTCCTGTTACAGGAACCTATATTGAAAAAGATTTATCCATCAACGATGAAATAGAACGCTTGCGAATTAGCACCTCTTCTTCCCTACTTTCTGGGCGTCGAGATGTATTGGTAGTTGCTTCAGTATCTTGTTTGTATGGTATTGGGAATCCTACGGAATTCAAAAAGAATGTGATTACTATTGAAGTTGACCAACAAATTTCACGTACTAAGTTCTTACATCGTCTAGTAACAAGTTTGTATGCACGTACCGAAGTTGAAATAAAAAGTGGAACTTTCAAAGTAAAAGGTGATGTCGTTACCATTTATCCTTCTTATGGTGATAATGGATATAAAATTCACTTTTTTGGGGATGAGATTGAAGAAATTGAGACCTTCGATATTGAAACTAACGAAGTTATTACGCGATTAGACAAACTGAATATTTATCCTGCTAACTTATTTGTAACCTCTCCTGATGTACTTCAAAATGCTATTCATCAAATTCAAGATGATATGGTAAAACAGGTAGATTACTTCAAAGAAATTGGGAAACATTTAGAAGCGAAACGTTTGCAAGAACGTACCGAATTCGACTTAGAAATGATTCGTGAGTTAGGATACTGTTCAGGAATTGAAAACTACTCTCGTTATTTAGACGGAAGAGAAGCCGGTACACGACCTTTCTGTTTGTTAGATTACTTTCCTGATGATTATTTAATGGTGATTGATGAAAGTCACGTAACTGTACCGCAAGTTCATGCGATGTACGGTGGAGATAGAAGCCGAAAAGAAAACTTGGTGGAATACGGATTCCGTTTACCTGCCGCCATGGATAACCGTCCTTTAAAGTTTGAAGAATTTGAAGCTTTACAAAATCAAGTGATTTATGTTTCAGCAACTCCAGCAGATTATGAGTTACAAAAAACAGAAGGGCTATTTGTAGAGCAAGTGATTCGACCAACAGGACTATTAGATCCTGAAATTGAAATCCGCCCGAGTTTAAATCAAATTGATGATTTAATTGAAGAAATTCAAGTACGTGTAGAAAAAGACGAACGTACTTTGGTTACCACCTTAACAAAACGAATGGCTGAAGAGTTAGCTAAATACTTAACTAGAATTCAAGTACGTTGCCGTTATATACATTCCGATGTCGACACCCTAGAACGTGTAGAAATCATGCAAGATTTACGTAAAGGCTTGTTTGATGTACTCATCGGAGTAAACTTACTTCGTGAAGGATTAGACCTACCAGAAGTATCATTGGTTGCTATTTTAGACGCTGACAAAGAAGGTTTTTTACGTTCACATCGTTCGTTAACACAAACTGTAGGACGTGCAGCTCGTAACGTAAATGGTAAAGCAATTATGTATGCTGACAAAATTACCAACAGTATGCAACTCACCATTGACGAAACCAACCGTAGACGCGAAAAACAAATTAATTACAACACAGCACACGGAATTACACCAAAGCAAATCAATAAAAAGATAGACAATACTTTATCTAAAAATGCGATTACTTCGTATCATTACGACAATGCTACACAAAAAGCTGCTGAGCAAGATTTAGAATACCTACCAAAACAAGAAATAGAAAAACGCATACGCGACAAACGCAAACAAATGGAAGAAGCTGCCAAAGCTTTAGACTTTTTAGTTGCTGCGCAATTGCGTGATGAAATTGAAGTTTTGAAAGAAAAACTGTAAATAATTTAGCTTGATTGATTCCATAAATTCTAATCCCAAAAAACAGATTTGATTCTAAAGAAAAATTAATTCTCACTTCCCCATGGAGCAGTTGGAGTCTCTATTTCCGTAGTTAAATCAAACTTCACAGAAAATAATCTATCTGTTCCTATTCTACGCAAATTATATGTAAAACTGGTTTCATCAATTGTAACCCACCAAACATTATTAGAAGCATACGAAATTAAATCGGCTGTATATTTATCCGCAGGAAAAAACTGAATATTAGGTAATCCCATATTAGGGTTGATTCCTCCATATTGCGTAATTTTATCTTCAGTACCATCTTTATGTCGATGATCATGTTTTAGCTTTATTAATTTATCGGTGCCGATAGTAAAAAACCTAAGTACGAGATTTATCTTCTCCTACAAAAAAAGGTATTCTAGTCGTATTCTCTTCACAAGAGCGAACATGCATTATTAATTTTTCTCCTGTAAAACCATCTCCTTCTTTTCCTCCTGCTATTATTGTTCCTTCAAAAGCTTTTCCGCAATGAGTTTTTAGTTTATTCCAAAATAATTCGGAATTCGTTTCTTCTTGTGCTATTAACTGTAAAGGAAGTAAAAAAAGGATTAATAATTTTTTCATTGTATGCTATTTATATTTTAGCAAGATAAAACAAAAAACCCCACTATAACAGTGAGGTTTTTTAATATATTACTAAGAATTAATTAAAAAGTTTTAAGCGCTTAAAACTTCTTGTACTTTATCAGCTGCTTCTTGAAACTCAGTTGCTGAGATAATTTCCATTCCGCTGTTATCGATTAATTCTTTTGCTTCTTTAGCGTTTGTTCCTTGTAAACGAGCAATGATAGGCACATTAATTTTGTCCCCCATGTTTTTATAAGCATCAACAATACCTTGTGCCACACGGTCACAACGAACGATACCTCCAAAAATGTTTACTAAGATAGCTTTTACGTTAGGATCTTTTAAAATAATTCCGAAAGCAGTTTCAACACGTTGTGCATCAGCAGTACCACCAACATCTAAGAAGTTAGCTGGCTCACCACCTGCTTGCTTAATTAAATCCATAGTTCCCATTGCTAAACCAGCTCCGTTTACCATACATCCAACGTTACCATCTAAGTCTACATAGTTTAATCCTGCAGCATTAGCTTCAACTTCAATTGGGTTTTCTTCACGTAAATCACGCATTTCTGCATAATCTTTGTGACGGTATAAAGCATTATCATCTAAAGTAACCTTAGCATCAACAGCCATGATTTTATCATCAGATGTTTTTAATACTGGGTTAATTTCAAATAAAGATGAATCAGATTTTACGTATGCTGTATATAAAGCAGTAACAAATTTTGTCATTTCTTTAAAAGCTGCACCGCTTAACCCTAAGTTAAAAGCAATTTTACGAGCTTGGAAAGGTAACAAACCTGTTGCTGGATCTACTTCTTCAGTAAAAATTAAGTGTGGAGTTTCTTCTGCCACAGTTTCAATATCCATACCTCCTTCAGTAGAGTACATGATCATGTTTCTACCTGTAGCACGGTTTAATAAAACTGACATATAAAATTCATCTGGCTCACTATCACCTGGATAATATACATCCTCAGCAATTAACACTTGGTTAACTAACTTACCTTCTGCTGAAGTTTGAGGAGTTACTAACATCATTCCTAAAATGTCATCAGCGATACTTTTTACCTCATCTAAGTTTTTAGCTAACTTAACACCTCCACCTTTTCCACGACCACCTGCGTGTACTTGAGCCTTAATTACGTGCCAACCAGTACCTGTTTCTTCTGTTAATTTCTTCGCTGCTTCAACAGCTTCTTCTGGAGTATTTGCAACAATTCCACGTTGAATACGAACGCCAAAACTGTTTAATATTTCTTTACCTTGATATTCGTGTAAGTTCATTAGATATGAATTTTTAAAGTCGAACAAAAATACAAATTCAATTTATAATACCTTATAATTTGTACTTTAATTTATGATTAACATCAATTTTCTTTTTCACATTTTTTTAACACTTACAATGTAACGTTCATTTTTTTAACAGGTCTTTATAGTAATTAACATGATTTTGTGATTTTACAACCTAAATCACAATAATTTAGCTAAACAACTAATTCTATCTCTAATCAACTATGCGTACAATTTTAGCATTAATTGCTGTTTTTTCTTTTTCATAGAAACAACTGCCGCTCAAACCGTAAACCAAAACAGAAAGAAACTAGATGTAATACGTGTAGAATCACCTCCAAAAATTGATGGAAAACTAGATGATGCTGCATGGAAAAATATTCCTATAGCAAACAATTTTGTGATGATGCGCCCTGATAATGGTAAACCAGAACCCGATACGCATAAAACAGAGGTTAAATTAGTGTACAATGATGATGCTATTTACATCAGTGCTAAAATGTACGATCCTGAGCCATCAAAAATACCAGCTGAGTTTACTAACAGAGATAATATTAGTAATAGTGATTTCTTTTTAATTACGATTAACCCTAATGACGACGGACAAAACCCTTTTGAGTTCTTAGTTACTAGTTCTGGTGCGCAAGCAGACTGGAAAGTATCGAACGGAAACGAAGATTTTAATTGGAGTGCTGTTTGGGTAAGCGATATTAGTATGAATGATGATTCTTGGGTTGTTGAGATGAAGATACCGATTCAACAATCAATTTTCTTTAATTTATGGTTTAAACTATAATAAATATGAAAATCAATTTGGGTATGTAAATAGCGATGACGATGCTATTTATTTCGGACAACGAGACTGGACTTCATACAACAATTCTTTAACTGGTAAATACACATTTAGCACAAAATCGGCAGTATCATTATCGTTTAGACACAACTGGAATAAAGTTCCGTATCAAAATCAATTTTACAGTTTAGACCAAACTAACGGAGAACTAATTCAAAGTAGCTATCAAGGAGATCATGACAAAAACTTTAATAGCTGGAATTTAGACCTTAATTACCAATGGCAGTTTGCTCCTGGCAGTCAATTAATTGCTTTTTACAGAAACTCAATTTTTGGCTCAAACAGTCATGCAAAACACAGTTTCTTTAAAAATTTAGATCGTCTTTTTGATGAGAAACATCAACATACTTTTTCTGTTCGATTGGTGTATTTTATCGATTACAACAACATTAAAAACATATTTTAAAACATTATTGTCCGATAAAAGAAAATAGACCGCTTCACTGTTAGAATAGAGAAACAAGAATTTTATAACCAAATGACATTGATACGATTACCAGACAAAAAATAATTTAAAAGCTTAAACACCTCAATCCCTTTAAAAATAGAGCTTAGGTATATTTTACATAAATTAATCGGACGCTAATATTTAAAAAAAGGAAATTTCTTTATTATTTGAATTGGGTAGTCTCTTATATAAAATCACACAAGTAAATCCAAAACATTCATTTTATGTTTTTTTGTCTTGTTTCTTGGCTCTTATTTCTTAGAGTCTATATAAAGTCTATCTGATTTCTTTTTTATACATTCGTTACTTTGAAAATTACCTCATGATTGTTGCTAAAAATATTCATAGACACTACGGAGATGTTGAAATCTTAAAAGGAGTAAATCTTCATATAAAAAAAGGAGAAATTGTTGCTATTGTTGGTTAGGTCAGGAGCTGGAAAAACTACCTTGCTTCAAATTTTAGGCACCTTAGATAAACCTTTAAAAGATAAAAACTATGAATTACTTGTCAATGGAGTTTCAATCAAAAGTTTAAACGATAAAGAAGTTTCATCTTTCAGAAATAAACACATCGGATTTATTTTTCAATTTCATCAGTTACTACCTGAATTTACAGCCTTAGAAAATGTTTGTATCCCAGCTTTTATTGGAGGAAAAGCAAAAGCTTCAACTGAAAAGAGAGCGAAAGAATTATTAGCTTTTTTAGGATTATCACACAGAGAAAACCACAAACCTAATGAGCTTTCTGGTGGTGAACAACAACGCGTAGCTGTTGCAAGAGCATTGATAAATGAACCTTCCGTTATTTTTGCTGATGAGCCATCAGGAAACCTTGATTCTACTTCAGCCAAAAACTTACACGAATTATTTTTTAAACTTCGTGATGAGTTTGGACAAACCTTTGTGTTAGTTACACACAACAAAGAATTGGCAGAAATGGCCGATAGAACACTTACCATGAAAGACGGAATTATTGTTGAATAGTGTAACGTTTTAAAGTTTCTGCCTACCTATTATAAAATCAACCAAACTATGAAAGAAACTTTTTACGAGCTTATTGCCTATTTAAAAAATCCTGTTTTAGAAAAAGATGCAAATCAAAATGCTTCGTATCGATTTCAAAAATTCTTACATCTACTCACGATATGTATTGTCACAGGTGCACTTTTATCACCTCTTTTTGTGCTTATTGAAGAATTGGGTTGGGTAAACATGGATGATCATGCTATGGAAGAGTTGCTAAAAACGCACTCTAAGTGGTTTATTGCTGGAATCGCTGTAATCTTAGCTCCTTTATTAGAGGAAATATTTTTTAGAGCTCCAATCACTTTATTCCAAAGTAAAAAATCGTTCAAAATAGCTTTTTATGTTTTTGCTATACTTTTCGGATTGGTGCATTTAACCAATTTCAACATTACTACCAACGTGTTGTTATTAGCCCCCATATTGGTGGCTCCTCAAACTATTTTAGGAGGTTACCTTGGGTTTATCAGAGTTCGATTTGGTTTAGCATGGAGTATCTTATTACACGCTTGCTATAATGCTTTCTTCGTTTTGCTTAGTTTTGCAGGAGATTTAATGTAAAATGAACAAAACGGAACTCAAAGAATTTTTAGACGAAAAGATTATACAATATAATAATCCTGATTTTATTGATAGTGATCCTATTCAAATTCCGCATCAATTTTCAGTAAAAGAAGATATTGAAATTGCTGGTTTTTTAGCAGCAACCATTGCTTGGGGAAATCGTAAAATGATTATTAACAACTCCCATAAAATGATGGATTTAATGGGGAATTCTCCGTACGATTTTATCATGAATCATTCAGAAGAAGATCTTGCTAATTTTGACGGATTTGTACACAGAACATTTAATGCCGATGATTTTAAGTTTTTTGTTCAATCGTTAAAAAACATCTATCAAAATCATGGTGGATTAGAAGCTGTTTTACAACCAAAAAACAACGCTGATAATTACCAACATGCTATTCATAATTTTAAACAAGTCTTTTTTGAAATCCCACATCAATCAAGAACATTAAAGCATGTTTCTGATCCGTTAAAAGGATCAGCTTCAAAACGAATAAATATGTTTTTACGTTGGATGGTTCGAGATAATACAACTGGTGTCGACTTAGGAATTTGGAAAACCCACTCACCAGCTCATTTACATTGTCCGTTAGATGTTCACACAGGAAATATTGCTCGAAAACTTGGAATTCTTACTCGAAAACAAAATGATTGGAAAGCAATTCAAGAACTAGACCTTACTTTAAGAGATTTTGACGCTAAAGACCCTGTTAAATATGATTTTGCCTTATTTGGTTTAGGAGTTTTTGAAAAGTTTTAAGTGAGTTAATAAAGAGCAATTATGCTACTTTAAAACAATTTTTTAATACGTTTACTAATTCATACTCTTTTTCACTTATTATAAAAATAAATTTACCGTTATGATAAAGACAATTATTATTGATGATGAACATAATGCTAGAGAATTTTTAGAAAAATTATTAAATAGATATTTACCTAATGAATTCTTAGTACTTGATAAATGTGAAAGCGTTGATAAAGCTATTGTTTCTATTGAAAAAAACGAACCCGAACTAATTTTTTTAGATGTAGAAATGCCTAATAAAAATGGTTTCGAGCTATTAAAAGAAATGAAAAGTAGAAGTTTTGATGTTATTTTTACCACCGCTTATTCTGAATATGCCATAAAAGCTATAAAAGAAAACGCGCTTGATTATCTTCTTAAACCAATAAATTATATTGATTTATTAGAAACCATAAAACGCTATAAACAACGTTTAGAAAAAAATACTAAACAAGATAATTTAAAAATAATTTTAAACCAAATAGACTCTGGTGATAGCAACTTTAATAAAATAGCTTTACCTACTGAATCTGGGTATGAAATTATAAACCCTAATCAAATTTTATATTGTCAAGCTGATAGCAATTATAGTTCAGTAACCTTTATAAATGGTAAAAAAATAATTTTATCAAAAACACTAAAATATATTGAGGAATTACTACCTAAAACAAGTTTTCATCGAATTCATAAATCCTATTTAGTAAATTTAAACCACGTTGTACGATTTAATAAATCTGTAGATTTATATGTTGAATTAAATAATGGAGAACAATTACCTCTTGCTTCAAGAAAAAAAGAAAGTTTTTTAAATGCGATACTTCCTAAAAAATAAGCTTTTCCTTTTTATTTGTTTTTTGTCTATTCAATTAACGTTTTCTCAAACCTTCTCGTCTACTAATTTTAGCACTTTAAACGGATTACCTAATAACAGTGTTTTTTCAATAAAAAAAGATAGCAGAGGCATTTTGTGGGTTGGTACTGGTGCAGGTGTTTCAAAAATAAGGAATAACAAGATTACTAATTTTTATGAAGAAGATGGTTTAGCTTATAATAATTGTTGGGCTATTGAAGAAGACGCTAATCATAATTTATGGTTTGGTAGTTACGGTGGTGGTGTAACATTTTATGATGGAAACAACTTCTCTGTTTACAATACCTCGAAGGGTTTGGTAAACAATTATATCCGTAAGATATTTTATCACAATCAAAAGGTTTTTATAGGAACCAAAAGCGGATTATCGGTTATAGATATTAACAGTAAAGAAATTACTAATCCTGTAATCAACAACGATTTGAAGTTCCAAGTTATGGGTTTTTTTGAGTTTGAAAAAAGTGTTTATATTCAAACCTACAGAGACGGATTATGGAAGTATAATGAAGAAAAAAATCAATTAGTTTTTTTACATCATAATTATGATTCTGTTTTTTCAATATTTAAAAACAAAGATTTAATACTAGTCAGTTTTGATGGATTTTTTTACAAAGATAAATCCATCAAAAAATATAATATTAGAAATTACATCAATGATAGCAAGCCTTTAAACGAATTTGGTAACAGCGTTTTTTGGAATTTTGTTTCTGACAGAAATCAAAATATTTATGGAGTTGCCGATGGTATTAATTACCCTTCAGGTGGTTTATTTAATTTAAATAATAATGCTGCTGAAATACTCAATTCGACATTCAATGTGCAAAGCACAAAACAATGGTCTTTAGAGTACGACTCAAATAACAATGTTTTATTTATTGGAACTTTAGATAAAGGACTTTTTAAAGTAGATTTAACAAAAAAAGTTACGCTGTATAATCAAATAAAAAATATTATTGATATTGAAGTTACAGAAAACACAGAGTACTATTTGTCTGAAGACGGATTACATATTAAAGGGAACACTTACATGTATATCCCTTCTAAAGACTTCTATTCAAAATATCAGCTTTTTTTTGATGATGAGAAATTAACTCTAAAAGAAGGCTTTAGTTTTGCTCGTTTTAAAAACAACAATCTTGAAGATTTAGAATTTAAAAGCCTTAAAAAAATAGATAATACTATTTGGGTAAATACAACTATTGGGTTATTTAAAATAGCTAAAAATAATACCGTAGAGAGTTATTTCCCCTTTTATACTAGTACTTTTTATTTTACCTCAAAAAATAATGCTTTTTTTCAAACTCCCTATTCTAAAGTTTACTTATTAAATGATATAGAAAATAATATCAAACATTCTGAATTTGAACTTGAAAATAGTAATAATCCAAGAGATGTTACTTCAATCATTGAAGTAAATAATAACTTGTTTTTCCTTTCTAGACTTTCAGGCTTGTATCAGTATCATAACGGTGAATTTAAATCACTCTTAAAAAACAATATTTGGAAAGAGAAAGAGCTAATTTATTCAGCTGTTAATAACAACAATCAATTAATTATCAGCAATTCAAAAGGTGAAGTTTTCTTTATTAAAACGGATGATTATTTTGAAGTTGTAAATAAAATTGAAAATAGTGAGATTATAGGAAACACCATACTTTTCTTAAAATCGTATAAAGAATATTTAATTATTGGTACTGAAAAAGGAATTAATTTATACAGAGATAATTCAGTTATTTTCTTAGATGAAGAACAAGGAATAACAAATAAGCTTTTTTCTTCAGCAATAATCTCCAACGATAATTTATTAATAGGAACTGACAAAGGTTACTATAAAATTGATTTAAAAACTATTATTAATAATTTTAATATAAAACCTTATGACTTTAGTATTTCAAACATTAAAGTAAATTACAAAGACATACCATCATCAAACTATAATTGGTTTCAATACACCAAAAAATCTATAAAACTACCTTATAAACAAAATACTGTTTCTTTTTCCTTTAACATTAACAACCATCCACTCCCTAATAAATTAAAATATCGATATAAAATAGCTAGTGATGAATGGAGTCAGTGGAGTAGTGAAAACACAGTTCAATTAAACCACTTAAACAATGGTGATTATAATATTACTGGAGAAATTAAAGACTATAGTAACGGAAAAACTTACAGCAGTAAATTACTAAGCATAACTATTACTCCTCCTTTTTGGAAAACTTGGTGGTTTATTAGCTTAATTCCTATTGTACTATTTTTAGGAGGTTATATACTTTATAGGTTTAAAATTAATCGTATAAAGAAAGAAGAATTACTTAAACAAGATATTTTAAAACGAGTTTCAGAAACTAAGATGGAGGCGCTACAAAGTCAAATGAATCCTCATTTTATTTTCAATGCTATGAATTCAATTCAGAATTTTATTATAGATAATGATATTGATAATTCATTAAAATATATGGGAGAGTTTTCAAAACTAATAAGAAAAACACTTCATAATTCATCTTTACAATACATAAGCTTAGCTGAAGAAATAAGCTACTTAAAAACCTATATAGAGCTTGAAAAGTTACGTTTGGAAACCGAAGTAACCACTACAATAACAGCTGATGACTTGGCTATAGATACGATTGGGGTACCTCCTATGCTACTACAACCAATTATAGAAAATGTTTTTAAACATGCTTTTGACAGCAACTCTAAAAACCCAAAACTAACTATAAACTTTACTCAAAATAATGGTTCTTTAGTTTGTGAAGTGATTGATAACGGAAAAGGAGTTGACTATAACAATTCTAACAAACAGTCTAAAGGAACCAAATTAATCGAAGAACGATTACAATTGTTAGATCATTCTTCTTCTAATTCATTCTCAACCGTTTCAATTCCTTTAAAAGGAACAATCGTTACGATTACATTAAAAATTTACACGTTAAATAATTAACTAAAAATTATGTTTATAGTTGTGTTTTCTTTGTTGAAACTTTTAAACTTTAACAATGAAAAAAATTATCCTCTCAACAATACTACTTCTTTTTGTAGTATCAATTAATGCACAAGATTATAAAAGTATATCTGGAACAGTTGGTCCAATAAACGCAAAAGCTAGACTACAATATGAACAACAAATTAAAGACCGTGTTACTGTTGGTGGGCAATTAACCTATTATTTTGTGAATTGGACAGGACCAAAATTAGAGGTTTTTGGACGTCTTTACTCCAAAAAAAGTAATGTAGAAGAAGGTTTCTTTTTACAAGGAAAAATAGGATATGGTAATTTATCTGTTTTGGAAGAAGACGAATATTCAACTTCTACATCGAGATGGTCTACAATAGGTTTAGGTGCTGCTTATGGTTGGAAGTATATGTTTAGTGATAAATTAGGTATTGAAACTCTATTAGGCTTACATTTTTACTCTAGCCCTAACTATACTAATGACTACGAAGAAGATTATTTAGAAGAAGATTATCCAGACTTGTATAGAGCAGTAGAAAGTACAGGTTGGTTTGCCACTACAGGTTTACCTATTGATTTTCAATTAAAACTAGTCTATAAGCTATAGATAATCTTTACACCCCCTACATAATGAAGTTAAAATTAAAAAAAAGAGCAACAAGGGTTAGGCGAAATAAAAAAGTTAAATTTTTATTCTTACCTATTATTCACCAAGGCTATTTTTATTGGTTAGAAAAAGTAGAAATCACAAAAAACTTTAATGGTTATAAATATCAAACAACAACAATAAAGTCTTTAAAAAACAATATTGAAAAGGAGAATGAGAAACAAGTAGATAATAAACAAAAGGTAATTATTCTACAACCACAGGCTTAAAAACCAAAACAAGTACTAACATTTTATATCCATTTTATAAATATCTTCAAAACGGAGTACTTGTTTCTTTAAGCGAGCAAAAAAAGCACATAATCCATGTGCTTTTTTTATTTTAGAATAAGAAAGTAGTTTACTTTTGTAAGTAAATGCAGACATTTATTCATTACTTTTTACATTTCGGTTTTCCTGTTTTAATCGCTTTCTTCTTTTTTAGAAAAGATTGGAAAAAAGTTACTGTAATACTACTAGCAACTATGCTGGTAGATCTAGATCACTTATTAGCAAGCCCTATATTTGATCCCAATCGATGTAGTTTTGGTTTTCATGTACTCCACTCCTACTATGCAATTGTTTTCTATATTGTATTGCTCTTTTTTAAAAGACCCTATAACATTATTGGTTTAGGACTACTACTACATATGTTAACCGATTTTATCGATTGCTTGTTTATGTACAATGCGTGTAATTCTTGTTTAGAAAATGCGCCTGCTAAAGAATTACTAAAAACAGTAAGTAATTTATTTTTTTAACTGTAAATCACAATACCAAAAACTTCTATCATAGTTTTTAATAGTAGTTTCTTCTGATTTGTTGGTTTTCTTTGAATCTTGATAACAATTGTCATCATCGTTTTTATGTAACGTATACGATTTCAATACCTTCTCTCCTATTTCAAACTGCACAGGTTTCTTAAAAATAGGACCATCATAACAAAAGGTATGAAACTCTCCATTCTCTCCACAAACATCAACTCCATCAGGTAGCTCATTGATAAAATCTTCATCAATAATTCTTCCTACAAACTCTTCACCTAATAATTTAGCATTAACACAAACAGTAATCGTTTTAAAGTCTAAATCTAAAAACTCACTAAGTAATTCTTTTGTATCTTGTTTCCAAAGTGGGTAAACACCAGTAATTCCAACCTCTTGTAGCTTCGAATCACGATAAGCTCTTAAATCTTCTAAAAAAATATCACCAAAAATACCATTTACAAGTCCAGCTTCTTTTAACTCAGCAGTTTTCTCCTTCATCTTTTGATTGTACAAATCCATCGTAACTTCAGCAGGAAAATATATTTTTTCTAATGGAATTCCAATACTTTCTGCCTGTGCATCCAGTAAATCCTCATGTAAACCATGCATTGAAACACGCTGATAATCTTGATTTACATTCGTAATCAACTTTTGTACATCGTATTCATTTTGTTGTACAATTTTATATAATGCTAATGATGAGTCTTTTCCTGAACTCCAGTTAAAATAGGCTTTTTTCATTATACCTTAGATGATTAGATACTTAGATTATTGGAATGTTAAATTTTTATCATTATTCAAACTCAAAAAAACCAAAAGCTTATAGCATACCGCCTGAAGCCTACACCCCAAACTATTTTCTCTTCTGATTTAAAGGAACTGGTCTTTCTTGTTTTACCACAGGCTTTCCATGTAAATCAAAGTCTCCTGCATCAAAAATCTCGATATCAATAAATTCTCCAAGCTTTATATAATACTCACGAGCATCAACAATTACGTCATTATCTACATCTGGCGAGTCAAATTCGGTACGTCCGTAGTAATACTCACCATCTTTTCTATCAAACAAGCATTTAAAAGTCTTTCCTATTTTCTCTTGATTCAATTCCCAAGAAATTTGCGATTGTACTTCCATGATTTCGTTCACACGTCTGAACTTTACATCAGCAGGCACATCGTCTTCTAAAACATACGCTCCGGTATTTTCTTCGTGTGAATATTCAAAAGCTCCTAAACGTTCGAAACGCATCTCCTCTACCCAATCTTTCAATTCTTGGAATTGTTCTTCAGTTTCTCCTGGATATCCAACAATTAACGTTGTACGAATGGCCATATCAGGAACCGCCTCCCGGAATTTATGAATCAATGCTGTTGTTTTTTCGTGTGTCGTACCACGCTTCATCGATTTTAAAATCTCGGTATCGATATGCTGTAACGGAATATCTAAATAATTACAAACCTTTGGTTCGTTCTTCATCACTTCTAGCACATCCATCGGAAAACCAGTTGGAAAGGCATAATGCAAACGAATCCACTCAATTCCGTCAACTTTCACCAATTCTTTTAGTAAATCTGCTAAGGCACGTTTTTTATAGATATCTAACCCGTAATAAGTTAAATCTTGCGCAATTAGCATGATTTCTTTAATCCCTTTTTCTGCCAACTTGGTTGCTTCAGTAACCAAATCTTCAATTGGAGTAGAAACATGTTTACCACGCATTAACGGAATCGCACAAAAAGAACATGGTCGATCGCAACCTTCCGCAATTTTTAAATACGCATAATGGTCTGGAGTCGTTGTTAAACGTTCTCCTATTAACTCATGCTTATAATCTGCTTCTAAAACTTTTAACAAGTTTGGTAAATCGTGTGTGCCAAAATACTGATCTACATTGGTAATTTCAGCTTCTAAATCTGGTTTGTAACGCTCACTTAAACAACCAGTAACAAATACTTTATCAACTTCACCTTCTTCTTTCTTTTGTGCGTAGTGTAAAATAGTCTCTACACTTTCTTCTTTAGCTTTACCAATAAAACCACAAGTATTGATTACTACAATATTTCCTTCGTCATTTTCATCTTCATGAACCACCTCTTTACCATTGGCTTTTAACTGCCCCATTAACACTTCACTATCGTAAACGTTTTTTGAGCAACCTAAAGTAACTACATTGATTTTGTTTTGTTTTGTTGTTTTAGTACGCATATTGTAAAAAAAATTCGGAGTGCAAATATACGCTTTAATTCAGGTTTTTAGGTAGTTTAAATCCTTAAAATTAGTTTGATTCTTAACATATTTTTATTGAACTTCGTTATTATACAATTTAATTATTTGAAGTGACAGCTATCTTAAACATTGTGCTTAATAAGAGGTATGAAACTAATTAAATGTAGAAGGTTAATAAAAAAATTTTATAAAAAATTGATATGGGGAATAAATGGGGAATTCCAATTGAAGTAGAAAATTTAGTACTATCAAGAGATAAGTCTTGTGTTTATTGTGGAGTAACATTTTCTAACAACGACAACTCAAGAAAAACAAAACAATCTTGGGAACATATAGTAAACGACATTAGAATAAATAAGGCCAACAATATTGCCCTCTGTTGTATGTCTTGTAATGCAAGTAAAGGGGCTAAATTATTAGAAGATTGGCTGAATAGTGATTATTGTAAAAACAAAGGAATTACTAAAGATTCTGTAGCTTCGGTTGTAAAAGAAGCTATTAAAAACCCTCCTGAGTTTAAATAAAAACTATACTCTACTATACCCACCTTGTAAAAATAAACATAAAAAAACTCCCAATTTGGGAGTTATATTTTACACTAAGATTCCTACCTACGTAGGAATGACACTTTCTATTTAAAAAACGAATCTACAAATTCGTGTTTATTGAACACCTGTAAATCATCGATACCTTCTCCTACTCCAATATATTTTACAGGAATTTGAAATTGATCTGAAATACCAATTACCACTCCTCCTTTTGCGGTACCATCTAATTTAGTTACTGCTAACGAAGTTACTTCTGTTGCTTTCGTAAATTGTTTCGCTTGTTCAAAAGCATTTTGTCCTGTTGAACCATCTAAGACAAGCAATACATCATGTGGTGCATCTGGTACTACTTTTTGCATAACTCGCTTAATCTTTGTCAACTCATTCATTAAGTTAACTTTATTATGTAAACGTCCAGCTGTATCAATAATAATTACATCTGCATCTTGATTAACTCCAGACTGTACCGTATCGAAAGCTACAGAAGCTGGATCAGAGCCCATTTCTTGACGTACAATTGGCACATCTGTTCTATCTGCCCAAACTTGTAATTGATCAATCGCAGCAGCTCTAAACGTATCTGCAGCTCCTAAAACCACTTTTAACCCTTTCTTTTTAAATTGTGACGCTAGTTTACCAATTGTTGTGGTTTTTCCTACTCCGTTTACTCCAACCACCATTAACACATAAGGTTTCGTGTTTGCTGGAATCGTAAAATCTGTTTCATCACCTGTATTTGTTTCTGATAATAAACCTGCAATTTCTTCACGTAGAATTTGGTTTAACTCATCGGTACCCAAATACTTATCACGAGATACTCTTTCTTCAATTCTATCAATAATTTTTAAAGTTGTTTCTACTCCTACATCAGACGACACGAGTACTTCTTCTAAATTATCTAACACATCATCATCTACCTTTGTTTTTCCTGCAACTGCTTTTGATAATTTAGAGAAAAAACTTGATTTGGTTTTTTCTAATCCCTTATCTAAGGTTTCTTTTTTCTCTTTTGAGAAGATTTTCTTAAAAAAACTCATTGTTAAATTTTATAATCGCTACTATAGGTTAAAAACTATACCATTTTATTGATACGGTCAAATTGTCATTAAACGGTTACTCTTGCGTTAGGGATTGAGGCATTTGTTGGAGCTCTCCCGATGCTTCGGGAAGCGACTGCCGAAAGCCCGACCCTTTAGGGTAACGCCCAAATTTTTAACTACACACAGAGTACTAATTTGTAAATATAAAAAAAGCTACTCTCTAATGAAAGTAGCTTTTCTTTAAACTGTATACAAGAATTACTTTTTTGCAAAAAAGTCGTTTACTTGTGTTGGATCCATAATAGCTTCAACAAAAGTGTAAGCTCCTGATTTTGGAGACTTCACCATTTTGATAGCTTTGGTTAATCTTTTCGAACCTGTTTGTAACGTTGCTACTGATTTCTTTGCCATTTTAATTAAAGTTTACGCCGTAGCTAATTATTTAATTTCTTTATGAACTGTCATCTTCTTTAAGATTGGATTAAATTTCTTTATTTCCATTCTATCAGGAGTGTTCTTTTTGTTCTTTGTTGTAATATAACGAGAAGTTCCTGGTTGCCCAGATGCTTTGTGCTCAGTACATTCTAAAATTACTTGAACTCTGTTTCCTTTTTTTGCCATCTCTCTAAAATTTTATCTAAGTAAGGAATTATTTAGTTAAGAAACCGTTAGCTCTTGCTTCTTTGATAACCGCAGAGATTCCTTTTTTATTAATATTTTTTAATGCAGAAGCAGATACTTTTAAAGTAATCCATTTATCTTCTTCTGGAATATAAAAACGCTTAGTCATTAAATTAGCGTTAAATCTTCTTTTAGTTCTATTTAAAGCGTGAGATACATTGTTACCTACCATCGCTTTTTTTCCTGTTAATTCACAAACTCTAGACATCTTCTTGACAGTTTTTAGTGTTATTTCTAAACGAGGTGCAAATTTATGCAATTTAATTTATTGCACAAAAATATTCTCGATTAAATTTTAAATTATTTTAATCCATTCAAAACTTAGGTTCAGCATCTAACCTATTTGGAAGCGTAACGGCGGCAAAAATACTAATTATTTTAATATGATTGACTGTAAAAGTTCTAAAGATTTAGTTACCGTTCTATTGATTACTTTTTCTCTAGGTTGCCCAAAGTTAAACTCTTGCACTTCTACTCCGTTTTTACTAGCAATGGCAATATACACCAAGCCTACACTCTTATCATTATGATCGGTAGTTGGTCCTGCATTTCCTGTAACTGCTATGGCATAATCCGTTTTTAATTTACCTAAACATCCTTTTGCCATTGCTTCAGCAACCTCTTTACTTACTACAGTAAACTCATCAATTGTTTCTTTTGAAACACCTAATAGTTGCTCTTTTAAATCTGCAGTATAGGTTACAAATCCGCCCATAAAATAATTGGAAGCTCCAGAAACAGAAACCATAGTGGATGCAATTTTTCCTCCTGTCAAACTTTCAGCAGTTGAAACTGTTTTTCCGTATTGTTGCAGCAACTTCCCTACTTCTTTTTCTAATGAAGTTTCATTATCATCGCCAACAATAATTTCTGGAATGAGAGTATACAGCGTTGCAACTTGCTTCTCCATCTCTTGGGTTAGTAATTCTTTATCATTTCCTTTTGCTGACAAACGCAAACGAACACTACCAAAAGATGGTAAATAGGCTAGTTTTATAAAATCAGGTAAATTATCTTCCCATTCAGAAATTCTTTCAGCAATAATGGTTTCACCTGTACCTGCCGTCATAATGGTTCTATGCAAAATAAAAGGTAACTTAAAAGTTGATTGAAGTCTTGGTAATACTTCTTCTTTCATCAATCCTTTCATTTCGTACGGAACTCCTGGTAGCGATACAAAAACCGTATTATTTTCATAAAACCACATCCCAGGTGCAGTTCCCAAACGATTCATTAATAAAGTGGCTTTAGAAGGAAGCTGTGCTTGATATTGCTGAACTTTATTAAATGGATGATTGACCTTCTTGAATAAATGTTTAATATGGTTGATTACCTCTGGATATTCAACAACCTTTTCATCTTGAAAATATTCAGCAATTGTTTTTTTAGTTATATCATCTTTGGTAGGTCATAACCCTCCAGTAATAATTACAATATCTGCCCTACTTTCTGCTTCTTTCAATGCATTGAGTATGTGCTTTTTTTCATCTTGTATAGAAGATATTTGATAAACCGAAACTCCAATTTTATTGAGTTCCTGACCAATCCATTGTGAATTAGTATCCACTATTTGTCCGATAAGAATCTCATCTCCTATCGTTATAATTTCTGCATTCATTTAGTTATCTCTAAAAAAGAATCCCGCCGAAGCGGGATATTTTATTTTACTTTAATTTGAAAAGCTTGTTTTCCTTCAATAGTTCCTGTTAATATGTCGTTTTCTACTACTTTACCAACACCTGCTGGGGTACCTGTAAAAATAATATCTCCTTTTTTTAAGGTGAAATACTGCGATACATAACTTACCAACTCATCAATCTTCCATAACATACTAGACGTGTTTCCATCTTGAACCACCTCATCATTCTTTAGCAACTGAAAAGAAATATTTTCTAAATCAAACTCTTCTTTCGGATAAAACTCTCCAACAATGGCACTGCCATCAAAAGCTTTCGCCTTTTCCCATGGCAACCCTTTTTCTTTACACTCTGCTTGTACATCTCGTGCAGTAAAGTCGATTCCTAATCCGACAGTATCGTAATATTTATGAGCAAATTTTGGAGAAATATGTTTTCCTACTTTGTTTATTTTTACCAATACTTCTACCTCATAATGTACATCATTTGAAAATGGTGGGATAAAAAATGGCATTTTCTTTGGAAGAATAGCCGAATCTGGTTTTAAGAAAACTACAGGGTTTTCTGGTTTTTCATTCGCTAATTCTTCTATATGTTTTGCATAATTGCGACCAATACAAATTATTTTCATAAGCCCCTTTTAATTTCCCCAAAGGGAAAAATAATACTCTTTTATTTTTATAATTTACTCAAACTAACTCCCTCCCTTTGGGAGGGTTAGGGTTGGCTTTTAAGGTATCCAAGTTTTTGGGAAGTTAGGTTTGCGTTTTTCTAAAAACGCATCACGTCCTTCTTTAGCTTCATCGGTCATATAAGCTAAACGTGTTACTTCTCCAGCGAATACTTGTTGTCCAACCATCCCGTCATCCGTTAAGTTCATTGCAAACTTTAACATTTTTATTGAAGTTGGTGACTTTGCTAAAATTTCCTGTGCCCAATCAAAAGCTGTTTGCTCTAATTCGTCATGAGGAATAACAGCATTTACCATTCCCATTTCATACGCTTCTTGTGCTGAGTAATTTCTTCCTAAGAAAAAGATTTCACGCGCTTTCTTTTGTCCTACCATTTTAGCTAAATATGCTGATCCATACCCTGCATCAAACGAAGTTACATCGGCATCGGTTTGTTTAAAAATTGCATGCTCTTTACTTGCTAACGTTAAATCACAAGTTACGTGTAAACTATGTCCGCCACCTACTGCCCAACCAGGAACCACACAGATTACTGCTTTAGGCATAAAACGGATTAAACGTTGTACTTCTAAAATATTTAATCGGTGGTAACCATCATCTCCTACATAACCTTGATGTCCACGTGCATTTTGATCTCCTCCAGAACAAAAACTCCAAACCCCGTCTTTGGTTGATGGTCCTTCTGCTGATAATAATACAACTCCAATATTGGTATCTTCATGCGCATCTTGGAAAGCATCTAATAATTCAGATGTAGTTTTAGGACGAAATGCATTACGCACATTTGGTCTATTAAAAGCTATTCTTGCAACATTATGTGATTTTTTATAGGTAATATCTTCGTATTCTTTGGCAACTTTCCAATCTGGTTGTATCATAATTTTAAAATATTGTCGTTATTTAGATGTACAAAAATAACATAATAACTTTATTTTTCTTTTCTATATTTGAACGATCTAATTTACCCCTAATATGAGACAACTATATTTATTATTCGCCCTTTTAATTAGTACCACTCTTTTCTCTCAAAAAATAATTTCTCAGAAAGTTAATTCTGATGAGTTAATTGGAAGCAGAAATGTTAAAATTTATCTTCCTCAAGGTTATGATGCCAACGAAACTACTAATTATCCGTTAGCAATTGTATTAGGAGATGAGTACCTTTTTGATTTATATGTAGGAAACGCAAAACTGTATGCTAATGTAGATAAAGCGCCTAGACAAATTGTTGTTGGAATTGACATGAAAGAAACCTACGGAAAGGATGTTTCAATAATACCTGCTAACAATGCTTTAACTACTTCTGGGGCACATTTTTTCAACTTTATAAAACACGAGTTAATTCCTTTTATGGAAGGTAATTTTAGAACTTCTCCTTTTATGACAATTGTTGGTGAAGGTAAAGCAGCTAACTTTATAACTCATTACTTAAAAGATGAGCAACCTGTTTTTAACTCACTTATTTGCATTACCCCAGAGTTTCCTCAATTTGCTCCTGCTATTATAGAATCTTATTCTTTAAACAGATTAGGTTCTATAGATAACACTTACTTTTTATACACTAGTAATAACAAGAAATATATAGACTCTAAGCAATACAATTTGTTAAGTGAAATCAAAACATTAGTAACTTCTTACGAGGCTAAAAACTTACACGTTAATTTTGATGAATTCCCTAATGCTCCTAACCACTTAGCTGTAATTGCCGAAACTATTCCAAGAGCATTCAATCAAATGTTTGCCTTATATTCAAAAATTACGAAAGAGGAATTTGAAGCTAATGTTAAAGACTTAGCTCCCCTAGATGCTATTAAATATGTTGAGAAAAAATACTTAGATATTCAATATTTATACGGATCTAACTTAAATGTTCGTTTGGATGATATTTTTGTTATTGAAGATATTGTTATTGACAGACAAGATGGAGATTATCTTAGAGTTTTAGGTGACTTTGTTATGATAAAATATCCAGACTCACACATGGGAGATTTTTACATTGGTAAGTATTATGAGTTAGGAAAAGAATATGAAAAAGCAGATTTTTACTATAAAGCTGCTTATGGAAAAATGGATCCTTCAAACCCTAATGCTGATGCTTTTTATGAAAATATTAAACGTGTAAACGATTTAATGAAAACGGAAAAGAAAGAAAATCCTACTGAAGAAATAATCGAAAACGAAAATATAGAACAGCAACAAGAAGAAGGTCAAGAATAAGTTATTTTAACACTATTCTATCCTCTTCTAATTCTATCTTTTTACTTTTATATAAACTGCCAATAGCTCTCTTGAATGCTTTTTTACTCATTTGTAAGTGAAATTTAATTGATTCGGGAGAGCTTTTATCTGTCAATAATAAAAAGCCTTTTTCTTCTAACTTTTGTAACACTTTATCTACATCAGAATCAATTACATTCTTAAAACCTTGCGGACGTAACGATACATCTATCTTTTCATCTTCACGTATCTTTTTTACGTAACCTACGGTACGCATTCCTTCTTCTACATCGCTAAAAACCTCGTTATTATACAACAAACCTTCATACGATTCATTAATTAAAACCGTATAACCTAAAGCTGTTTGAACTCCAATAACTAAATCTACCTTATCACCTTCTTTTAATTCCATCTTATAAGTTTTTAAAATAGTTCTTTAAAACTACATCATTTATTTCTTTTGGAGTAAATATCTCCATTATTTTTGGTTGCTCAGTTTCTGAATAAAACTCATTTAACTCTGCATTCAACTCTTTTAAATCTGCTACCTGAACATATTCAAATCCATACATTTTTGCCAAATGTTCTGCCGTTAAGTTATGAGGAGTTTCAAAATAATCTGCCGCATTCGTCTTCAGTGGTCCAGGAATAAACCTAAAAATACCACCTCCTGCATTGTTTAATATTATAATTCTAAAATTCTTCGGAATATTGGTATTCCACAAAGCATTACTATCGTAAAAGAAGCTTAAATCTCCTGTAATAAACGTTGTTGGTTTCTCATCGGCAAACGCTGCACCAACAGCAGTACTCGTACTTCCATCAATCCCACTTGTTCCTCTATTACAAAATACTCTTAAAGTAGAATTCACATCGAATAATTGAGAATATCGAATCGTTGAACTGTTACTAATTTGCAACTGTGAATCATTTGGAAGGTTTTCTAAGATTGCTTCAAAGACTTTTAAATCTGAATACTCACAGTTTTGCATGTACGCTTCATGTTTCTCAGCCCTTCTACTCTTTTCTTCTAACCATTTTTGCTGATAATCGCTTTCAACATTTTCGTTCGTTTCAAACAAGCTTGTTAAAAATTCAGCGGAATTAGTTTGTACAAATTCTGACAAACAATGATAAGTATCCATTGCTCCAAGCTCATCTATATGCCAATGATGTTTTGGTGGTGATTTTCGTAAGAGCTGTTTAATTTTCTTTGAAATCACCATTCCTCCTAAAGTTACCAATATTTCAGGTTTAAATTCCTCAAACTCTTCAGAAGACAGAGGAAAAATCACCTTATCAATACTATTAATAAACTTCGGATGATATATATTAGAAGTCGTTTCAGTTAAAATTATTACGGAATCATCTTCTGCATACCTCGATAAAACCTTTTGTAATTCAACATCTGGAAAACTACTTCCTACTAAAATCATTTTTCTAGTTGAAGCATTCCAAATAGAAGTTAGTTTTTCTAAATCAAAAGATTTCTCGACTGCGTTAGAAATGACATCAGGAAAATCAAAAGGTTTTAGTTCTTCTACTGTTTCATATAAAGGCTCATCAAACGGAACATTGATATGTACTGGACCTTTTTGAGTGATAGCAGTTTGCATCGCTTTTGTCAATAAGTCAGTATTATTTTTTAACTGCTCATCTTCTTCAATCAAATTCGCTGAGAACAAAACATGATTTTCAAATACATTCTCTTGACGAATGGTTTGTCCATCACCGATATCTATCAAATGCTTTGGTCTATCCGCAGAAATTACTATCAATGGAATTTGACTATAATACGCCTCAGCAATTGCTGGATAATAGTTTAATAAAGCCGAACCTGAAGAACATGTGATTACCACAGGTTTTTGAGTTTGTTGCGCTATTCCTAACGCAAAAAAAGCAGCACAACGTTCATCTACAACACTTAATGCATTTATTTTTGGATGATTTGAAAATCCGACAGTAAGTGGTGCGTTACGAGAACCTGGAGAAATAACTACAGTATCAACATCAAATTCATGACATGCAGTAATAACAAGTTGTGCGAGTTCTTTTTTTGGGTACATATCTTTTAAAAAATGAGATTCCCGCTTTCGCGGGAATGACAAAATACTAAAACCAACTTTGTTGGTTAGTTTCCTTTTTTATAATCTGCTAAAAACTTAGCTAAACCAATATCTGTTAATGGATGTTTTAATAATCCTTCAATTGCACTTAAAGGACCTGTCATAACATCGGCTCCTAATTTAGCACAATCGATAATATGCATTGTGTGACGTACAGATGCCGCTAAGATTTGTGTATCAAATAAATAGTTATCATAAATTTGACGGATTTCTGAAATTAAATTCAATCCATCTGTAGAAATATCATCTAAACGACCAATAAATGGAGACACATAAGTTGCTCCTGCTTTTGCCGCTAACAATGCTTGACCAGCAGAAAACACTAAAGTTACGTTTGTTTTAATTCCTTTATCAGAGAAATATTTACATGCTTTAACACCATCTGCAATCATAGGTAGTTTCACTACGATTTGTGGGTGTAACGCCAGCTAACGCTTCTCCTTCTTTTATCATTCCGTCAAAATCAGTAGAAATTACTTCAGCAGAAACATCTCCATCAACAATTTCGCAAATAGCTTTGTAATGGTTGATAATGTTTTCTTCACCTGTAATTCCTTCTTTAGCCATTAATGAAGGATTGGTTGTTACTCCGTCTAAAATACCTAAAGCTTGTGCTTCTCTAATTTGGTCTAAGTTAGCCGTGTCAATAAAAAATTTCATCTTGTATATATTTATTTAGTTGTGTTCAAATTTTATAATTAAAGGCCTTAAACCTTTATGAAACAAGGGCTAAAAACATCTTTACAAATATTCTTTACACCCTACTTTAATCCTTTGCGAATTTACAACTTATAATGATTCATTAAGAGTTTTTCGTAAACTTTATCAGGCAATACTCTTTTTAAAACTATCGAGAATTTCTCCATAAACCCTCCCACTTTATAATGAATCTTTGGATTTTTATTTTCTATAATTTGATGAATTGCTTTCGCCATTAGTATTGGGTCTGCGCCAGAATCAACATGAGCATCCATCAACGCTAAGTTTTCAGCATATTTTTCTTTGTATGCAGAGTTTTCAAAAACTGGCGTATGATATCTTCCTGCCGCAATATTCGTAGCAAAATCACCTGGAGCTACATTCACGACTTTAATTCCAAAGCTTTTAACCTCCATACTCAATGCTTCTGTTACCAATTCTAAAGCTCCTTTACTCGAAGAATAAATTCCTCTAAAAGGTAATCCCATATAACCAGCAATCGATGTAGTGTTAATAATCATTCCAGATTTCTGCTCGCGCATATAAGGCAACATAGCTTTAATCACATCAATAACTCCGAAGAAATTCGTATTAAAATTCTCTTTCATTTCTTCTGTCGGTGTATCTTCAATAGGGCCAGTAATTCCTTTTCCTGCATTATTAATCAACACATCAATTTTTCCTACTTTCGTTACTACTTCTAATACCGCATTTTTAATCGACTCTTCATTCGTAACATCTAAAGCTACCATTTGAAATGGGACATTAACCTTATCGGGATTTCTGCTTGTTCCAAACACCGTATATCCTTTGTCATGCAGATATAAAGCGATAGATTTCCCTATTCCTGAAGAAGCTCCTGTAATGAAAACTGTTTTTGACATGCTTGTAATTTTAAGCAAATATCTTAAAGTTAGTTCCAATAAAAAAACTTTAAAACTTATCTTAGCGTTTTATCTCTCAAGAACAAATACTATGTATAAAAAAACATTTTCTTTATCTGTTTTTATGACATCCTTGGCTTTTTTAATTACTGGATGCTCTTCTACAACCGCTCAAAAAAGCACTTCATTATTTTCAAAAAGTGAAACGTTTACACGTCAAGATTCTTTACGAGGATCTATTACACCAGAAAGATCTTGGTGGGACTTAACCTACTATCATTTGAATGTTACTGTTAATCCCGATAAAAAATTCATTGAAGGAAAAAACACCGTACAATACAAAGTTTTAAAACCTCATCAAGTTTTACAGATAGACTTACAATCTCCTTTAAAAATCACTAAAGTTACCCAAAACAATAAAGAATTAAAAGTTATCTCTGAAGGAAATGCCCATTTCATTCAATTACAAGATTCTCAAAAGACAGGAGAAATTCAATCAATTGATGTTTATTACGAAGGAAATCCTAAAGAAGCAATTAGAGCTCCTTGGGATGGCGGTTTTTCTTGGAAAAAAGACAATAAAGGAAACCATTTTGTTGCTACTTCTTGCCAAGGTTTAGGTGCTAGTGTTTGGTGGCCAAATAAAGACCATATGTACGACGAGGTGGATAGTATGGCGATTAGTGTTCGTGTACCTAAAAACTTAATGGATGTTTCTAATGGGCGCTTACGTAATATTGAACAACACAATGACAACACAACTACCTACCATTGGTTTGTTGATAATCCGATTAACAACTACGGAGTAAATGTAAATATTGGAGATTATGTTCACTTTTCTGAAAAATATCAAGGAGAAGATGGTGAATTAGATATGAACTACTATGTACTTAGAGACAATTTAGAAAAAGCAAAAGAGCAATTTAAAGATGCTCCTAAAATGATGAAAGCTTTTGAACACTGGTTTGGTAAATATCCTTTTTATGAAGATGGATTTAAACTTGTAGAAGTTCCGTATTTAGGAATGGAACATCAAAGTTCTGTAACTTACGGAAACCAATACAAAAATGGATATTTAGGTAGAGATTTATCAGGAACTGGTTGGGGACTAAAATTCGATTTCATCATCATCCATGAAGCAGGCCATGAATGGTTTGCCAACAATATTACTAATGTAGACATTGCTGACATGTGGATTCATGAGAGTTTTACTGCCTATTCTGAAAACTTATTTTTAGATTATTACTACGGAAAAAAAGCTGCTTCGGAATATGTTATAGGAACTCGTGATGCTATTCAAAATGACAAACCAATTATAGGTCATTATGATGTTAATAACGAAGGTTCTGGCGACATGTATTACAAAGGAGCTAACATGTTGCACACCATTCGTCAACTAGTAAATAATGATGAAAAATGGCGACAAATTTTACGCGGATTAAACTCTGATTTTTATCATCAAACAGTTACCACTCAAGAAATTGAAAAATATATGATTGAAAAATCAGGAATTGATTTAAGTAAAATTTTTGACCAATACTTACGTACGGTTGATATTCCTGAATTTGAATATCATATTGAAAATAACAAGTTAAAATATCGTTGGACTAATGTTGTTAAAGGATTCAACATGCCTTTACGAATAACTATTAACGGAAAGTCTGAATTATTATATCCGACAGAAGACTGGCAAACAAAAACGATTAAAGGAACTTCCATTGAAGTTGATGAAAACTTTTATGTGTATTCTAAACCTGTTTAACAACAGTTATACAAAACAAAAAAACTCGAATCAAATTGATTCGAGTTTTTTTGTTTTGTAAAATTACATCTGATTAGTAATCTAATCTTTTTAAGTAATCTAGCTTTTCTTGCCAAAGATCTAATTGGTCTTTAAACTCTTGGATTCCTTTACGTACATTTTGAACTAAAGGATTATCTTCTGTAGCGTTAGAAATAAAGCTTAAATTATTTTCTAGCTGCTGCATTTCTCTTACAGTTTCATCAATCTTCTTACGAATAAAGAACTGCTCGCTATCTAACTTTCTGTAATCTTCTTGTGATAAATATGAATCTACTACATTCTTAAACTTCATCATTTCAACATCTACTCTATTCAGATCCAATTTTTCTAAATGAGCATCCATTGCCTTGTTGAATTTCTCGTCTAAATGACGAGCGTTTCTAGGTAAAGCTCCTAAACCTCTCCACTCTCCTAACACTCTTTCAACATCTTCTTCTGTTTTAATGTCTTGAGATTTTACTTGCTCAATATAATCTTTCTTAGCTTCTACAGTAGCTAATTGTTCTTTGTTTTGCTCATTTTTTAAAGCATGTAACCTATCAAAATAATGATTACACGCATTTTTAAAACGTTTCCAGATATCATCAGAAAATTTTCTAGGCACGTGTCCTATCTTTTTCCAATCTGATTGAATACGCTTCATGGTATTGGTTGTTTCATTCCAGTCTTCACTGTCTTTTAAACTTTCAGCAAGTTCAACCAATTCCATTTTTCTTTTTAAGTTGTCATTCTGCGCACTTTTTTCATTTTTATAAAAAGCATTTTTCGCAGTATTAAACTTTTTCGTCGCAGCTTTAAACTCTTGCCAAACAGCTTCACTTTTACTGTAAGGAAGTTTTCCTATATCGAAGTACTTCTTACGTAGTTTTTCTATTTCTACTATACTCTTTTGCCAATCGTTATGCGTTTTATTTTTAGAAGTATCATAAGCTTTAATTTCAGCTGCTACTGCCAATTTAATATCAATCATTTCTTGATATTTTGATTTTAGTTCTCTAAAATACTGATGACGCTTATCGTGTATTTTCTTGGTAGCTTCGCTGAACTTACCCCAAACTTCTTCTCTATTTTCTTTTGCTACAGGCCCTACTTCTTCCTTCCATAAACGATGTAATTCTTGTAACTCTTTAAAAGCTACATTTACATCTTCAATATCATTTAAAGCCTCTGCTCTTTCAATTAATCGTAGCTTTTCTTCTAAATTATGTTTAAAATCAAGCTCTCTAAAATCTTTATTTAGGTGTAATAAATCGTAAAAACGCTCTACGTGATGGTGATAGGTTCTCCAAGTATCATTATACTTTGTTTTAGGAACTGGGCCAATACTCTTCCAACGATTTTGAATTTCTTGAAAATCGTTATACATCGTTTTAGGATCAGCGTTTTCGATTAAATTCTTTAACTCTTCAATTAAGTTATTTCTTCTTTCTAAATTCTCTTTTAGTTGCTTATCTAATTGAGAATAATACGCGTCTCTTTTGGTTTTATATTCACCAAGTAATTTGTTGTACTCTGTTTTAACAGGACTAGAAAACTGAAAATCAATAGAATTCCCCCCTTCTGCTAAAAAAGCTTCTTTTTTACTAGCAAGTAAAGCTCCAAACTTTGAGTTGAATGCTGTTTTTAAAGCATCTACATTTGATTTTAATTGTTGTACTGGATGATCTTTTAACAACTTTTTTAATTCATCAACCAATTTTTCTAATTCCATCGAAGCATAATCAAGCATTGGAATTTCGTGTTTTTCATCTGCTTTTTCAGATTCATTAGCCACTTCATTTTCTACTTCATTAACTGCGTTTTCAGTTTCCTTACTTGTGTTATTTTGTTCTTCTGTAACTGGGTTTTCTACTTTCTCTTCGTTATTTTCTAACATATCTACAATGTTTAAGTTCCTTTGATTTAGATTATAAAGATACGGATTCTAATATAATAGCAAATTTTATTTTCGATTTTAAAGGATTAGTCCTCATTCCATATTCTCCAAGCTTTTTCGGCTTGAAGCTCTAGCATTTCTAATCCGTTTTTTATAATTGCTCCTCTTTCTTTTCCTTTCTTCAAAAAAGCAGTTTCTGCCGGATTGTATATTAAATCGTATAGCAAATGCTTATCTGAAATAAACTCGTAAGGAATATCAGGACAATTTTCTACATTCGGATGTGTTCCTAATGGTGTACAGTTTACAATTAGATGATATGAGTTCATCATTTCTTCAGTAATATCACTATAAGAAATTTGCTTTTTACCTTCAGGTGTTCTAGAAACTTGTTTGTATTTAATTTCTAACATTTCAAGTACAAAGGCAACAGCTTTAGCTGCTCCTCCTGTTCCTAGAATCAATGCTTTTTTATGATTTTTTTTCAGTAAAGGTTTTAGTGATTTTTTAAATCCGTATACATCAGTATTATACCCTTTTAGCCTTCCTTTTTTGGAGATTTTTATAGTATTTACCGCTCCAACCTTCAATGCTTTTTTGTCAATCCTATCTAAAAAATTAAATACTTCAAGCTTATAAGGAATAGTAACATTCATTCCTTTTAACCTCTTTTTATTTTCTTTTATCTTTTGAGGAAGCTCATGTATTGATTGAATATCAAAATTGATGTACTTATGATCTTCTAAGTCTAATTTTTCAAATTTTTCAGTAAAGTATCCACGAGAAAATGAGTAAGAAATATTTCTTCCTACTAAAGCATACAAATGCTTATTTTCTTTTTCTGTCATAAAAATCAATAATTAAGATTAATGAGATCCCAATAATAATGAATCCAATTGAAATCCATGTTTCTTGATTGTTAAAATTAGGAATAAATCTTTGGTAGTTTTCTATGATCTTATTCCCGTTCTGATCTAATAAAAAAGAAGCTCCTTCCGTTTTATATATTGTTTTTTTCCAAGGCCAAACAACCCCTAGAGATCCTGTTATAAATCCGATAATAATTGCTGTTACAATCTGGTGCCATCTTTTTAAGACGTATCCTAACACATGCGAAATGGAAACCAATCCGAATGCTGAACCCGCAGTAAAAACTGCTATTATTTTTAAGTATCTTACTTTAACCTCATCTTGTAACACCTCAAAATTTCCCGAAATTAAGTTTGTAATTACGTTTCCTAAAACGTTTACACTATCCACCAGTAACAACACATAATTCCCTAGTAATATCAGAATAAAGGATCCTGACAACCCTGGTAATGTCATTCCTGAAACTCCAATAATTCCGCACACAAACACAAACCATAAGTTATCGTTTTCAGTTGCTGGCGTCATAAAACTAATAGACATACCTACTGTAGCACCAACGAGTAAACCAATTACTGTTGTAGGCTTCCAATCACCAAAGTCTTTTGAAATGTAATAAATAGAGCCTATGATCATTCCGAAGAACCATGACCAAACATATAACTCGTAATTTTTTAGAAAATAATCTAATACCAAGGAAACGCTAAAGTAACTAAACATACTTCCAGCCATTACCCAGACTAAAAACTGTAGGTTGGTATAATTTGAAAAACTTTTAAACCTACCATTAAAAAGCAGTTTAAAAGCTTTACCGTTTATTCTTTGAAATGTATAAATAAGCTCTTCATAAAACCCCATAACAAAGGCTACCATACCACCAGAAACCCCCGGTACTTTGTTGGCACCTCCCATGATTAAGCCTTTTAAAAAAAGATGGATTTTTTGTAGTAGCGTACGCTCTTTATACATATTGTTTGATTAGAACGCTAAGTTACTTATTTTCTATTGCTTTTCTACTGCTAATTTTTCAAGTAATAAAATCAATCCGAAACCTATAATCGCTAATAAAACTGAATACATTAATTGCGGATCTCCTTCAAAAGAAAATGGCGAAATTGACAATTCATTAAGCGGAACTTGCTCTCCGTGTGAGTTTGTACGATATGTTAAAACTTCTTTCCATGGCCAAATTTTATTTAGTGATCCTATAATAAAGCCTGTTAACACCACTAACGTATAGTTTTTGTAGTTTGCAAATAAGTATTTTAAAACTCTTGAAAAAGATAGCAACCCAATAATTGCTCCTACTCCTACAACTGCTATTGTTATTAAATCACGGTTATTTACTGCCGCTAAAAGAGGTTTATACGCTCCTAAAAGCACTAAAATAAAGGCTCCTGAAATGCCTGGTAAAATCATCGCACAAATTGCTATTGCTCCTGCTAAGAACATAAACGGCATAGAAGAATGTTCAGAAATTAATGGATTTAATGTAGTGATGTAGTAAGCCACAATTGCTCCTATAATTAGCAACCCCACCGATAAAATGTTCCATTGTGTTACTTGTTTTGCAATATAAATAACACTTGCTAATACCAATCCGAAGAAAAAAGACCACACTAAAATTGGATGGTTCGTTAATAACCAAGATAATACTTTCGCTAATGAAACAATACTAATAAAAACCCCTGTTAAAAGTGCTGCTAAAAAATTTCCATTAGCTTGTTTCCATGCCGCTTTTACACCTTCTCCTTTTAGTGTTTTTAATAATTTTAGATTGATGTTACTGATAGTTCCCAGCAGTTCTTCATAAATACCCGAAATAAACGCAATTGTACCTCCTGAAACTCCAGGAACAACATCAGCAGCTCCCATGGCAATTCCTTTCAACATGATTACCATGTAATCTTTTACTGTTCTACTCATAAAATTGTTTGGTTATTTTTCTTCTTTAGACTTAAAGTTGATCAATCCTTTTTTCTTTTTTGGTTGAATACTGTCTTTTAATTTTAAAGTATCTTTCTTTTCTCTTTTTTTGTTCAGTCCTAGTTTTCTTCCTAACTGGCGCAAGTTATTAAAATTAACTTGATAAGAAATACCTACTCCTTGTGTATATCCTTCTTCTTCGGTAGAATATTGCACTTCATTTTGACGGTTAAACACCGTACCTCTTAAATTTCCTTCTTCATTTAACAACACCTCTACTTTTACCTCACCTACAACACTGGTTTGTGTATTTGTTCCTACAGGCACACCAACCTTACCATTCACTAACACTCTATCGCTTAATTGTGTAGAAACAGAAACATCTACTTGGTCATCTGAGTTAAGATTATCTACCTCACTTCTATCTCCTTGTGTATACCCTACTCCTAATTGGAACTTATTCCCATCACTATTTAACATATTTGTTAATATACTCGAGGCAATTCCTGATGCTGTTCCTGCTATTCCTGCACTTGCACTATTTCCAATTGCATCTGCATTATAGAACGTTCCAAAAGCTAGTAAGAATGAAAAATGCTGCATTTTAGTGTTCAAGTCATTTTCATTTAGAATAAACTCTAACTCTGAAGTTACCGTTGAATTCGCATTAGGTATTTTAATATCGAACTCTTGTGTTGAGCTAAATAAACCTCCAGTAATTTTTGTGTATAAATCGATAGGAATTTTACGGTTGGAATTGATATTATCTAACAATTGTGCTGGATTCGCCTTAGTTCGATATACTGCAGTAATATCTAATTCTGCATCGTAAGGATCTCCATTCCATGAAATCGTTCCTCCTTTTTGTACTATAAATGGTTTGGTAATTCCTGCATACTTAAAGTTATAAAAACCATTATCTACCGTAAAATCTCCAAACATATTAAACTTACCTCTGGTATCTATATCTATAAATAAATTCCCTTCTCCACTACCTTTTAATTCACTTCCAGAAACTTTATCTATTACTACTTGCGCAACAGCATCTTTCGTTACCGCTAAATTTAAGTTTAAATCTAACCCTTTAATATCTTTAATTATTCTTCCTTTGGTTTCTTCTCCTTCTTCTCCTGTTTTAAATCGAATTAGCTTATAATTATCTATCGTTTTAACATCACTTAAAGGTATTACGAATAAGGTTCCTTTGTTGGTTCTACCATTTACGTCAATATTTAAATTGCTTGTAAGTCCTCTAATTTTAGCTTCTCCATCTAAAAAACCTGTTCCGTAGTATTGAGATTCTTCTTTTTCTTGTGTGTCTAGCACTAATAAATTTCTGGTATTGATGTCAAAATTCAAATACCATTCTTTAAAATTTTGATGCGCTATACTTCCTGATAAATCTCCTTGTGTTAGATATTTAGTATCTTCAAGAATAATATCTTTGAAAACAAATTCTTGTCCTTCTAGTACAACATTAGAATTTCCTTTTAAGTCAAAATCTACGTTTAAATAAGGAAATGCCAATCCTGCATTTTCAAAATTAAGTTCTCCTTGTAAATCTGGACTACCTAAATAACCTCTTGCTGTAAAATCTCCTGTTACTTTTCCTCTTAATTTAGACAAAACATCTTCTCCTAAAGGACTGAAAGCAGCTATATCATATTCTTTTAGATATATTTCTAAATCTATTGTAGGTCTTTCTTCAGAAAAATCTACTCCACCTGTTGCTGAAATACTTTTAGCCTTGTCATTTTCTAAAGTAAGATCAACATTATATTTTTCATACGAATTGTTTCCTGAAACATTTAAAGCTAGATTTCCTTGGGAGTAATCATTGATAAAAAAGTCTTCTATATATAGATTTCCTTTAGGTGCTATCGTTTCTTGATCTTGTTTGTACTCTAGTTTTCCGTTTAACTTTCCATTTAACTTCAAACTATCTATAGGTTGTAAAAAACTCCCCAATTTTACTTTATCAAAGTTGGCATGTAAATCTTTATAAGTACTATCCTTTACTACTCCTTTGAAATCTATTCGTTGTTCTCCTGATTTAAATACAAACGGACTGATGTTAAAATCGTCTTTTCGTAAATCAAAAGCTACTTTGTTATTTTTATCATCATTAGGATTCACAACCCAATCAAACCCTCTGTAGTGTAAGGTCGATTTTTGAATTCCTACAACCGATTTTTGAAGTTCATTAATCGTGTAAAAGAAATCTAAATTAAAACTCTCTGCATAATCTTTACCTCCTTTAAAAACCGATTTAAAAAACAGTGTATCGTTTTGAGTACGGTTTAACAAGTTGAGCTTTTCAATATTATAATACTTTGTATTAATTTTATTGGCTGTTAGGTGAGTATTATATAAAGGATTTTTATTATCTAACCTTAAAACAACTCCTTCAATTATATTCTTGTAAGCGTTAATTTCAGGCGATTCAAATGTAAGTTTTAAGGAGTTTTTATCAGAATTGATTCTTCCTTTTAATCGCGTATTACTACCTATTGAAATATTAGGTAAAAAGATATCGATAATTTGATTGTAAATAGTAAAATCAAAATCTAAAAATTGATTTGGAGCTACTTCGTGCGGACGATAGTTCGTATACACACTACCCAATGCATTTTGAGTTATCGGTAATAATTCTTCAAAAGAAAATTTACCTCTTAATTCTCCTTTTACAATATCTTCAGAATTTACTTCTATCGTTTTAATACTATCTTTTACGGATGAATTTACTTCAAAACTCTTAAAAGGATAACTCTGCTTTTGATTTGTATACACCAAGTTTTTAAACGTTGCTTTACCAACAATATCATCAAAAGTATTTCCTGAAATATTCAAATTGATATTTCCTTTTAACACAGCAATACTATCCCTTGTAAACAGATTTGTTTTTTTCAAGTCAACCCTATCGACATTCGCTATAAAATCAAACTTATTTATTTCTGATGAAAAATCTGCCAATCCTTCAAAATTCAATTTAAAATTATCGTCTTCAGCATTTAATAATCCATCAAACTTTTTATTTTGAAATTGTCCGTTCACCAGTAAATTCTTGTATTCATAGTTATTAAAATACAAACTAGTTACTTTTCCTATGATAATAGTATTTACATTCTCTACATTAAATCCACTTCCATTTACATCTGCTTTTAATGATACGGTTCCTAGTACAGGATCGTTTGCAAAAACTCCTAAATCAAAGTTCTTAAACTCAATTTCACCGGTGTATTCAGCATTGTCTATATTATCTATATTGGTTAATTGAAGGTCTGAGATAGCAGTTCCTATTTCAGATTTTACCGACAAAGTAGCATCCATTTGATCTGGAGTTACTTTTACCAAACCATTCATTGTAAAAGTACCTAATCGCTGAAATTCTGTTGGTAATGTCTTACCTAATAAATTCGGAAGTACATTTCTTAATTGATGATAATTTGCTGTAAGGTTTTCTAAATCTGCATCAAAAACAAAACCTCTATCAGTATTAAAGGCATTAACAAAACCCATATCTCCAATAATTCTCATACCTCCTTTAGAATGTATTCGAACATTATGTGCACTGAAATTATTTAGAACTCCATTAATACTTCCACTTACATATAAGAAATCATTCCCGCCAATTTCATTATAGAGTTTATTCAAGTCTTTAACCGATATCGTACTTTCTTGAAACTTCGCTTTAATTTTTACCTTGTCGTTAAAGTTCACGAAGTCTTTTCTGTCATAAGTGAATTTTATACCTGCTTGTAGCTTAGTGTTATTATCTGTTTCAAGTACTGTTTCTGCAAAATCCATTGATGATTTTGTGTACGTAAAATCCGTGGATAGATTAGATATATTTATTCCTCTATTCTCTGTAAAATGTAGATTTCTAATTTTTGCAGAAACATCTGGTCCTATAATAGAAAAATCTTGTAGTTCTCCCCCTCCATCATACGCTGCAAATTGAAGTAATTCACTTTTATTCTCATCCATCAGTTTAAAAGTCAAATCTTCTAAAGCGATTTTTTCACTTTTAAGAATAAAAGGAGTTGCTAAACTGTCTCTCGGCTTACCATCTTCAAAGCTTTCAATAAAAATAGACATGTTATCATTTTCCTCTCCTTTATAGGTTTTCATATAAAAATGAACTCCCATTAAAGACGCTTCACCTAAGTCTACTTTATTATCTAATATCCGCTTTACATTCGACAGAGAAGTACTTAGTTTATTAACAAAAATGAGGGTATCTTTATGATGGTCTCTAATTTCAATTTCTTTTAATTGAACTTTACCTAACCAAGATAAATCTATTCGTTTTACTACAATATTCGTATTAAACTCTTTGTTTACCCAATTTGTAGCTTGCTTGGCTATTTTACTTTGCACAAAAGGAAGCGATAACAAAATAAAAAGCAAGAGTAGAAAAAGCAGCGTGTACTTTAGTATTCTACCTATTATGTTACCTACTCTTTTAATGATTTCCCTTTTTATAATCTTAATAAACAAAAGTAATCAGCAAACTGCAAAAATGTTGCCTTATTTTAAAGAAATATTGATTTTAACGAAAATCTAACGTAATATCAATATTTTTGTAGTCTAAATCCGAAATGATTTGAGTAACAAAACTGTTTATATTTTAGGAATTGAAAGCTCTTGTGACGATACAAGCGCCTCAGTAATTTGCAACGGAAAAGTACTAAGTAATGTTGTTGCTAACCAAGAAGTACACGCTAAATACGGCGGTGTAGTTCCTGAATTAGCTTCAAGAGCACATCAACAAAATATCGTTCCTGTAGTTCAACAGGCTATTGAGCAAGCAGGCATTACAAAACATGACTTAAATGCTATTGCTTTTACTCGTGGCCCTGGGCTTATGGGTTCATTACTTGTCGGAACTTCTTTTGCTAAATCTTTAGCTTTAGGATTAAACATTCCTTTAATAGATGTAAACCATATGCAAGCGCATATTTTAGCACATTTTATTGAAGAAGAAGGTAGTCAAATTCCTCCTTTTCCTTTTGTTTGCTTAACTATTAGCGGTGGCCACACTCAAATCGTAAAAATCACCAATCATTTTGAAATGGAAATTTTAGGAGAAACGATTGATGATGCTGTTGGTGAAGCTTTTGATAAGTCTGCAAAAATATTAGGCTTACCTTACCCTGGTGGCCCTTTAATTGATAAATACGCGCAATTAGGAAACCCGAAAGCTTTCAAATTTACCAAACCGAAAGTTGGGAATTTAGAATTTAGTTTTAGTGGATTGAAAACAGGAATCTTATACTTCATTCAAAAAAACACAAAAGAAAATCCTGATTTCATTAAAGAAAATCTACACGATGTTTGTGCGTCTATTCAACATACCATTATTGAAATTTTAATAGATAAACTAAAAAATACTGTAAAACAAACAGGCATAAAACACATAGCTATAGCTGGTGGTGTTTCTGCTAATTCTGAAATTAGAAAACGATTAACTACAGCTCAAAAACATTGGGGATGGACAACCTATATCCCTAAATTCGAATACACCACAGACAATGCAGCTATGATTGCTATTGCTGGATATTTAAAATACTTAAACAATGATTATTCTGATATTTCAGTAACCGCTCAAGCACGTTTAAAAGTCACAGAATAACTCCCCTTTTACCCTCACTCTATGAAATGGATTTTAACTTTAGTACTACTAACTTCTTTAGGAGTTCACTCTCAAAATTTACCTAAAGGTTTTTCATATATTAATGATATTTCTCCCACAATACAAGCTGAATTAAGGTATTGCTACAACAACAACTTTATGGGGGTTCCAGTTAATGGATACGAAGAAAATATATTGATTGCTACCACTCCTACTGCTGAAGCCTTGAAAAAAGTACAAGATGAGTTAGCTAGCAAAAACTTAGGATTAAAAATTTACGATGCGTATCGCCCACAAACAGCCGTTAATCATTTTGTAAGATGGGCTCGAGTAGTTAACGATACTTTAATGAAACAACAATACTACCCAAAAATAAACAAGCGTCATCTGTTTAAAAAAGGATATATTTCTTCTAAATCAGGACATTCTAGAGGTAGTACTGTTGACCTTACCATCATCAATTTAGAAACTGGAGAAGAATTAGACATGGGAAGTCCGTATGATTTCTTTGGAATTTCATCTCATATTACCTACGAAAACCTTTCTGATCAACAAAAAAAGAACAGACAATTACTACAAAAAGTTATGAATAAACATGGATTCAGGTCTTACAGTAAAGAATGGTGGCATTTTACTCTTAGAGGTGAACCTTTCCCTAAAACTTTTTTTGATTTCCCTGTAAAATAATTAGTTTTAACTCTTTATTAAAAGAATCTCTTAAAAATCGGCATTATATTTGTTTAGTTTTTTTGCAATGATGAAAATTATACCAACACTCGCTATCATTTTTTTATTCAGCATAACATCTAATGTTGTTGCTCAAATGGATGGTACAATAGGCGGTAAAGAAAAAGGAAATACTTCCTTCGGAATTATTACTGCGCCTGCAAAAGAAGTTACTAAACCTAAGAGCTTAGATTTTAATAATGATAGTGGTTTTAAAACTGCACATAACGACCTACAAAAAGAACTTGAAAAACAACGAGCTAAAAGTGAGTTTGAGAATAAAGGAATTTTAACAAGAGCTAAAATTGCCGAAGAACGACACCTAAAAGCTTTTAAACAAGTAAACGGAATGTATCAATACCCTGTTATTGATCAAGATTTAGGAAGTTTCAGAACAAAAAGTGGTAGTGTAAATATTATTTGTAGAGATTACCAATATCCTGATGGAGACAGAGTAACCATCTATATAAATGACGTACCTGTTGTAAGTAACCTAACACTTCAACAACGTTATCAGTCTTTCAACCTTCCTTTAGATGAAGGTATTAACACCATAAAAATTGTTGCCCTAAACCAAGGAACTTCCGGTCCTAATACTGCTGCTTTTAAAATTTACAATGATTCAGGTATGCTAATTTCATCAAATGAATGGAACTTAGCTACAGGAGCAAAAGCTACAATCATTGTTGCAAAAGAAAAATAAATCGTAAAAGTTCAAAAAAACTTATCATAACTTTTATGAATAACCCTTTTTTAAATTACTAAAAACTACTTACTTTTGTAGCTACGTTTTTTAATAAACAAACTTTAAAATAAACAACTAATATATAATGAAGAAAATCACCAAAGAAACCTATATCAACTGGTATAGAGATATGCTATTTTGGAGAAAGTTTGAAGATAAACTAGCAGCTGTTTACATTCAACAAAAAGTAAGAGGTTTTTTACACTTATATAACGGTCAAGAGGCTGTTTTAGCAGGTTCATTACATGCAATGGATTTGACTAAGGATAAAATGATTACTGCATACCGTAACCACGTACAACCAATCGGTATGGGTGAAGATCCAAAACGTGTTATGGCAGAGTTATATGGTAAAGCTACTGGTACTTCACACGGTATGGGTGGTTCAATGCATATTTTCTCTAAGGAGTACCGTTTTTATGGTGGTCACGGAATTGTAGGTGGACAAATTCCTTTAGGTGCTGGTATTGCTTTTGGAGATAAATACAAAGGTAGCGATGCTGTTACTTTATGTTATTTTGGTGATGGAGCTGCTCGTCAAGGTTCTTTACATGAAACTTTTAACATGGCAATGAACTGGAAATTACCTGTAATATTTATTGTTGAAAACAACGGATACGCTATGGGTACTTCAGTTGAAAGAACTGCAAATCACACTGATATTTGGAAATTAGGTTTAGGATACGAAATGCCTTGTGGACCTGTTGACGGAATGAATCCTATCAAAGTTGCTGAAGCAGTTGACGAAGCTATTCAAAGAGCTCGTCGTGGTGACGGTCCAGACTTTCTTAGAAATGAAAACGTATCGTTATAGAGGTCACTCTATGTCTGATGCGCAACATTACCGTACTAAAGAAGAAGTTGAAGAGTACAAAAAAATAGATCCTATCACTCAAGTTTTAGATATCATCAAAGAAAACAATTATGCTACTGAAGATGAAATCAAAGCGATTGATAAAGAAGTAAAAGATTTAGTAAAGGAATGTGAAAAATTCGCTGAAGAATCTCCATATCCAGAATTAAATCAATTATACGATATGGTATACGAACAAGAAGATTATCCATTTATAAAATCTAAGTAAACTATGGCTACAATTATAAACATGCCTCGCTTAAGCGATACGATGGAAGAAGGAGTGGTAGCTTCTTGGTTGAAAAAAGTAGGTGACAAAGTTGAAGAAGGTGATATTTTAGCTGAAATCGAAACCGATAAAGCTACGATGGAGTTTGAATCTTTTCACGAAGGTACCTTATTACATATCGGAGTTCAAGAAGGTGAAACAGCCCCTGTTGATAGCCTATTAGCTATTATTGGCGAAGAAGGTGAAGATATTTCTGGATTATTAAACGGAGGAAATACTTCGGCTCCTGCAGAAGCAAAAACAGAAGAAGCTCCTAAAGTTGAAGAGCCTAAAGCAGCAAGTTCAAACACAACTATTCCTGAAGGAGTAAAAGTTGTTACGATGCCTCGTTTAAGTGATACGATGACTGAAGGTACTGTTGCTTCTTGGTTGAAAAAAGTAGGAGACAAAGTTGAAGAAGGTGATATTCTAGCTGAAATCGAAACGGATAAAGCTACCATGGAATTCGAGTCTTTCAACGAAGGAACTTTATTACATATCGGTGTTCAAGAAGGTGAAAGCGCTCCTGTAGACAGTTTATTAGCTATTATTGGTGAAGCTGGAACTGATGTTTCTTCATTGGTTGATGCACACAAAGCTGGTACTTTAACAAGCGCTGCTTCTACTGAAACACAAGAGGAAGCTCCTAAAGCCGTAGCAGAAAATAAAACAGAAACAGTAACTACTCCTGTAGCAACTGCATCAAATACTAGTGGAGGAAGAATTTTTGCATCTCCTTTAGCTAAGAAAATAGCAAAAGACAAAGGAATCAATTTAGCAGAGGTTAAAGGTTCTGGAGAAAACGGTCGTATCGTTAAAAAAGATGTAGAAAATTACACGCCAGCAGCAAAAGTTGAAGCTCCTGTAGCTACAAGTACTGCTTCTACTCCATCAGCTGTAACTAATTTTGCTATTGCTGAAGAAGAAAATACTTCAGAAGTTAAGAATTCTCAAATGCGTAAAGCGATTGCGAAGGCATTAAGTAATTCTAAATTCTCTGCTCCTCACTTCTACTTAAATATTGAAGTAGATATGGACAACGCAATGGCTTCTCGTAAAACCATTAATGCAATTCCTGATACTAAAATATCTTTCAACGATATGGTAGTAAAGGCATGTGCAATGGCATTAAAAAAGCACCCACAAGTAAATACTAGCTGGACAGATAACGATACGTTATTCCACAGTCATATTAACGTAGGTGTTGCAGTCGCTGTAGATGAAGGCCTAGTAGTACCAGTAGTTAAACATACAGACGCTTTAAGTTTAACACAAATTGGTGCTGCAGTACGTGATTTAGCTGGTAAAGCTAGAACTAAGAAAATTACTCCTGCAGAAATGCAAGGAAGTACATTTACGGTTTCTAACTTAGGAATGTTTGGTATTGAAAGTTTTACTTCAATTATTAACCAACCTAACTCTGCTATTTTGTCGGTAGGTGCTATTGTACAAAAACCAGTAGTTAAAAACGGAGAAATCGTTGTAGGTAACACAATGAAATTAACCTTAGCATGTGACCACAGAACGGTTGACGGTGCTGTTGGGGCTCAGTTTTTACAAACTTTAAAAACGTATATTGAAAACCCTGTTACGATGTTAGCATAGTTTTTCAATAAACAGATATAGAAAAAGCTCACCTAATGGTGAGCTTTTTTATTAAAACAAGCTTGTTAGATTGATTTGATATTTGTCAACTTTAGAAGTTCAGCTTAAAATTATCCATAAACATTTAATCGTAATTAAAGAAAAGGTTTGATAAACAAAAAAACTGAACAATGCCCATCTTTAATTTATATTCTCCTAGTTCTGTCTAACAACCAAAAATCCGCTAGTACCAAAGCTGTCAACGCCTCTACAATAGGCACTGCTCTTGGCACCACACAAGGATCGTGGCGTCCTTTTCCATGAATATCGGTAGCTTCTCCTTTTGAGTTTATTGTTGCTTGATTTTGCATGATGGTAGCCACCGGTTTGAATGCTACACGGAAGTAAATATCCATTCCATTAGAAATTCCTCCCTGAATACCTCCTGACAAATTAGATTGAGTTGTTCCGTCTGGATTAAAAATATCGTTATGTTCAGAACCTTTCATTTTCGCTCCGCAGAAACCACTTCCAAACTCAAATCCTTTTACTGCATTTATAGATAACATTGCCTTTCCTAACTCAGCATGGAGTTTATGAAAAATAGGCTCTCCTAACCCCGCAGGTACATTTTGTGCCACACAGGTAATAGTTCCTCCAATAGTATCACCAGCTTTACGTATTTCATTGATTTTATCAATCATGATTTCAGCAGATTGTTCATCAGGACAACGAACTATATTACTTTCTGTTTTTGAAAAATCTAAATCTTGGTACGGTTTCATCATAAATACATCACCTACAGACGAGGTAAATGCATTAATATTTATGTGATTGATTAACTGTTTTGCCAACGCTCCAGCTACTACCCAATTGGCAGTTTCACGCGCAGAGGTTCTTCCTCCACCTCTATGATCTCTAATACCATATTTTTTGTCGTAGGTATAATCAGCATGTGAAGGACGATAAACGTCAGTATTATGATTGTAATCTTTACTCTTCTGGTTTGTATTCTTAATTACAAAACCAATAGAAGCTCCTGTAGTAACACCTTCAAAAATTCCCGATAAAAACTCAACTGTATCTGGCTCTTTTCGTTGTGTTACAATTTTAGACTGACCTGGTTTACGACGGTCTAATTCATATTGAATTGCTTCAAAATCTACTTTCATTCCCGCAGGGAATCCATCAATAACACCTCCTATTGCCACTCCGTGAGATTCTCCGTAAGTAGTCAGTTTTAAAATATTTCCAAACGAATTAAACATACTTAATAAATTTAAGAACGAAGGTAGAGTTATTTTACAAGAAAAACTACATTTAAAAATCTATTATTTCTCAATAAACCTACTGTTTTATGTAGCTCATCATAAGCTTCAATAAAAAAACTATATTTTTTCTTTCTTCAAATTAAAGCAAACTTACTGATTGCAAAAGCGTTATAATTACCTTTACTTTTTGATTGAAAAAAACTTAAAAAAAGTAGGTAAAAACTTTTTTAGAATTGAAAAAAGGTCATATATTTGCACCCGCAATCAGGGAATATCTGATGAGACGCTCAGGAGAAATGGCAGAGTGGTCGAATGCGGCGGTCTTGAAAACCGTTGACTGTAACAGGTCCGGGGGTTCGAATCCCTCTTTCTCCGCAAAACCGAAGTGAAAGCTTCGGTTTTTTTTTAGGGGATTAAAGAAAAAAAGCTTACAATTACGTAAGCTTTTTTTGATTTTAATAAGTATTTAAATTCTTATACTACTCTTGTTCTTTTACTAAACTTAATTTCTTTTCTAGGGCAGAATACCCGAAGTAAAACAATGTTCCTAATATGATTCCTGTAACATACCCTGTTGTTACATCTACAGGGAAATGCACTCCTAAATAAATACGGCTATAACCGAATATTAAAGGGAATAAAATCATTAAGTAAATCATCTTAAAATGCTTTCTTAACAATAAAATCATAAACGTTGTTACTGTGGTTGACAATGACGCGTGTCCTGACCAAAAGCTATACCCGCCAGATCTGTATTTTATTTGGCGTAAATACTCTTTTATACCCTCTGCATTGCAAGGCCTTACTCTTTCGGTAGTGTTTTTTATTAAGTTCGTAAACTGATCAGAAAAAGCTACGATAACAGCTATAAACAAGACTGTAAACAAACCTTTTTTCCATCCAAATTGCTTAAACACTAAAAAAAGCACAAAAACAAATAAAGGAGTCCAAGTAAACTGATTGGTTATTGTTATCCAAAAACCATCCCATTGCTCACTTCCTAAATTATTAAGATAAATTAAAAGCTCTTTATCTTTTTGTATAATATTTTCTATCAAAACTACTTTCCTACTTTTAAAACTTCTATTTCAAAAATTAAATCTGATTTAGGAGGAATTGGCCCCATTCTTTGGTCTCCATATCCTAAATAATGAGGAATAAACAAACGTACTTTATCTCCTTCTCTCATCGTTTTCACTCCTTCTTTCCAACCAGCTATTAACGGAAAATTTTCATCGTCAACTGTAAAAACAAAAGCTTCACCTTTATCTAAACTAGAATCTATTTTTCTTCCGTCTGTTAAATATAATGTATAATGTGCAGTGGTAGGCAAAGCTGGATTTACTTTTTTCCCATTTCCTTTTTGTAACGATAAAATTTTTAATCCTGAATTAGTAGTAATTGCATCGTTAATTCCTTGCTCTTCTTGGTATTTCTTTTTTAGCTCTTCTAATTTTTGTTTACGCTCTACCTCCATCTTCTCTGCATTTGCTAACTCTTGCTCAAACACTAAGGGTGCATCGAATTTTTTTGCATTCTCTCCTATTCTTAGAATCTCTACTTTATTAATAACATCCCCTTTTTGGATAGTATCTACCACCATTTGACCTTTTAAAACACGTCCGAAAACAGAATGTCCATTATCTAACCAAGGAGTCGCTTTATGTGTAATAAAAAACTGACTAGAGTTTGTTACTGGCCTTGAGTAGTTAGCCATAGATAAAACACCTGGTCCATCATGCTTATGTAATAGCTCCCCTTCTTCATCTGTAGTAAATTCATCAGGAAAAGTATACCCTGCATCTCCACTTCCTTTACCAGTTCTATCTCCTCCTTGTATCATGAAATCTTTAATCACCCTATGAAATACAACCCCATCATAAAAAGGAGTTCCTTTTAAAGAATCGGTCATTTTAGGGTGCGTTCCTTCACTTAAAGCTACAAAATTAGCCACCGTCATAGGCACATCTTTATCAAATAACTTCACTAAAATATCACCTTTATTGGTTTGAATATCAGCATATAATCCATTTTCTAAATCAGAATATTTTGTTGTTTTACATGACGTAAACAATACTGATGCTAATAGTAGAATTTTAAATAGTTTCATTAATTTGTTTTTAAAAAAATTACTTTTATAAACAATTAATTAGGTTAACAACTAGTGCTAACCTAATTAATTATCAACCTTTTGAGTTTTATTTTATTTTAACTCTAATAACTCAACTTCAAAAACTAAAGCTGAAAAAGGCTTGATATGTTGTCCTCTTTGTTGTGCTCCGTAAGCTAACTCTTGAGGAATAAAAAACTTATATTTTGCTCCTGGTTTCATTAACTGTAAACCTTCTGTCCACCCTTTAATTACCTGACCTACTCCAAACTCACTTGGCTCTCCTCTTTCAACTGAACTATCAAAAACAGTTCCGTCAGTTAAAGTACCGTGATAATGAACCTTAACTCTAGAGCTTGCAGTAGGAGCCTCTCCTTCACCTTCTTTTAAAACGATGTATTGCAAACCACTTTCAGTAGTTTGTACTCCGTCTTTAGTTTTGTTTTCTGCTAAAAACTCTTCTCCTGCTTTTTTGTTATCACCAAACTCAACTTCTGCTTTTTTAGCTTGCTCTTCTTGCATTTCTTTCATTCTTTCATGTTGTTTCTTTTGAAAGAATATTCTTAAAATATTATTGATGTCTTTTGACTCTATTAATAAGTTGGTAGAATCCATTCCGTTTTTAAAACCTTGAACGAATAAACCTTGATCCATATCGTCAAAGTTTTCTTTAATTTTATTTGCCATATCTAACCCTAAAGCATAGCTTACAGAATCTACCTCTGTTGCTAATGAACTTTTTTGTTGGAATTGGCCGTTGCTACAAGATACAACTGATAAACCTACTACCGTAGCTGCTAAAATATTAGTTAATTTCATTGTCTTTTTTTGATTTAATATCGATTAGTGTTACTGTGCTTTGTATTGGCTGATTAACAGCGATTTTATTTCCATCACCTGTAACTCCAAAAGCTCTATATGATGGAATTACAAATGTAATAGTTTCTCCTTTTTTCATCAACTTTACTCCTTCTTGTAATGCAGGAATAAAATCTTCTTTATCTACTTTATAAGTTTTTTCTCTTCTTTCATAAATAAGTCCGTTGCTCATATCTGAAATACTATATGATAACAAAACTACATCTTCTGGTTCAGGACTACTTAACCCTAAAGTATCTTTTGTAACATAAGTATACCAAAAACCATGAGGTGAAGTTTTATACTCTGCAATTGTATCTTGAGAAATCCATTTTTCTAAACGCTCTTTTTCTAAAGCGTTTAATTTTTTATTCTCTTTCAGAACTTCATCATAAAAATTTGTTGTACCGTGTTGCTTAGGTCTTCTTGCTTCAGGTTTTTCACACGCAACCACCACCACTAAAGTTATAAGAATAAAAAGTATTGTTTTATGCTTCATACGAATTTTGTAGTTCTTGTTGATACGAAGTTAATAACGTTTTAAATCTTGCTATCGTATCTTCCATACTTTCATCACTTCTTCCACCTGCAGCATTGTCATGCCCTCCTCCATTAAAATAGTTACGAGCAAACTGATTTACTGAAAAATTCCCTTTAGACCTAAAAGATATTTTTATAATTCCTTGCTCTTCATCTTCAATAAAAATAGCAGCAAATACAATTCCTTTCAAAGATAGTGCATAATTAACAACTCCCTCTGTATCTCCTTTTTCGTAATTAAACCTTCTCTTTTCCTCCTCCGTTAGTGTTATAAATGCTGTTTTATATTCTGGCAACACCTTCATATTACTCAAAGCTTGCCCTAACAACAACAACCTATTGTACGAGTTCGAATCATGCACATTACTGTGAATTCTATCATTTTCAGCTCCTTTATCTATTAAATGAGCTATGATTCTGTGGGTTGTACTCGTTGTAGAACGAAAACGGAAAGAACCAGTATCCGTCATAATACCCGTATACAAACAAGTAGCAATATTTTTATCTATCAACTCAACATCACCCATCATTTCTATGAAATTATAGACCATTTGACAAGTAGAAGACATTGAAGTATCTGAATACATGTACATAAATTCATCTGGTTGTTGATGATGATCTATCAATGCAAATTCATTTTCATATTGCTCTAAGGTATTTTGCATATCATCTCCAACCCTATGCAAAGCATTAAAATCTAATAAAAAAACGATCTCTGATTTTGCTAAAGCTTTAACAGATTGCTTGTTTTGCCTATCAAAACGCTTTACTGTTTCTGAACCCGGAACCCAATGTAAAAAATCAGGATATTCATTTGGCATCAACACTTGAGTAGTATGCCCTTTTTTATCCAAATAATGTTTTAACCCTAAGGTTGAGCCTATTGCATCTCCATCAGGATTTCTATGTCCTATAATCACAATATTTCTAGGTTGTGATAAAAATTGCTTTAGTTCTGTAAAGTGCTTTAAAATCATAAGTGGCGAAGATACAAATTAATGCTTTATTAACCTTTTTAAGCTTTTCTTTTTGTTTCTTCGCATAAAAATTAAAACATCATGACATTTATGAAATCTGTAATTTCATTTATACTATTACTTACTTTTTCTATCACTTCATTTGGACAAGAAAATTTCACCATTGCTTTTGGATCGTGCAATAACCAAAAACTTGACAATCCTTTTTGGCAAAATATCGTTTCATTACAACCCGATGTATGGATTTGGGGAGGTGACAATATTTATGCCGACACCAACAATATGCGTAAAATGAAACGCATGTATAAAACTCAAAAAAACATAAAAGGTTACAAAGAATTAAGTTCTACAACTCCTATACTTGCTACCTGGGATGATCATGATTATGGTAAAAACGATGCTGGAGTAGAATTTGTGATGAAAGATGAAAGTCAGCAGTTATTTTTAGATTTTTTAGATGTTCCGAATGACTCTCCAAGAAGAAAACAAAAAGGTGTTTACCACTCAAAAACATTTAATACCAAAAATGGAGATGTTAAAGTAATTGTACTTGACACACGCTACTTCAGAACCGCTTTAACTAAGGGAACTAACGGACAACGTTTTCAACCAAACAACTATAACGAAGGTACTATTTTAGGGGACACACAATGGAAATGGCTTACAGACGAGCTTACCAACTCTACTGCTACTTTCACTGTAGTTGTAAGCAGTATTCAAATATTATCAAAAGAACATGGTTTTGAAAAATGGGGCAACTTTCCACACGAAGTGGATAAATTGTTCGGCCTAATCAAAAAATCAACAAAGACAAATGTTATTCTTCTTTCAGGAGATAGACATATTTCAGAGTTTTCTAAAACAACTGTCGAAGGATTAAAATACCCAGTTATTGATTTCACTTCAAGCGGTTTAACACATGCGTATTCTTCTTTTACTTCTGAAAAAAATGGCTACCGAATTGGAAGAGTTGTAAACTCTTTAAGCTATGGTACGTTAATTTTAGACTTAAAAACTAAAAAAGCTACCTTACAAATGCGCGGTAAAGATGGAGCTATCTTACAAGAAATCAACGAAATATACCCTTAACTTGTAGATAACATTAAAAAGTGTATTTTTGCGCCGATTTACACAAAGTTTGTGTAAACAACAACAATTAAGGAATTTATCATTTTATTGATAATTATTACATTTAATAATGGCAACAAATAGAACTTTTACAATGATTAAACCAGATGCTGTTGAAAACGGACACACTGGTGCAATTTTAGAAAAAATTAATGCTGCAGGATTTAGAATCGTAGCTATGAAGAAAACTCAAATGACTAAGCGTGATGCTGAAACTTTTTACGGAGTACACAGCGAGCGTCCTTTCTTTGGTGAATTAGTTGAGTTTATGACTCGTGAACCAATCATCGCTGCTATTTTAGAAAAAGATAACGCTGTTGAAGATTTTAGAACTTTAATCGGTGCTACTAACCCAGCTGAAGCTGCTGAAGGAACTATCCGTCAGTTATACGCTACTTCTATCGGTGAAAATGCAGTACACGGTTCTGATTCTGATGAGAACGCAGCTATCGAAGGTGCTTTCCATTTTTCAGGAAGAGAAATGTTTTAATCTATTTAGATTACTAGATTTTCAGATCGCTAGATTCTTAGAATTATAGATATTAAAAACTCGTTACATTTTTATGTAGCGAGTTTTTTTTACGCTTAATTCCCAACACAATTCCTTCAAAATGCTATACCTTAGTCTTCAATAGTTTCTTAAAAAGAAAACCGAAAAAGATGAATTCAAAAGTTGATGATTATATAAAAAATCTTGAAAAATGGCAGAAAGAAATAAAACTATTAAGAAAAATAGCTCTTGAATGTAACCTTATAGAAGATTATAAATGGATGCACCCTTGCTATACTTTTCAAAAAAAGAATATTGTGTTACTACAAGATTTTAAAAATTATTGTGCTTTAGGTTTTGTTAAAGGCGCTTTATTATCAGACTCTCATAAAGTACTGGTGAAAATAACAGAAAATGTTCAAGCTGCTCGTCAAATAAGATTTACAAACCTTACAGAAATTGCAAATCAAAAACCCATTATAAAACAATATATTTTTGAAGCAATAGAAATTGAAAAAGCTGGCTTAGAAGTTGCCATGAAAAAAACTACTGACTTTGAGGTTCCTAAAGAACTAACAGAGGCCTTTGAAGATGTAACTTTAAAAAATGCTTTTAACAATTTAACTCCGGGAAGACAAAGAGGTTACCTCTTACATTTCTCTAAACCTAAGCAAGCTAAAACACGAACAGCAAGAATTAAAAGCTGTACTAATAGAATTTTAAATGGTAAAGGGTTGAATGATTGCGTTTGCGGACTTTCTAAAAGAATGCCTAACTGCGATGGCTCTCACAAGCAACTTAACTCTTAAAAAAGTAAATCTACACCAACATCAACTTTTTAACAAGATCTTCTCCCATTTCTTCGTTAATCATACGAACAATCTTGTCTTTTCCATAACTTAACTCTTCACGCAACACAGAAGAAGACAAACGAACAATTAAGGTTCCGTTTTGTAGCTTTACCTCACTTGTATATGAAGCAACTCCTGCACCCATTAATTTCGCCCAAGCCTCATCTATTTGAATTTTTTGAAACCCTTTTTTTAAATTATTCTCCTCAATAAAACTTCCCATTAAGTCTTTTAACGAAAAACTATCATTTTCTCTTTTAGCCATTTACTTTACTTTGCGCCTTGCTCCTAGCAACGCCATTATAATTTAAAAATCTGATATTCTTGGTTACTCTGCTTAATCACATCCTCTGTGCGTTCTGCATGGGTGTCAGTAATAAAAATTTGTCCAAACTCATCACTATTTACCAAATCTACAATTTGAGCTACCCTATTTTCATCTAACTTATCAAAAATATCATCTAACAACAAAATTGGTGTTACGTTAGATTGCTGTTTAATAAACTCAAATTGCGCTAACTTTAACGCTATTAAATATGATTTTTGCTGTCCTTGGGATCCAAATTTCTTAATCGGATGCTCTCCTATTTCAAAACTTAAATCATCTTTATGAATCCCTGCCGATGTATACTGCAAAATTTTATCTTTCTCTAAATTTTGTTGCAACAACAACTCTAAAGACATATCATGCAACTGACTTTTATAACGCAAATTCACCTCTTCATTCGCTCCAGAAATAATTTGATGCTTTGCATTAAAAATAGGAACAAATGCTTCTAAAAATACTTTTCGTTTATTATAAATAATCGTTCCGTATTCAATCAACTGTTCATCGTACACTTTAAGGTTCAACGCATCAAACGTTCTGTTTGCTGCGAAATACTTTAACAAGGCATTTCGTTGACTTACAATCTTTGTGTACGAGATTAAAGCTTGTAAATACTGTTTGTCTTGTTGCGAAATTACGCCATCAATAAACTTACGACGCGTTTCGCTTCCTTCAACAATTAAATCTCTATCCGCAGGAGAAATAATTACAAGTGGTAATTGCCCAATATGTTCAGAAAACTTTTCGTAGGCTTTACCGTTACGCTTCAACACCTTTTTTTGCCCTCTTTTTAAAGAACAAATAATCTTCTCTTGTCTATCATGCAGTAAATAATCGCCTTCAATCATAAAAAATTCTTGACCATGACGAATATTCTGTCCAGCTATAGAATTGAAGTAACTTTTAGCAAAAGACAGGTAATAAATTGCATCCAATATATTGGTTTTACCAATACCATTATTCCCCACAAAACAATTTATTTTCTTTTGAAAATCAAAAGTTTGCGATTCGATATTCTTAAAGTTAACCAATGATATTTTTTGCAAATACATGAATAAGCGTTGTTTCAAAAAAGAATGCGCAAATTATCGAAAATTTACGAAAAAACGACTTTTAAAATCCAATTAAAAAAACTATTTTTGTCGCCACTAATTTTTTAAGCAACTATGGCTACATACAAGAAAAGAGGTTATAAACCTAAGAAAGAAAAGGTTACACAAGAAGTAGAAGAAACATTTGATGAAACGCAAAGTACTACCGCTGAAGTATTTAATACTTTAGACGAAACTGCAAACAAATCAGAAGAATGGATTGAGAAAAACAGCAAGCCATTATTTTACGGATTGGTAGCTATTGCAGCTTTAATTTTAGTGTACTTAGCTTATAATAAATTTATTGCTGAACCCACACAACAAGAAGCTTCAAATGAATTAGCGTACCCTCGTACATTCTTCGATAAAGCAAATACATCTGCAGGTGCTATTGCAGATTCTTTATACACATTAGGTTTAGAAGGTGGTGATGGAAAATACGGTTTTATTGATATTGCTGATCAATTTAGCGGTACAAATGCAGGTAACTTAGCAAACTATTATGCTGGTATTTCTTACTTAAAAATGAAAAAGTATGAAGAAGCTATCAACTATTTAAGCAGCTTTAAATCTGACGACGAATTATTAGGTCCTACTGCTTTAGGTGCTATTGGTGATGCTTTTGCAGACATCAACCAACCAAAAGAAGCTTTCGATTACTACCAACAAGCAGCCAACAAAAAAGACAATCAATTTACAACTCCTTTATTCTTATTCAAAGCGGCTCAAATCGCTATGGATTTAAAAGAGTACAGTAAAGCTGAAAAATTATACACAACCATTAAAGAAAAATACGCTGATTCTGATCAAGGAAGAGATATTGAAAAATATATCAACAGCGCAAAATACGCTCAGTAATGGCAACAACAAATTTATCTTATTACGATAAAGCTTCAATCCCAAATGCGAAATCTTTTCGATTTGGGATTGTTGTTTCAGAATGGAATCCTGAAATCACTCAAAACCTTCATAAAGGTGCTATTGAAACTTTAGTAGACTGTGGTGCTGAACAAGAAAATATTATTTCTTGGGACGTTCCTGGTAGTTTTGAATTGGTGTACGGATGCAAAAAAATGATTGAAACTCAAAAATTAGATGCTATTATCGCAATTGGAAACGTTATTCAAGGTGAAACAAAGCATTTCGATTTTGTATGCGAAGGGGTAACACAAGGAATTGTAGATTTAAACATTAAGTACGATGTTCCTGTAATTTTCTGTGTGTTGACTGATAATACTAAACAACAATCACTTGATCGTTCTGGCGGAAAATTAGGGAACAAAGGAATTGAATGCGCTGTAGCTGCTATTAAAATGGCTGCTATTAAAAACCAAGAGCGCACATCTAACTCATTAGGATTTTAATTTCTTAAAAAAGAACAGCATAAAAAAGCGAGAAATCTTAAAAAGGTTTCTCGCTTCTTTTTTAACTTTAATTTATCCACAATTTTTGACCACCTCTCTATAATTCAGTAACTTTGAATTTGGACTTATTTGGTGTGATTTTTGTTACACATAAGCTATTAATGAAGCAACATTTTTATGGGATTTATCAAAAGAGAAAATAAAAAGTTCGATTACAAACCTCGTTATTATCAAGGAGAAGGGAATCCTTATGAGATAAAACAAAAGTTTGATCAGTATAGAACTACTATTGGAAAGAAGAAGAATTTAAAAGGAAAATTCAATGCTGCTTTAGACGATCTTAAAGAGTCAGGATACCGATTTAATAAAACAATCGTAATTATCGCATTGATTTTAACGCTTATTTTCTTGTTCATTATCGATTTTGATCTTTCAATCTTTTTCCCTAAAAAATAACTAAATGTCAGATATCATACAGTTACTTCCTGATCATGTTGCAAATCAAATTGCTGCCGGTGAAGTGGTACAACGCCCCGCTTCTGTAGTAAAAGAATTGATTGAAAACGCTATTGATGCAGGCGCTACTTCAATCACTTTATTATTAAAAGATGCTGGAAAAACTTTAATTCAGGTAATTGATGATGGTAAAGGAATGAGTCCTACTGATGCTCGTTTGAGTTTTGAACGTCACGCAACTTCTAAAATTAAAGATGCGCAAGATTTATTCAACCTAAACACTAAAGGATTCCGTGGTGAAGCTTTAGCCTCAATAGCTGCTATTGCTCATGTTGAGCTAAAAACCAAACAGGAAGAAGATGAATTAGGTACACAAATAAAAATTGAAGGTAGTGAAATCGTTTCTCAAGAAGTAGTTTCGACAGCAAAAGGAACAAGCATTGCTGTTAAAAATTTATTTTTTAACATTCCTGCCCGTCGAAATTTTTTAAAGTCAGATACTATTGAAACTCGTCATATTATTGATGAATTTCAACGTGTTGCTTTAGCACATCCGAATATTACTTTTTTACTACACCATAACAATAACGAAGTTTACCACTTAAAAAAGAGTAATCTTCGTCAACGTATCGTAGCTATTTTTGGAACTAAAATGAATGAAAAGTTAGTTCCAATTAATGAACAAACTGATATTATTACCGTAAACGGATTTGTAGCTAAACCTGAATTCGCTAAGAAAAAACGTGGTGAACAATTCTTTTTTGTCAACAATCGTTTTATCAAAAGTTCGTATTTGAATCACGCAGTTGTGAATGCGTTTGAAGGTTTGTTGGAAGGAGGAGCACATCCGTCGTATTTCTTGTATTTAGAAGTACCACCAAATACGATTGATATCAATATTCATCCAACAAAAACGGAGATTAAATTTGACAACGAAAAGGCTCTATATGCTATTTTACGCGCTACGGTAAAACATAGTTTAGGGCAATACAATGTTGCTCCTGTATTGGATTTCGATAGAGATGCTACTTTAGATACTCCATATGACTATAGCAAAAAAAGCGGTTCTTCTATTCCACCGATAACAGTAGATCCTACTTTTAACCCGTTTAAAACGGAAACTAGCTACAAAGAACCTCCTACCAATGGTTCTTCTAAAAGCGTTAGTACACACAGCTATCAATCAAACTTTAAAAAAGATACAGGTAGTTGGGAAGCTTTATATACAAATATAGATACTGTTGAACCTATTCAACAAGAACAACTTTTTGAAACTCAACAAGAAACTGAGACAGGAAAAACTTTTCAAATTCAAAAGAAATATTTGTTGAGCTCTATAAAATCAGGAGTGGTATTAATTCATCAATCTTTAGCACATCAACGTGTTTTGTATGAAGAATTTTTAGAGAATATTACCGTTAAAGAAGCTAGCAGTCAGCAATTACTATTTCCTGTAAATATTTCATTTTCTTCATCAGATATTGAAATGATTTACAGTATAAAATCTGATTTAGAAAGTGCTGGTTTTATGTTTGATGAATTCACAAAAGAAAGTGTGGTTATTGCAGGAATTCCAACTTCAATAACTGAAAGTCAAATAACGCTAATTTTAGAACAGTTATTAGACGATATAAAATTAGAAGTGCCCGATACTAGCTTTAGCCACTTTGATGTAATGGCTAAATCTTTTGCTAAATCATTAGCTATAAAAACTGGTACTTCTTTAAATATGAAAGAGCAAGAAAATTTAGTTAACAATCTGTTTTCTTGTAAAGAACCGACTATTTCACCATTTGGCAAACCAACTTTTAAGACCTTGTCTTTAAATGAAATTGATGCCATTTTCAATAAATAAAAAATTGTATGCCTAGATTAACACAAGCCATAAAGCATTTAATAATCATTAACGTGATTCTATTTTTTGCTCCGCAGTTATTAAATATGGATTTAACCAATTTGTTTGCTTTGCATTATCCTGCAAATGAGCATTTTGGTTTTTGGCAATATATTACGCATATGTTTATGCATGGAGGTCCTGCACATTTACTTTTTAACATGTATGGTTTATGGGCTTTTGGTACTCCGTTAGAACAAATGTGGGGTAGAAATAAGTTTTTATTCTTTTATTTTTCTGCAGGAATTGGAGCTGGATTAATTTATACACTTGCCAATTACTATCAGTTTAACGGAATTTATGAGCAATTAATCGGTATGGGAGTATCGCCTGCTGAAATACAACAAATTTTAGATATGGGAAGGTATAACGATAGCTTAATCACACTTTCTAACAAAGAAATGAGTGAATTTTACAGCTTATACAATTCTCCAGCTGTTGGTGCCTCAGGTGCAGTTTACGGTGTCTTGGTAGCTTTCGGATTAACCTATCCTAACGCTAAACTAGCTTTGATCTTCTTCCCTGTTCCAATAGCAGCAAAATACTTTATTCCGTTAATTATTTTGAGTGATTTATTCTTCGGAATGACGAGTTATTCGATTGGTAATATTGCGCATTTTGCCCATGTTGGTGGAGCTATTATTGGTTTTATTATAGCGTGGTACTGGAAGAAAAATCAATTCAGATTTCATTAATTTAGTATTTTTATAAAGAAGCTATGTGTAATGAACATACTAGATAACTTAAAATATAGATTTAAACACGCAGGGGTAGTTGAAAAGCTTATTTATGTAAACCTTGCTGTATTTTTATTGGTTTTTATCACTAATACCTTTGGGTTTTTATTCCAATCTAAAACTAACTTTATTGTTGAATGGTTTGCTTTGCCTGCCAATTTTAACGATTTTATCACCAAACCATGGACTCTTATTACCTATGGTTTTTTACACACGAGCTTTTTACACATTTTATTAAACTTAATTGCTTTGTTTTATGTTGGGTATTTATTTCAACAGTATTTTACGCCCAAACAACTACTTAGTTTTTACTTGTTAGGAACTGTATTTGGAGGGATTATTTTTATAGCTAGCTATAACTTTTTCCCTGCTTTACAAAATGTTGCTCGTAATAGTGTTTTGTTAGGAGCCTCTGCTGGTATCTCAGCTATTTTTATAGGTATTGCTACCTACATGCCTAATTATGAATTAAAGTTTCCTTTAATTGGTTTTGTAAAATTGTGGGTATTGGCATGTATATGGGTAGCTATTGATATTATTCAAATTCCTGCGGGAAATGCGGGTGGACACTTAGCACACATTGGCGGTGCTTTATTTGGTTTTTTCTACGTTCGTAGTGCCAGCAATAAAGAGTTGGATATTTTTGAATCGATTAAAAAATTCTTTGCTAAAAAAGAACCAAAACTTAAAACAATATATAAATCGGGTAACAAAACTCCTAAAAAAAGCGCTAATAAAACACAAAATCAACAAGATATTGATGCTATTTTAGATAAAATTAGCAAGTCTGGTTACGATACACTTAGTAAAAGTGAAAAAGAATTTTTATTCAAACAAGGAAAAAACTAAATGAGAAAGTATTCGATAGCTCATAAATTTTTATTTTTCATTAATTCAGTTTTTGCAACTGTTTTATTGCTTTCGTATGCGCTTCCATATATTTCTCCTAAAACAATTCCTTTTCTTTCCGTTTTTAGTTTAACTGTTCCATTACTAGTTGTTACTAATATTTGCTTTTTTATTTATTGGTTAATTAAAATTCATAAAAATGCTTTATTATCATTTCTTGTTTTAATTATAGGATGGTTTATTTCTACTCCCCTAATTAAGTTTACGAATAAGGAAATTATACTTAATAATGATTTAAAAATCATGAGTTATAATGTTCGTTTGTTTAATCATTACAAACATGAAAATGATGCAACTACCGAACAAAAAATATACAAGTTCATTAATGACAAAACTCCAGATGTAATTGCTTTTCAAGAGTTTTACAACTCAAAGCTTTTAGACATAAAACTTCCTTACAAGTACATAAAAACTAAGACAAAAACAAATAAGTTTGGATTAGCTATTTACTCAAAATACCCTATCATAAACTCTGGTTCTCTTAATTTTAAAAGCAGTGCTAACAACACTATTTTTGTTGATATTGTTGTAAAAAAAGACACCGTTCGTGTATACAATGTACATTTAGAATCGTTAAAACTTAATCCGAAAAAAGAGAATTTTGGCGAAAAAAGTTCTGAACGTTTATTTAAACGCTTAGAAAATGGTTTTGTGAAACAAGTTGATCAGGTTGATTTGATAACTCAACACGAAGCCACTTGGAAAGGTAAAAAAGTAATTTGCGGAGATTTTAACAACACTGCCTATTCATGGGCATACAACCAACTGGCTACCGATAAAAAAGATGCTTTTATTGAAGCTGGTATGGGTATGGGTAAATCTTTTCGATATATCTACCCTATGCGTATCGACTTTATTTTGGCTGACAAAAACACGACTATCAACCATTTTAAAACGTATACCGATTTAGAATTATCTGATCATCATCCTATTATGACTCGTTTACACTGGTAGATTTATTATTTTGTACGGAATAAAAATGTATTTTTATCCGAATTAAAAATAAATCTATGAAAGAACACTACGATGTTGCTGTTATTGGTAGCGGACCATCAGGAGCTTCAACAGCTTTTTACTTAGCTCAAAAAGGAATTTCAACAGTTATTATTGAAAAAGAAACTTTACCCCGTTATAAAACGTGCGGTGGAGGTTTTGTTTTTAGAGGTCGTAAAAACTTACCTTTTGATATTAAAGAGGTCGTTGAAAAAGAGTTCCATACTGTTGATATTTATTTAGGAGAAAAACTTCACTTTAAGACGCATAGAGAAGAGCCTACTATCTCAATGATTATGCGTGATTCTTTTGACAATCTAATTACTCAAAAGGCAAAAGAATTTGGAGCTACTTTACTAGAAAACCACAAATTAAAAGGATTAACTTTTTCTGATGATATTATTACTCTAGAAACTTCTCAAGGCAATTTTACTGCTAATTTTGTTATCGCTGCAGATGGTGCGTTGAGTCCTACAGCTAAAATGGCAGGATGGAAAGAAGATACCCGTAAATTAATTCCTGCTCTAGAATATGAAGTAGAAGTTTCTGATGAAGATTTTGAACGTTTATCTAAAGAAGTTCGTTTAGACATTGATGCTATTCCTTATGGTTATGCTTGGAATTTTCCGAAGAAAAAACATTTATCTATCGGAGTTGCTTCCGCAAGAAGAACAAAAATTAATTTAAAAGAATATTACCAAGAATATTTAAAAACATTAGGGATTACAAATATTGTTAGCGAATCACAACATGGTTTTCAAATCCCTGTTGCTCCTCGTACAGACGGATTTGTTAAAAACAATGTGTTTTTAATTGGTGATGCTGCTGGTTTTGCTGATCCTATTACAGCTGAAGGAATTTCTAACGCTATTTACAGTGGTAAATTGGCTGCTGAAGCTATAATTGAGAGTAATAAAAAGTCTGAATTAGCTGAAAAGTTATACTTGGAAAAAATATCAGAAAACTTACTTCCTGAAATAAAAACTGGTTTATGGCTTTCTAAATGGTTTTATGAACAAAAAAGTATTCGAAATATTGTATTAAAAAAATACGGCCAGCAGTTTAGCGAAGCTATGGCTGATGTTTTTCACGGAGATAGAAGTTATCCTAAAGACATTAAAAAAACTATTGCGAAACGAATTAAAAATTTAGTTTCTTAAAAATGAAAAGCAGCCTTAAAAGGGTTGCTTTTTTTAAACAAACTTCAACTTTACCCCTTTCTTCTCAGCATAAATTTTAGCCGCTTCATCTAGTTTAAGGTTTTTCTCTTTAAACTCTTGAAAAATTTTAGCTTCAAACTCATTGATTAAGATATAAATTTCTTGTTGAGATTTCCCTTCAAAAAACACCTACTTTCTTTTTTTATTTCATCTTAAGATTGTCTTAAATCTATCGTTCTCTTTCTTGTTCTTGATAGCTCTTAGTATATTTGTTGATCCAAAAAACAAACAACAAAAATGGCTATACACGACTTTATTCTTCATTCGAATGAAACAACTATTGACTTACATAAAATTCATTTAAGTAAGGAAAACAGAAGTTCTTTAAATCAACTTTTAAAAGAGTTTAAACATGTTGCTGTTTTAAACCAATACAAATTACCTGTAGACAACAAATTATTGTTATTTGGACATACCGGATGTGGAAAAACAACAACTGCAAAAGCCATTGCTAAAACGCTAAATAAGAAAATAATCACCTTAAATTTAGGTAGTATTGTTTCTTCTAAACTTGGTGAAACTGCTAAAAATATTTTTGATGTTTTTAAAAAAGCGACGCGAGAAAGTGCTGTATTATTTTTAGATGAATTTGACTACATAGGTAAAGCTCGTGATTACGACAGTAAAGATTCTTCTGAAATGAAACGATTGGTCAACACTGTTATTCAATTAATAGATCAATTACCTAACGATGTTTTATTGGTTGCTGCTACCAATCACTCTGGTGTTATTGACACTGCTTTGTTAAGACGTTTTCAATTAAGATTACAATTTGAGGCTCCTAGTGATGCTGATTTAGATATTTATTATCAAGCTTTGTTACAAGAATTTCCAGAAGAATTTAGAGATATAAATCCTGTATACGGAATTTCTTATGCTGAAGCCAAAGATATCACCTACAGAACTTTGAAAAATAAAATTATAGAAAAAGAAGAATTAAAAAGCCAACTAGTAAATGGATAATATTCAAAAATAACTACCCATTATTCATCAGCGAATACAATTTGCCTGTGAAAAAGCTAACAGAAATCCTAAAGATGTTCGTTTATTATTAGCGACCAAAACCGTAACCCCTGAGAGAATTAACTTCGCTCTTACTCAAGGAGAAACTCTTATCGGGGAAAATAAGGTTCAGGAGTTAAAACAACTTCAAGAAGAAATTAAAGCGCTTCAAATCCCCAATGTAGAAATGAATGAACTTTCTATGGGAATGAGTGGCGATTTAGAAATTGTTATTGAAGAAGGTGCTACTATCGTACGAGTTGGAACAGCTGTATTTGGAGAACGAGTGTATCCTGACAGCTATTACTGGAACGAAGAGAAAAGTGATATTTAGCCCTTTTTTACTCTCCTTAAATCCAACAAATCAATAGGATTGATACCTAAACCGTGTACATTTTTTTGCGTAAATCGAATCACCTCATCGTAATATAACGGAACTACAGGAGCTTCTTCAATAATGATGCTATCCATTTGTTGATAGAGCTTTCGACGCTTTAACACATCAACTTCTTTGATAGATTGTTCGTACAAAGCATCAAAAAATTCATTTTTAAAGTGTGTATAATTAGGTCCGTTTGGAGTAAAGTTTTTACTGTAAAATAAGGATACATAATTTTCTGCATCTGGATAATCGGCAATCCAACTCGCTCTAAAAACAGGAAGCTTACCACTCGCCTTACCTTGACGTAAAGTTGATGGTGGTATTACATCTACGTTGGTTTGCAAACCTATTTTTTGCAGTTCTCGCTGAATAAACTCACATAAATCCAAATAATTACTATTGGTGGTAATTGTAATTTGTGGATTCTCATCTCCTGTCTCTTCTTTGTATTGTGATACTAACCTCTTCGCCTTTTCTGGTTGATATGAATATCCTTGTTGATTATTAAAAGACGGTAATCCCTTCGGAATAAATCCACTTGTAGCAGGTGTACCAATTCCATTTCGCAAAAACTTGATCATCTTCTCCTTATCAAAGCCATAATTCATGGCTTGTCGTATCAGTTTTGATTTTGTTGGATGTTCCTCTTCTCCATCCAGATAAATTCCTAAATATTCTGTATTTAAATATGCTCCTGTTTGCATGCGTACCTTATCCGCATATTTCTCTTTTAAGGTTCCGTCAGTATTTAAAATATCATCTTTATACGAAGCGTCTAAACTCTTCATAAAATCTATATTTCCTTGAATAAACTGTAAAAACTCACTTTGTTTATCTGGTAAAAAAGTAACTGCTACTGCTTCTAAATACGGGAGCTGTTTTCCATTTTCATCCTTTTCAAAATAGAGTGGATTTTTCCTCAATACCAACTTTGTATTTTCAACCCAAAGTTTAAAATGAAAAGGTCCTGTACCTATCGGATTTGCTCTAAACTCATTCCCAAAATAATCAATAGCTTCTCTTGGTACAACCGAGCAATATTTCATAGCCAGCAGCCCTAAAAAAGGTGGAAAAGGTTGCTTTAAATTAATCGTAAAAGTTGAATCATTTTCAGCTTTAAAATTGGCAACATTTTGTAATACCCAACCTCCCGGAGATGCTACATTTTTATCAAGTAATCGATTAAAAGAATATTCAAAATCCTTTGCTACAACGTTTCTTGTAGAGTCTTTTCCAAATAATATATGCTTGTGAAATTGCACATCATTTCTTAATTTAAACTGATAGATTTTTCCATCTTCAGAAATTGTCCAACTTTTAGCTATAGACGGTTTTACTTGCAAACTATCATCTAATTCCACCAATCCATTATACAGCTGATTTACCCCCCATATATTTCGCTGGTCTTTTGCAAAAGCAGGATCAAGAGAAGTAATATTAGAATGTTCGTTGTAACGGAAAACTTGTTTGTCTGTATATTTTGATTTCCTTTTAGCACATGAAAAAAGAATCAATAAACTTAATAATACGACAACTTTATTTCTTCTTACGTTTATTTTTATAGTAGGTTTTATCTGCAATGTAAATGGTTTTAGATACTTCAGCAAAAACAACAGATTCGTCTTTGTTGGTTATTTTAATCTCTTTAATCAGATCGATTTCTTGTTCGTTTTTAACCTGTTCTTTTATTTGCTTTATTTCATTTTCAGAAAAAATAAAATCAACATAAGCATCTTGTTTTACAGGTATTTTAAATTTTATGCTCGCTTCTTTATCCCAAACTACATAGTCATTTCCAAGAATATTCATTAATTGAATCATAAAAACAGGATCTGTAGCAGAAAATAAACTCCCTCCAAAAATAGACCCTACATAATTCTTATTCTTGTATGTAATGGGAATTTTCACTTGTGCTTTCAACAAGTCTTCAGAAACATAATTTATTTTCCCAGTAGATCTTCTATACATGGGAGAAATATTGAATCCGTACTTAAAAATAGTACTCTGTTTTAGGTACTTCTTTAAAAAATTAGAAATTGTCGCGTACATACCTATTTATTGTTTAAAACCATAGTCTCTTTCCGTTTTGTGGTAATAATTACTGTATAATATGAAAATTGTTGTGTCTACTATCATAAAATCAATTCATATTTTGTTTCTGGCAAACCAATATCTTCACTGATAAATTTCTCTATTACCACAAAATTAAATCGCTGTAAAATTTTTGCCGATGCTACATTTTCATCTACCACGCATCCAATCAATTTCTTCATTCCTATGGATTTACAATATTGTATTAATCCTTCACAAAGTTCAGTTGCGAAACCGTTACCCCAAAAACGTTCAATAAATCGATAACCTATTTCATCATTTCCTTCTTCATCTTTTACCAAAGCAACAGTACCTACAAATTCATTATCTGTTTTTCTTTCTATTGCATAAATCCAAAAATCATTCGTTGGATCGTCATAACTTTTTATCAACTGTTCTAAATCTTCCTTACTTTCTTCTAAATTTTTAGGCTCACCTGTAGCGTATTGCAATACTTTCGGATTGCTTTCCAACTCATAAAACGCCTCTAAATCAGAATGTTTTAATTTTCTAACTAATAGTCTTTTAGTTTCAAAAATCATGAATATTATCGTACTTTTGCAAACCTTAAACTGTTAAAAACAGTAGCAGATTAAATAAACTATACGAACTTCTAAAAAATTGAAGACTTGTACAAGACTTTTATTTTTTATTTAGGATAGAGAAAAGATGAATGCAGATAAAAAAGTAGCTTTTTATACGTTAGGTTGTAAATTAAATTTTTCTGAAACCTCAACTATTGCTAGAAACTTTGTTAACGAAGGTTTTGAACGTGTTGAATTTGAAGAAAAAGCAGATGTATATGTGATTAATACGTGCTCGGTAACTGACAATGCTGATAAACGTTTTAAATCCATAGTAAAGTCTGCCTTAAAACAAAACGAAAACGCTTTTGTAATTGGCGTTGGATGTTATGCACAATTGAAACCAGAAGAGTTAGCTGCGGTTGATGGTGTTGATTTAGTATTAGGAGCTACTGAAAAATTTAATGTAACTAGTTACATTAACGACTTAACCAAAAATGAAATTGGTGAAGTGCATTCTTGTGAAATTGAAGAAGCTGATTTTTATGTAGGTTCGTATTCTATTGGCGATCGTACCCGTGCCTTTTTAAAAGTACAAGATGGTTGCGATTACAAATGTACCTATTGTACTATTCCTCTAGCTCGTGGAATCTCTCGTAGTGATACGTTGGAAAATGTACTAAAAAATGCCAAAGAAATTTCAGAAAAAGGAATCAAAGAAATTGTATTAACTGGAGTTAATATAGGTGACTATGGAAAAGGTGAATTTGGAAATAAAAAACACGAGCACACCTTTTTAGAGTTGGTACAAGCATTAGATAAAGTTGAAGGAATTCACCGTTTACGAATCTCTTCAATAGAACCTAACTTATTGAAAGATGAAACGATTGATTTTGTTTCTAACTCAGATACTTTTGTTCCGCATTTTCACATTCCATTACAATCAGGAAGCGACACGCTTTTAAAGAAAATGAAGCGTCGTTATTTACGCAAAGTCTATACAGATAGAGTATCAAAAATTAAAGAAGTAATGCCTAATGCTTGTATTGGTGTTGATGTTATTGTTGGTTTTCCAGGAGAAACAGATGAACTTTTCTTAGAAACTTACAACTACCTAAGTGAAATGGACATTTCTTATTTACACGTTTTCACCTATTCTGAAAGACCGAATACAGAAGCGGTTGAAATGGATGGTGTCGTACCTAAAAATATACGTACAAAACGTAGTAAAATGTTACGCGGGTTGTCTGTTAAAAAACGTAGAGCTTTCTACGAAAGTCAAATAGGAAACACACTTACTGTTTTATTTGAAGGTGAAAATAAAGAAGGCTACATTCACGGATTTACCGAAAACTACGTTAAAGTAAAAGCCGCTTGGAATCCAGACTTGGTGAACACACTACATAAGGTTACTTTAACTAAGATTGATGAAGATGGTTTAGTGCGTTTTGATTTTGTAGATGCTGAAGTTATTGCTTAACTTGTCAACTAGTTTACAAAATCAGCAAAAACAACCTATGAAACACGTATTATACTCTTTTTTAGCCTTAGGAATCTCTTGTGGGATGCCTAAAAAAAGTTCTGAAACCAACTTAACAGAACCAACAGAAAAAGAAATAATCGTAGAAGAAAAAAAAGCTACAAAACCTGTTGCGCCTCAAAACGAACTAATCATTGTTCTTAACAATGCTAAAAGCATTGACGATGTTAAATCTCTTGTGAAAAATAGCGGTTTAACTTGGAACAAAATGGCTTTTGAAACTGATGCTTCTAAAGTTGGGATTGTTAAAGTTCCTGAAGGAAAACGTGAGTTTTGGGTAGGGAAATTACAAGAGAGCGGAGAGTTTAGAACTGTTGACATCAATACTGAAGAAAAGTTAGCGAAGATCATTTCCGAAGAAAAAAACTCATTACTAAGAATTAGAAAAACACCGTGTTTTGGCGAGTGTCCTACATATAGCGTTTCGATTGATAAAGATGGAAACGTAGTATATAACGGTATTGATTATGTACTCGTAAAAGGAACTCAAAGTTTTACTCTTACCGATAATCAATTACAAGAGCTTACTGAAAAACTCAATAAAAAAGATTTTGCAAGTTTTAATGAAGTGTACGATAACCCTAAAGTTTTAGATTTAGGCAGCACTTATATTATTCATAACGGAAAGCAAGTTCAAATTCGTTTATGGAACAACATTCCTGACGAATTAATTGATATTAATGAATACGTAGCTGACATTTTATTCGACAAAAAATTCATAGAATAATGCCAAAAACTCACCTATATTTTGTTCCTGGTTTAGCTGCCAACACCAAAATATTTGAGCGTATTTCTTTACCAGAAGAACAGTTTGAATTGCATTTTTTAGATTGGTTGATGCCAACTTCTATTAATGAAACTATTCAAGAATATGCGCAACGTTTGTGTGCTAAAATTCAACATAAAAACCCTATTTTAGTGGGAGTTTCTTTTGGTGGAGTTATGGTGCAAGAAATGAGTAAAATTATCGATTGTAAAAAGGTAATTATTATTTCTAGCATTAAAAGCAATAAAGAACTTCCAAAACGTTTAAAACTAGCTCAACTAACAAAAGCCTATAAACTTTTCCCTTCAAAAGTTATTGCTAATATTGAAAATTACGAACACTATTTTTTCAATGATTATTTAAAAAAACGAGCAGAGCTTTATAAAATATATTTATCGATAAGAGATAAAGATTATTTGCAATGGGCTATATACAACGTGTTACATTGGCAGCAAAAAGAACCACTAAAAGATATAACTCATATTCACGGAAAAAAAGACGAAGTTTTTCCTATTAAACATATTAAGAATTCTATTGAAATTGAGAATGGTACGCATGTAATGATACTGAACAAAGCAAAAACTATTTCTAAAATCTTAGAAAAGGAATGTTTTTTGATAGATTAAATACCACACCCAATTTCAACAAAAAATAAAGAAAAAAATGAATAAGTCAATCCGCTTTTTATCAATCATAACTATAGTATTCGTAGGAATTTTATTTACCAATACTATTAGTAAATCTAACGAACCAACTATTAAAAGTGTAGCTGAAACCTACGAAGTAAAAGCTTTAAAATTACCTGAGAATTTAAATTTAGCAGGTGAGCGTGTTCCGTTAGAGAAACCAGACATTAAAGAACGAATGGATCGTGAATTATTAGTAAACACCTATTGGCAATCAAACGGATTACTATTAATAAAACGCGCCAATAAGTACTTTCCTATCTTAGAACCATTGTTAAAAAAACATGGCTTACCTGATGATTTTAAATTTTTAGCCTTAGCTGAAAGCGGTTTTATCGATGAAACTTCTCATGCGGGCGCTGCTGGTATGTGGCACTTTATGAAGCAAACAGGTAGAGAATATGGATTAGAAATTAACAACAATGTAGACGAACGTTATCATATTGAAAAGTCTACAGAAGTAGCGGCTGAGTATTTAAAAAAATCAAAAGAACGTTTTGGTTCTTGGACACTTGCTGCTGCAGCTTATAATGCAGGAAATTACGGTGTTTCTAGAAGATTAGATGAGCAAGGAGTAACTAGTTATTACGATGCTTTATTACCTGACGAAACTGAACGATATGTATTCAGAATTTTAGCCTTAAAAGAAATCATCTCAAATCCAGAAAAATACGGTTTCACATTCGATAAAGAAGATTTATACACATTACCTGAAACCTACACTGTAAAAGTAGACACAGCGATTACTGATATTGCTTTGTTTGCTAAAAAGTTTGGTACTACTTACAAAGATTTAAAACTACACAACTCTTGGTTAAGAGAAAACAAATTAAATAATAAGAGTAGAAAATTATACGAAATTAAAATCCCTGTCCAATAATGAGTAAAGTAATGCCCTATTTTTATCTTGTTTTTGGTTTGGTAATACTATTTGATGGTGTTACTCAATTTTTAGAAAACAAAGAGATATACAAGTTGCTTTTCTCTTGGACAACGACGGATAAATATTTTTACTTAGGTATAAAAATTATCTTTAGTTTATTCTTCTTTTTTACTGGATATAAGAGGTTTAAAGCAAAAGCATAAAACAACAAAGCGCATTCTTTCGAATGCGCTTTGTTGTTTATTTACAACTTATTTTCTATTGAAAATCAGTGTTTAATTTTATGTAATCTAAAAATTCACGTTTGGTTTCTTTGTTTTTAAATGCTCCACCAAACTCAGCAGTTACTGTACTACTTTCAATATCTTTAATACCACGTGAGTTAACACATAAATGTTTAGCATCAATAACACAAGCAACATCTTGCGTTCCTAATGCTTCTTGCATTGCTTGTACTACTTGCATCGTTAAACGCTCTTGTACTTGCGGACGCTTAGCATAATACTCTACAATACGATTCATTTTAGATAAACCGATTACTTTACCATTTGAAATGTACGCCACGTGAGCTCTACCAATAATTGGCAATAAGTGATGCTCACAAGTTGAGTACACGATGATATTTTTTTCAACTAACATTTCACCATACTTATAGGTATTGTCAAATGTAGAAGGCTCTGGTTTGTTTTCAGGATTTAATCCCATAAACAACTCATTCACGAAAGCTTTAGCTACTCTTTTAGGAGTACCTTTCATACTATCGTCTGTTAAATCCATTCCTAAAGTTTCAAGAATTTCTCTAACACTCTCTTGAATTTTTTCAATTTTTTCTTTGTCAGAAATATCGAAAGCATCTGCACGTAAAGGTGTTTTTGCCGATGTACCGATGTGGTTCTCTCCTATTTCGTCTATTCTATCGTCATTCATTTTGTTGCTGTTCACTTCAAACATTTCTATCTAAAAATTAATAGGGCGCAAATTTACAACATTGTTGGTAATTTACTGCACTTTATTTATCAATTCGTCTAAAGAACAAGTAGTTTGCTCTCCAACCACCATATCTTTAACAACAAGTGTACCGTTTTCAACAGTTGTTACTACAAACTCAATTTCTCTATTTATAGCGTATTTCCACTGCTTTTTTTGTTGATTATTACTAGTTGCAATATCAGGATACATCTCTGCCTTTATGTCATTACTACGTAATGTTTTTATGATTTTTACCTTTTCTAAACTCTCGTTTTTATCAAAATTTAAAAACAATACTTTAGGTTTTGGCAATTCTACAGCTTCAAACAGACCTAATTCTTCCATTACTAAGTAGATTCTGTCTAATCCGAAAGAAATTCCTACTCCAGAAACGTCTTTTAACCCGAAGATTCCTGTTAAGTCATCATAACGACCTCCACCTCCGATAGATCCCATTTTTACACCTTCTGGCGCTGCTACTTCGTAAATAGCACCTGTGTAATAGTTCAATCCGCGAGCTAAGGTTACATCTAATTCTAAACTTGCAGAATCTAACCCAATGCTTTCAACACTATCAACCACAGTTCTTAAATCAGCCACTCCTTGTAAACCTTCTTCCGATCCTTGTAACATAGCCTCTAAAGAAGCTAACTTATCTTGATTACTTCCTGAAAAGTTAAATAACGGATCAACTTTTTCAATGGCTTCAGCAGAAATTCCTTTCTCCAACATCTCCTTAACCACACCGTCTTTTCCTATTTTATCTAACTTATCTAAAGCTACTGTAAAATCTATTAATTTGTCTGATGCACCAATTACCTCAGCAATTCCTGATAAGATTTTTCGGTTATTGATTTTGATAGTCGTACCTTTTAATCCTAACTTACTAAAAACAGTATCATATAATTGAACAAATTCAACTTCTTGCCATAATGAAGTACTTCCTACCACATCGGCATCACATTGATAAAACTCACGGAAACGCCCTTTTTGTGGTCTATCTGCCCTCCAAACTGGTTGAATTTGGTAACGTTTAAACGGGAATGTAATTTCGTTTTGGTGTTGAACTACGTAACGTGCAAACGGTACTGTTAAATCGTAACGTAATGCTTTTTCAGAAATTTTTGAAGTAACTTTTTGACTGTTTTTATCTGCCAATAAGTTTTCATCTACTTTCTTTAAATAATCACCAGAATTTAAAATTTTAAAAATTAAACGATCTCCTTCTTCACCATATTTCCCCATTAAAGTTTCAGAATTTTCAAAACTTGGCGTTTCAATAGGTTGAAATCCGAAATTTTCAAACGAATGTTTAATCGTATTAAAAATGTAATTTCTTTTTGCTACTTCTGTTGATGAAAAATCTCTTGTTCCTTTTGGGATTCCTGGTTTCATTTTATTAGTTTTTAGTCGTTAGCTCTTAGTCGTTAGTTACACTAAGTACTAAAGTATATTTATAATTATGAATTAATTGACAATTTGTAATTGTTAATTCCTAATTTGATTTGCGTTTTAGCCTGCAAATATCCGAAAAAATATGAAGAAAAATATTATTTAGCTCTCGCTTTATTTTTACGCTTTAAACGGTAAATCGTAGCATTTAACTCAAAACCTAGAAGCAGAATAATTGCGTTTAACCATACAAAAAGCATCAAAATTAATAAGGTTCCTATTGAACCATATAATTGGTTATACTGAGCAAATTTCACCACATAAATTCCGAATAAGTAGAATGTAAACATCGAAACAACAGTCGTTAAAATAGCTCCTGGAGAAAAGAATTTTACATCTTTACCCTGTTTGGTTCCGTATCTAAAGAGTAGCGATACAATGGTAAAAATCATTACAAGAAACAAGAAACCTCTTCCGTAGTAAAACAAATCTAAATCTCCTGTATTTAACCACCCAAACTTATGGATTCTTGTCAACGCTATTTGATAAAAAATAATCAACGTTACGGTAACGATTAAGAAAAAAGACATAAGTAACGATACGCCTAAAGAAATAAAATAGGCTTTAAAAACACTTCTCATTTCTTTGACATGGTACGAATATTCAAATCCGCCAAAAATGGCGTTTACACCATTTGTCATTAAAAAAATAGAAGCAAAGAAACCAAACGATAATAATCCGCCATATTGATTGTTAATAATATCTTTAATCACAAAATCTACCGCTTCAAAGGTTTTAGGTGGCAATGCTTCTTGCATTAATGAAAGTAGCCCTTCTTGAAAACCTTCAATCGGGATGTATGGAATGAGTGTTAAAATGAATAGTAAAAACGGAAAAATTGCCATAAAGAAACTAAAAGCAATTCCTCCTGCTCTAGTAGTTAGCGCTCCTTTTACAATACCAATAACATACATTTCGAGTACATCATACAAAGACATTCCTTCTAACCCCGGAATTTTAATTTTCTTTCCAAAGGCTACCAACCTGTTTATTACTGGAATCTTTTCAAGGTTATCTTCTATTGGTTTTGTCATTTTCGTTAGCTGTTGGCTTTTGGCTCTATGCTATTAGCTTTTAATTTTTCTTTTTCACTTTCAAACTTTACTCCACCACAATATCATACTTATACAATAATCCTGCAATATTCTCATTAGAAAATTTCGCTTTTTTAACCCTATTGCTTTCAGGATCGATAGCAAAATTAGTGGCAGTTGTAAAGTCTGCTTTTTCTAAATTCGTTTGCTCAAAAATTGCTCCTTTTAAATCACACTCTTCAAAAAGACTTTTGTTTACATCAGTTTCCGTAAAATCTACTTCTTGCAGATTACAATTTACAAATTTTGTAGCGGGAATTTTTAATTGGTAAAAAGAAGATAAGTTTAGTTGGCAGTTATGAAAATTCATTTCTAGCAAAAAGTTGTTGCATTCATTAAACTTTACCCCAACCATTTTACAATTTTCAAAAGTGCAATCTTTAAAAGAAGTGTGGTCTACCACTGTATTGCTAAAATTACAGTTGATAAACTCACACTCTAAAAATTCAATATTTGAAGCATGTACGTTCTCAAAATTGCAATTCTCGAACGTACAGCTGTCATATTCTCCTTTGTTGATTTTTGTTAGTGTGAAATCAACTTTTGTAAATGTTTCGTTGTCAAAGAAATCATTCATTTATTGTAATCCTCTCGCTTTTAACATTGGTTCAGCTTGTGGATCTCTTCCTGCAAAAACTTTATACATTTCTGCATAGTCCATCGTATTTCCTTTCGATAAGATTTGTTCTCTAAACTTCTGACCGTTTTCTCTGGTTAACAATCCGTTGTTTTTAAACCAATCGTACGCATCGTGACTTAACATTTCTGTCCATAAATACGAGTAGTACCCTGCACCGTATCCTCCGCTAAAAATATGCGCGAAATATGTTGATCGATATCTTGGTGGCACCTCATCAATCTTCAACTTCATTTTAGCTAATGCTTCTTCTTCAAATTTAGCTACATCTTCAATGTTCGTATCTGCTGATATGGTGTGCCATTGCATATCTAAATTAGAAGATGCTAAGTTTTCAATAATTGAATACCCTTGATTGAACGTTCCTGCATTCTTAATTTTTTGTAATAACGCATCTGGAATCACTTCTCCTGTTTTATAATGTAAAGCATAGTTATTTAACACCTCTGGATGTGTTGACCAGTTTTCATTGAATTGCGATGGAAACTCAACAAAATCTCTTGCCGTACTTGTTCCTGAAATTGATGCATATTTTTGATTTCCGAATAAACCGTGTAACGCGTGTCCGAACTCATGGAAGGTAGTTTCTACATTATCAAAGCTGATTAATGCTGGTTCTCCTTCTGCTGGTTTAGGGTAGTTACAAACATTGTAAATTACTGGTTTTTGTCCTCTTAATTTCGATTGTTTTACAAAAGCTCCCATCCACGCGCCACCGCGCTTACTGTCTCTTGCAAAGAAATCTCCGTAGAATAATCCTAACTTGCTTCCGTCTTCTTCAAAGATTTCATACACTACTACATCTGGGTGATAGGTAGGAATATCGGTACGTTTTTTAAAGGTGATTCCGTATAATTTTGTAGCCGCATAAAACACTCCTTTTTCTAATACGTTGGTTAACTCAAAGTATGGTTTTACCTCATCTTCGTTTAAGTTGTATTTAGACTTACGTACTTTTTCAGCAAAATGATTCCAATCGTATGGTGCTAAAGTAAAATCGTTTCCTTCTTTGTTGATTTCTGCTTGAATTTCTTTCGTTTCAGCTGCTACTTTTGCTAACGACCCCGGAATTAATCCGTTGAACATTTCAAAAACTTTATCTGGTGTAGATGCCATTGTTCCTTGTAAACTCCAACTTGCAAAGTTGTCAAAACCTAAAATTTGCGCCTTTTTAGCACGTAACAAAGCCATTTTCTTTACCAAGTCGCTTGTGTTGTACTCACCTGCGTCAGTTCTGTGAATAGATTTTTCAAACAATTCTTTACGAACTTCTCTATTTTCTAAAGTTTGTAATAACGGTTGTTGTGTAGTATTAATCAGTTGGATTTCATACTTTCCGTCTTTTTCTAAACCTTTAATTGTTTCTTCTGAAAGTCCTTTTAACTGCTCTTTATCGGTAACTGTTAAACCTCCTTTTTTACTAGCATCTAATAACTTTTTTCCGAAGTCGTTAGATAAACTTGCTAACTCAGCATTGATTTTTTTTAACTCGTTTTTCTTTTCTTCAGATAAGTTAGCTCCTGCTTTTACAAAGTTTTTGTAATACTCTTTTACCAAGTGTTTAGACTCAGCATCCAACTCTAAATTTTCTACATTTTCGTGAATCGCTTTAATTTTTTCAAACAACTTAGTGTTTAATAAAATTTCATCGTTGTGTTTAGAAAACTTAGGCGCTAATTCTTTTTGATTTTCTTTAATCGTGTCGTTTGTATGAGCTCCTGCTAATGCATAAAAAACCGATGTAGCATTGTCTAATGTTTTACTACTTTCCTCTAACGCTACAATTGTATTTTCAAAAGTTGGCGCTTCAGTGTTTGCTACAATTTTAGCAATCTCTTCATTTTGAACTTCCATACCTTTTAAAATTGCAGGCATAAAGTGTTCGTTCTTTATTTTAGTAAAATCTGGTGCTCCAAAATCTAAAGAACTTTTTACTAATAATGGATTTTCTACCATATTCGAAGTGGTTTCTTTTTTTGTTCCTTCTGTTTTACACGACATAGCTACTACTAGCGTTGCTATGAGTAATAGTTGTTTTTTCATGATAAATTAAGTTATATTATTCGACTGCTTTTAAGCTTAAATCCATATTGTAAACCGAATGTGTTAAGGCTCCTGATGAGATAAAATCAACTCCGCATTCTGCATACTTACGAATGGTTTTTTCGTTAATTCCTCCTGAAGATTCTGTTAAACATGTATCACCAATCAACTCAACTGCTTTACGGGTATCTTCATAGTTAAAGTTGTCTATCAAAATTCTGTACACACCTTCGTTTTGTAAAATCTCTTCAATTTCTTCTAGGCTACGTGCTTCTACAATTATTTTAATATCCAGCCCTTTTTCAGCTAAATACTTCTTAGTTTTCGTAATTGCTTGAGTAATGCCTCCAGCAAAATCGATGTGATTGTCTTTAATCATTACCATATCGTATAAAGCAAATCGATGGTTTTCACCACCACCTATTTTTACCGCCCATTTTTCTAAAGCACGGATTCCTGGTGTGGTTTTACGAGTGTCTAACACTTTGGTTTTGGTTCCTTCTAACAAATCAGCAAAAAACTTAGTTTTGGTTGCAATAGCACTCATACGTTGCATTGCATTTAACACCAAACGTTCTGCCATTAAAATAGACTGCGATTTTCCTGATACATAAAAAACAATATCTCCATACTTCACTTTTTCACCATCATTTATTAATGTTTCAACTTCTAACTCAGGATCCACATAAGCAAACACCATTTTAGCAAATTCTACTCCGGCTATTATACCTTCGTCTTTTACTAATAATTTTGCTTTTCCTGTTGCATCGGAAGGTATGCATGATAATGAGGTATGATCACCATCGCCTATATCTTCTCTAATAGCATTTGCTATAATTAAATCTAGCTCTTTATTAAATTGTTCTTGTGAAATCATAGTATTGAATTATTGACGTAAAAATACTAATGATTTTAAACTTTCTGTCGGTTCGAGTGAATTTATGAGTTAAAAACGAATAAATTTGTATCGAGAACATTGCGATATCAAAACTTCTCGATATAATTTTCTCTTAAAATCGAAAATCACTCGAAGTGACATTATGAAAATAAAACTACTCGCCATAGGTAAAACTGACAATAAGCAGTTACAGCAATTAATTGACGAATATCAAAACCGATTAAAACATTATGTAAAGTTTGAGTTGGAAATTATTCCTGATATTAAAAATGTTAAAAACTTAAGCGAGCCTCAGCAAAAAGAAAAAGAAGGAAAATTAATTCTATCTAAACTACAAGCTACCGACCAACTAGTTTTATTAGACGACAAAGGAAAACAACATACTTCTATGGAGTTTTCCGAATATCTACAAAAGAAAATGAATTCTGGCATTAAACAATTAGTATTAGTTATTGGCGGTCCTTATGGTTTTTCTGATGCTGTGTATACTAAAGCACAAGGAAAATTATCGTTATCAAAAATGACCTTTTCTCATCAAATGATCCGCTTATTTATTGTGGAACAAATTTATCGCGGATTTACCATTCTTCGTAACGAACCGTATCATCACGAGTAAATTATTTCCTTTTTCAAAAAAGCCATATAAAGCAATGTTCTTTTAGTAATAAGCTGTACTTTTGCGCCCCAAAAAATTAAACTTATTAAATATGAAAACATTAAGAATATTAGCATCTATCTTCTTTATAACCTTTATTTGCTCACAACAAATTTATGCGCAAAGTGACGTTAAAACGTTAAAGACTCAGGTTAAACACAAGAAAAATCAAATTAGTGCTAATGAAGAAATTTTAATGAGTGGCGTTAGCGCTTTAAAACGTGTAAAAGCAAACTTAGAAAACTTTAAGAAAAGTAAAAAAGCCACAAAAGAAGAAGTAGAGAGAAAAGAAAAAATTGTTGCAAATATGCAACGAAGACTTACCAAATTAAATTCTCAAATTGATTTACACAAACAAGATTTAGCCTCTCTTGAAAAAAAACTAGCTAGAAAACTAAAAAAAGAGCAACCTACAACAGAAAAGACTGAAACTCCTGCTCAAAACACAAGTATTGTATACGAAGACAACATTAGTAGTGAGCAAAAAGAAATTCTTATACAAAAGCAACAATTAGAAGATGCTCGTAAAAAATTAGACGAAGAAAGAAAAGCTAGAGAACTTGCTTACTTAAAAGAACAAGAAGCTTTACGTTTAGAAGAAGAGAAATTAAAACAATTAAGCAATCAAATTAAGGCTAAGGAGCAAAACATTAGCAAAGAGAAAAACACATTAATAAGTGATCTTGAAGATGATATTAGTATTAATGAAGAAATTTTGATTAGTGGAAAAGAAGGTTTAGCAAAAATGAAATCTAAACTAGAAGAAGCTAAAAAAGACGCTTCTACTTCTAAAGAAAGTATCGAACGAAAAGAAGCTATCATCAGCCAAATCGAAACTCGTTTACTTAAAACAGAAAACGAAATAGACGCTAAAAAACTTGAATTGTCAAAAATTAAAGGATAAAAAAAAGAGGCTTTAAAGCCTCTTTTTTATTTTTTCTATGTGAACGCTTTATGCAACTGTATTCCTTCTACAAATAAGAAAAACAACAGTAAAGATGATAAAAATTGAATACATTTGCTTTAGTTAATTACCAATACATGAAATTAGTTTTTGCTACTAACAACCTAAATAAGCTTGCTGAAGTACAAAAAATGCTTCCTACTACTATCGAGTTACTTTCTTTAAAAGATATCAACTGTTTTGATGATATTGAAGAAACAGCGACAACCTTAGAAGGAAATGCTCAAATTAAAGCCAATCACATTAGCGAAAAATACGGTTACAACTGTTTTGCTGATGACACAGGTTTAGAAGTTTCTGCTTTAAACGGGGCTCCTGGAGTATATTCTGCACGATATGCAGGTGAACCTACCAATGCAGAGAGCAACATGCAAAAACTCTTAAACGAATTACACAACCAAACTAATAGAGACGCTCAGTTTAGAACCTCGATTTGTTTAAACTTAAACGGAGAACAATTTTTATTTGACGGCGTATGTAAGGGAAAAATTCTATCTGAAAAACAAGGTGAACAAGGTTTTGGCTACGACCCTATTTTTCAACCTGAAAGTTATAAGAAGTCTTTTGCTGAAATGACCGCAGAAGAAAAAAACAAAATTAGCCATAGAGGATTAGCTATTCAGCAATTAGTTTCATTTCTAAAATCGATGAGCTAGTTGGACGTATCAAAAACATACACAACACATTTTACACTCCTGTTTGTACTACTGGTTATTTTATTTATTACCAATATTAGTTTAGGTTCTGTTTCTATCCCCATAAAAGAAATTTTCAACTTATTATCAGGAGGTGTTGCATCAAAAAGTAGTTGGGAAACCATTATTATAAGCTATCGCTTACCAAAAGCTATTACTGCAATTTTAGTAGGATCTGGCTTATCTATAAGTGGTTTATTAATGCAAACTTTATTTAGAAACCCACTAGCAGGTCCTTTTGTTTTAGGTATTTCTTCTGGTGCTAGTTTAGGTGTTGCATTACTTATTTTAGGAGCCAGCTTTTTTGGAGGTTTCTTTTTAACATCAATGTTTTCTAATTGGGCTTTGGCAATTGCTGCTAGTATCGGGTCATTTTTTGTACTCTCTGCGGTGATTATTGCTGCTAATAGGGTTAGAAACACCATGTCTATACTTATTATTGGATTAATGTTTGGCTCTTTAACATCAGCAGTAATTAGTGTACTGGCCTTTTTTAGTCAAGCTGAACAAATACAACAATACCTGTTTTGGAGCTTTGGAAGTTTAGGGAACCTAACTTGGGAAGAACTTTCTATTTTTGGCCTTATTTATCTTGTAGGTATCCTTGGGACTTTTTCGGTTATAAAACCTTTAAACAGTTTTCTTTTAGGTGAAAATTACGCACAAAGTCTGGGAATAAACATTAAAAGAAGCAGAAACATCATTTTACTAATTACAAGTATTCTTACTGGGGTTATCACCGCTTTTTCTGGTCCTATAGCCTTTGTTGGGTTAGCAGTTCCACATATAGCTAAAATGTTATTTTCAACCTCTAACCACAAAATACTACTCCCTTCCGCTGCTTTGATTGGAGCAATTGTTTTACTAATTTGCGACTGCATAGCACAGTTACCAACGAGTGAGTACACTTTACCTATTAATGCTATAACCTCATTATTTGGAGCTCCTATTGTAATTTGGTTACTCGTTAGAAAAAAGAAAATATACGTATAAGTCGTTTTGATAAATACTGAAAAACATACCGTACTACAAACTGAACAATTAACCATTGGTTATCAATCAAAAAAGCAACAAACAGTTATTGCATCAGACATAAATATTGCAATTGAAAAAGGAAAATTTGTTGCATTATTGGGTAAAAACGGAATTGGAAAATCTACTTTACTACGTACGCTTTCTAAAGTTCAAAAACCACTGAAAGGCATCGTAAAAATTAACCAAAAAGAACTTTCTTCTTATTCAAATCAAGAACTTTCAACTTGTTTAAGCTTAGTACTTACCGAGCGTTTACCTTTAAGTCAACTTACCGTTTTTGAATTGGTTGCATTGGGACGACAACCTTATACTAACTGGATTGACAAACTTACTCAAGAGCACCTAAAAAAAATACTTTGGGCTATTGAGCAAACTGAAATCACCCATATAAAAGACAAACGATTTTATGAGTTAAGTGACGGTCAACTGCAACGTGTATTAATTGCTCGAGCTTTAGCTCAAGACACCGAAATTATTATCTTAGACGAACCTACTGCTCACCTAGACATACACCATACTTTTAAAGTGTTTTCATTGCTGAAAAAACTAGTAAAAAACACTGGTAAAACTATCATCATTTCTACACACGAAATAAACCTAGCTATTCAGTTAGCTGATGAGTTTATCTTACTTTTGGAAGATCAATTATATACTGGAACTTCTCAGGAATTGATTGAGCAAAATGCTTTTGAAAAACTTTTTCCGAAAGAACTTATAAGTTTTAACAAAACGTTAGAACAATTCGTTATTAAGAAAAATTAAATTTGAATCCCTGTAACAATTTGTTACATTTGGAAACTAATCAAACTAAACAAACCTTAATTATTGATGAAAAAATTACTTTACATGGCAGGTGCAATTGCATTGGTAGCATGTGGTTCTAGCAAAGACACAGCTAGCACTGACAATGATACTACCACTGATTTTGCTGCTAAATACGCCAAAACCATTACTGCTAAAGACTTAGGTAAGCACTTGTTTATTTATGCTTCGGATGAATTTGAAGGAAGAAATACTGGTGAACCTGGGCAAAAAAAAGCAGTAAAATATTTAAAAGATTTCTACGTAAGTCAAGGAATTGCTTCTCCGCTAGGTGGCGATGATTATTATCAAGAAGTACCTTCTGAATACTTAAGTAATAACCGTAGAGGAATCATTTTAAAAGATTCTGAAAACGTTCTTGCTTACATCAAAGGCTCTGAAAAACCAGAAGAAATAATTGTTATTTCAGCGCACTTAGACCATGAAGGAGTTAAAAATGGTGAAATCTACAACGGTGCTGATGACGACGGTTCTGGAACAGTCGCTATTTTAGAAATTGCTGAAGCTTTTAAACAAGCTGCTGATGCTGGTAAAGCTGCCCAAAACGTTCTATCTTATTTTTACACGTTACTGGAGAAGAAAAAGGATTATTAGGATCTAAATACTATTCTGAAAACCCAATTTTTCCATTAGCGAATACAGTTACCAACCTAAATATGGATATGATTGGTAGAGTTGACGATCACCATAAAGGAAATCCGAACTATATATATTTAATTGGAGCAGACAAGCTAAGTACTGAATTGCATAACGTTTCTGAAGCAATGAATAAAAAGTACACTAATATTAACTTAGACTATAAATATAACGATGATAATGACCCTAACCGTTTTTACTATCGTTCAGACCATTATAACTTTGCAAAGCATAATATTCCTGTTATTTTTTACTTTAACGGAACACATGACGACTATCACAGACCAACCGACACTCCTGACAAGATTAACTACGAAATGTTAGAAAAAAGAACTCGTTTAGTTTTTCATACTGCTTGGGAAGTTGCCAACCGTGAAAATCGACTTGTTGTTGATAAAGCAGCAAACTAAGGTCTATCCAAATTTAAATTACAAGTTATAAAAGCTCATCAAATTGATGAGCTTTTTTTATACTTAACTATTAACTCAGATTAAAATCCTTCATTAAAAACTAGCATCAAGAGCTCAAAACCGATTATTTAACGGTTAAAATATTTTTATTAGAAAAATAATCTAACTTTTAATATTTTAAATGACAAATACTATTGTTTAATATACTTTTGCGCGCTTAAAATTTCACTCATGGCAAACGAGCAAAAATTATCAGTAGAAAATCAAGAGAAATTACATAAACTAGAGCAAGAACTAAGTACTGCTCGTGATACTTTTTTAGGGTATCCTGTATCTAAAGATTTTGACTATTCTGAACTAAATAAATTCTTTCAATATCCAATTAACAACCTTGGTGATCCTTTTGAGCAAGGTACTTACCGCGTACAAACTCATGAAATGGAACGTGAGGTTATCGCCTTTTTCGCTAAGTTATTCAGAGCAAATCCGAAAGATTTTTGGGGATATGTAACCAACGGTGGTTCTGAAAGTAATTTATACGGATTGTATATCGCTCGCGAATTGTTTCCTAAAGCCATGGTATACTATTCTGAGTCTACGCATTACAGTGTTCGAAAGAATATCCATTTATTAAACATCCCAAGTATTGTAATTAAATCGCAAGAAAATGGTGAAATGGATTATGAAGATTTTGAAAATACTGTTCGTATGAATCGTCATAAGCCAGTAATCGTGTTGGCAACTTTTGGGACAACTATGAAAGAAGCAAAAGACGATATAGCTAAAATTAAAGGAATTTTAAGCAACCTCGCTATTCAAGACCATTATATTCACTGTGATGCTGCTTTGGCTGGATCATTTGGTCCGTTTATGCAGCCTCGTTTACCTTTTGACTTTATGGATGGTGCAGATAGTATTTCTATCAGTGGACATAAATTTATAGGCTCCCCTATTCCTACTGGAGTATTAATGGCTAAACGATCTAACAGAGATAGAATTGCCAAGGGTATTTCTTATATCGGTTCGTTTGATACTACCATTACAGGTTCTCGTAATGGCCATTCTCCTTTATTCTTATGGTATGCCTTAAAGCAATTAGGAATTGAAGGTTTACAGCAACGTTACGAGCGTAGTTTAGCTGTTGCTGAATATTGCGAAGCTGAATTACAAAAAATTGGAGTAAATGCTTGGAGAAACCCAAATGCGATTACTGTGGTGTTACCAAAAACTCCGAAAAGTATAAAAGACAAATGGCAATTAGCTACCGAAGGAGCTATTTCTCATGTAATTTGTATGCCCAATGTAACAAAAGCACAGATTGATGAATTTGTAAGCGATTTAAAAAATTGCACCGAACAAATTATTGAAGAAGAGTTTTCCTATGATTTTTCATTAAGTTAGAGCCCTAACAAAACAAAAAACGCTAAGAATTCCTCTTAGCGTTTTTTTATACATTCTATAATTTGAAACTTTTTATTTTGTTTTACAATACTTACAGATTCAAATAATAAACTTAGATGTGTACTATAATTTAGATGCGAATTAGCAACTAATAAAAATCTTCCGTTTGCTTTTAAACAATTTTCTACACCTCTAAAAAGATTGAGTGCTACTTCTATATTATTTTCATGTTCAAAATGAAAAGGCGGATTTGACACCACTAAATCGAACGAGTTTTTATCTAATTTTTCTAAAGTATCATCACATACAAACTGTGCTTTTTTTCCTTCTAAGTTTATTTTAGATGATTCAATAGCCAAGTTAAAATCGTCTACTAAAGTTACTTCTACATCAGAATTTTGATTCGTTACTTCATAAGCGATGATACCATTCCCTGAAGCAACATCTAGTACTTTTAACTCGTCAGATTTTAACTCTAAATTCTCTAAAAAAAATTGGGTACCAATATCAATACTTCCTGAAGAAAATACTCCGTAATATTGTTGAAGAGTTTTATCTTTCCATGAAATTGTATTGATAAATTCTTTCTTCGGAAGTGATTTTTTAGGCGATTTCAACACTAATAATCGTGCTTTTTTCCACGCTTTTGACTGAGTTACCTCTTCAAAATACTGCTCAGCAACCTTTATAAAAGAAGTTGAAAAATATTTGGTCATAAACCCGCAAACTACTTCAGTATTTTCATGTGAAGCTTTGTGAATTTGTTGTAAGAACAACTCAAACAATTCTATCGACTTCGGAATTTTAATCAGCGCCAATTCAACACTTTGTAAATCGTCTAACGGAGTTTTATAATCAACTTCAACAGCTAATTTATTCAATTCTAGATTTTGACGAATTGCTTTCTGTTGGCTTGCATAGGTCCAAACTGTAGTGACTTTTTTATAGTGCAAAGCACAATTCCACACTCCGAAACGATCATTAAAAACATGTACCGTTTCGAGGCTTCTATCAGCAATATAATCTAACACCAACAGTTCAGCATTACTCCAAGCTCGCAAACTTTTATCGAACGTTTTTGGGTAACGTTCTAACTGATATGTTTGAGAATTAAACTCCAACAAACTGTTTTTAATACATTAACACATCTTCTTCTTCTGGGAAATAAATCTTATCTAACGACGTAATTTCTCCTCCTCTATCTCTCCTAAAAATGTGTTTAGATTCAATTTCTGTGATAGACTCTTTACCCATTGCCGCTGTCATTTCTTTAACGGCTTTAATGGTTTTATTATGGTAATTTCTTACACGTACATTCTTATACTCAACAACCAAAGCTTTTACCAAATCTTTCTCTTGAGTTGCTACTCCTACCGGACATGTATCCATGTTACATTCACGAGCTTGAATACATCCTAAACTTAACATAAAACTACGCGCCATTCCAATAGCATCAGCACCTAAAGCCAAGTATTTAATAATATCAAAAGCATCAATAGCTTTTCCACTTGCTATAATTTTTATTTGCCCTTTTAATCCGTATTTTTTTAATGTTTTGTTCACAAAAGAAAGTCCTTCTAACAACGGAGTTCCTATGTAGTTTGAAAACTCTAATGGTGCAGAACCAGTACCACCTTCTCCTCCATCAACAGCTATAAAGTCAGGGTAATTATTAGCATCAGCGAATGCTTTAATCATGGCTTCTATCTCTTCATTATCTCCTACACAAAACTTAATTCCTACCGGTTTTCCTCCCGATAGCTCTCTAACTTGTTGAATAAATTCAATCATTTCTTCAAAACTAGAAAACGCATCATGACCTGGAGGCGAATCTACTCGTGTAAAAGGCTCTACAGAACGAATTTCAGCAATTTCTTTCGTGTTTTTCTTTGCAGGTAAAATTCCTCCATGACCAGGTTTCGCTCCTTGAGAAAGCTTTATTTCAACCATTTTCACTTCTGGTCTTTCTGCATTCTGCTTAAAAACTTCAGGATCAAAAACACGTCTTCCGTCTACACTTTTTCCTGCTCCGAAATACCCTGTTCCTACTTGGAAAATAAGATCTCCTCCTTGTAAGTGATACGGAGAGATTCCTCCTTCACCTGTATTGTGTGCAAAATTCCCCATTTTCGCTCCTTGATTCAATGCCATAATAGCATTTTTACTTAACGAACCAAAAGACATCGCAGAAATATTAACTATAGAAGCATCGTATTTTTGTGTACACTTATCAGAACCTATTAAAACTCGATCTCCACCAACATTGTGGTGATCTTTAGGAAATAATGAATGTTTTACAAACTCATACCCTTTTGCGTATACGTTATGTTGCGTACCAAAAGGCACGGTTTCTATCTCTTCCTTTGAACGTTGATAAACAATACTTCTCTTTTCACGGTTAATTGGTTTTCCGTTTAAATCATCTTCAATAAAGTATTGTTGAATTTTTTCACGTTCTTCTTCAAAGACCCATCGCATACGAGCAATGACAGGAAACGCTCTCATAAGCGAGTGTTTCTTCTGAATAAAAGCATCATATATTGCTAATGAAGTAACAGCTGTTGCTATTGTTAACAATATTACATTTCCCATATCTGGCATAAAGTATACTAATACTCCGCACAGAATATTAATGGCTAAAACTACAGATAAGATAGTATCTCTCATTTCTTTATTTTTTTTAGAGACAAAAATACGATTTTAAACTATAAAAAAAGCCCTGACACATAGCCAGAGCTTCTCGTATATATTAAATACGTAAAATTACTTTTTGAATTTTGCGTACTTATTTTTGAACTTATCAATACGTCCTGCTGTATCTACTAACTTAGACTTACCAGTGTAGAAAGGATGTGAAGTTCTTGAAATTTCTAATTTGATTAATGGATATTCAACACCATCTACTTCTAAAGTTTCTTTTGTATTAGCAGTTGAACGCGTTAAGAAAACATCTCCGTTAGACATATCTTTAAACGCTACCATTCTATAATTTTCTGGATGTATACCTTTTTTCATCTCTTGTAAATTTAAATCTTTTATTTTTGTTGAAAAATATAAAGTTGGTAAATCTTTATAATCATTTCATAATTCAAAAACCTGCAATGGCTCTTTGAGGGTGCAAATTTAACCCTTTTTTTTAATTTGCAAACAAATAATTTGCTTTAATTTGTACAACAAGATTTTAAATCACAGAAAACAACTTTTAATATATGCGTTTTTATACATTTTTAACTTTAGGACTAACTACTTTATTGATAACTTCTTGTAGTGATACTAATTACAAATTCAAACTTGATACAACAAAGAAAACTACTTTAGGTGAAAAAGCAGCGATAAAATTTGAACAATTAGAAGGTAATCAAATAGATTCTGTTCAGTTATATGTAAACAACAAACGTGTTAATAAAAACGAACCTAGTGTTATCATTAACACAGCCGATTTTGGTGTAGGTAAACATGCGGTTACAGCCTTGGCTTTTTATCCGAATAAATCTAAAAAACTAAACAATTCTATTGAAGTTTTAGCAAAAAAAGCTCCAAAAGTCTATTCTTACAAACTTCTTAACACCTATCCGCACGACAAAGAAGCTTATACTCAAGGATTAGAGTATAAAAACGGATATTTATATGAAAGTACAGGACGCAGAGGTCAATCTACTTTACGTAAAGTGGAGATTAAAACTGGAAAAGTTTTACAAAAAATTGATTTAGATGCGAAATACTTTGGGGAAGGAATGACCATTTTCAATAATAAAATCTATTGGTTAACATGGCAATCTCGCAAAGGTTTCATCTATGATTTAGAAACTTTTAAACAACTTGGTTCTTTCGATTATAACAACAGTAATGAAGGTTGGGGATTAACACACAACGATTCTGAATTAATAAAAACTGACGGAACTAACAAAATTTGGTTTTTAAACCCTGAAAACCTACAAGAAAAAAGAAGTATTCAGGTGTACACTCACGATAGAGCATTAGACAAGCTGAATGAAATAGAGTATATAGACGGTAAAATCTTTTCTAATTACTGGAAAACTGACGGAAAAGGTAAAGCTACCATTGCCATCATAGATCCTAACAGTGGTGCGGTTGAAGGTTTAATAGGTTTAGATGATTTACGTGATGTTATTTTAAAAGAACAAACTTTAGATCAAGACGAGGTTTTAAACGGAATTGCTTACGATGCTGAAAATAATCGTTTGTTTGTTACCGGAAAACATTGGGGAAAGTTGTTTGAAATTGAGTTGATCAAACAATAACCTCTTCGTTAAAAATAAAAAAATCCCGTTTCCTAAATAATTAAGAAACGGGATTTTTTATTCATTCTTATTTTTTATAAACTACTTCATTTTTCATGATAATTTAAGAATGATTAGACACTAAATGTAGTGATTTTTATGTAGCTTGCCCTTTTAAATTTTGACAATTACATGAAGAATATTGTTATCACAGGAACTAGTAGAGGTATTGGATTTGAATTAGCTCAGCAGTTTGCTAATCAAGGGCATAAAGTATTAGCTTTATCTAGAAACACAAAACCTTTAGAACAAATAAATCATCCTCATATTACAACTATTTCAGTTGATTTATCTGACGAAAACGATGTAAAAAAAGCGACTGAATTTGTTTCTACGGAATGGAAAAAGGTAGATATTCTTATCAATAATGCAGGGAAATTGATTAATAAACCTTTTGAACAATTAACTACACAAGATTTTGAAGAAGTTTATAAAGTAAATGTTTTTGCTGTTGCTGAATTGACTAAAAACCTTTTACCATTTATGCAAAAAGGGAGTCATGTAGTAACAGTGAGTAGTATGGGCGGAATACAAGGAAGCATGAAATTCCCTGGACTAGCTGCTTATAGCTCTGCCAAAGGTGCAGTAATTACTTTATCAGAATTATTAGCCGAAGAATATAAAGAACAGCAAATAGCTTTTAATGTATTAGCCTTAGGAGCTGTACAAACAGAAATGTTAGAAGAGGCTTTCCCTGGATATGAAGCTCCTTTATCAGCTAAAGAAATGGCAAATTATATTTTTGATTTCGCTTTAACAGGCAACAAATACTATAACGGAAAAGTATTACAAGTTTCTAGTTCTACTCCATAGAAAAATAACGACTGTCACTTCGAGTGATTTTCGTTCAACATAGCTGAAAAGAAAATTGTATCGTGAAGTAGTAGCTAGTTCTCGATACAATTTTTATTTTTCCATTTTATTTCAAAATAAAAACCACTCGAACTGACTTTTGAAAAAAACACTGATTAAATACATACCTGAAGAAGCTATTCCCTTAGTTGAATATTTAATTATTGAGCATAAAATCAACTTAAAAATAGTAAGCGAACGTCAAACCAAACATGGTGATTTTCGTCGCTTACCAAATGGTCACATGCAAATTACAGTGAATAACAACTTGAATCCTTATCAGTTTTTGTTGACTTTAGTTCATGAAATTGCACACCATGTTACTTATCAAAAATTTGGAAGGGTACAACCTCATGGTAAAGAGTGGAAAACGGTTTTTCAACATTTAATGCTGCCTTTTTTACAACCAGCAATTTATCCGAAAGATATATTACCTTATTTAGCTAATTACCTAAAAAACCCAAAGGCAAGTACCGATACTGATGTGAATTTATCGCTAGCTTTACGAAGAGGAAAATCTGAAGACGGAAAGAATTTTATCTTTGAAATTCCTAACGGAAGCATTTTTCAATTTAAAGAGACGCTATACAAAAGAGGAAGCAAACGAAGAACACGCTATGAATGCTTAAATTTGAGTAACAAACGCGTGTATTTATTCAATCAAAATGCAGAAGTGGAACTAGTCGTTTCAAAATAAATAAAACAGTATGAGCAGTAATTATTATGCAGTAATTATGGCGGGAGGTGTAGGTTCACGTCTTTGGCCAGTAAGTACCGAAAAGTACCCAAAACAGTTTCACGATTTATTAGGAACCGGTGAATCTTTGCTGCAAAGAACTTTTAGTAGAATTAATCAGTTAATTCCTTCTGAAAATATTTTAATTGCTACGAATCAACGTTATGAAGAGTTGGTATTAGAGCAACTTCCTAAAATCAGCAGTAAACAAGTGCTACTTGAACCCACAATGCGTAATACTGCTCCTTGTATTTTGTATACTGCATTAAAAATTCGTCAGCAAAATGAAAATGCTGTGATGTTGGTAGCACCATCTGATCACTGGATAGAGAACGAAACCGAATTCATTAAAAACATAGAGACTTCTTTTAACGCTTGCGCAAAGGAAGACATATTAATGACTTTAGGAATACAACCAAACCACCCTAACACAGGTTATGGTTATATTCAATTTGAAGAAAGCTCTTCTGAAATAAAAAAAGTAAAAACCTTTACCGAAAAACCAAACCTTGAAAAAGCTACTCAATTTTTAGCGAGTGGTGATTATTTATGGAATGCTGGTATTTTTGTTTGGTCTGTTGCTAGTATTTTAGATTCCTTAAAAAAACATCTTCCTGAAATGGTTGCTATTTTAGATGATGGAACGAATGTTTATAATACCGATTTTGAAGACGATTTTATTAAAAGTAATTATGAAAAGTGTGAAAACATTTCTATCGACTTCGGGATTATGGAACGCTCTGAAAAAGTACATGTACTCCCTGTAGATTTTGGTTGGGATGATTTGGGCACTTGGGGTTCTTTATATAACAAACTAGGTAAAGACACTCATCAAAACGCAACAGTTGGAGCCACAACTATCTTTCAAGATACTAATGGAAACATGGTTAGTACTCAAAATGGTAAAAAATTAGTAGTTAAAGGGTTACAAGATTTTATTATTGTAGAAAAAGACGATGTGTTAGTTATTTGTCCACGTAAAGACGAGCAAGACATTAAACAACTTAGAGAAGAGGCTAAAGATACTTTTGGAGAAAAGTATGTGTAAAATTAATTCCTTTTAAAGTTTTTTAAGCTTTCTAAAATAGCTTTATCAAACTGCTCACCTCCATTAAGAAAATCGTTTTTTATAGAAATATAATTAAGAGAATCGACCTTTCCTTCTAAACGCATATAATCTTTTTCGGTAGTTAATATGATTTTTTGTTGAGAAGCTAATGCTTCATAATATTTTTTAATGCTCTCAATATCCTGTTGAGTAAAATTATGATGATCAGGAAAGTTTAGATGCTTGAAGTTTACTTTCTTTTCTTTTAAAAAACTCAATAAAGGAGTCGGATTCGCAATTCCCGTCACTAACAAAACTTCTTTATCCAGCAAATCAGCAATTGTCAATTCCTCAGCTCCTTTTAAGTTTTCGTCGTAAGCAATCGTTGTAAAAAATACTTTTTGATACGATTTCGGATTAAGCTTTCTTACTATCTTTTCTTGCGCTGCCTTCGATAAATTCTCAGGACATTTCGTAACCACAATCATCTTTGCTCGTTTAGCTCCTCTCCTACTTTCTCGCAAATTCCCTGTAGGCAATAAAAAATCATCTACAAATAAATCATTGTATTTTGTAAGTAAAATATAACTACTTGCTGTTACTTTTCTATGCTGATAAGCATCATCCAATAACACTACTTCTGGTGGGTTTTTAAGCTGCAACAACTGCTGAATTCCGTTCGTTCTATCTGCATCCACAGCTACAGTAACATATGTTTTAAACTTCTTATAAAACTGTAGTGGTTCATCACCTACATCTTCTGCAACATGTGTATCGTTTACTAATTGAAACCCTTCTGTTTTACGCTTATATCCACGACTTAAAACAGCAATTCTGTAATTATCCTTCAATAATCGTATCAAATATTCAATTTGTGGAGATTTTCCTGTTCCGCCAACACTCAAATTTCCAACAGCAATTATAGGAATATCAAAAGAAGTAGCTTTTAAAATACCTATATTAAAAAACCAATTACGAACTCTCGTAATCACATCATACAAAATAGCAAACGGAAATAATAAAAATCGTAGTAGTTTCATTACTTCAAAAGTACTAAATTAGTTTTTACACTTACAACACAAAAACTTTTAAACTTTGTAACTTTACAACTTTCAAACTCAAAAAAATGCAAATAAAAGACGTTACCAACTATATTGAACAATTAGCACCGCTTTCATATGCTGAAGATTTTGACAATGTTGGCTTATTAATAGGGAACTATACTACTGAAGTTACTGGAGTTTTAGTCACATTAGACACGCTTGAAGAAACTGTAGATGAAGCAATTGCTAACAACTGTAATCTTATCGTAAGCTTTCACCCTATTGTGTTCAGCGGATTGAAAAAAATCAATGGTAACAATTATGTAGAACGCGTTGTATTGAAGGCTATTCAACATAACATTGCTATTTATGCTACACATACAGCATTAGATAATGTTAATAATGGAGTTTCAGCTAAAATGGGAGAAGTTTTAGGATTAGAAAACATGAAAACGCTCATTCCTAAAAAAGGGATTATCAAAAAGTTAACCACTTATGTTCCGTTTGCCGAAGCTACTAATTTACGCGAAAAACTATTTGAAGCGGGCGCAGGAAATATTGGTAATTATGACAACTGTTCTTTCAATATAGATGGAAAAGGAAGTTATAGAGGTAACGAAAACTCAAATCCGACTGTTGGTAAAAAAGGAGAATTGATGTTTGAAGAAGAAACCTGTATTACGGTTACTTTTGATGCTTTTTTAGAAGGAAAAATACTTTCGGCTCTCTTTAAAAATCATCCGTATGAAGAAGTTGCTTACGAAGTCATTACCTTAGATAACCAAAACCAAAACGTAGGTATGGGAATTATTGGAGAACTTTCATCAAAAATGAATGAAAAAGATTTTTTACTATTTGTAAAAGAAACCTTTAAAACTGGCTGTGTACGACATTCAGAATTGCTTGACAAGCCTATTAAAAAAGTAGCTTTACTAGGAGGCTCAGGGAGTTTTGCTATTAAAAATGCCTTACGAGCTGGCGCCGATGCATACATTAGTTCTGATTTTAAGTACCATGATTTTTTTAAAGCTGAAAAAAACATCTTACTTACCGATGTTGGACATTATGAAAGCGAACAATTTACAAAAAATCTTTTAGTTGATTATCTTAACAAAAAATTTAGTACTTTTGCAATTATTTTAAGCGAAAAGAGTACAAATCCAATATACTATATTTAACAGATGGCAAAAAAAGAAGTAACGGTAGAAGAAAAATTAAGAGCGTTATATGATTTACAGTTAATCGATTCTAGAATTGACGAAATTAGAAACGTTCGCGGTGAATTACCTTTAGAAGTTGAAGATTTAGAAGATGAAGTTGCCGGATTAAACAAGAGACTTTCTAATTTAGCTGAAGATGTTAAAAATTTAGAAACTGATATTAGCAATAAAAAATTAGCTATTGATGAGTCTAAAACATTAATTAAGAAGTACGAAGAACAGCAAAAAAACGTTCGTAATAACCGTGAGTTTGATTCTTTAACAAAAGAAATTGAATATCAAGAATTAGAAATTCAATTATCAGAAAAAAGAATTAAAGAATTCAAAGCTAAAATCGCTCAAAAGAACGAGGTTATCGACAATACTAAAGAGAAATTAGCACAACAAGAAAACCATTTAACTCACAAAAAAGGCGAATTAGATGCTATCTTAAAAGAAACTGAAAAAGAAGAGCAGTTATTAAAAGAAAAATCAGAAGAGTTCGCTCAATCTATCGACGATCACTTATTATCTGCTTATAAAAGAATTAGAACTAAAGTTCGTAACGGATTAGCTGTTGTAGCTATTGAGCGTGGTGCTGCTGGAGGTTCTTTCTTTACCATTCCACCGCAGGTGCAGTTAGAAATTGCTAACCGTAAGAAAATTACAATTGACGAGCACAGTGGACGTATCTTAGTTGATGCCGCTTTAGCACAAGAAGAAAAAGAAAAGATTGACAGTTTATTCGCTTAATATTTTTTCTACCATATATTTCAAGCCCTCTTTTTAGAGGGCTTTTTTATTTTACAAAAAGCTATATTTCTTTTTTTCACTATATTTAGTTCGTAGAATGAAAAGGAATAAAATTGCTAAAACTTCTTTTATCCCGAAATATAAACCAAACAAACTTTTTGTTGACATATAACAAGTTGTAAAACAATTTGACAAAAAACTGAGAAATTTAATATAAAATGGCAAAATTTTTAAACACTACAGGTGTTTCATATCATTTAGAAGAACTTATAAAAAGCACAAATGACCGACTGATATTAATAAGTCCTTATCTTCAATTTCATAAGCGAGTAAAAGACCATTTAGAAAACTTAAACATTCAAAAAAGGGACATCCGAATTATTTACAGAGAAAATAAACTACAAGTTGAGGAAAGCAACTGGTTAGAAAGTCAAATCGGAATTAGAACAAGCCTTTGCAATTCGCTTCACGCAAAATGCTATTTAAATGAAAATGAAGCTATTGTAACTTCAATGAATTTATATTCTTTTTCGCAGCAAAATAATGACGAAATGGGAATTCACGTAACTAAAGAAAAAGACCCTGATTTATACAACGATATTTTTAATGAAGTTCAAAGACTTTTGACAATTAGCGAAGAAATTAGAATTACAGTCAAAAAAATTGACAAAGAAGTTGAAAAAAAGTCGGAGCAAACTATTAAAAACGTTCAAAACAACACTGACTTTTCCAAATCAAAATTATTGACAACAAAAGAGCTTTCTAAACTGACTGGAATTAGTAGCCGGAAAGTTAATAGTTGGTTAACCGACAATAAATTAATGTATAAAAAAGAAGATGATTGGATTACAACCAAACGCGGAAAGGAATTAGGCGGAGTTGAAAAAGGTGGACAATATGGACAATTTATTATTTGGCCAGAAGACATTGCAAAACATATAACCGAATAAAAAACTGTTTACAAGAATGGCTCCTATGAAAAGCACTAGTTCAGTTTTTTAAAGTTACTATATTTATTTTTAATTCTTACATAATAATAATTTTAGGGTGTTGAATTGTTGATGTTTCCGAAGAGTTATCAATACTTCAACACCTTATAACTTGCTCTGCTTCCTACGCCTTTCTAACCCCTCTTAATGCTAATTTTGTTAAATATTAAAACGTAAAAACAGCAAAACATCTGATAAAATTGTACTTTTACATAGTATAAATTAACAGTAATGGCACACGATTTAAGTGACTACAGAAAATCTTACGAGAAAAAAGAGTTGTTAGAAAGCAACTGTCCTGAAAATCCAATTGAGTTATTTAGAGATTGGTTTTTTGTTGCCGACGAATCTGAGTTGGTAGACGAAGCCAATGCCATGACTATAGCATCTATAGGGCTAGATGGTTTTCCGAAAAGTAGAATTGTTTTATTAAAAAAATATACTTGGGAAGGGTTTATTTTTTACACCAATTACAATTCAGAAAAAGGGAGAGCTATTTTAAACAACAATCACGTGTGTTTATCGTTCTTTTGGTCTGGTTTAGAGCAACAAATCATTATTAAAGGTACTGCCGAAAAATTGGCAGAAAACCTATCTGATGGTTATTTTGAATCGAGACCCGATGGAAGCAAATTAGGAGCTTGGGCTTCTGAACAAAGTAACGTAGTTACCTCACGTGAAGAACTAGACCAAAGGTTAGTTTCTTTTGAAAAACAATTTGAAAATCAAGAAATTTCAAGACCTAAACACTGGGGAGGCTTTTTAGTAAAACCTGTTTCTATTGAGTTTTGGCAAGGGCGCCCAAATCGTATGCACGATCGCATTCGATACACGTTACAAAAAGATTTTTCTTGGAAACTTGAACGTTTGGCTCCTTAGTTTTATATTTACATAGTATTTATATTTGAATGAAAACACTATATATCGTTCGTCACGCAAAATCATCATGGGAGTATGATAGCGTTAAAGATATTGATAGACCTTTAAAAGAGCGTGGTATTAATGATGCCCATCTTTTGTCAAAATACCTAGCTAAGAAAATTAACAAACCTGATGTTTTTCTTTCTAGTAGCGCCAATAGAGCACTGCATACAGCGGTTATTTTTTGTGAAAACTTTGGATACCCGTTGTCAAATCTTAAAATAAAACGTCAGTTATATAATTTTAGCGATGGTTATTTAGTAAAAACAGTGAAAGCACTTGATGACAGTTTTGATAGTGCCATTGTATTTAGCCATGACCACGGTATTAATAGTTTTGTAAACAAATTTGGTAACAAACCTATTGCCCATGTAACTACTTGTGGTGTTGTAGGAATTCAGTTTGACACCAAACATTGGAAAGACATTAAGAAAGGAAACACTATATTAGTAGAGTTTCCTAAAAACCATAGATAAATCTATATATTTTGAAAATAAAGAAGTACGGCGCTATTGATATTGGATCTAATGCAGTAAGGTTATTAGTAGCTAACGTTATTGAAGAAAGAGATAGAGAACCCCAATTTAAAAAATCATCGTTAGTCCGTGTACCTATTCGTTTAGGTGCTGATGCTTTTGTTTCTGGACGAATTTCTGAAGCAAACACGCAACGCATGATTGATGCAATGCAAGCCTTTAAACTCATCATGAAAATTCATGGAGTTGAACGCTATAAAGCTTGTGCTACCTCAGCAATGAGAGAAGCAGAAAATGGTGAAGAAGTTGCTAATTCAATTTTAAAAAATACTGAAGTTAAAATTGATATTATCGACGGTAAAAAAGAAGCCGCTATTATATCTTCTACCGATTTAAACCAACTAATAGAGTCTGATTCTACCTATTTATATGTAGATGTAGGTGGTGGTAGTACTGAATTCACCTTATTTTCTAAAGGAAAAATTATTCGATCGAAATCTTTTAAAATAGGTACCGTACGTTTACTGAACAATAAAAAATCTGAAAACAAGGTTCTTTTTGGCAAAGTACAAAGTTGGATTGAAGAAAACACCCGTGATTACAGACGAATTTCTTTAATTGGATCGGGAGGGAACATCAACAAAATATTTAAAATGTCTGGAAGAGATATTGGTAAACCTATCTCATACATTTACCTGAATGCTCAATACCAATTCTTAAAAAAAATGAGCTACCAAGAGCGTATTTCTGAATTAAGTTTAAACCCTGATAGAGCCGATGTAATTGTTCCTGCTACAAAAATATACCTTTCTGCCATGAAATGGAGCGGGGCTAGAAAAATTTATGTCCCTAAAATTGGACTTTCAGACGGAATAATTAGAAGTTTATACTTCAATAAGTTATAACTTATTTTTAACAGTCTTTAACATAAAATAAAATTTACTATATTTGTTATATGTGACTTTCTCCCCCTAAATGTGTCACATAAAAAAAGCTAAATAAACACAAGTAAATTTATCAATTATGAAAAAACTATTGTTATTAGGGGTAATAGCCTCAACTAGTTTTGCTAGTTACTCTCAAGACTTACCACAAAACCCTGAACCAGGAAAATGTTACGTTCGTTGTAAAACGCCAGAAGTTTGGAAAAACGAAGATGTAACTATCGAAGTTGCCCCAGCTTATAAAAGAATTGTCACACATCCAGCTGAATACAAAACAGTAACAGAAAGAGTTATTGTTAAAGAAGCAGGACAGCGTTTAGAAATTGTACCTGCTGTTTGGGAAGACAAAGTTGTTACCTATACAGCAAAAGAAGACGCAAGTAAACTAAGCGTTATTAAAGCTACATTTAAATCTGACGAACAAGTTATTGAAACGAAAGCTGCTTCTGCAGTTTGGGAAATGAGCGAAAAAGCTCCAGATTGTGAATCAAGTGACCCTAACGACTGTAGATATTGGTGTTACAAACCAATTCCTGCTCAGTTTGTTACTATACCTTTAACAAAGTTAGATAACGATGCTTCAACACAAAAAACTTCTGTACCAGGTTTTAACAAAACATATACTAAGAAGGTAATGGTTACACCACCAACCACAAGAACTATCGAAATCCCTGCTGTTTATAAAGAAATTACTAAAACTGTTTTAGCAAAAGATGCTTGGCAAGAAGAAGTAACAGTTCCTGCTAAATACAAAACAGTTACTAAAGAAGTTTTAGTAAGCAAAGGAGGGCTAACTACTTGGAAAGAAGTTGAGTGCGAATTATTAACTTACAATCCATTACCAATTAACTGGAACTTAGGTAGTGCTACATTAACTTCATCTGCTAAACAACTTATCGATTCTAGATTATTACCTGTTTTAAAAGACGGTGTACAAGTTGAATTAGCTTCTCACACAGATTCAAGAGGTTCAAGAGAATCTAATCAAGATTTATCAGACAGAAGAGCTCAAGCTGTTGCTAACTACTTAATTTCAAAAGGAGTTAACCCAAGTCAGTTAGTAGCTAAAGGTTACGGAGAGTCTAGATTAAAGAATAGATGTTCTGATGGTGTAGCTTGTACTGAAGCTGAACACAGAGCAAACAGAAGAACTGAATTTAGAGTTATCAATCAAAAATAATTCTACTAAGAATAAATAAAAAAGAGGGTTAATTACCCTCTTTTTTCTTTATAACAGAATCGAAAAACGGGTAATAATATTCCGTTAATATCAATCCTTTTTTATATGCTATGACTTTTTGTTTGTGGTTCAAAAAAAGTATTGTTGGATAAGATGATACTTTATATTTCTCCGCCAATTCCTTATTTAATTTTAATTTTTCCTTTTCAACTAAATCTTGATTAAAAGGAATATCCGCTTCATACAAAACGAAGTTTTCTTTTGATATATTCTTAAACTTTTCTGTACTGAAAAGCTCTCTATCTAATTTTTTACAAGGACTACACCAATCTGACCCCTTAAAATAAACCAACAAAGGTTTCTTTTCTTTTTTTGCTTGTTTTAAAGCTTCTTTATAAGAATCTGACCAGATTTCATCAACTATAGTATCCTTCTCTATTTCCTGAGACCAAGATGTGATTCCAAAAAATAATACCGCTACAAATAAAAATAAATTCCTCATATATAATATCATATGGTTCAAATTAACAAAAATAATACCATTTATTATTAAACAAATGTGACTAATTAAAAAATATAGTGTCTTACTAATGAGTTAAAAAATCACACTTTGTGTATTGCTTAACAAAAAATCAAAAAACAAAAACCTCGCTATTGCGAGGTTTTTTCATTTTCAAATTTAGTTTCTTCTTATTTGAATTTTATCAGTTTTCAATTCTTTTTGTATCCAAGTTCTTAACTCTAGTTCATTTTTTACTTTAATAGAATCTTTCAGTTTATCATTCCATTTTATTGATACAACTGTAGTAGTATCTACCTTTATAAAATCGCTTGACGATAATACTTTAGCCAAACTCATTTCTTTTATATCATTAAACCTGATTTTTGCCTCTGTACTAATTTTGCTAAACGGAATTGAGTTTTTATCTCTATACAAAGCATCTTGCTCTATTCTTTGGTTTAAACTAGAAATTGTTTTTTTCAAGTCATCAATTTCCATGTGTAAACCTGTGATGATATTGTCTTTTTCATCTAACTCTTTTACCGCTCTATCATAAGCATCTACTACCCTGTCAACACTTTTAGCTTTATTTTCATTAATAATTAAAGAGTAAGCATCTATTTTAGGGAAGGTTTTCAACTCATTTCGTAAAAAAGACTCCGTTGCATCACTTACATCACCGTTAAAAAATAATTTTATGGTTTTCTCTTTAACCTCTAACTTTTCACGCTGCAACCATAAGTTCGGATTCTCGTATACCTTTGCTTTTAGAAACTTTTTATAACTCGCATCAACTACACTTTCGTTATATACACCTACGAAAGTAAACACCGCTGGAACCATTACTAAAAAAGCAACGAAAGATGCCATTTGAGCTATTCTTTTACGTTTTGCTGAGTTTACATAACGAATCATTGTAAACCCTAACAACTTTAATACTAAGAAAGTTGCCAACGCAATAAAGATTGTATTAATGGTAAATAAATACATGGCCCCTAAGAAATAATCGAAATTTCCTATTGCTAAACCATATCCAGCAGTACACAATGGAGGCATTAAAGCAGTTGCAATTGCCACTCCAAAAATTACTGAAGCAATGGTTCCTTTTTTAGTTCGAGCAATAATCAAGGCTAAACCACCAAAAAATGCAATTAATACATCTCGAATATCTGGACGAACCCTACCTAATAACTCTGAAGTTTCTTCACGAAGTGGAAATAAAAAGAAGAATAAAAAAGCGGTTAACAAACTCAATACAATCATCGTTGCTAAGTTGGTCAACGATTTTCGTAACGTATCAATATCATTGATTGCAATCGACATTCCCACTCCTAAGATTGGCCCCATTAGTGGAGAAATTAACATGGCACCAATTACCACAGCTGTTGAGTTTGCATTCAACCCTATAGATGCGACAAAGATTGAGCAAATTAAAATCCATGCAGTTGCTCCTTTAAAAGAAATATCACTTTTTATCGCTTCAATTGTAGCTTCTTGATCGGTGTCATCTCTAAAATCTAGAAGTTCTAATATAAACTTCTTTATCTTTTCCCATAAGCCTTTTGCATCTTGCTGTATTGCTTGCTTTGATGATTGCTCTACAGCTTCCTCTTGCTTATTTTCTTCCATAATTTTCATTTTTGTTAACTTCGGGAAAGATACAAAATTCCGAATTAGAAAAGATCTAAAAAAACGCTTGCAAGCATAGAACCTACAAGCGTTTATGAATTTTGGTTAAAAACCGTTGTTTAGTTTATACGTAATATATTTTTCAAGTTTGTTGAAACTGCATCTTTGTGCACTAAAACTGAAATAGTTTTTAGTTTAAAATAAGGAACTGACATATACACATATCCATCATTCCCTTGTTTTGTCCCCCAAGAATTTTTTACTTTAAAATAGGTGTTTCCTTTTTGGTCTTTTACTAAACCTACAATATGCATTAAATGATCGTCAGTAGTATTAAAATTTTCAAATTCTGCTTGACGTAAACTTGGTGTAATAGTTCTTTCTTCAACTATTTCTGTTAATGATTTTTTATTTTCTGTACTACTTGCAGGTATTACAGCAACTCCGTTTTTTGATGAAAATGTTTTTTCTGAAACATCACAATCTAACTCTACTGTATATCCTTTTTTTATTGCGTTTTCTGTTACTGCAACTAATTCATCTAAAGAAACATTATAAAATGCTCCGTTAGAAAAGTTATCTGGAATGTTTAAAATAAATTGATCGTATTTGTTCGCGTGTTCAAACGAACTAATCGTCACATAATTTGAAGGGTTTATTTTAACATGTTCTGCAAAAGTTTTAGGAGTGTACTCTTTTCCTTCAAAAGTAAACTTGTCTTCATTTTTTCCTAAATAAACATCCAACACACTTTCTACAGATTGCTTCCATTTAGGACTTAATTCACCAGCAGGATTTTTAATGTACGCATCTAACATTGCTTTTAACACCGCAATCATTTCTGCATGGTTGTGCTTGTCTTGTCCCAAATCTAACCCTGTAAAAACTTGTTCAGGCACTAATCCATATTTTGCTACAGAATTCATTACATCGTGTGCTAAACCGCCTTCACTAAACTGTGCTTTTCCTTGGCGATATAAGTAATTATTTGCTTTATCAGAATATGTATTACGTACTGTGTACATTTCAGATAAATCAATTTTTTTTCCTGTTAGTCTGATAATTTCTGACTCTAAAAATGAAGTAGTAGAAAAGCTCCAGCAAGTTCCTGTTCTACCTTGACTTTTTACTTCTGTATCTTCAATATCTTTTACTGTTGTGAACTGATATTTTTGTGCTGAAACTGATGTTATACTCAAAAAAGTAAATGCTGCTCCAAATAAAATTTTTTTCATCTGTTTGTATATTATTGGTTTTAGTATTCAAATACAACTCAACAATTAAAATAATCATAGAAGATTCTATACTTGAAAAATCGTATTATAATTTTTTAAACGAGCAATTTACTGTTTTCAATAAAACTTCTAAAGCTTGATACTGTTAAAAATCTACTATAACTCCTATACGTGGTAACGCCCTACCAGAAGTACTTTCTATTTCTTCTAATACATATCTAGAATTATCATTTGGATCAGTTACTCTTCCGTTTTCGTCTTCAATAGGCAATAAAAATGGTTGCTGTTTAGAGCTACTAGCATATATATTTTGAACATCTAAATATAAGTTTATGGCCGCTTTCTTTAAAAACCACGTTTTATCTACACGAATATCTAGTTGTGTATACGTATCAAGCCTTTGAGTATTTAATTTGCTATAGTCTAAAATTCCACCGTTTTGAACATCATAATTATCTTTTAAAGATGACGCTGCTAAATCATAAGGAGTGTAAGGCTTACCTCCTACCAATCGGAACTTAGAACCTACCTCCCAATTCTTATTAAACTTTTTTCCTGCGGTAACCGTTAGTAAGTGTTTATTATCCCATGTAGAAGGAATATACTCTCCTAATGTGTTTTTAAATTCACTTCTTACAAAAGTATACGATGCTATTCCGTACAGTCCGCTATACGACTTTTTCTGTGTCAATAACTCAAATCCATACGCTCGACCTTCAGATGTAGAACTAACAGCTTCATTACCTATAATACCTAAATCAGCTCCTAGGTTTGCTAAGCTTATTTGATTTCTTAGCGAAAATGGATAGTTTTTATGTCCTTTATAGAACCCTTCAAAAGTTACTTTTGAGCTTGTATTAGGCTTATAACTTAATCCACTTACAAAATGATCTGATTGTATATACTTCAATCCTTTTTTATTCTCAAATTCACCTACATCATTTTTATAGCCTAATACTGTATAAGAAGGTAATTGATAATAGCGTCCTACGGAAGAACTTATCATCCATTTTTCAGACAGATTATAACTCAACGACAATCGTGGTGAAAATTGATTGAATGGATTTTTCATTGTTGAATTGTAATCAATTCCATCGATTCTAAAACCAAAAGAAACTCCTAATTTTTCATCTAAATATCTTTTTGATACTTGTCCGAAAACTCCATACTTAACAAAATCTATTACTGAATTAAAATCGTAGATAATTACTCCATCTGAATTAGCATTTTTCTGATAATTGTTATTCGTATATCTTGCTGTTTCTAAGTTAAAACCTAAGTTAAAATCAATCTTATTGTCACTTTCAAAGCTGTTTTCATATCGCAATTTATTCTCTATTTCTTTTGATGAATAATCTAACAATAAGTTTGCTGGTATTTCTTCATTTAAAAAATATTTTACCGCCTTGTTTTTCCACTCATTTCGACTAAGCACAACTAAATGTGTTGAGTTTGGTGCAAAATACTTATAACTGGTTCCTACTGTATAATTCCATTGACTGTTTACGGGAACAGAATTTAAAATAACTTTATTTCTCTTTATCGTTTCAAAATCTGTTTCTCCATCGTTTACCTCTTTATTAATTTCAAAATCATCAATGGCTCCCAAAGCAACTATTGATAATTCACTATTTTTTGATAATTGCGATTTAACATTTACTTGAAAATCGCTGTATGTTGGTAAAAAAGGAAGTTTTATCAACTTAAATAAAAACTGTAAATACGATTGACGTGCAGAAAACATAAAAGTCGTATTCTTTCCTAATGGACCATCTAAGGTTATTCCTGCGTCTGAAGTTCCAATAGTTGCTCTTGTGTTTAGTGAATTTGGATTTCCTCTTTTTTGAGTAAACTCTATAACAGAACTCAAAGAGTTACCTCTGTTTGCTGGAAATGCACTTGAATAAAAATCTACCTTACGAATTAAATCTGCATTCATAATTCCTACTGGCCCACCAGTTGCCCCTTGGGTTTGAAAGTGATTTATTACAGGAACTTCAATTCCATCTAAGTAAAACTTATTCTCAGAAGTTGCTCCTCCTCTAATAATAATATCATTTCTAAATCCAGGATTGGAGGCTACTCCAGGAAAAGATTGAATAACCTTTAAGACATCTCTATTCCCTCCTGGATTCTTTTCTATTTCAGCTATTCCTAAACTTTGAAGCGATAATGGGCTATCTACAGATTCTTTAAATAATGGTGCTTGTATTTGAACTTCTTTTAACTGTGTTGCATCTTCAATCAACTCTAAGGTTATATATGGCGAATTATCTTTAGTAACTAAATACTCATCAGAAATTAACGTCTTATAGCCTATAAACGAAGCCTGTATTTTATTATACCCCAAAGGAACATTTTTCAATACAAACTCTCCTTTTTCATTTGAAACTGCTCCTATTTTTGTTCCATATACCAAAACATTAACAAAAGGAAGCACTTCTCTTGTTTTAGAATCAACAACTTTTCCTGAAATTACTCCTTCATTTTGAGACATTCCAGTAAACGACTGAAGTAAAACCAAGAGTATCAACACTTTTCTCATATTAAAATATTTAGTATCTAACAAAAATACATATTTTGTTTAATTAAAAACAAAAAACATTAAACAAAATTATTGTAATAACAAAAAAACCTCAATCATTTCTGATTGAGGTTTTTTGTGGGGAGAGCAGGATTCGAACCTGCGAAGTCGTAAGACAACGGAGTTACAGTCCGTCCCATTTGGCCGCTCTGGAATCTCCCCAAAGCTTTAAAAAAAAGCTTCTCCGTAAAATCGAGAAGCTTTACTAGTGACCGGGCTGGGGCTCGAACCCAGGCCCTCTCCTTAAAAGGGAGATGCTCTACCAACTGAGCTACCCGGTCATTTTTTGCTTTTGCTTTTCTGCGTTTGCGGGTGCAAATATAGAAGCTTTTATTGTTCCCGCAAACATTTTTTAGAAGTTTTTTTGAAAAATTTTTAATGTTTTTTGTTACCTATTAATTAACAGAAAGTTACCTAAAGGTCATTTAAGTATGCTTTTCTTACTTTTTTAAATAAATTTGATGAATACACAAAATCTACCACTGCTTCATTATCTGTTTTGAAGATTTCTTTGTGTGATCCTTCCCATGCTTTAACTCCATTTTTTAGAAAAACAATCTTATCTCCAATTTCCATCACCGAATTCATGTCGTGTGTATTTATTACTGTAGTGATTTGATATTCGTCAGTAATTTCTTGAATTAGGTTGTCTATTACAATAGATGTTTGCGGATCTAACCCTGAATTAGGCTCATCACAAAATAGGTATTTAGGATTCATTACAATAGCACGGGCAATTGCTACACGTTTTTGCATTCCTCCCGATAATTGTGCTGGAAACTTTTTATTTGAATTTTCAAGGTTTACACGTTTCAATACGAAGTTTACCCTATCTAACATTTCATCTTCAGGTTTATTCGTAAACATCTTTAAAGGAAACATCACATTTTCTTCTACTGTTTGCGAATCAAACAATGCACTTCCTTGAAATACCATTCCTAATTCTTGTCGAAATTGACGTTTATCTTCTAACGTCATATCAATATTTGCTAAACCGTCATACACGATTGTTCCTTGTTCTGGTGTGTGCAACCCAATTAAGGATTTTAAAAAAACTGTTTTACCCGAACCACTCTGACCAATTATTAAACTTGTTTCTCCTGGTTTAAAAGATGTTGATATACCTTTTAAAATCTCAACACCATTAAATCCTTTATGTAAATTATTTACTTCTATCATTAGGTTAATAACATTTGAGTTAAGAAATAGTTTGCGATTACGATAAGTACAGTTGTCCACACTACCGATTGGGTACTTGCTTTACCAACCTCTAACGATCCTCCTTTTACATAATATCCGTGATACGAAGGTACGGTAGCTATTAAAAAAGCAAAAACCACCGTTTTTATCAATGCATACGTAATTAAAAACGGATCAAAATCCATTTGAACTCCTGCTATGTAATCTGCCCCAGAAAACAATCCTGATAAAACTCCTGCTACCCATCCTCCAAAAATTCCTAAGAACATTCCTAAAACAATTAAAAAAGGATAAAAGAAAACTGTAGCTATTATTTTAGGTAAAACCAAATAGTTAAGTGAGTTAATCCCCATTACTTCTAGCGCATCAATTTGCTCGGTTACACGCATCGTTCCTATACTTGAAGTAATATAAGACCCTACTTTTCCTGCTAAAATAATAGAACAAAATGTAGGTGCAAACTCTAAAATTACTGATCGTTTCGCTGCAAAACCAATTAATGATTTTGGTATAAACGGACTTTCTAAGTTCAACGCTGTTTGTAAGGCAATAACTCCCCCAATAAAAAAGGATATAAAAGCTATAATCCCTATCGATTTATGCCCTAGTTCATCTATTTCTCTAAATAAAGCTTCACGAAACACTCTTGCTTTTTGTGGCTTTGTAAAAACCTGCTTTAGCATTACAACGTATTTGCCTATATGCTCAATGTAATTCATTAAACGAAATCTATTTTTTCTTTCTGCTAAAGTATTAAAAAACCATTAACTCCTCGCCTTATTTAAGAGTTTTAGCTTTCTTTTTATGTACCTTTGAGTTTTAATTTTTAAAGAATAAAATGAAAAAATTAGCTTTTTTACTAGCCGTTGTATGTATTACAGGTTGTGCTACCGCTCCTCAAAAAAGTACCCAAAAACCTAAACTGGTTGTAGGGGTTGTTATTGATCAGATGCGATATGATTATCTTACTCGTTTCGCTAGTCGATATGGAAATGATGGTTTTAAACGTTTACAAAGAGAAGGGTTTTCTTTAGAAAACGCTCATTACAACTACATCCCTACCTATACTGCTGTAGGACACACTTCTATTTATACAGGAACTACCCCTACAAATCACGGTATTATAAGTAACCATTGGTATGATAAATACTTAAAGAAGACTATTTATTGTGTAGATGATGACAACTACAATACAATTGGTAATGACGGTGAAGGAGGAAAAAAATCTCCTTACAGAATGTTAACGACTACCGTAACCGACCAGTTAAAACTGGCTCAAAATATGAGAGGAAAAACTATTGGAATTGCTATTAAAGACCGATCAGCTATTTTACCTGCAGGTCATACTGCTGATGCTGCTTATTGGTTTGATGGTGGTGATAAAGGACAATGGATTTCTTCTTCTTTTTACTTAGATGAACTACCAACTTGGGTAAAAGAATTTAACGCTTCAGGAAAAGCTGATGAATATTTATGTAAGCCTTGGGAAACTTTATATGACATCAGTACGTACACTCAAAGTATTGAAGACGATAACGATTTTGAAGTTACTTTTAAAGGACAAGAGAGACCTGTATTCCCTCATGATATTCCTACTCTAAGAAAAAGTAACAACAATTACAGTATTATAAAAGGAATTCCTGCTGGTAATTCTATTACTACCGATTTTGCCAAAGCTACTATTATAGGTGAAAACTTAGGAAAATCTGAATTTGTTGATTTTATAACAATCAGTTATTCTTCTCCTGATTATGTTGGACATCAATTTGGAGTTGCTTCTAAAGAAATTGAAGATACGTATTTACGTTTAGATCAAGATTTAGCGGATTTATTTCGATTTTTAGATACACAAGTTGGAAAAGACAATTATACTTTATTCTTAACTGCTGATCATGCTGCTGTGCAAGTTCCTTCATACTTAGAATCGTTAAAAATACCTGCGGGATATGTAAAACCTGTAGCTTTTAAAAACTTTTTAAATGAGATTACTGTAAAGCATTTTAAATCGGATGAAATCATTGAAAATGTTTCTAATTTTCAAGTTTTCTTGAACAAAGATAAAATCAAAGAGTTAAAATTAGATTATGAAACGGTAGCACAAACTATTGTTGATGAATCTATTAACCATGACAGAATTTACAAAGCTGTAACTGCTAGAACCATGCAAACTACTACGTTCACTAACGGTATTTTACATGTGTTACAAAACGGTTATAACCAAAAATTTTCGGGTGATGTTATTTTAATTCCAAATCCGTCAACTATTGCTAGTAGTTCAAGAAAAGGAACTACACACGGTTCAGGTTACTCGTACGACACTCACATTCCTATGATTTTCTACGGAAACGGAATTAAACAAGGTGTTTCTAAAAAGAAATATGAAATTGTAGATATCGCTCCAACCATTTCTAATTTATTACAAATAGAATTCCCTAACGGATGTTCTGGAAAAATTATAGAAGAAGTTCTTGAATAGGAAACTTAGAAATGAGAAAAGAGAGACTAGAGAATAGACCGTAAAAAAAAACTCCAATTTGATTTCTTCAAATTGGAGTTTTTTCATTGATACATTTTCAAATTACCAAATTGTTACATTACACAAAACTAATTTGGATTATTTAATATGATTAGTGCTGCAATAACTCCAGGAACCCATCCACAAAGTGTTAGTAAAAACACTATAATAATAGATCCGCAGCCTTTACCTATCACTGCTAATGGTGGGAAAAAAATTGCTAATAAAACTCTAAATAAACTCATAGTTCTTTATTGATTAAAGTACTTAAAAGACGAGTTATTTAGAATTTTGTTACACCTCTAATTCTGTTACATCAACTTTCCAAAGAAAATAGCGTTCATCAATAGTTTATTAGTTCCAAACCAAAACGCTCTAAAATTGGTATTGTCTGTAAAAACGATTACTCTACCACTCCCTAATCGTTGAACTTTAAACGGAACGGTGTTTTTCAACTCTTTTAAGTTCTCTTTTGAAATATAACCACTCAATAACGGGTTATTTGTGTACTGAATTGGATTGTTATAACTCTTTGCATCAGGTTGAATAAACTGTTTTGTATTTCTAAATAATGCTATTTTATCATTCTTATATCCAAAATTGATTGGATGTGAGCGGTCAACCTTTGCTTCAAAAATAGCACCTCCAATTACTTGTGCTCCTGATTGTAACGAACGATTTTCAAACGATACATCATTCACAGAGTCTATTTTAGTTTTATTAAACTTTACATCAATAAATCCTTTATTCGATAACCAGTTTACTGCGTTTCGGTATCCAATTAACACACCTCCATTACGTACCCAAACCTTCAATTTTTCTTCTAAGTTCTTGTCAAGTGAACGACTATTAGGAACAATAATCGTTGTGTACCTATCAAGGTTAACCCTCGTAGCATAATCAGTATCTAACTTCGTTAATTTTATATCGTAACGCTGATCTAACAAATGCCAAATTTCACCTGCATCGTAACTTGTAATTCCATTACCAACTAGCATCGCTACTTTCTGCTGTTTTACGGTTTCAAAATTTCTACTTCCTAAATCAATTCCCTCATTCAATCCTGTAGAAACTCCTTTGATTTCTATATGATTATCGTTGGCTATTGTACCTAAGAAATTAAACAACTCGCTTCCATTTAATTTTTGATTTTGAGCAGGGATAAAAATGGTTCCATAATCATACGAATTACCATCATTTGTAAATTTTTTCATCGCTACTTTAGCTCGTAATCCTTTTTCTAAAATTGTATTCAACGCTTTTGGTGTATTGTATTCGTTCCATGGAAATAAATATCCTACACTACTTTTTTGTTGAATTCTCCCTTGTTTTGGTTGTAATTTAGTTACCTCAGCTCCTGCTTTTGACAACGAAACATTATCAGCAAAATCAACTCCAAAAGCATGATTAAATGTCCATGCAGACACATCATAAAACAAACTATCTTTAAATTTCGTTTGTACAGCAAACATCGCTTTTACCAACCTATGATTTTTTTGGTTCATAGGAATTACGTAGCTGTATCCTTTCTTAAAATCTTTTCCGTTGGATGTAAAATCTTCTTTTAACTCATGGAATTTTACCTGATGACGTTGTAAAACTTCTGCTAAATGATTTGTTTTCGTTGCATCCTTTTCATCTCCAAATACAATAGCATTGTTCTTTTCTGAACTTCTTGAGTTTTTATAAAAGTTTTGTTGGTATTGTAAGATTTTAGTTCGCATACTTTTTGCAGCCTCTAACGTTGATAATGCTGCTGTAAACTGGTTACGAATTGTAAATGGAAACGTTAATATTCCGTTTTCACTTTCTTGCGCATGCCCGCGAGAACTTCCTTGTTCAAATAAAATTCCGATACTTCCATTAATATCTGGAAAAGTTGACCCTTTTCCGTAGTAAAAATCATCAAAACTTTCCTCTGAATAATAGGTTGAACCTATTTTATCGAATGCTTTTGCATGATACGTAGCAATTTCTTTGGTTAATTCCTGATTCATTTTTGGAGTCAACGGATTTGTTCTACTCGGAATTCCTGGTTGGAAAAAGAAGGTAGAATTTGTTCCCATTTCATGATGATCGGTTAAAATATTCGGCAACCATTTGTGAAAAGTTTGAATTCTTGCTCTACTCTCAGGCAACTGAACTGGTAACCAATCACGATTCATATCAAACCAATAATGATTCGTTCTTCCACCTGGCCAAACCTCATGATATTCTCTATCATTTGGATCTGGATTTATATTATTTGCCTTATTTGTATTTGCCCAATACGCAAAACGCTGTAAACCATCTGGATTCATCGCTGGATCAAAAAGAATTACCGAATTATCTAATAATTCTTCAATTTTTTGCCCTTCTCCCGCTGCTAAATAATAAGCAGCTGCTAACGCTGCATTCGTTCCACTCGCCTCATTTCCATGAATTGAAAATCCTTGGTATACCACAATTGGATTTTTAGACACATCTACAGAAGCATCATTTGTTGCTTTGATATGGTTTTCTCGTATTGCTTCTAAATTCTGATGATTTTTTGGAGAAGTAATTGTTAACAATACTAACGGTCTTCCTTCATAAGTTTTTCCTCTGTTTTCAAACGTTACCCTATCTGAAGATGTTGCCAATGTTTTCATGTACTCTACCAATTTATCATGAGTTACATGCCACTCTCCTACTTCGTGTCCTAAAACTGATTTTGGTGTTGGTATGTTTTGATTATAGGATACATCTTGTGGTAAGTAATAATTTAAATCGACTGTTTGTGCTGTTAATGCTGTACTAACAAATAGTAGTGATAGTAATAGTTTCTTCATTATTTAATTTTAAGTTGATTGTTATAACTACGTTTGAAATTGTGTATTAATTCTGTTTAAACAATAAAAATCCCACATAAAAGTGGGATTCTTATATCCTATTGGTATTTATTAACTGTTTCTTTTATCTTTTATAGAACATCCTATTGCTCTAATATCTGTTTTTGCTGGCTTTTTTCCTTTCAACAAAGCATCAACCGCATTTTCAACAAAACGTTCTTTCACATTATTCTCGTTGCGAGAGCTATCATCAATAGCACCAATATATTCAACAATTAATTTACCTTTCTTTTTATTCAATATGTAAACATGTGGTGTTTTAGTTGCTCCGTATTTTGGATACACCTCTTGACCTTCGTCAAACAAATAAGGAAACGTAAAACCTTTTTCTTTTGCACGTACTTTCATCGCTTCAAAACTATCTCCTTTTGAAACCTCTGGATCATTTGGATTAATAGCAATTACAGGAAATCCTTTCTTTTTGTATTTTTTATCCAACGCAATAATTCTGTCTTCATTTGCTACTGAATACGGACACATATTACACGTAAACACTACAATAAATCCTTTTGCCTCTGAATAATCAGCTAAAGAAACCATGGTGTCGTCTATATTTTTTAGTGAAAAATCAGCCGCTTCATCTCCTACCTTATATCCTTTTGATGGATTAATCGTAAATGCAGATATAGTTGCAACTACTAACAATAACAATGTTACTTTAAATGTTTTCATAATTATTTAGTTTAAAAAGGTTTGTAATTCATTTTGTAACTCTTCATAGCTAAATGATTGCTCGTAAAACTTTCTTTTTTCTTTATTGTAAATTAACGTTGCTGGTATAGAACCCGACCAGTTTTCAGCAATATCTGGTATCCAAAACTGTTCATTTGCATCATCAAAATGAAGTACTTTAGATTCTAATTTTCTATTTTTAACAAATGGAATTAAGTTACTTTCCTTCTGTTTAGGAAAATCTAAACTCACCAAAACCACCTCTACATTTTTATCTTTATACGCTGCGTTTAACTTTTCAAAAGCAGGTAGTTCTTTTACACAAGGCATACACCAAGTTGCCCAAAAATTGACAACATAAGTCTTATCATCATTTTTATGCAGCAGCGGTTTTAACGCTTCGTAATTTAGCGTAGCTATTTTAATAGAAGACTCTGTAACCTCATCTGTTTCTCTTGGTTTTTCTTTACAAGAAAACAACATGAAACTCCCTAAAAAAAGTATTAGAATTTTATGCATTTGATATTTGTTTCCTCTCAAAATTAACTGATTGTGTTAGTTAAACAGTAGAATTAACGAAACATTAACAAGAAAAAAGCCCGAAAAAATACTTTTTCGGGCTTTTACTATCAGTAATACTTTTATTGCTTAGCTATAAATTTCATTCAATAATTTAGCTAATCGTAAACCTCCTTTTTGTAATTGTTCTCTTACTACAGGAAAATAAATATATGAATAGCGGTAGCGTAAATTCTCTCCTACCTCAACAGATTTATATACCTCTTTAGTAATTTTATGTGTATCGTGTAACCAATCTACCACAGTTCCTTGTTGAATTACTTTTATTTGTTCTTTCGATAAATCTTTAGCATTACTTGCTAATTCAATATAACTCATATCCCACTTATCTAGTAAATCATCATCCCAAACCCTATGTAAATTTGATCCTTTACCATGCCACTGAACTTGTATCTTATTTCCTCCTAAATCCTCTTTTAGACCTATGTGCATAGGTTGATGTAAATCTCCTACTAAATGCACTAACATCTTTAAGTAAAAACGTTTATCTTCTGTAGAGCTATTTTCATTCTTTAGTACTTTCATACATTTCTCAATACCTGTAACCATATCTCCTTCTGGGTTCTTTTCGGTATCTTCATAACGAGCATCTAATGGCATATTTACATAATGCCAAGTATAAAATTTACCATATTTCTTTCTATCAGATTTTATTTCATCTGCATACGTAGATACAAACGCTAAACTTTCTCCTTGTAATAGCTTTTCTATTTTCTTTTTAGCTTTTTTTGTCAGGTGTTTTTCTGCGATCTTTCCCGTAGCTCTATGACCAGTTGGTCCCCATACATCTTCATTATTAGCTATTGACGAAACACTTACCAAAAACGCAGCGAATACTATTAAAAATTTTGTCTTCATGTATAGTTTAAATTATAATCGGAAGCTAAATTATAAAAATAATTCCTCAAAAATTTGGATTTAACAAAAATTAAATTATATCTTTATGATATCATTTTAATACCACTTTAACTAAAAACAAAAAATGAAAGCAGAAAAAATCATCAAACCAGCTAATGGATATTTAATGTTCTTTATTGTTCTTGCACTTTTTATAAGTGGAATTACATTAGCTATTAAAACAGAAAACCCAATATTCATAATAATGTCTGTATTAGCATTTATTTTAGCATTAGGTTTCATTTTAGTGAATCCTAATTCTTCTAAAGTTTTATTATTCTTTGGAAAATATGTTGGTACCGTAAAGCAAAATGGATTGTATTGGGCTAACCCTTTATACAAAAAGAAAACTATTTCTTTAAGAGCGAGTAATTTTGATAGTGAGCGTTTAAAAGTGAATGACAAACTTGGAAATCCAGTAATGATTAGCACCATTTTGGTATGGCGCGTTACCGAAACTTATAAAGCTGCTTTTGATGTAGACAATTATGAAAATTTTGTTCGTGTGCAAACAGATGCTGCTGTACGCAAACTAGCTAGCATGTATCCGTATGATAATTTTGCTGATGAAGGTCATGAAGAAGACATTACGTTACGTTCTAGTGTTAATGAAGTAAGTGAAGCTTTAGAAAAAGAATTAGAAGAGCGTTTAGCTATTGCTGGTATTAAAGTTTTAGAAGCACGTATTGGTTATTTGGCCTATGCACAAGAAATAGCAAGTGCCATGTTAAAGCGTCAACAAGCTACAGCTATTGTTGCAGCTCGTCATAAAATAGTACAAGGAGCTGTTGATATGGTTGATATGGCTTTAGAAGAACTGAATAAAAAAGAAATTGTTCAGTTAGACGAAGAACGTAAGGCTGCAATGGTAAGTAATTTATTAGTGATTTTATGTGGAGATAAAGAAGCATCGCCAGTAGTTAATGCAGGAACGTTAAATCATTAATAAATTGAAAGATTAAAGAATTAAAAGATGAAAAGATGAAGGAATATAAAATAATTAAACAAGAGTTTAGCTGGACAAACTCCCAACAAAACTTTGAGGACCAATTAAATAATTTTGCCAAACAAGGATGGCGTGTTATTAACGTTCTAGAAAGAAATAGTATTTTATTAGCTGTACTTGAAAAGGATAAAAACCGATAAAATGAAAATTTTTAAAGAAGAGCAACGATTTACACAACTTTGGTTATTAGTAATATTAGCTGTAAGTTTAATTGTACCTCTTACTCTTATCATTAAAGAATACGCACAAGAAAACTCTACAATGAGTTCTACAGAGTTAACACTTACTCTTCTTGGGGTTTTAGCTTCATTTGCTTTTATTTTCATTTTCAAGTTAACCACAAGAATTGATGAATATGGAATTCATTATCAGTTCTTTCCTTTTCATCTATCCTTAAGAAAAATAGCTTGGTCTGAAATTAAAAAAGCCTATGTCAGAAATTATGACCCAATTGGTGAATATGGAGGATGGGGCTTAAAAGGCGGATTACTTTGGAATAAAAAAAGAGGAACTGCTTTAAATATTTCAGGAGATATAGGTATTCAACTAGAACTAAAAAATGGTAAAAAATTACTTATAGGAACCAAAAAAGAACAAGAAGCAAAACGTGTTTTAGAAACCTATGAACATAAAGTACAACAATTATGATACGTATAATATTATTTACCATCATATATCTTTTTAGTTTCATTCTCTCTTTGATATAACTAAATATGAGGAAGTCGTATTTTTGACCCGTAATTTAACTCTTAAACACAACTGTTTCTTACATAATAACAAACATGGCAAAAAAGAAAGCATTTGCACTCCGCATAAACGAAGACATGTTAAAAGCTATTGAAAAATGGGCTTCTGACGAGTTTCGATCTACTAATGGGCAGATTGAATGGATGCTTATGCAAGCACTTAAAGAAGCAAAAAGAGAACCCAAAAAGAAAGAAGATTAACCTCAAAATCTTAACTCCTTGTAAAAAAAACGCCTAATTTTTAATTAGGCGTTTTCTATTTTGTAAATTGTACACAACTAAACTTCAATCAACTAACAATTATGAACAAGCTTTTTTCTTTCATTTTATTGCTCGCAACATCTATATTGTTTTCACAAGAATTCTCAATGGATCTGGTTAAAAACATGAAACCACGAAACATCGGTCCGGGTGGTATGAGTGGTCGTGTAACCGCTATCGATGTAGTTGAGTCAAATCCTGATATTATGTACGTTGGTACTGCTTCTGGTGGGGTTTGGAAATCTACTTCCGGTGGTATTAAATGGCAACCTATTTTCGATAAAGAGGTAACTGCCTCTATCGGAGCGGTAGCTATTCAACAATCAAATCCAAGTGTTATTTGGGTAGGAACTGGTGAAGGAAATCCGCGTAACAGCTTAAATGGTGGTTACGGAATTTTTAAATCCTTAGATGCCGGAAAATCATGGAAATCCATGGGATTAGAAAAAACACGACACATACATCGTGTAGTTATTCATCCTGATAATCCTGATATTGTATATGTAGGTGCTATAGGTTCTCCATGGGGTGAACACAAAGAACGTGGTGTATACAAAACTACTGATGGAGGTAAAACTTGGAAACAAATCTTATTCAACAATATAAAAACGGGTGCTGCCGATTTAATTATGGATCCATCAAATCCAAATAAATTAATCGCTGCTATGTGGGAACACAAACGTGATCCTTGGTTTTTTAAATCTGGTGGTGAAGGAAGTGGTTTATACATAACACATGATGGAGGTGAGAACTGGAAAAAAATTACCGATAAAGAAGGTTTTCCTAAGGGAGAATTGGGTAGAATTGGTGTTGCCATTGCTCCATCAAACCCAAATATTGTGTACGCCTTAGTTGAAGCAAAAAAGAATGCACTATATAAAAGTGAAGATGGTGGTGAGAAATGGACGAAAATCAACGATAAAAAAGGAATTGGTGACCGCCCATTCTATTATTCAGAAATTTATGTCGATCCTCAAAACGAGCACAAGTTGTATTCTATTTTCACCTATGTAAATGTTTCTATTGATGGTGGAAAAAGTTTCAATCAACTAATGCCTGCTTATGGAGTTGACAACGGAATTCACCCAGATCACCATGCATGGTGGATACATCCTAAAGATGGAAGCTTTATGATTGATGGTAATGACGGAGGATTAAATATAACTAGAGATGGTGGTAAAACATGGCGTTTTATTGCCAACCTTCCTATCGCCCAGTATTACCATATTAATGTTGACAATGAATTTCCTTATAATGTATACGGAGGAATGCAAGACAACGGTTCTTGGCGACGAACCTGCCTATGTTTGGAAATCACAAGGTATCCGAAATTCGTATTGGCAAGAAATTAGTTTTGGTGATGGTTTTGACGTAGTACCAGATAAAGACGATGCTCGTTATGGTTGGACAATGAGTCAACAAGGTTTTGTATCTCGTTATGACTACGAAACAGGGAACAATTACACAGTTCGTCCTACGCATCCAGACCCTGATGTAAAGTTACGTTTTAACTGGAACTCTGCTATTAATATTGATCCATTTGATAATTCAACTTTATACTTCGGAAGTCAATTCGTGCATAAATCAACCGATAAAGGATTAACATGGAAAGTTATTTCTCCAGACTTAAGCACCAATGACAAAACCAAACTCAATCAACAAGAAAGTGGAGGCTTAACTATGGATGCTACAGGAGCAGAAAACCATTGTACTGTTTTAGTTATCGAACCTTCTCCTATAGAAAAAGACATGTTATGGGCAGCTACGGATGATGGTCAGGTACATGTCACTCAAAATGGTGGTGCAACTTGGACAAATGTTGCTAAAAACCTAAAAGGGTTACCAGAAAATAGTTGGATTACACAAATAAAAGCATCTAACAAAAATAAAGGAGAAGCTTTACTAGTTGCTAACGATTATCGTCGTTTTAACTATAAACCTTATGCTTACAGAACAAAAGATTACGGAAAAACATGGCAACGTATTGTTGATGAAAATGATGTAGAAAGTTTTGCGTTAAGTATTATTGAAGACCCTATCGAACCTAATTTACTTTTTTTAGGGACAGATGATGGACTATACATTTCATTAAATGCTGGTGAAAAATGGACAAAATGGACAGAAGGTTTTCCTACTGTTCCTGTAAAAGATTTAGTAATTCATCCAAGAGAGCATGATTTGGTTATCGGAACTTTTGGAAGATCTGCTTGGGTTTTAGATGATATTCGTCCATTAAGAGCTTTGGCTACAAACAAAAACATCCTTACAAAAAAAATCGAATTGTTTGAACCTCCTGTGGCTTATCAAGCTGCCTACCAACAACCAACAGGCAGCCGATTTGGTGCTGATGCTTTGTATAACGGAGAAAATAGAAGTCGCGGTGCTTTGGTACAATTCTATATTAATAAACCAAAAACTGACGAAAAACCAAAAGATAAAAAAACCGATGATGTCAGTTCGAGCACAGTCGAGAACTCAAAAGAAACTGAAAACAAGATAAAATGGGATTCCATCAAGTTTGAAATTTTTGATGGAAATCGATTGATAAGAACCATCAAACAAAAAACTCCAAAAGAAAATGGAATTCACAAAGGTGTTTGGTTTATGGATGAAAAAGGAGTTTCTAGACCTTCAAGAACCATTAGAAAACAAAAAAGTGAACCTAGTGGTGTAAGAGTAAAACCAGGTACTTACAGAATTAAAACTACGTTTGGAGATCAAACTTCTGAACAAAACATCACGGTAAAATTCGACCCTAGATTAACTATTTCTCAAACGGCTATCAATCAAAAATATGATACAAGCAAAGAACTTGAAAAGTATCAAAATATTATTGCAGATGCAGTTAAACAGTTAGTTGAAAGCAAAGACATCGCTAATAATTACAAAACCGAACTCACAAAAAAGGATAAAAAGGCCTACAAAGAGCAAATAAAAAATTCAACCGAAACTATTAAAAAAATTGATAGCTTACTTGATATTTACTTTGGTAAAGTTGATAAACGCCAAGGAATTATCCGTAATCCAGATCCGACAGTTACACAAAGATTAGGTACAGCAAATTGGTACGTAAACAGTAGATTTGGTGAGCAAACCGCTACTGAAAAACAATTAATCAATCAATTTAAAGGAGCTTTTAAAGAAGCTATTGAAAAAACCAATGCTTTTTTCGATAAAGACTGGAAAGAATATAAAGTTGAGGTAGAAAAAATAGATTTATCTCCGTTTAAAGAAACCGAAAAATTTTCTGTAGAATAATTTTAAATTAAAAAACCTTACATAATGAAAAGAATAATCGTACTACTCGCTATTACTATTATAGCTAGTGCTTGTAAAAAAGAGCAAAAAAAGCCAACAGAAGTTGCTGAAACACTTAAAGAATACTCTATCGAACAAATGATGGATAACGAGAGTGTTTCAGGAGGAAGTTTTTCTCCAGACAACTCAAAATTACTCGTAACCAGTAATCGTTCGGGAATTTATAACATGTACACAGTTTCTACAACTAACGGAGAATTTGAACAAATAACAAAATCAGACAGCTCTTCTGTTTTTGCTACCTCATATTTTCCAAAAGATGAGAGAATGTTATTCAGAATGGATAATAATGGAGATGAAATTTATCATATATTTTTAAGAGAACTTGATGGCAATATTAAAGATTTAACACCAACTAAAGGTGCTAGAGCTGGATTTTTTGGTTGGGCAAAAGATGAGAAAAGTTTCTTTTTTACTTCTAATAAAAGAGACAAGCGCTTTATGGACCTTTATGAAATGGATCTTGAAACTTTTACACCTACCATGATTTATGAAAATAAAGACAGTTATAACGTAGCAGCAATATCAAATAATAAAAACATTCTAGCGCTAAGCAAAACGGTTAATACAAATGACAGCGATTTGTTTTTGTTTGATAGAACCACCAAAGTAATCACAAAAATTAATCTTACGCTGAGTGGTAATTCAGCCGCTGATTTTTCTATTGATGATACTGATTTCTACTACACAACAGATGCAGAAGGTGAGTTCGCTACCTTAATGAAATATACCATTAGCACTAATGAAACAGAAAAAGTGTTAGCAAAAGATTGGGATATTTCTGGAAGCTATTTTACCAACAATGGAAAATATAGAGTCACTTATATTAACGAGGATGCAAAAAATGTAATTGAAGTTTTTGATGTTGCCGAAGGTAGAAATATAACCTTACCTAATGTTAACGGAAAAAGTATAACTAGCGTTGGTTTTTCTAGAGATGAAAACATGATGCGTTTTTATGCTGGAGGTTCTGATGCACCATCTAACTTATACGTTTACGATTTAGCAACTCAAAAACAAACACAACTAACTGACGTATTAAACAAAGAAATTAATCCTGATGATTTAGTAAAAGCGAAAGTAATACGTTACCCTTCTTTTGATGGAGTTACGATTCCTGCAATTTATTACTTACCTCATCAAGCTTCAGAAGACAATAAAGTTCCTGCTTTAGTTTGGGTACATGGAGGACCAGGAGGACAATCACGTCAAAATTTCAATTCCAGAATCCAATACTTAGTAAACCACGGATATGCTGTTTTAGCTGTAAATAATCGTGGAAGTAGTGGTTATGGTAAAACCTTTTTTACTATGGATGACTTAAATCACGGTGAAAAAGATTTACAAGATTGTGTAGAAGGTAAGAATTGGTTAGCTAACCAACCAGAAATTGACGCTGAAAAAATAGGAATTATTGGAGGGTCTTATGGTGGTTATATGACCATGGCTGCATTAACCTATACCCCTGAAGAATTTGCTGTTGGGGTAAATATTTACGGAGTAACCAACTGGATGCGAACTTTAAAAAGTATTCCGTCGTGGTGGGAATCGTTTAGAGAAGCCCTATACAAAGAGTTAGGAAATCCTTATTCTGCCGATTCAGTTAGACTTAAAAGAATTTCTCCTTTATTCCACACCGATAAAGTAACCAAACCTTTAATGGTTTTACAAGGAGCTAAAGACCCAAGAGTTTTACAAGTAGAGTCTGATGAAATTGTGGCTGGAGTTAAGAAAAACGGAGTTCCTGTGGAATATGTTCTTTTTGACGATGAAGGGCACGGTTTTGTGAAAAAAGAAAATCAAATAGAAGCAAATAGTAAAATCTTACAGTTCTTAGACACCTATTTAAAGAAGGAAGAGCCAATTAAAAACGATGATTTATAAACAAATTCAAAGAACTTTAACAGTATAACTTTTCCAAAAAATTATCGAGTTTATATTTTTGTCAGTATAACATAAAATCTCCCACATATCTATTTATGTGGGAGATTTTTAATATCACAAAGAACCACAATTACTACTATGCGAAAATTATTCTTGTTAATTATCACCTTATTTTCATTAAACAGTTTTTCTCAAATTCAACCTGACCCAACCAAAGAACTAGGTGTATGGTATATGTACAACGGATCTCACCAAATCTCAGATAAGTTCGGGTTAAAATCTATGGCACATTTTCGTTTCTTTGAAGTTGGAGACGACATGCAACAATTCATCGGGCGTTTAGGAGCTAATTATAAATTCAATAAAAATATAAATGCTACCGTAGGGTATGCTTTCTTAAACACTGATGAAACTTTTAATATTACTGCTGGTGACTTTAGCGAACATCGCATTTATGAAGATTTGAATGTTTATCATAAAATAGCTAGTTTAAATATAGCACATCGCTTTAGAGGTGAACAACGTTTTTTAAAATCAACTACTGATAATTTCTTTCGATATCAACTAGCTTTGAGTCATCCTATAGATCAAAAATGGTCTACTTACATATACAATGAAACTTTTTTAGATTTTGAAGGTGAAGCATACAACCAAAATTGGTTCGGAACAGGTTTTAAGTACAAAGTTTCTGATATTATAAAACTTCAAGCAGGATATCAGCTAATCAATGTTAACAATGTTGGTAATTTTAATAGAATTCAACTAGGAATTGCAATTACCACAGATCACAGAAAATAGAACTAACTATTATTTCATACTTTAGCGGCAAATTTTTTTTTAGATGGAAGCACCTCTTTTTACAAACGATGCAATCGTTTTTGGTATTTTAATGATTTCTTTAGGTTTTGTTTTTTATACAGAATCACAAACCTCAGGATTTTGGCATAAATTTTATAAAATAGTACCAGGTTTATTCATGGCCTATTTTATCCCAGCAATATTTACTACACTAGGCGTTATTTCTCCTGAATGGGAAACTACAAATACTGCTGGCGAAGTGGTAAAAAACAAATCGCAATTATACTACGTATCTAGTCGATTTTTATTGCCTGCTGCCTTAGTTTTAATGACTTTAAGCATTGATTTAAAAGCAATTTTTAACTTAGGTTCAAAAGCATTAATTATGTTTTTTACAGGAACTATCGGAATTGTTATTGGAGGGCCTATCGCTATTTTATTAATTTCTACATTTTCTCCTGAAACTGTTGGCGGAGCAGATTTTGATGCTGTATGGAGAGGTTTATCAACCCTTGCTGGTAGTTGGATTGGTGGTGGGGCAAACCAAACTGCCATGTTAGAAATTTACAAATACAATCCTGCTAAATATGGAGGAATGGTATTTGTTGATATTGTTGTAGCTAACATTTGGATGGCAATTATTTTAATCGGAATTGGTAAAAAAGATAAAATTGATAAGTGGTTAAAAGCTGATACTTCTGCTATTGAAGACTTAAAAGAACGAGTTTCGAGTTTTACACAAGGTGTACGTAGAAATCCTACTTTAACTGATTTTATCATCATGTTAGCTATCGCTTTTGGTACTGTTGGTTTTGGTCATTTTGCTGCAGGATATTTAAGCGAAATCTTTGCTGCTATTACTGCTGGTATGGAATCTCAAACTTGGCGAAATATCTTTTCATTTTTAGGATCAGGGTTCTTCTGGTTAATAAGTATTTCAACTATTGTAGCGATACTTTTATCATTTACAAAAGCTAAAAATTATGAAGGTGCTGGAGCCAGTAAAATTGGTAGTATTTTTATTTATGTACTAGTAGCAACTATTGGTATGAAAATGGACTTAACTTTAATTTTTGACAATGTAGGATTAATTGCTATTGGTTTAGTTTGGATGGCTATTCATGCAGGATTATTAATCTTAGTAGCTAAATTAATCCGTGCTCCATATTTCTTCTTGGCTGTAGGAAGTCAAGCAAATGTTGGTGGTGCTGCTTCTGCTCCTATTGTAGCGCAAGCTTTTCACCCATCATTAGCTACTGTAGGTGTTTTATTAGCTGTTTTCGGATATGCAATAGGTACCGTAGGAGCAATTCTCTGTACAATTTTAATGGAAATTGCCTCAAAAGTTTAAGAGAAATCTGCATATTTGCAACAGACAAATTTTGAATTCAATGAAGAAAATTATTGCTCTTTTCGCAATTGCGCTTGTAGCTTTTGCCTGTTCCTCTAAAAAAGAGGGAAACATGATAGTTAAAGGTCAAATCAAAGGACTAAAAAAAGGTACTTTATATCTTCAAAAAATGAACGATACCTTATTAGTATCTGTTGATTCTTTAGCTTTATTAGGTGATGACAAATTTATCTTAACCGATAATGTAGAGTCTCCTGTGATGTACTACCTTACTTTTGATGGAAACACAACCGACAAACACATTATGTTCTTTGGTGAAGAAGGTGAAATTACCATAAATGATAATATTGAAGAGTTTGGTTTTAAACCTGAAATTAAAGGTTCTAAAAACCAAGAAGTGATGGAGGAATATCGTAAGATAAATCAGAAGTTTTTAGAGCAACGTTTAGATTTTGTAAAAAAAGAAGTAGAAGCTCGTCAATCTCAAGATGAAACTCAAATACAGCAAGTAGAAGACGATTACAAAAAAATGATACGTCGTCGTTTCTTATTTTCTACAAACTTTGCCATTGCTAATGCAGATAGCGAAGCTGCTCCTTACATTGCTTTATCTGAATTATACGATGCTAATATTCAACTTTTAGATACTATCAACAATAGTTTAACTGATAGAGTTAAAAATTCTGAATATGGAAAACGTTTACAAAAATTTGTAAGTGATATCAAAACAAAAGAAGGTAAATAATCCTTTCTTTATCATAAAATTAAAAAGCTCATTCAAATTTGAATGAGCTTTTTAATTTCTATTTACATCCTTATATCTTGAAAGACATTACTGGTAATTTACTGTGATTTGCAATATCTTCAGAAATACTTCCTTCAAAAAAGTGAGCTACTCCTTTTCTACCATGTGTTGCTACAACTAACACATCAACATCTATTTTATCAGCATAATAAAACACACCGCTTTCTACTGAGTAATCTGAAACAATTTTCACCTTTTTCATTCCTTCCTTAGCACTTTCGTTGGTTTGTTTAAAAAATCGCTCCATTCTTTCTTCTAGCTCTTTTGTACTTTTAAACTTAGACGTAGGAGTACTTACATATATAAGCTCTACCTCTGTTTTAAGACCGTTAAAGAAAGTTTTCGCCTTCATATAGGATTTCACATCATCATCAGAAAAATCACAAGCAAACAGCACCTTTTCTATCTTTTCGGTTATTGGCTTTTCTTTAACTACTAGCACAGGAATATGAGTATAACGAATTACTTTTTCGGTGTTAGATCCTATAAACATTTCTTTTAATCCGCTAACTCCTTTAGATCCCATTATGATCAAATCTGCTTTTTCTTCTCTAGCTAAAAGATCTATTTCGCTAAAAATTTTAAAATGCTTGATAATCGGTGTTATTTTCACACCAGATAAATAGTCTTTCTTTAAAAATTCAGCGAGCTTTTTCTCTGTTAACTCTAAATAGAACAACATTTCTTGCTGTATGTAACTTTCTGACTGACTAAGTACAGCATTTGAAAGCTCTAACATATGCACAACCACAATTTCTGCATTAGTTTCTTTTGCAAAAAACACAGCAGTTTGTAATGCTTTTTCAGAATATTCAGAGAAATCAACAGGAACAATTATTTTTTTCATGATTCGTTTAGTTTTAAAGTTTAATACACCTTATAAAGTTACCTAAACTTTCTCATTTAAACCATGATTTTTATCAGTAAAGCTCTTAATGACACCCTTCTACGGAATTATGTAATTCAGTAACTGGTAATGGAGATATGTAAGGAATTCCTAACCCTAATCCTCTTAATACGAATAAGATTCCTATAAAAACAACCACGTAAGGTATGGCTTGTTGAATTCTTTTTCTTACCAAACCATTAGCAAAATTACCTACATACACCACCGCTGTCATTAAAGGAATAGTTCCTAAACCAAAAAGAAACATATACAAGCTACCTGATAACATATTATTGGTAGTTAATGCTCCAAAAACGGCCATATACACCAATCCGCAAGGAAGAAACCCATTTAAAAAACCTATGGTAAAGAAAGTATCATTCCCTTTTTTCTTTAGCTCTTTTCCTAAAGAAGACTTTACTTTCATTACCAATTTATTAATAGGCGTTGAAAAATTATACTTTTGAAAAGTTTTAGGTAATAAGATTACCAAAATCATTAAAACACCTACGATGATTGAAAGTTGTTGTTGAAATCCGAAAAAGTAAAATCCTTTTCCTAATAACCCAAACAACAAACCTATTAAACTGTAGGTAAATAGGCGCCCTAAATGGTAGCTTGCTATTTGAAAGAACTGTTTTACTTTGTTTGTTCTATCAACTGGCAACATAAAGGCTATAGGTCCGCACATACCTATACAGTGAAAACTTCCTAATAGCCCAAAAATAATTGCTGAAAGAAACATTAGTAAACTAATTCTTTCTGAAATAAATAATCTTTACTTTTGTAGTTCCAGGAAACGGTTATGTTCCAACGACCACCCAACAAACGGTTCTCAGGCACGAGCAAATATGTTTCGGAAAGCGAAATAGGCATTTCGAAATCCAATTGTTTATCAGATGGTCTGTATAGGAACACTTTTCCTTTTATATCTTTAGGGTTAAAGTCCGTTGGAAAATGGACTTTAATTCCTTCAGTTACTCTTTCTATTTTAATATTTTCTTTTAGCGCTTTTGCATTTTTAGTAGCATTAATTTGATTTTGAACTTCCAGTTCTTGTTGATAGTACTTTTCTGTTACTAAATCGTGATTAAAGTTTTTACCTGTACTCATTGTTACTACGAAATACATGATAAACCCTATAAATCCTACTATTGCTATTACTATACCCGTGCCCCAGTTTAGTTTCATTTTATTTTGTTTTTTTGCTTTTAGCTTGTGGCTTTTAGCATTAATTCTATTTATTTTCGACCAATTTATCTATAACTTCTTGGTCCTAAAAAGTTGGTTGTAGTAGTTTCAATAAGTTTATCGCCACTATACACTCCAATTTTTAGTTTTTCCTTTTCATCTTTCATTTCTGATTGATGTAGTTCTATAAACAATGTACCTTCTGCTAGCCCTTGTTTAGGAACTTCAAAATTTTGATGTGTTACCGTTTCTATTTTTCCTTTATGAGATAACAGTTTATAACTAACATCATCAATTTCTTTTGTTGTTTTATTTACAACTTTAAAAGTGTAAATATTGCTGATGATTCCGTTTTCTTTATGTTGATACAATTGTCCTGGTAAACGTAAAATTGTAGCTTCAACATCATTTCTTAAAAACAGCATTCCAACTAAAATTCCGACTAAAATGAACAATACTGCTGAGTATCCTTTCATTCTTGCTGTAAACTTAAAAGGTGCTTTTTTTACAATGTTTTCTTCACTTGCGTAGCGAATCAATCCTTTAGGTAGTCCTACCTTTTCCATCATATGATCACACTCATCGATACATGCTGTACAGTTTACACATTCTAATTGTGTTCCGTTACGAATATCAATTCCTGTAGGACATACATGTACACATTGAAAACAATCGATACAATCTCCTTTTCCTGATGCTGCTCTGTCTTCTTTTTTATTGAACTTTCCTCTTCCTGTTTTTCCTTCTCCTCTTACGTGGTCGTAAGCAACATTTATCGTTTTATTATCTAACAGTACTCCTTGTAATCTACCATAAGGACAAGCGATAATACATACTTGCTCTCTAAACCAAGCGAATATAAAATAGAATACTCCTGTAAATATTAATAGTGAAATTAAGGTACTAATATTATCTAACGGGTTACTTGTTATGTAACTTATTAATTTATCGCTTCCTATTAAATAGGCTAAGAATACATTGGCTATAATAAAAGAGATGATAAAAAATATAATCCATTTTAAAACTCTCTTTCTAATCTTTTCTGCATTCCAAGGTTGTTTAGCTAATCGTATTTGTTTTCCTCTATCCCCTTCAATTAAATATTCTATTTTTCTGAACACCATTTCTAAGAAAATAGTTTGTGGACAAATCCATCCACAGAAAATTCGACCAAAAACAACTGTAAACAGAATGATAAATACCACTCCTATTATCATTGAAATTACCATTAAATGGAAATCCTGTGGCCAAAAAGGGAAACCAAAAATGTTAAACTTACGTTCTAGAACATTAAATAGTAAAAATTGGTTTCCGTTGATTTTTATAAAAGGAGCTGATAGTAAAAATGCTAATAAAAAATAACTTACGTAACTCCTATATTTATAAAACCTACCGCTAGGTTTTTTTGGAAACACCCAAGCCCTTTTACCTTCTTCATTTATAGTGCCTATACTATCTCTAAATTGTTCGTTTTTGGGTGTTTCCATAATCAACTATTAAAAACTAATTTGTAACTAATTATTTATTGAATGCTGTCTTTTGGTTGTTCATCAGGTTTAGCTACAGCAGGAGCTACTCCTTCTTCTTTATATAATTCTCCTTGTGGTTCTTTTGGCTTTGCAGGAGTGGTTCCTTGTAAAGAAATAATATAACTTGCCACTTTTTGAATATCAGCAGGTTTTAATGTTTTATTCCAAGCTACCATACCTTTACCGTCTCTACCTCCATTAGCAATAGTGTTGAAAATATTTTTCATACCACCACCTAAAATCCAATATTCATCGGTTAAGTTTAGTTCCGATACCACCACCACCATCAGCAACGTGACATGCTGCACAGTTTAGATTATATACTGCTTTACCTCTACTTAAATCTCCAGCATCGGTTAAAACGGTAGCCGTTTCTGCATCAATAACAGCTTCGGTAGAAGTCGATTTAAATGCTGCTAATTCTCTTTTAGCTTCAGCAACTGCTTGCGCATATTCCATCTCTTGGTTATCTGCACCTAATACATGATATCTTACTAAGTACACCGCTGCAAAAATGATTGTTGCATAGAACATATACAACCACCATGGTGGTAAGTTGTTATCTAACTCTTTTATTCCATCATAGTTATGATCAAGAATAATTTCATCTTCTTGCTCAATTGCTTTCGCTTCTGTCCATTTGCTGATAAGCTTTTTAGCCCAAGCCCAATTATCAACTTCTTCTGGTTTAACTCCATCCTTTTCCATTTGAAGTTGCTCTGCTCTTTGTTGCGCTACAATGTTTAAAGCTTCTTTTAAAACTACAACAGTTATAAGTCCTACAATTGCTATCCAAACTAATGGATGTTCATATAGGCTAAATGGATTTTGGTATGATTTAATTGCAGTAGCAATAGCAAAAAAGGTTACTGCAACAAAAATGATATATACTATAGATTGAAAATATTTTTTCATCTTGTTTAATTTTACTAATTATCTAAAGGTAATTCACTTACTCTACTTATATATTCTTTTTTGGCTGTAAATACCCACCAAAATAACACTACGAAAAATGTAAAGAATATGCTTAACGAAATAATTGGGTATAGTTCAATACCTGCAATTGTTTCCATATGGTTTTTTACAAACTTTAACATAATTTCTAGTTTTTAGCGCTTAATTGATCTTCAACATCTTTTACTTTAATATCGGTACCTAATCGTTGTAAGTAAGCTATTAAGGCTACGATTTCTCTATCTTTCATTTCAATGAACGTTTGTCCGTTTTCTTGAGCATACTTTTTATCAGCTTCATAGTTTGCTTTGAAATCAGGGTCTGCGTATAAATTCTCTTGAATTTTCGCTCCTTGAGCATCCATACTTGCTTGTGCATTGGCAATATCTTCATCAGTATATGGAACTCCTAGACTTACCATTGCTTTCATTTTTCTTTCAGTATCACTCTTATCTAACTCATCTCTTACTAACCATTGGTATGCTGGCATGATAGATCCTGGTGATGTACTTTGTGGATCGTACATGTGGTTTAAGTGCCAACTATCGTTATACTTACCTCCAACTCTTAATAAATCTGGACCTGTACGTTTAGAACCCCATAAGAATGGATGATCGTACACAAACTCTCCTGCTTTAGCAAACTCTCCGTAACGTTCTACTTCTGACCTGAATGGACGTACCATTTGTGAGTGACATCCAACACATCCTTCACGGATATAAATATCTCTACCTTCTAATTCTAATGGTGTATATGGTTGTACACTTGTTATTGTTGGAATATTAGATTTTACTAATAATGTTGGTATAATTTGTACAATTCCTCCAATTAAAATAGCTACAGTAGCATATATGGTTAATTTTACAGGTCTTCTTTCTAACCAAGTGTGCCATCCTTCATTTGAAGTTCTGTGCTTAGAAACTTTAGTTAATGCTGGTGCTTCTGCTAACTCATCAGCAACTTCAGTTCCTGATTTAACTGTTTTAATAATATTATATAACATTACGAAAGCTCCAAGAATATATAAACTTCCTCCAATAGCACGCATCCAATACATTGGTATGATTTCATTTACTGTTTCTAAGAAATTACCGTATGTTAAGGTTCCGTCTGGATTAAATTGTTTCCACATAGAAGCTTGTACAAATCCTGCTACGTACATTGGTAATGCATACATGATGATACCTAAAGTTCCAATCCAGAAGTGGAAGTTAGCCAATGCTGTAGAGTATAATTTTGTTTTGAACATTCTTGGTACTAACCAGTATAACATACCGAAAGTTAAGAATCCGTTCCATGCTAAAGCACCTACGTGTACGTGAGCAATAATCCAATCACTAAAGTGTGCAATTGCGTTTACATTCTTTAACGATAACATTGGTCCTTCAAAAGTTGCCATACCATAACCTGTAATTGCAACTACCATGAATTTTAATACTGGATCTACTCTTACTTTATCCCAAGCTCCACGAAGTGTTAATAATCCGTTGATCATACCTCCCCAAGATGGTGCGATTAACATTACAGAGAATGCTACTCCTAAGTTTTGAGCCCAATCTGGTAAAGATGAATATAATAAGTGGTGAGGTCCTGCCCAGATGTAGATAAAAATTAACGACCAGAAGTGTACAATAGATAATCTATATGAATATACCGGACGGTTAGCCGCCTTAGGAACAAAGTAATACATTAATCCTAAGAACGGAGTTGTTAAGAAAAATGCTACGGCGTTATGCCCGTACCACCATTGTACCAGTGCATCTTGAACCCCTGCATACACAGAATAACTTTTCATGAAACTTACTGGAAGCTCTAAACTGTTAAAAATATGTAATACCGCTACGGTTACAAAAGTTCCTAAGTAGAACCAAATTGCTACATATAAATGGCGTTGTCTTCTTTGTAAGATTGTCCAAATCATGTTAGCACCAAAAGCCACCCAAACTAGTGCTATGGCTATATCAATTGGCCATTCTAATTCGGCGTATTCTTTTGAAGTTGTATACCCTAACGGAAGTGTTATGGCTGCTGCAACAATAATTAACTGCCATCCCCAAAAGTTAAAGTTACTTAAAAAATTACTCGCCATACGTGCCTTAAGCAATCGCTGTAACGAGTAATACACCCCCGCAAAAATGGCATTTCCTACGAAAGCGAAAATTACTGCATTGGTGTGTAGTGGTCTTAAACGACCGAAACTTAACCACGAAATTCCGTCAGTTAAATTTGGGAATAAAAACATAAAAGCCAATGTCAATCCTACTGAAAAACCTACTATTCCCCATAGTAAGGTTGCGTAGATGAATTTTTTTACGATCTTATTATCGTAATAAAATTGTTGCATTTCCATAATCTATTTGAATTTAATATCTATTGTTAGTTGTTAATATTGTCTTCTTTTACCAATTCATCATCAAACAACATGCGAACCGATGGCGTATACGAATCATCGTACTGTCCATTTTTTACTGAAACAATAAATGCTATAAAGAAAATAATAGCCACTAAAATACTTAGTGTAAGTAGTAAATAAATAACGCTCATATCTTGCCTGATAATTTGTAGTTCAAAGATAATTGTGAAGATTTTCTTAAAATATGACATTTATCATATTTGAATCTTTTTTTAAAAAGATAACCTTCTTTTAATATTTTTCATTAAATAGTCATTGAAAACAACTTTGTTTCTGGTTGTTTTTCATGTAATTTTTTATCGAAAGCCATGCAAATATTTCGCACATACGGTCTTGCTTTTTCAGGTACTATTAACTCGCTTCCTTCAACAGATACCAATCCATCAGCTATCATTTCTTCTAGCTTTTCTATGTACATTTCTACATTTTCAATTTTTAATGAATCTTCTTTCCACGAAGTAGAAAAATGACACATAATATTTAAAATATGTTTTCTAATAATTAAATCTTCTTCGGATAAAATATGTCCTCTAAACACAGGAATTTCTCCTTCATTAACTATTTTTTCGTACTCCTTTACCGTTTTTACGTTTTGTGCAAATCCGTACCAAGAATCTGAGATTGCCGACATACCCAAACCAATCATTAACTGAGTTTTATTAGCGGTATATCCCATAAAGTTACGGTGTAAAGTTTTCTCTTCGGTCGCTTTGTATAAACTGTCTGTTGGTAATGCAAAATGATCCATCCCTATTTCAACATAGCCCATTTCCGCAAATAACTCCTTACCTATTTCATATAACTCTCGTTTCTCTTCATTCTTAGGTAAATCGTTTTCATTAAATCCACGTTGCCCTACTCCTTTTACCCACGGCACATGCGCATAACTGTAAAACGAAATTCTATCAGGTTGTAGTTCTTTGGTTCTATTAATGGTATAAATTACATTTTCTTTCGTTTGAAACGGAAGCCCAAACACTAAATCGTGACTAATTGACGTATAGCCTATTTCTTTTGCCCAATTGTGTACTTTTTCTACGTTTTCAAAAGGCTGTACTCTATGAATAGCTTCTTGTACTTTTGGATTGTAATCTTGTACTCCAAAACTTACTCTTGTAAAACCTAAATTGTACAATGTTTGCAAGTGTTCTTTTGTCGTATTGTTTGGATGCCCTTCAAAACTAAATTCATGCTCAGGGTGTTTCTTTGCACTAATAAAGATTCCGTCTATTAATCTTTTTAATTGTTTTTCTGAAAAGAATGTTGGCGTTCCTCCTCCTAAATGAATTTCTTTTATTATTGGTTTTTCATCTACCAAATCAAGGTACAATTGCCACTCTTTTAACACCGTTTCTATATACGGATCTTCAACTTCACGACGCTTTGTAATATGCTTATGGCATGCACAAAATGTACATAAACTTTCACAAAACGGTAAGTGTATGTATAAGCTAATTCCTTCAGTAGAATTACTTTCTATAAACGATTGCTTAAACGTTGCTATCCATTTTTCTTTTGAAAAAGTTTCATTGTCCCAATACGGAACGGTTGGATAACTTGTATATCTTGGCCCTGGAATGTTATATTTTTGAATAAGTGAATTCATGTTTTTGACACTATTTTGTTTCATTCTTCTACAAAATCACTCGAACTGACATTAAGCCAATTCTAAAGCAATTTCTATCATTTCTTTAAAAGTTTGCTCTCTTTCTTCGGCAGTTGTTCTTTCTTTTGTAACCAAACTATCTGAAATAGTTAAGATTGATAATGCATTTACTTTGTGTTTAGCTGCAACGGTATACAATCCGTTTGTTTCCATTTCAACACACAACACACCGTAATCTGCCCATTTTTTATAGCTTTCAAATTCATCAGCATAAAACTCGTCTGAACTTAAAATATTCCCCGCTTTTAATTGAATTCCCTTTTCTTTTGCTACTTCAATAGCTTTTTGGAACAACTTAAAACTCGCCGTTGGCGCATAATCGGCTCCGTTAAAACGAATCGTATTTAATCCTGAGTTGGTTGAAGCCGCCATCGCTATAACAATATCTCTAATTCTTACTTCCTTTTGATAAGAACCTGCTGAACCTACTCGAATTAAATTTTTAACTCCGTACTCAGTAATCAATTCATGAGCATAAATTAATGCTGAAGGAATTCCCATTCCTGTTCCTTGTACAGAAATCTTCTTTCCATGATAAGTTCCTGTGAATCCTAACATACCTCGAACATCATTATAGCAAACTGGATTTTCTAAAAATGTTTCTGCAATCCACTTTGCTCGCATAGGATCACCTGGTAATAAAACAGTTTCTGCAATTTCTCCTTTTTTTGCTTCAATATGTACGCTCATTATTTTAGATTTTTAGATGTTTGGATACTTGGATGCTTAGATATTTGGATTATTTGATTGTTAGATTACTTTTGGCTGAAAGCTGTAAGCTATATGCTGTAGGCTATACGCACTTGTAACTTTTCACTTTTCGTTTTACATATTTCACTTTTCACTTTTCGTTTTCAAACTCCTATTAATATTGATCTTTATCAGCGGTTCCTTCTGTTATTAATGAAACTCCAGAAGAAGTTCCTAAACGTGTTACTCCCATTGCTATATACTTCAGTGCAGTTTCTATATCTCTAATTCCTCCTGCTGCCTTTATTTGAGCTTTTCCATCTACCACACTATCCATTATAGTTACATCTTCAAAAGTTGCTCCCCCAGTACCGAAACCTGTAGACGTTTTCACAAAATCAGCACCTGCATTTACAGCTAACTGACTTGCTGTTTTTATCTGTTTTTTTGACAAATAACAATTTTCAAAAATCACTTTTAAAGTATTTTCTCCTATCGCTTCTTTAATCAATCGGATTTCTTTTTCAACATATTTTTCATCTCCTTCTAATAGCTTTCCGATATTGATAACCATATCAATTTCTGATGCTCCATTTTTTATACAATCTTTAGCTTCAAAAACTTTCGCTTCGGTAGTCATTGCTCCTAAGGGAAAACCAATAACCGCAGCTACTTTCACCTCTGTTTCTTGTAACTCTTTTGCTGCTGATTCTACATAACAACCATTTACACAAACTGCATAAAAATTATATTCTTTAGCTTCATTACAAAGCTTAACGATATCTGCTTTTGTCGCTGTAGCCTTCAACAACGTATGATCTATATATCTATTCAACCTCATAATTAAATTTCTTTTACTCTATTTACTGAATCTGATTTAGATAACGTTAAGCGTACAACGCTATCTTCTAAAGCAGTTAAGTTATGTATAACTTTTGCTTCTAAAGAAATCATATCTCCTGAATTTAACCTCTTTACTTCATTGTTTACACCAAAATCTATGTTTCCTTTCAGTACTTGAACAACTATTGGATACGGTGCTTTATGATCTTTCATTACCTGATTTTTCTTAAAAACTATTCTAATTTCTTTGGAAAAATCGGTTTCTAACAATAAAGAAACAGCTACCTTTTCTTCATTATACTCTAAGTTTTCTAAAAATGCTGCTGTTTTCATATTTTAAATTTATTTTAGTTTTCTTCCTAACATGTTAGTAGCAATCGTTGTAAACACTACCACACTTATAGAGCTTAAAGGCATTAAAATTGCTGCAATTACAGGCATTAATTGCCCTGTTACTGCAAAATAAAGTCCTACAACATTATACATTAAAGATAGTAAAAAACAATATTTAATAATTTTTACTGCTTTTTTCGATGCTTTTATGTAATCTCCTATCTGATTAAATTTCGTCGCATCTAAAATTGCATCACAGGCTGGAGAAAACACGTTAATATTCTCAGATATTGCAACTCCCACATTACTTTGAACTAGAGCTCCAGCGTCATTCAATCCGTCTCCAATCATCAATACACTTTTGTTTTTTTCTTGTAATTCCTCTACATAATGTAGTTTATCTTGTGGTTTTTGATTGAATAAAAAGGTGGTTTCTTTCGGTAAAAACTCTTCTAAAAACTTCTTTTCTCCTTCATTATCTCCAGATACTATCGATAAATCATATTTCTTATTTAGCTGAGTAAATAATTGCTGAACACCTTTTCTATAAGCATTTTTGAAAACATATTTTCCTTTATATTCATCATTAACACTAATGTGTACTGAAGTATCTAAATTCGCTTGCTCTTTTGCATTTTTAACAAAAGAAGATGAACCTATTTTTATTTTTGTTTGTTGATAATTCGCTTCAATTCCTTTACCTACGTGCTCTTGATAATTATCTACGGTTAACACCTCTTCATCTTGTAACGAAGCGTACAACATTCTACTTAATGGGTGATTCGACGCTCTAAGAGAACTTTTTAGTATTGATTTTTGAGTAGTATCTAAGCTTTCTCCTTCATAAGTTATTGTGTTTTCTTTATTCGTGGTAAGTGTACCTGTTTTATCAAAAATTACCGAATTAACAGCTGCCAATTGTTCTACCACAGTCGCATTTTTAAGGTAGAATTTCTTTCTCCCAAAAATTCGCAAGATGTTTCCTAAAGTAAACGGAGCTGCCAATGCAATTGCACACGGACAAGCGATAATTAACACCGAAGTAAATACGTTTAACGCTACACTTGAATCGTAATACAGCCAAAATCCAGTAGATAAAAAAGCGATCGATAAAACAACTATCGTAAAGTTTTTACTTATCTCATCTGTTAATGTTTTAAAAGATGAGCTTTTGTCTTTCTGAAACACATCGTTACTCCACAACTGTGTTAAGTAACTTTGCGAAACCGAAGCTAACACTTCCATTTCTATACTTCCAGACAATTGTTTACCTCCTGCGAATAACTTATCTCCCGACTTTTTGTTTACGGGTACTTCTTCACCTGTAACGAAACTGTAATCTATTTTTGCTTCTCCGCTAATTAAAATTCCATCAACAGGAATCAACTCCTGATTTCTAATTAATAATCTATCTCCTTTTTTAACTTCATAAATTTGAGTATTCTCTTCTTTTTTGTCGGAAGTTATCTTGGTTACCGCAATTGGGAAATACGATTTATAATCACGTTCAAACGATAAGAAGTTATAGGTTTTCTGTTGAAAAAACTTTCCAAGTAATAAAAAGAATACTAATCCTGTTAAACTGTCAAAGAATCCTGTTCCTAGATCGAAAAGAATTTCAGCTGTACTACGAACAAACAGCACAAATATTCCTAAAGCAATCGGAACATCTATATTCAAAATTTTTGAACGTAAGCCTTTATAAGCTGAAATGAAATAATCAATTCCTGCATAAAACACTACTGGAAGCGAAAAAATAAACATTAACCAACGGAATAAACCTTTGTATTGTTCTAACCAGTATTCTGACACTTCAAAATATTCAGGAAATGATAAAAACATCACGTTTCCAAAAGCAAAACCAGCAATTCCTAATTTATAAATTAAGCTGCGATCTACTTTCTTTTTTCCAACTTCATAATCTTCTAAACTGATATACGGTTCATAACCTATAGAACTCAACAACAGTACTATTTCTTTCAGTGAAGTCTTTTCTGAATTGTACGTAATTCGTACTGTTTTTTTAGGAAAATTAACTTGTGCCGACGACACATTACTTTGCAGTTTGTGTAGGTTTTCTAAAACCCAAATACACGAACTACAGTGAATATGCGGTATATACAGATTAATGACCTGCATATTACCATCGTTAAACTCAAGAAGTTTTTCTACAATTGGTTGATTGTCTAAGAAATCGTACTTTCCTAGTATTTCTTCAGGAATAGCTCCTGGATTATTTTGAAAATCATAGTAACACGTTAAATCGTTTTCTGAAAATATTTCATAGACGGTTTTACACCCATTACAACAGAAAAATTTATCTTGTACTGTAATTTTTTCGGTATCACATTCGTTACCACAATGAAAACATATTTTGCTTTCCATATTTACTCTTTTGCCTTCAACAAATATCCGATAAGATTGTATTTTAAAACATGATAATTGTCAGTTTTTCTGTATATTTGAATAGAGAAAAAGGCAAAAATATGAGCAAGTGTGAACAGTGTATTATTCGGGAATTCAACTCATTAAAAACTCTAACAAAAGACGAATTAATAAGAATTACTGGGTGTAAAACATCTAAAATAGTTAAAAAAGGGGAAGTTTTATTTGATGAAGGAGAATACATTAATGGGGTATTTTGTATTAAAGACGGTGTTTGTAAGGTTTCTAAAATGAGTGATAATGGTAGAGATCAAATTATTCATTTAATACAAAAAGGAGATATTTTAGGAGAACGTAGTTTAATAAACAACGAAGCCTCCAATTTAAAGGCTATTGCCATAAATGATATGGAGGTTTGTTTTATTCCTAAAGATGAAATTATTAGGGATTTAGAGAACAACCCTAACTTTTCTTTAGATCTTTTAAGAAAAATGGCTAACTCACTAAAAAAAGCGGATGATGTTATTGTTGATATGGCTCAAAAAACCGTAAAACAACGTTTAGCAGCTACTCTTTTGTTTTTAGAGGCTAAGTTTGAAAAAAATGATAATGGCTCTATAAAGGTTAACTTATCTAGAGAAGATATTGCTAATATTATAGGAACTGCCACTGAAAGTGCCATCCGATTACTTTCTGAATTTAAAAAGAAGAAAATGATCGATTTACAAGGAAAAGAAATCGTTATTTTAGATGTTAAAGCCTTAAAAGACTTGTCTGAAGGTTTCTAAATATAAAAACAAAAAAAATCGTCTAAATAGACGATTTTTTTGTTTTAAGCTTCACCTGTAGTCCCACCAAAATTCATTGGAATTGGAGGCTGCTCATAATCTTTAATTTCACCATGTGCTTGTTCAAACTTACGAACATTGTCTGCCAACGCTTTTGATAAGCGTTTTGCATGTTGTGGTGTTAATATAATTCTCGATTTTACTTTTGCCTTAGGTACACCAGGCATGATGTTGATAAAATCAACAATAAACTCTGAAACAGAATGGTTTATAATCGCTAAATTACTATAGGTTCCTTCAGCAATTTCTTGATCTAATTCTATGTTTAATTGTGGTTCTTTTTTAGTATCGTCCATATTCTATTTTTTTATTTTTTTTAGAAAAAAACAAGGGTTTAGAGTTTTAAAAACTCTAAACCCTTGCTATAATTTATAAACATAAGTTCTTATAAACTTTGTTCAATCTCATCTTTAGGCAGCAACGATTTGATCTTCATATGCTCTCATTCCTGTACCTGCTGGTATACGCTTACCTACAATTACATTTTCTTTTAATCCTTCTAAGGTATCAATCTTACCATTTACAGCGGCTTCATTTAATACTTTAGTTGTTTCCTGGAATGATGCAGCTGAGATAAATGACTTCGTTTGTAACGAAGCTCTTGTAATACCTTGTAATACTTGCTCAGCAGTAGCTGGTTGAGCATCACGTGCAATTACTAAGTTTTTATCTTCTCTACGTAATAAAGAGTTTTCATCTCTTAATTGACGAGCAGTAACAATTTGTCCTGGTTTTAAGTTTGCTGAATCTCCTGAGTCTTCAACAACTTTCATTCCGTAGATAGCATCGTTTTCTTTGATGAAATCTGTTTTATGAACTAATTGATTTTCTAAGAATAAGGTATCTCCTGAATCAATAATTCTAACTTTACGCATCATTTGACGTACTACTACTTCGAAATGCTTATCATTAATCTTCACCCCTTGTAAACGATATACTTCTTGAATTTCATTCACTAAGTACTCTTGTACAGCTGAAGGTCCTTTGATATTTAAGATATCTGTTGGAGTAATTGCTCCGTCAGATAACGGCATACCTGCTTTGATGAAGTCATTTTCTTGAACTAAGATTTGGTTAGATAACTTGATTAAGTATTTTCTAACATCACCTGTTTTAGATTCAATAATGATTTCACGGTTACCACGCTTAATCTTACCAAAAGATACAACTCCGTCAATCTCGGCTACTACTGCTGGGTTAGATGGGTTACGTGCTTCAAATAATTCTGTTACACGTGGTAAACCTCCTGTAATATCTCCTGCTTTACCAGACTTACGAGGAATTTTCACTAATGTTTTACCAGACTCAACTTTATCGCCATTATCAACAATTAAGTGAGCACCTACTGGTAAACTGTATGAACGTAATGCATTACCATCAGCATCTTCAATGATTAATGAAGGAATGATTTTCTTGTTCTTAGAATCAGTAATTACTTTTTCTTGGAAACCTGTTTGTTCATCAATTTCTACAGAGTAGTTAATTCCTTGCTCTAAGTTATCAAACTTCACTTTACCAGCGAATTCTGAAACGATAACTCCGTTAAATGGATCCCATTGACATAGAGCATCTCCTTTTTTGATCGTTTTTCTATCTTTATCAAAAATGATAGAACCGTAAGGGATAATGTTTGTACTTAATACAACTCCATTCTTTTTATCGGTAATCTTAATTTCAGCAGTACGAGAAATAACGATATCTACTTCTTCACCAGCTGCATCTTTACCTTTTACAGTACGTAAATCGTCAATCGTTACATTACCGTCAAACTTAGCGATTAACTTGTTATCTTCTGAAATGTTTCCTGCTACCCCTCCAACGTGGAACGTACGTAATGTTAACTGTGTACCTGGTTCTCCAATCGATTGTGCTGCAATTACACCAACTGCTTCACCTCTTTGAACTTTCTGACCAGTAGACATGCTTTGTCCGTAACACTTCTCACAAATTCCTTTTTCAGACTCACAAGTTAATGCAGAACGAACTTCAACTGTATCTACACCTGCAGCTTCAATTTTATCAGCTAATAATGGAGTAATTAATTCTCCTGCTGCTATTAATAACTCATCTGAGTTTGGTGGATATACATCATGTAATGCTGTACGACCAGAAATTCTATCACTTAAAGATTCAACGATTTCATCGTTTTTCTTTAATGGAGAAACTTCTAATCCTCTTAATGTACCACAATCTACCTCGTTAATAATAACATCCTGAGATACATCTACTAAACGACGTGTTAAATAACCTGCATCGGCTGTTTTTAATGCGGTATCGGCAAGACCTTTACGAGCACCGTGCGTAGAGATAAAGTATTCTAAGATTGATAAACCTTCTTTAAAGTTAGATAAAATCGGGTTTTCAATAATTTCTCCACCACTAGCTGTAGACTTTTTAGGTTTTGCCATCAGACCACGCATACCTGTTAACTGACGAATCTGCTCTTTCGATCCACGCGCTCCAGAATCTAACATCATAAATACCGAGTTAAATCCTTGTTGGTCTTCACGTAAACGCTTCATCGATAATTCAGTTAATCGGTTGTTGGTAGATCCCCAAACATCAATTACCTGGTTATAACGCTCTTTTTGCGTTAACATACCCATGTTATAGTTCATGATAATACCATCCACTTCTTGGTTTGCCTCAGCAATCATTGCGTGTTTCTCTTCTGGAATAATAATATCACCTAATGAGAATGATAAACCACCTTCGAAGGCGTATTTATATCCCATATTTTTAATTTCATCTAAGAATTTTCCAACAGCTGGTATATCAGTAACTTTTAAAATTCTACTAATAACACCTCTTAATGATTTCTTAGTTAAAACTTCATTAATAAACCCTGCTTCTTCTGGTACAACTTCGTTAAATAAAACTCTACCTACAGTAGTTTCAATAATTCTAACTACGTGCTCTCCATTAACTACATCATTAGTACGAACCTTAATACCTGCATTTAGGTCTACTTTTTCTTCATTTAAGGCAATAATTACCTCTTCTGGAGAGTAGAAAGTTAATCCTTCACCTTTAATTGGCACTTCAGGAGTTGACTTTCTTTCTTTCGTCATATAATAAAGTCCTAATACCATATCTTGTGATGGTACTGTAATAGGAGCTCCGTTTGCTGGGTTTAAGATATTGTGAGAACCTAACATTAATAGTTGAGCTTCTAAAATAGCTTCTGGCCCTAATGGTAAGTGAACTGCCATTTGATCCCCATCAAAATCCGCGTTAAATGCCGAACATGCTAATGGGTGTAAACGAATTGCTTTACCTTCTATTAATTTTGGTTGGAATGCTTGAATACCTAAACGGTGTAAGGTAGGGGCACGGTTTAATAACACCGGGTGTCCTTTAATTACATTTTCTAAGATATCCCAAACAACTGGTTCTTTGCGATCTATAATTTTCTTTGCAGATTTTACAGTTTTAACAATACCTCTTTCGATTAACTTACGAATAACGAAAGGTTTGTATAATTCTGCTGCCATATCTTTTGGCAATCCACATTCAAATAATCTTAACTCTGGTTCAACAACAATTACCGAACGTGCAGAATAATCGACACGCTTACCTAATAAGTTTTGACGGAAACGTCCTTGTTTACCTTTTAAACTATCAGATAATGATTTTAATGGTCTGTTAGACTCAGTTTTTACTGCAGATGATTTACGTGTGTTATCAAATAATGAATCTACTGATTCTTGTAACATACGCTTTTCGTTACGTAAAATTACTTCTGGAGCTTTGATTTCCATTAATCGCTTTAAACGATTGTTACGGATGATTACACGACGGTATAAATCATTCAAATCAGAAGTAGCGAAACGACCTCCATCTAATGGAACTAATGGACGTAATTCTGGTGGAATAACCGGAATTACTTTCATAATCATCCATTCTGGATTATTTTCTCTGTTCTTTTGAGAATCTCTAAAAGCTTCAACAACATTTAAACGCTTTAATGCTTCGTTTTTACGTTGCTTAGAAGTTTCAGTATTTGCTTTATGACGTAACTCATAAGATAATTGGTCTAAATCGATTCTTTCTAATAAATCGATTAAACACTCTGCTCCCATTTTAGCGATAAACTTATTAGGATCAGTATCTTCTAAGTACATGTTTTCTTGTGGAAGTGTATCTAAAATATCTAAATACTCTTCTTCTGTTAAGAAATCCATTTTTTGTAATGGTTCTCCTTCAGCATTTTTAGCAATACCTGGTTGAATTACTACATAACGCTCGTAGTAAATAATCATATCTAACTTTTTAGATGGTAACCCTAAAAGGTATCCCATTTTGTTAGGTAATGATCTAAAATACCAAATATGTGCTACAGGTACCACTAAGTTAATATGACCTACTCTATCTCTACGTACTTTTTTCTCAGTAACTTCAACCCCACAACGGTCACAAACGATACCTTTATATCGAATTCTTTTGTATTTACCACACGCACACTCGTAATCTTTTACAGGACCAAAGATACGCTCACAAAATAACCCATCTCTTTCTGGTTTATGTGTACGGTAGTTAATAGTTTCTGGTTTTAACACCTCACCTTTTGAAGCCTCTAAAATAGACTCAGGTGATGCTAAACCTATTGAAATTTTGTTAAACTTCTTAACAGTGTATTTTTCGTTTTTTCTTGCCATGATAATGGATTCGAATTAAAAATAAATGTCTTTTAACAAGACTGATATTGAAAAAATGATTTGCCTCAGAGCCTAGACTCTGAGACATTTCACTGTGATTATTCTTCTAATTTAACGTCTAATCCTAAACCTTTAAGTTCGTGCATTAATACGTTAAATGATTCTGGTAAACCTGGTTCTGGCATAGCCTCACCTTTTACAATACTTTCGTAAGTTTTTGCTCTACCTAATACGTCATCAGACTTAACAGTTAAGATTTCACGTAAGATACTTGATGCACCATATGCTTCAAGTGCCCAAACTTCCATCTCTCCAAAACGCTGACCTCCAAACTGAGCTTTACCTCCTAATGGCTGTTGTGTAATTAATGAGTAAGGTCCGATAGAACGTGCATGCATCTTATCTTCAATCATGTGACCTAACTTAATCATATAAATTACTCCTACCGTTGCTGGCTGATCGAAACGCTTACCTGTACCTCCGTCATATAAGTATGTATGACCGAATCTTGGAATTCCTGCTTCGTCTGTTAATTTATTAATTTCATCTAAAGAAGCCCCGTCGAAAATAGGAGTCGCATATTTTTGACCTAATTTTTGACCTGCCCATCCAAGAACAGTTTCATAAATCTGACCAATGTTCATACGCGATGGTACCCCTAATGGGTTTAATACGATATCTACTGGTGTTCCGTCTTCTAAGAAAGGCATATCTTCTTGACGTACGATACGTGCAACAATACCTTTGTTTCCGTGACGTCCTGCCATCTTATCTCCTACTTTTAATTTACGTTTCTTAGCAACATAAATTTTAGCAAGTTTTAAGATTCCGGCTGGTAATTCGTCTCCTACAGAAATAGTAAACTTCTCACGACGTAAAACTCCTTGTAAATCATTTACTTTAATCTTGTAGTTGTGAACTAATTCTACAACTAAATCGTTTAACTCCTTATCAGTAGTCCAAGTTCCGTTTAAATGTGTAAAGTCTTCAACAGAGTTTAACATTTTTTGCGTGAACTTTTTACCTTTTGGTAGTACTTCTTCTCCTAAGTCGTTATAAACTCCTTGAGATGTTTTACCTGATACTAAATTGAATAATTTTTCAACTAATACATCTTTTAAGTCTTCAAACTTAGATACGTAAGATGATTCTAAAGCTGCGATAGCTTCTTTATCACGAGCACGCTTATTCTTATCTTTTACTGCACGCTTGAATAATTTTTTGTTGATTACAACACCCCTTAATGATGGAGAAGCTTTTAATGATGCATCTTTTACATCACCTGCTTTATCACCAAAGATGGCACGTAATAACTTTTCTTCTGGAGTTGGATCAGATTCTCCTTTTGGTGTAATCTTACCAATTAAGATGTCACCAGGATTTACTTCTGCTCCAATACGAATCATACCGTTTTCATCTAAGTCTTTAGTAGCCTCTTCAGAAACGTTAGGAATATCATTTGTTAACTCCTCTGCTCCTAACTTCGTATCACGAACATCTAATGAATACTCATCAATGTGGATAGAAGTAAAGATATCTTCACGAACAACTTTTTCAGAAATCACAATCGCATCCTCGAAGTTATACCCTTTCCAAGGCATGAAGGCTACTTTCATGTTTCTACCTAAAGCTAATTCTCCTTTTTGTGTTGCATAACCTTCACAAAGCACTTGTCCTTCTTCAACTCTATCACCTACTTTTACGATTGGTTTTAGGTTAATGTTAGTACCTTGGTTGGTTTTTCTAAACTTAATTAAGTCGTATGATACTTCATCAGAATCGAAGCTTACCATACGCTCTTCTTCTGTTCTGTCGTACTTAATTGTAATTTTGTTGGCATCTACATACTCAACAACTCCTGCTCCTTCAGCATTGATTAAGATACGAGAATCTTTAGCAACTCTACGCTCTAAACCAGTACCAACGATTGGAGATTCTGGACGTAATAATGGAACTGCTTGACGCATCATGTTCGATCCCATTAACGCGCGGTTCGCATCATCATGCTCTAAGAAAGGAATTAACGATGCAGAAATCGAAGCGATTTGGTTAGGCGCAACGTCCATATAGTTAATTGCTTCAGGACTTTCTACCGGGAAATCTCCTTCTTCACGAGCAATTACTCTATCTCCTTCTATCTTACCATCATTTGCAACAGGTAAGTTAGATTGAGCAATCTTCATTCCTTCTTCCTCCTCAGCACTTAAATAAATAGGTTCTTCAGAAGAAACTGAACCATTTTCTACTTTCTTATATGGAGTTTCGATGAATCCCATATTGTTAACTTTAGCATAAACAGCTAAAGAAGAAATAAGTCCAATGTTTGGTCCTTCAGGTGTTTCAATCGGACATAAACGACCGTAGTGAGTATAGTGAACGTCACGCACCTCGAAACCTGCTCTTTCACGTGATAAACCTCCAGGTCCTAATGCCGATAAACGACGCTTATGTGTAATCTCTGCTAATGGGTTTGTTTGATCCATAAACTGAGATAACTGGTTGGTTCCAAAGAAAGAGTTAATTACTGAAGATAAAGTCTTAGCGTTAATTAAGTCGATTGGAGTAAATACTTCGTTGTCACGAACATTCATTCTTTCACGAATAGTACGTGCCATACGAGCTAAACCTACACCAAATTGACCAGCTAATTGCTCACCAACAGTTCTAACACGACGGTTAGATAAGTGATCGATATCATCTACTTCAGCTTTTGAATTGATTAACTCAATTAAATACTTGATGATGGTAATGATATCGTTCTTTGTTAATACTTTTTGATCTAAATCTTCATCTAAACCAAGTTTAGTATTCATTCTAAAACGTCCTACCTCACCTAAACTATAACGTTGCTCTGAGAAGAATAATTTTTCAATAATTCCTCTTGCAGTTTCCTCGTCTGGCGGTTCAGCATTACGTAATTGTCTATATATATGCTCTACAGCCTCTTTTTCAGAGTTTGTAGGATCTTTTTGTAATGTATTGTGGATGATTGCATAGTCTGCTTGCTGATTATCTTCTTTGTGTAATAAGATAGTCTTAGCACCAGAATCTATAATTTCATCAATATGTTCTTTTTCAATAATGGTATCACGATCGAAAATAATTTCGTTACGCTCAATCGATACTACTTCTCCTGTATCCTCATCAACGAAATCTTCGTGCCAAGTTTTTAAAACTCTCGCCGCTAATTTATGCCCTAATACCTTCTTTAATCCAGCTTTTGAAACTTTTACTTCTTCAGCTAAATCAAAAATTTCTAATATATCTTTATCTCTTTCAAAACCGATGGCTCTGAATAATGTTGTTACTGGTAATTTTTTCTTTCTATCAATATAAGCATACATTACTTGATTGATATCGGTAGCAAATTCTATCCAAGAACCTTTAAAAGGAATTACTCTTGCAGAGTATAATTTGGTTCCGTTTGCGTGGAAAGATTGCCCAAAGAATACACCTGGTGAACGGTGTAATTGCGACACTACAACTCTTTCTGCTCCATTAATAATGAATGTTCCAGAGTTAGTCATATAAGGAATTGTACCTAAGTATACATCTTGAACTATCGTTTCGAAATCTTCGTGTTCAGGATCGGTACAATATAATTTTAAACGTGCTTTTAAAGGTACACTGTAAGTTAAACCACGCTCGATACATTCTTGAATGCTATATCTTGGTGGATCTACAAAGTAGTCTAAAAATTCTAGTACAAATTGATTACGTGTATCGGTAATCGGGAAGTTATCCATAAAGGTTTTGTACAAACCTTCTTCTCCACGTTCTTCTGCTTTAGTTTGCAATTGGAAAAAATCTTGAAATGATTTTACCTGAATATCTAAAAAATCTGGATAATCAGTTCCTAACTGCGAAGACGCGAAGTTAATTCTTTCAGTAGTGTTTATCGTTGCCAAAAGAGATGCTATTTTTAATTAAAAATAATATTTTTGAAACTTAACCGTTTCAATACTGCAATTTTAATTGCTTTACTGATTAAAAACCAGCACTTTATAATCGTAAAATCACAATGGAATTTATTGTGAAAAATAAAGAACGAATATATACACAAAATGGTTTAGGCCTAAAAACATGTGTTTTTAATACCTAAACCTTAATTGTTTTTCCCCGTTTTAAATCGGGAGTATAGCTTACTTAAGCTCTACCTCAGCTCCTGCTTCTTCTAAAGACTTCTTAAGACCTTCTGCCTCATCTTTAGAGATTGCTTCTTTTACTGGTGCTGGTGCGCTATCAACGATTTCTTTAGCTTCTTTTAATCCTAATCCAGTTAATTCTTTAACTAACTTTACAACTGCTAATTTAGAACCACCTGCTGCTTTTAAGATTACATCAAACTCAGTTTTTTCTTCAGCTGCATCTCCACCACCTGCTGCTGGACCTGCTACTGCTACAGCTGCTGCTGCTGGCTCAATACCATACTCTTCTTTTAAAATATCAGCTAATTCATTAACTTCTTTTACTGTTAAGTTAACTAATTGCTCTGCGAAATCTTTTAAATCTGCCATTTTAATTGTTTTTAAAAATTTTATTATTTTAGTTTATTAGTGCGCGAAATTATTTTTCTGATAATGTCTTTAAGATACCTGATAACTTACCACCACCTGATTGTAATGCTGAAACAACATTCTTAGCAGGAGATTGTAATAAGGTAATAATATCTCCAATAAGTTCTTCTTTAGACTTGATGTTAACAAGAGCGTCTAATTGGTCATCTCCAACATAAACTGCTTCTTCAACATACGCACCTTTTAATAAAGGCTTGTCTGATTTTTTTCTGAACTCTTTGATAACTTTTGCTGGTGCGTTTGCAGCCTCAGCAATTAACATTGAAGTATTACCTTTTAATACGTCTGGTAACTCTCCGAAATCTTTATCAGAAGCTTCCATTGCTTTAGAAAGCAATGTATTTTTAACAACAGCCAATTGTACGTTAGCTTTGAAACAAGCTCTACGTAAGTTAGATGTAGTAGCTGCATCTAAACCAGAAATATCTGCTAAATAGATTGTGCTAGTATCTGCTAATTGTGCTGTTAAATCTTGTATTACTTGTGATTTTTCCTCTCTAGTCATAATTAAAAAGTTTTAACTGCCTTACGATACTGTTTTAACATCTACAGCAACACTAGGGCTCATAGTAGAAGAGATAAAGATACTCTTAATATAAGTTCCTTTAGCCGCTGTTGGCTTTAATTTAATTAATGTTTGAATTAACTCGTTTGCATTTTCTGTAATCTTTGCAGCATCAAAAGATGCTTTTCCGATTGCAGCGTGTACAATACCAGTTTTATCTACTTTAAAGTCGATTTTACCAGCTTTTACTTCTTGTACTGCTTTTGCAACATCCATAGTTACTGTACCTGTTTTTGGGTTTGGCATTAAACCACGAGGACCTAATACACGTCCTAAAGTGACCTAATTTACCCATAACTGAAGGCATAGTAATAATAACGTCAACATCAGTCCAACCTCCTTTAATCTTTTGAAGGTACTCATCTAATCCAACATAATCAGCACCAGCTTCTTTAGCTTCTGCTTCTTTATCTGGAGTAACTAATGCTAAAACTTTTACATCTTTACCAGTTCCGTGAGGTAATGTTACAACTCCACGTACCATTTGATTAGCTTTACGAGGATCTACTCCTAAACGTACTGCTAAATCTACAGATGCATCAAATTTTACGTTTGTAATTTCTTTAACTAAAGCTGATGCTTCACTTAAATTATAAACTTTAGAGCTATCTACTTTAGCACGAGCCTCTTTTTGTTTTTTAGTCAATCTTGCCATTTTCTAAATCTCTTTTAAGTTTATGCAGGAGCATCACCTGTTACTGTTAATCCCATAGAACGAGCTGTTCCGGCAATCATTTTCATTGCAGACTCTACTTCAAAGGCATTCATATCAGCCATTTTGTCTTCTGCAATTCCACGAATTTGATCCCAAGATACGCTTGCTACTTTCTTTCTATTAGGCTCACCTGAACCTTTCTTAATTTTGGCCGCTTCTAATAATTGTACCGCAGCTGGTGGAGTTTTTACAACAAACTCGAAAGATTTGTCTGTATAAACTGTAATAACAACAGGTAATACTTTACCTTGTTTGTCCTGTGTACGAGCATTAAACTGCTTACAGAACTCCATGATGTTAACACCGGCAGCACCTAAAGCGGGTCCAACTGGTGGCGACGGATTCGCTGCACCTCCCCTAACTTGTAGTTTTACTAATTTACTTACTTCTTTTGCCATTGTTTAAGATTTAACGATGTGCTTAAATTGGAAGCTTAAACACACCAAAATATAGGTGTAACAATTATATTTTCTCTACTTGCATGTAATTTAGTTCTAATGGAGTTTTTCTTCCGAAAATCTTTACCATTACCTCTAATTTACGTTTTTCTTCATTAACCTTTTCAACTGTCCCATCGAATCCGTTGAAAGGTCCGTCAATTACTTTTACAGTTTCACCAACTGAATAAGGAATTGCAACGTTTTCATCTTTAACAGAAAGTTCATCAACCTTACCTAACATTCTGTTTACTTCTGATTTACGCATTGGTACTGGATCACCTCCTTTTGTTTCACCTAAAAAACCAATAACTCCAGTTACTGATTTAATTACGTGAGGAACCTCACCTGCTAAATTAGCTTCTACCATTACATAACCAGGAAAGTAAACTCTTTCTCTGTTTATCTTCTTTCCGTTTCGTACTTGAATAACTTTTTCAGTTGGAACGATTACTTGGTTTACATAATCAGACAACCCATGACGCGCTATTTCAGTCTCGATATAAGACTTAACCTTATTTTCTTGACCTCCAATAGCTCTCACAACATACCATTTCATCACCGAATCAGTCATCATTAAAACATTTTAAAGAAGTTATCTAATCCTGTTTGAAAAACTTTATCTATTCCAGCTACTGCTAAAGCAAAAACAATAGTGAATACTGCTACTACCACTGTAGACTTTTGAGCTTCTTCGCGAGATGCCCAAGTCATGTTGGTATTTAATTCTTCAAAAGAATCTTTAATATATTGTACAAAGTTACTCATATTTTATCCTTTTAACGAGTTGCAGTAAAACCACAACTCGTTTTTAATTTTTGCACGGGTTGAGAGACTCGAACTCCCGACACCTGGTTTTGGAGACCAGTGCTCTACCAACTGAGCTAAACCCGTATTTATAAAGGAGTCTCACTAATAAGGAGACTCCTTATAAATTTATAATTAAACTATAATTAGTCTAAAATTTCAGTTACCTGACCAGCTCCTACTGTTCTACCTCCTTCACGGATTGCGAACTGTAAACCAACGTTTAATGCGATTGGTTGGATTAAGTCTACGATGATAGTTAAGTTATCACCTGGCATTACCATCTCTACTCCTTCTGGTAAGTTGATGTTACCAGTTACGTCTGTTGTACGTACGTAGAACTGTGGACGGTAGTTGTTGTGGAATGGAGTGTGACGTCCACCTTCTTCTTTCTTTAAGATATATACCTCAGCTTTGAATTTAGCGTGTGGAGTAATAGAACCTGGCTTACAGATTACCATACCTCTCTTAATATCTTCTTTTGCAATACCTCTTAATAAGATACCTGCGTTATCTCCTGCCTCTCCTCTATCTAAGATTTGACGGAACATTTCGATACCAGTTACAGTAGAAGTTAACTTCTCGTCACCCATACCGATGATCTCTACAGGATCTCCAGTGTTAACGATACCAGTTTCGATACGTCCTGTTGCTACAGTACCACGACCAGTAATAGAGAATACATCTTCGATTGGCATTAAGAATGGCTTTTCAGTATCTCTTGGTGGCTCTTCAATCCAAGTATCAACAGCTTCCATTAATTCTAATACTGTATCAACCCACTTTTGCTCTCCGTTTAATGCACCTAAAGCAGAACCAGCGATTACAGGACCGTTATCTCCATCGTACTCATAGAAAGATAATAAGTCTCTTACTTCCATTTCTACTAATTCCAATAACTCCTCGTCATCAACCATATCAACTTTGTTTAAGAAAACAACGATACGTGGAATACCTACCTGACGACCTAATAAGATGTGCTCACGAGTTTGTGGCATTGGACCGATCTGTAGCAGCTACTACTAAGATAGCACCATCCATTTGTGCAGCACCAGTTACCATGTTTTTTACGTAATCGGCGTGACCTGGACAGTCAACGTGTGCGTAGTGACGGTTAGCTGTTGCATACTCTACGTGAGAAGAGTTAATTGTGATACCTCTTTCTTTTTCTTCTGGAGCGTTATCGATTTGATCAAAAGCTCTCTGCTCAGAAAATCCAGCATCTGCTAATACTTTAGTAATTGCAGCAGTTAAAGTAGTTTTACCGTGATCTACGTGACCAATAGTACCTACGTTTAAGTGCGGTTTCGAACGATCATAAGTTCCTTTTGCCATGATTATTAATTTTAATTCTTAGTTAAATATATTTAGTGTTATTTTAAAACTCTTGTCAAATAAACTCTAAAATAGAGCCAACAACGGGATTTGAACCCGTGACCTCATCCCTACCAAGGATGCGCTCTACCAACTGAGCTATGTCGGCAACGAATTTAGAGCGGGAGACCGGGTTCGAACCGGCGACATTCAGCTTGGAAGGCTGACGCTCTACCAACTGAGCTACTCCCGCAATTTTGTTTCTTAAGATTTTTGTGGGGAGAGCAGGATTCGAACCTGCGAAGTCGTAAGACAACGGAGTTACAGTCCGTCCCATTTGGCCGCTCTGGAATCTCCCCAAAAATCTTAAATCAAAATTTTAATGAACTTTTGTTCTTTTAGAGCCGATGGAGGGACTCGAACCCACGACCTGCTGATTACAAATCAGCTGCTCTAGCCAGCTGAGCTACATCGGCAATTGCTATAAAAAAACAATCCGCTATTTCTAACGGACTGCAAATGTAAAAAGTAATTTTTGATTTTTAAAACTTTTTTTAATTATTTTTTATTGTTTTTTTACACAAGAGCATCTTTCTTTTTTTCTTTAGACTTTTGCAACTGTCTTTTTAATGATTCTACCGACATACTAACTCCTTCTTCAAAAGTTTTGCATTGCTTTTTCACCATTAACTCATCTCCTGGTATATTGATTTTCACCTCTGTAATTTTATTCTCTTTTTCACTCGTTTTTTGCACTTTTAAAAATACTTCTGCATCAACGATCTTATCATGAAACCTTTCTAATCCTCCTACTTTTTTCTCAATGTAATCTATTAACTTTTTGTCTGCTGAGAAATTTACTGATTGCGTGAATACCTTCATAATTCTTCGATCTTTTAGGTTGACTCTCTAGGATGAGCCTTATTATACACTTTTTTTATTTGTTCCAAGCTATTATGCGTATATACTTGGGTAGAGGCTAAACTTGAATGCCCTAGTAATTCTTTAACCGAATTTAACGACGCACCGTTATTTAGTAAATGCGTTGCAAAAGCGTGCCTTAAAATATGAGGGCTTTTTTTTGCTTTTGTCGACACCCTACTAAAGTACAAATTTATTATTCGGTAAACAAGAGTTTCATAAATTTTAACTCCCTTTTTGGTCACAAAAAGCGCTTCTTCATTTTCTATTTCATACACTTTTTTTTCAGACAAATATTTCTCTAACGTTTTATATACTGATGGCAAGATTGTTACATATCGTTCTTTATTCCTTTTTCCTAAAACTTTAATTGCTTTTTTAGAATGATCTACATCTTTCTCTTTAACATTTATTAACTCTATTCTTCTCATTCCTGTTGAATACAATAATTCAACAATTAATCGATCTCTTATAGATTCAAAATCGGAAGCTTCATTTAACAACTTCAACACCTCTTCTACTTCATTTTGATCGAATGGTGTTTGAATTTTCTTTTGAACTTTTAACGCTTTATGACTCGCTAACGGATTCGTTGTTACTTCACCTATTTTTTGCAAAAACTTATAAAAGGTCTTTAGTGAACTTACCTTTCTATTTACACTTCTATTAGATACACCACTATTCACCAAACTAACAATCCATGTTCGTATTTGGTTATAATGTATGTTTTCTAAATCTTCTTGATCGAATTCAACCGCACAAAAATCTTTAAATGCAATCAAATCTGTTTTGTATGCTTGTATAGTATGTTTCGAATAGTTTTTCTCAAACGCTAAGTATTCTAAAAAAGCTTCAATAAGCATATATCTTTCTTTTTATTAAAATGAAGGTACAAAAAAAACCTGTATTGAGATCAACACAGGTTTTTATACTTTATAAGAATGACTACTATCCTACTTCTTCTTGAGTTCTTAACTTCTGAACGTAAGATGCTTTAATCATTTGAGCACGTTTAGCTACAGATGGCTTTGTAAATTGCTTTCTGTTACGTAATTGCTTCATCGTTTTTGTACGATCAAATTTACGCTTATAACGTTTTAACGCTCTATCGATATTCTCTCCTTCTTTAACTGGAATGATTAACATGTTTTTGCACCTCCTTTCATTGTAGTTTTCTATATTTTAAAATCTTTTGATAAAACACAGTATATCAGAAGATTATATTGTTTTTAATTTATTTGGACGGCAAAGATACAAAGTATTGATTTAAAACCAACTATTTTTAAACTTCTTTTCATAAAAAAATCCTGTTATCAAAAACAGGATTCTTATTTAGTATTATTTAACCAACTTAGGTTGCTGGCTTGTATTCTTTTTTGTCTATTACCATTTTTGCTATGCGAGAACGCATTTTCACAAAAATGATAATCAACAATATTACGTAGCTGGCTTATATTCTTTTTTGTCTATTACCATTTTTGCAATGCGAGGACGCATTTTCGCAAAAATGATAATCAACAACATTACGTAGCTGGCTTATATTCTTTCTTATCTATTACCATTTTTGCGATAATCTCTTTTAAGATTTCAGAAGTTCCTCCACCAATTGGTCCTAAACGGCTATCGCGAAGTAAACGTGCCATAGGATATTCTTCCATATAACCGTAACCTCCTAACAATTGCAATGCATCGTAAATTACCTCATCTGCCATTTTAGTTGACAATAATTTACTCATACTCGCTTCTTTCACCACATAAACACCATCGTTTAATCTTTTTGCAATAGAGTAATTATATTCTTTACACATATCTACTCTACTTGCCATTTCAGCAACTTTATGACGTAAGGCTTGGAATTGATCTAATGTTTTTCCAAATGCTTGACGCTCACTCATATATTGCACAGCGTAATCAACAGCGTATTCTGCACGTGCGTGCGCGTTAATCCCCATAATTAATCTTTCTAAAGCAAAGTGTTGCATGATATACGGAAATCCTTTTCCTTCTTCACCCATTAAGTTTTCAGCAGGAATTACCACGTTATCAAAAGCGATTTCAGCGGTATCAGAAGCTCTCCATCCTAATTTATCTAATTTAGTTGATGAAATTCCTGGAGTATCTCTATCAACCATAAAAATACTCATTCCTCTATGTTTATCTTCAGGATTTGTTTTGGCAGCTACTACTAAATAATCAGAATACACTCCATTTGTAATAAATGTTTTTGAACCATTAATTACATAAGTGTCTCCTTTTTTAATTGCCGTAGTTCGCATTCCAGCCACATCACTTCCACCAAAAGGTTCAGTAATACATAAACATCCTATTTTATCTCCTTCGATACTTGGTGTTAAGTATTCTCTTTTAATACGATCGTCTCCTTCTTTATTTACGTGTGTCATTGCTAAATAAGCATGTGCCCACATGTTAGCAGCGAATCCGCCTGAATTCACTTTTTGTAATTCTTCTAAAAAGATTACTGTATAAAAAAGGTCTAAACCTAATCCTCCGTATTCTTCTGGTTGATTTAAACCAAAGTATCCCATTTCACCGAATTTCTTCCAGATAAAACGTTCAACAGTTCCTTCTTTTTCCCATTTATCTATATGCGGAACAACCTCTTTTTGTAAAAAATCTTTAAAACTTTGACGAAAAGACTCGTGCTCTTCAGTAAAATACATACTGTTCATTCGTTCTCTAATTGTTTGTTGTTTGTTATTTTGCTTCCAAATATATAACTATTCTATCGTATTTGTCTAGTGGAAAATCTTTAATATTTCTTAATTCTGAAATATTTTGAAGCTCAGCCACCTCATCTCTATACTCAAAAATCTTTTTACATAGTTCATAATCTATATATGGATTTTTCAGTACCTCCTTAAAAGTAGCTGTGTTTACATTTACTTTTGCTATAATTGGTTTATCTACAATTTTGAATGTTTCTAGAACCTCGTTAGCAGTTTCTTTACTCAACCCCCAAACTTCATACAATTGAGACGGAAGCGAATATCCTTGTAATTTATTTCGGTATTTTATAATTCTTGTAGCAAGCACTTCTCCTACTCCACTTACAGTTTCAAAATCTTGTTGCGTAGCTTTATTAATATCGTTCGTAGAAATTTTATATACCTTATTATATATAGGTTTTTCGAATGAACTCGTTTCGGCAGTTTTGTTTTTCTTTTGATTTTCTCTTTTGACTACCCAATCTGGGAATTTAAAATATGGAGATATTGCAGCCAACAAACTATCTGATACTTTGGTTATTTGTTGAAATTCGGATACGGAGTTTACAAACTTGTTTTGTTTTCTGTAAGTATGAAGTCTATCAATTTCTTCTGTGGTCATTCCTAATTGATATCCTTTGAAGTCTGTTATATAATTTGGATTAAATAGAAACAACTTCGGTTTCCTGTTTTCTAGCTCTATTTGCTTTAAACTATCTATTTGGTATTGAAAAGCTATTAATTCATCTGTTGTAGTGTTTTGCTCATCTTCCGAAGAAAAATCAACAAAAGCATAAATGAATTGTAAGACGACAATTACCGCCAACAAAAAGAAAACCCCATTTCGTTGGCGTTTGTTATACCAGAAAAGGGGTTTAAATATTTTCATTTTTTTTTAGTTTTTAATCTTCAATTGCTTCCTTTTTTAGGTTAATAGCATCCATATACCTTTTTAATTGCTTTTTAACCACTGGCATTAACAAGTATAAACCTACCATATTTGGGAACACCATTGCAAAAATCATTGCATCTGAGAAATCCCAAATAGATTTCATACTAGCCGCAGCACCAATTACCACGAAAGTTAAGAATAAAAATTTATATGTTAAATCCGCTTTTTTTCCTCTACCAAATAAAAACTTCCAAGACTGTAACCCGTAGTAAGACCATGAAATCATCGTTGATACTGCAAATAACACTACTGCAACAGTTAAAAATACATTTGAATAAGGTATATATGCTGCAAATGCTTTTGATGTAATTCCTGCTCCTTCATACGCAACACCATCAATAAATACAGATCCAGAACCATCTCCTCCGTATTCGAATGCTCCTCCGAAGTTAAACATGATGATTACTAAAGCTGTCATTGTACAAATTAATACCGTATCAATAAATGGCTCTAATAAGGCTACTAAACCTTCAGAAGCTGAATATTTTGTTTTTACTGCTGAATGCGCAATTGATGCAGAACCTGCTCCTGCCTCATTTGAGAACGCTGCTCTTTGAAATCCTACCAATAAAACCCCTATTACACTTCCTACTCCTATCGCTGTTGGGTTAAATGCTTCTGTAAGAATTAAAGAAATAGCATCATCAATTAAAGAAAAGTTACTAAAAATAATATACAAACATGCTAATACGTAAAGTACCGCCATAAACGGAACTACTTTTTCAGTAACCGAAGCAATTCTTTTAATTCCTCCAATAATGATAACTCCTACTAAAGCTGCCAACACTAAACCTATTATAGCTCCTGCTGCTGTACTTTCTAACCCCAACAACTCTTTAATTACAATTGTTGCTTGATTAGATTGTGCTGCGTTACCACCACCAAAAGAACCTCCAATACAGAACACCGCAAATGCAGCTGCTGCAATTTTACCTAAGGTTGCATATCCTTTTTCTTTTAATCCTTTTGATAAGTAATACATAGGACCTCCATATACTGTACCGTCCTTCCCTACATCACGATAGTGAACTCCTAAAGTACATTCAACAAATTTTGTTGACATACCTAATAACCCACAAACAATCATCCAAAAAGTTGCTCCTGAACCTCCTAAAGCAATTGCCAATGCAACCCCTGCAATATTACCATTACCTACTGTACCCGAAACAGCTGTTGCCAATGCTTGGAAATGCGACACTTCTCCTTCATGACTCTCATCTCTTATAGTATCTTTTATATCTCCGTCAATTGCTAAATCGCTATGTAGATTTTCGATATTATCTATATGCTCTTCAATATCATCTACATTGTTCATATCTACTCCTTGTGCAATTCCTTCTTCTCCATATAGTAGTTGCGCTCCGTGTTTTTCTATGTCTTCATATTTTCCTCTAACAACATTAATTGCTGTAAAAAAGTGACGAATGTTAGGAAACCCAAAATAAACTGTAAAAAAAGCGGCACTTGCCACTAACAAAATCAATACAAAAGGTGTATCGAAAACTGTAAAGAAAATTACACTGCTAAAAAAATCTGAAATAGGTTTGAAAAACTCATCTATTTGTTGATCTATACCTTTTTCTTGTGCAAATGTGAACACCGGCGTTAATAAAAACAGCAATGCAAGTAATCTTTTATTCATAATGTAAGAATTAGTTTTTTTGATTTAGTGCTCGCAATATCATAAAAAAATGAACTTACAACAAGTTTTAATCGTTAAATATGAAGATAAGATTAGTTTTTCTTTAAATTTTTGTAAAACCCTACTTAAACCACTAATCGTGTATTGGCTTTATTTTGAAGATATCCTCAGCTTTACTGGTTTTAAAACTTTTATAGAAAAGCAACATAAACCTTAAGGAGACTAGGTTTTTTTGAAAATGAAAAAGAATGTACTTTTATTTAGTTTTTTACAACTATTTTGATAGACAACTTAAAAAATCATTCATCTCTTTTTAAAATAGCTTTCTTAAAGTATTTATTTGTTCTGGTCGCCCTAAAACAATAAGATTTCCTCCTGCTTCTAGCTTTACTTCTGCTTCAGGATTTATAATATACTCCTTACTTGGTGTGCGGTAACCGATAACGGTACATCCGGTCTTTTTACGAAGATCTAAATCTAAAATTGTTTTATCTAAGTATTTTTCTGGCAAATCATTAATAGCTACTTCTTCTAAGTTTGCTGTAGTTTCTCCTTCAATAGTTAATCTATCTACAAACTCAATTACATCTGGAGTTACTACTAAAGATGCCATATGCGAGCCTCCCAACTTATCGGGCATAATCACATTATCAGCCCCTGCAATTTTTAACTTATTGTAAGACGTTTCTTTCGAAGCTCTACTTATAATTTTACAATCTTTATTTAACTGTTTTGCTGTTAATACTACAAATAAATTATCGGCATCTGAAGGTAATGCTGTAATTAAATTATCGGCATTCATTATACCCGCTCTCAATAAAGTTTCGTCAAGCGTAGCATCTCCTTCAATTGTTAACACCCCTTTTTCATCTAACTGTTTAACGATTCCTTCATACTTTTCAACCACAACTATTTGTTTTTTATAACTTTTTAATTTCGAAATAGCTTGTCTTCCATTTCTCCCATAACCACAAACAATAGTGTGTCCTTGTAATTCTTCTATTTTTTTTTGCACTTTTTTTACTTTTATTTGATGAAAAAATTGCCCACTGATTAAATATTCTGAAAACGATGAAACTGCATAACCAATGACAAATAAACTCGATATTATTAAACCTATGGTAAAGAGTTTTTCTCCTACTCCGAACGGATGCACTTCTCCGAATCCGATGGTACTTATTGTAATAGTAGTCATGTAAAGTGCATCGACAAACGAATATCCAAAAAGCAGGATATACCCCAACACACCAAGCGCCACTATTGACGAGGAAAGAATAATTGCTCTATATAACCTTGATTGAAATACGGTGTTTGTCATAAATCAAAAACGGAAGTTCTTTTGGTGTAAATCATATCTTTTAAACGCAATAAAAACGCCATGGTTAAGTACAACCCGAATGACAAACCTACAGTAACAAATGATATATAAATAAAAAATAAACGAACATTAGTAGCTCGCATACCTAAACGGTCTGCAAATCGTGAAGATACATTGAATCCGTGTCGTTCAAAAAAATGTCGTACAGAATGGATAAATTTCATTTATTAATTAAGTTTTATTCGCAATATACTATTTTCAGTTTATTTGTTGATAATCGCTGCTTCAAAATAAATTTGGTTTTGGTAACTTTGCTGTTTTTGGTAAAACCCTCACTTTGAAAGAACAAGAATACATAGAAGTTTACGGAGCTCGAGCTCATAATTTAAAGAATATTGATGTTAAAATTCCTCGTGAAAAACTAGTTGTAATTACTGGCTTAAGTGGTAGCGGGAAATCTTCTTTAGCTTTCGACACCATTTATGCTGAAGGACAACGTCGATATATCGAAACATTTTCTGCCTATGCACGTCAGTTTTTAGGGGGATTAGAGCGTCCTGATGTTGATAAAATAGATGGTTTATCTCCCGTAATTTCTATTGAACAAAAGACGACTAATAAAAGTCCACGTTCTACTGTAGGTACCATTACTGAAATTTACGATTTCCTGCGTTTATTATTTTCTCGTGCAGCAGATGCTTACTCATACAATACAGGAGAGAAGATGGTAAGTTATTCTGACGAGCAGATCAAAGAATTGATTTTAAAAGATTTTGATGGAAAACGCATTGCAATTCTTGCTCCTTTAATCAAATCTAGAAAAGGGCATTATCGTGAGTTGTTCGAGCAAATTTCTAAACAAGGATTTGTACGTGTACGTGTCGATGGAGAAATTAGAGAGATTGAAAAAGGCATGAAACTCGATCGTTATAAAACCCACGATATTGAAGTAGTTATTGATCGTTTGGTTGTAAATGACACTGCTGAAAAACGCCTAGAAGAAACTATTAAAACAGCTTTATATACAGGTGATAACATCTTAATGGTAATTGATGTTGATGATGAAAAACCGCGTTATTTCAGTCGAGAATTAATGTGCCCTACTACAGGAATTGCTTATCCAAACCCTGAGCCCAATACTTTTTCTTTCAATTCTCCTAAAGGGGCTTGTACACACTGTAACGGATTGGGTATTACTAATGAAATAAACAATCAAAAAGTAATTCCTGACGACAGTATTTCTATTAAAAACGGAGGAATTGTTCCGCTAGGAGAACAAAAAAATAGCTGGATTTTTAAACAGCTTCAAACTATCGCTGAACGTTATAATTTCAAATTAACCGATCCTATAAAAAGCATTCCAAAAGAAGCTATGGAAGTTATTTTACATGGTGGAAAGGAAAAATTTGAAATTCAGTCAAAAGCTGCTGGAGTTACTAGAAACTACGAGATCGACTTTGAAGGCATCATCGCTTTTATTGAAAATCAATATAACAATTCTGAAAGTACTTCTATCAAACGTTGGGCTAAAGATTTTATGGATGAAGTTACTTGTTCTGTATGTGAAGGAAAACGTTTGAAGAAAGAAGCCCTTCATTTTAAAATCACTGATAAAAACATCAGCGATTTAGCTCATATGGATGTACTGGAATTAGCTAGCTGGTTTCAAAAAGTTGATAAAGAACTTTCAGAAAAGCAACTAACAATTGCCGCTGAAATTTTAAAAGAAATCCGTACACGAATTCAATTTTTATTAGATGTTGGTTTGGATTATTTGACTTTGGACAGAACATCAAAGTCACTTTCAGGTGGCGAAGCACAACGTATTCGATTAGCAACACAAATTGGTTCTCAATTAGTCGGGGTGCTTTATATTTTAGATGAACCAAGTATTGGTTTACATCAACGCGACAATCAGAAATTAATCGATTCTTTAATTAAACTTCGTGATGTTGGAAACTCTGTTTTAGTAGTCGAACACGATGAAGACATGATTAAAAATGCTGATTTTGTCTTAGATATCGGTCCAGGTGCAGGACGACATGGTGGTGAAATTGTAAGTGAAGGTACTTTTGAAGATTTAAAAAGTCACGATACACTTACAGCAGATTACCTATCTAAAAGAAAAGAAATAAAGGTTCCCAAAAAACGTCGTGAAGGGAACGGAAATAGTATTAAACTATCAGGAGCTTCAGGGAACAATTTAAAAAATATTTCGGTTGAATTCCCTTTAGGAAAAATGATTTGTGTCACAGGTGTTTCGGGGAGTGGAAAATCTACTTTAATTAACGAAACCCTCTACCCTATTTTAAATTCTCATATTTATAGAGCGGTAAAAAAGCCGATGCCTTACAAGAAAATCGAAGGTTTAGAGCATATTGATAAAGTAATTGATATTGACCAATCTCCTATTGGTAGAACTCCACGTTCAAACCCTGCTACCTATACAGGTGTGTTTAGCGAAATTAGAAGCTTATTTGCTAAAACTCCCGAAGCATCTATTCGAGGTTATAAACCAGGTAGATTCAGTTTCAATGTAAAAGGTGGTCGTTGTGAAACTTGTCAAGGAGGCGGTGTTCGTGTAATAGAAATGAATTTCTTACCCGATGTTCATGTAGAATGTGAAACCTGTCAAGGAAAGCGTTTTAATAGAGAAACCTTAGAAATCCGTTACAAAGGAAAATCAATTTCTGATGTATTAGATATGACTATTAATGAAGCTACCGAATTTTTTGAACACATTCCTAAAATACACCGTAAGTTAAAAACAATTAAAGATGTTGGTTTAGGATATATCACACTAGGACAACAATCTACCACACTTTCAGGTGGTGAAGCGCAACGTATTAAATTAGCTTCAGAATTATCAAAAAGAGATACCGGAAACACCTTTTATATTTTAGATGAACCAACTACTGGATTACACTTTGAAGATATCCGCGTTTTAATGGAAGTACTAAACAAATTAGCCAACAAAGGAAATACTGTATTAATTATTGAGCATAATTTAGATGTAATTAAACTTGCCGATTATATTATTGACATTGGTATGGAAGGTGGGAAAAAAGGTGGAAAAGTACTGACTTCGGGAACTCCAGAAGAAGTTGCTAAACACAAAACAAGTTATACTGCTAAATTTTTGAAGAAAGAACTAAACTAAAAACCCTAGCTATGATGAAGAATTATTTTTACATTCTAATACTGTTTACCTCAATTGCATGTAACACTAAAAAACAAGAGGTCAAATCAGAAAGTGAAAAAGAGCAAATTTCTATTGGTGAAGTAGCAACCTTACACTCTTCTATTTTAAATGAAGACAGGAATCTAAACATTTATTTACCTCATGGTTATCATCCTGATTCAACTAGAAACTATAATACTATTTATTTGTTAGACGGCTCTAAAGAAGAGGATTTTAAACACATTGCTGGACTGGTTCAGTTTATGCAATTATCAACTCAAATGCAACCCACCATTGTTGTAGGTGTTGGAAATATTGATAGAAATAGAGATTTTACACACCCTAGTAAAGATAGTTTAGATACTAAAGATTTTCCTACCCATGGAGGCTCAGAGAAATTCATTCGTTTTTTAAAGGAAGAAGCACAACCATACATCAATAAAAACTATAAAACCAATAAGCATTCAACATTAATCGGTCAATCGTTAGGAGGTTTATTAGCTACAGAAATTTTACTAAAAAACCCAAGTATGTTTAACGATTATATCATTGTTAGTCCGTCGTTATGGTGGAACGAATACCGAATGCTAAAAAACATTGATAGCTTGTTAAACAATCAGCAGTTTTCTAATCCAAACGTGTTTTTATCTGTTGGAAAAGAGCACCCAGCAATGAATGAAATTGCCGATGATTTAGCTGAAAAGTTAACCAGCAAGAGTGACATCAACTGTATTTACAAACCAGATTATGATGAAGATCATGCAACCATACTACATCCCGCAGTACATGAAGCATTTAAAACACTTTATAAAAAAGAGCACTAAAATATATTTTTTCAAACACCACACTACAACTACCTTTTAGGTAGTTTTTTTCTTTTACCTTTTTTCTATTGTTAAAAACCGCTAAATTAGCAGGCTTGCTAAAATTTAAATTTTCAGCAAATAATTTGTTATTTAATATAAAAAGTAGAAGAATTATGACTCCGAATGATGATAGAAAAATTAGAGAAAAACTACAACAAAAAACTTGGAACGAAATAAAAACAAACGACTCTTGGGCAATTTTTAAAATTATGTCTGAGTTTGTTGATGGCTATGAAAAACTAAGTAAAATAGGACCTTGTGTATCTATTTTTGGTTCTGCCCGTACAAAAACTGATGATCCATATTATAAATTAGCCGAAGAAGTCGCCTATAAATTAACACAAAGTGGTTTTGGAGTTATTACCGGTGGTGAACCAGGTATTATGGAAGCTGGTAACAAAGGAGCTCATCGCGGTAAAGGAACTTCGGTAGGTTTAAATATCGAATTACCTTTTGAACAACATGACAACCCTTGGATTGATAGCGATAAAAACTTAGAATTCGATTACTTCTTTGTACGCAAGGTTATGTTTGTAAAATATTCACAAGGTTTTGTAGTGATGCCTGGTGGTTTTGGTACGATGGATGAACTTTTTGAAGCAATCACTCTTATTCAAACCAACAAAATTGGTCGTTTCCCAATTGTTTTAGTAGGTAAAAAATTCTGGGGCGGTTTATTAGACTGGATTAAAAACACCTTAATAGAAGAAGGAAACATTAGCGAAAAAGACCTCAACCTATTTAGAGTCGTTGACACCGCTGATGAAGCCGTAGAACACTTCAATAAATTCTATGCTAAATATCAGTTGAAACCTAATTTCTAAAAATAATTATCTTTAAAGCTCGTTGAATTCACATCGAGCTTTTTTATTTAATGCTGAAAAAAAAAATATCCCTTTTTATAACTTTTGTCTCTTTGTGCTGTGTTCATCTACTAGCGCAAGAAAACAGTATTGAAATAAAAGCAAGACTAGATGTAAATGACGATCTTATTCATATTGATCAAAAAATAATTTATTTCAACACTTCTACCTCAAATATATCTGAACTTTATCTACACAATTGGGGAAATAGTTTTACTGACAACAATACTCCTTTAGCAAAACGTTTTATTGAAGATTATAAAAATGACTTTTACTTTTCTAAAGATCAAGACAAAGGGTTTAGCTATATAAAAAACGTAACCGTTAACAATAAACGAGTTGTTTTTAAAGAGAAAAAAAAGCATCCTGATATTGTTAAAATAAACCTTGACGAAGAACTAAAACCGAACGATAGTTTAATTATAAACACTTCCTATTTTGTAAAAATTCCGAATGTTAAATACACAGGATACGGAAAAACAAAAACAGGCTATCATTTACGTTTTTGGTATGTAACTCCTGCTATTTTTGATGGAAAATGGCACCTCATGAGCAACATAAATCTAGATGATTTATACGAAAACCTTTCTAGCTATAACATCTCAATTGAAGTTCCTGAAAATCATTTTGTTGAAAGCAACTTATATCAATATAAAACTGACGGAAAAAACTCTACTGATTACTACTTAGTCGGAGCTAACAAAAAAGATATTATATTACATATAGATTCCATTAAAACATTCAAATCTTTCAAAATAAAAGATAAAGAAATAAAAACTGACGCCTATTTAAATAGTATATCAAACATGGAAACTACTCAAATTATAAACAGGCAAATACAGTTTATTGAAAGCTTTACAGGAAAACATCCGCACCCCGAAATTCTTGTTGATGCTCGTACAGTAAGCAAAAACTCATTACATGAAATTTATGGTCTTCCGAAGTGGTTAAAACCATTTCCTAACAACTTTAGATGGGAAACCGGATTTTTTAAAGCACTTGTCCAAAAATATTTTGACGATGTTATTATTCAAAATACCCGAAAAGATTATTGGTTAACTGATGGCTTACAAACCTTTTTAATGATGGAATATGTAAAGAAATATTATCCTGACGTTACTGTTTTAGGTAAATATTCTAACTACTGGCCTATTAAATCGTATAATATTTCACAGTTAAAACAAAATGATAAATACGCGCTTGTTTATCAGTTTAGTTCTCGTAAATTTTATGATCAACCTTTAACTACAGCTAGCGATTCGCTTTCTAACTTTAACAGAAAGGTAGTTAGCAAATATAAAGCAGGACTTGGATTTAAATATCTTCAAAACTTTATTGGAGACAGTATTCTAAAAAAATCTGTAAAAGAGTTCTATATAAAACATCAACTTAAACCTTCAAATAGTAGTGATTTCTCTAATATTCTTCAAAAAAACACCTCTAAAGATTTACAGTGGTTCTTTGGAGATTATATTACCACTGACAAAAAAATAGATTATAAAATAAATAACGTTTCTTTTTCTAAAAACAAAGATTCTTTATACGTTACTATTAAAAATAAAAGTGATTTCAGCGCTCCTGTGGCTTTGTATGGAATTCAAAAAAAAGACATTGAATTTAAAACTTGGGTAACCGATGTTGATTCAACCAAAACCGTAAAAATTAAAAGAGGTGATTTTAAAAAGCTAGCACTAAATTATGAAAATATCTACCCAGAATTTAATTTATTAGATAATTTCAAAAATGTAAACAACACCCTCATTAATAAACCTCTAAAGTTTCGTCTTTTTAAAGATTTTGAAAACCCTTATTATAATCAATTATTTTATTATCCTGATTTTAAATATAATTTATATGATGGATTGATATTAGGTTTTAACATCAATAACAAGTCAATCATTAATAGAAATTTTGAATTTAGCATCACTCCTAATTACAGTACAAAAAGCCAGAATTTGACAGGCTCTTTTGAAGTTTCCTACAATCACTTTCTTAAAAGCCCTAACCTATATAAAATACGTTACGGAATTGGCGGAAGTAACTTTCACTATGCCCCTGAGCTAGGGTATAACACATTCTTCCCATTTATCAATTTTCAGTTTAGAAGAAATTCACTTCGTGATATTAGTTCAAAGTCATTCACTGCACGTCTAATTAGTGTCAATAAAGAAGTTCCTTCCAGTGAAATCAAAAGTGACAAAGACAAATATAATATTTTCAACTTACGTTATATCAATAACAAGTTTGATGCAATAAAAAGCATTAGATATGCTTTAAACGCCGAATTAAACTCAAGCTTCAGTAAAATCTCAACCGACATTAGGTATAAAAAATTCTTTTCTGCTAACAAAAGCTATGAAGTTCGATTTTTTGGAGGACTCTTCTTATCAAACAAAACAGAAGGCAATTACTTTAGCTTTGGATTAAATCGCGGAAATGATTACTTGTTTGAGCAAAATTTATTTGGTCGCTCAGAAAGTGAAGGTATCTTTAGTCAGCAGTTTGTCGTTGGTCAAGGAGGTTTTAAATCTAAATTTAAAGAACCATACTTTGCTAATCAACTTATAACATCTATTAATACCAGTGTAAGCGTATGGAAGTGGGCAGAAATTTATAATGACGTTGCCATGTTAAAAAACAAAAATACCTCTCCAAAGTTTTTTTATGAAAACGGTATTCGATTAAACTTCCTTCCTGAAATATTTGAATTTTATCTTCCTATTTACACCAATGAAGGTTTTGAAATCAATAAAAGAGCCTATCCTTCAAAAATTAGATTCATCATTACAACAGATATTGATAGAATTTATAATTTTATTAGAAGGGGTGTATTATAAATATCTCAATAATTACTTTATTTTAGTTGTTTTTTTGAAGAATATTCAACAAATATTGAAATTTTTAAATATCAACTAAAAAACCTATCTTTGTAACCATACCTAAATTAGATGATTATGACGCAAAATACCGAAATAGCTAATACTCAACAGCTTTCTTTTCAAGATTTTAAAAATGAAGTTTTAAAGGACTATAGAATTGCTCGTATTAGTCGAGAATGTAGTTTATTAGGAAGAAGAGAAGTTTTAACAGGTAAAGCTAAATTTGGAATTTTTGGAGATGGTAAAGAAGTACCACAGTTAGCTATGGCTAAAGCTTTTCAAAATGGAGATTTCAGATCAGGTTATTATCGTGACCAAACCTTTATGATGGCTATTGGAGAATTAACTCCACAACAATTTTTTGCAGGATTATACGCACATACTGATATTGATATTGAGCCTATGTCTGCCGGTCGTCAAATGGGAGGACATTTTGCAACACATTCTATAGATGAAAACGGTAACTGGAAAAACTTAACCGCTCAAAAAAATTCATCATCAGATATCTCTCCTACTGCAGGACAAATGCCTCGTTTATTAGGATTGGCACAAGCATCTAAAATTTACAGAAACGTTGAAGGATTAGAAAAACACACTAATTTTTCAATCAACGGAAACGAAGTTGCTTGGGGCACCATTGGTAATGCTAGTACAAGTGAAGGATTGTTTTTTGAAACAATCAACGCAGCTGGTGTTTTACAAGTTCCAATGGTGATGAATGTTTGGGATGATGAGTACGGAATTTCAGTACACGCACGTCATCAAACTACCAAAGAAAGCATTTCTGAAATTTTAAAAGGATTCCAACGTGAAAACGAAAGTAACGGGTATGAAATCTTTGTAGTAAATGGATGGGATTATGTTCAGCTAATCGACACTTATAACAAAGCTTCTCAAATTGCAAGAGAGCAACATATTCCTGTATTAATTCATGTAAAAGAATTAACGCAACCTCAAGGACACTCTACTTCTGGTTCTCACGAACGTTACAAATCGAAAGAGCGTTTACAATGGGAGCAAGAATTTGATTGTATTGCTCAAATGCGTAAATGGATTTTAGAGTTTGAATTAGAAAATGAAGACGGAGAAACTTTAAAATTTATTGATTCTGAAGAAGATTTAATCAATATTGAAAAAGAAGCGAAAAAAGAAGTTAGTAAAGCTAAACGTGATGCTTGGAGCGCATATACAAACGAAATAAAAGCAGAAGTAGCCGAAGCTATTGCTTTGTTAGATACCATTGCACAAAAAAGTAACAACGGTTCTTTCATTTCAAAATATAAAAATGATTTAGCCGCAATTTCTGAACCAATTAGAAAAGATATTTTAGTAGCTGCTCGTAAAACGTTACGTTACTTAAGAGATGAAGATTTCACTGAAAAAACTGCACTTCAAAACTTTATTAAAACTTCAATTGATAAAGCTGCTGTAAAATATTCAGCTCATTTATTAAGTGAAACTGAATTAGCTACTGAAAATATTCCTGCCGAAGCTCCAACCTATGCTTCAGAAAAAAATATGGTAGATGCACGTATTATTATGCGTGATAACTTCGAGGCTATTTTAGCTAAACACCCTGAAGTATTAATTTTTGGTGAAGATGCTGGTTATATCGGAGATGTAAACCAAGGATTAGAAGGTTTACAAGAAAAATTTGGTGAGTTACGTGTTTCTGATACTGGAATTCGAGAAGCTACCATTTTAGGTCAAGGTATTGGAATGGCAATGCGTGGTTTACGTCCAATTGCTGAAATTCAATATTTAGATTATTTATTATATGCTTTACAAATTATGAGTGACGATTTAGCAACGCTACGTTACCGTACTTTTGGAAAACAAAAAGCTCCTTTAATTATCCGTACCCGTGGACATCGTTTAGAAGGAATTTGGCATTCAGGTTCACCAATGGGTGGAATAATAAACAACGTAAGAGGAATTCATGTATTAGTTCCTCGTAACATGACGAAAGCTGCCGGATTCTATAATACTTTATTAGAAGGTGACGATCCTGCTTTAGTAGTAGAATGTTTAAACGGATATCGTTTAAAAGAAGAATTACCAACCAACTTAGGAGATTTTAAAACTCCTATTGGTGTTGTTGAAACTATAAAAGAGGGAAGCGATATTACTATTGTTTCTTATGGTTCTACTTTACGAATTGTTGAAGAAGCTGCTAAAGATTTAGCTCAAGTGGGTATTGATGTAGAAATTGTAGATGCACAAAGTTTATTACCTTTCGACATCAATCATGATACAGTTAGATCGGTTGCTAAAACGAATCGTTTGTTAGTAGTTGACGAAGATGTTCCTGGAGGAGCTTCAGCATATCTATTACAAGAAATTGTTGAAAACCAAAACGGATACAAACATTTAGATAGCAAACCTCAAACCTTAACAGCAAAAGCACACAGACCTGCTTATGGTACTGACGGAGATTATTTCTCTAAACCTTCTGCTGAAGATATTTTTGAAAAAGTATACGAAATTATGCACGAAGCAAATCCTGCAAAATTTAAGAGTTTATACTAACACTTCGCTTTTAGATAAAAGAATATAGATGAGTCTCGTGAGTTTACATTCACGAGATTTTTTTATTTACGCAACAAGCTATTTCCTATAGCGCATTGTAAACATTTTTGCTTTGTACAATAATTGTTTTTTAACTCTAACAAAGCTTGTGTTTCAAAAGCATTTTTTGATTCAATTTTTAATTCAGAAAACTTACTAACAATAGAGTTTTTCTCTGGTTTCAACTGCTGCATTAATTGCAATAATTGTTCTTCATTTACTGCTCCTCTTTCTTGTTCATACACAAATTTTAAAGGTATAATCGTATTGATGACAAGTAAATCAATAAACGACTTTGTAAGTCTTTTAGGTGATTTTTTTGAAGTGGTTTCAAACGTATAATGTGTTTTCCAAAAATCATTCACCTCCACCGAAAACAACATATAAAAATCTTGCAAACGAGATACTTCTACTATTTGAGAAAATAAATGCTGATGCCTGAAATACAAAGCAACCAACTGAGCTATTCGAATCGTTGGAAAATTGTTCGGTCGCATTCTAAAAAATTGAAATCGGTTTTTTGTTAAAGGCTGTAACTGATGTTTATGCTGTAAGTATTTATACTCATTTTGCAGTTGTGTATAATAACCATCTTCAACTTCGTCTTCTAAAAATCCTGATTGCCCAAACAATAAAGCGGATAGTTGCTCTTCCTGAAACCGAACTTTTCGCAATACAGAAAAATCAAAAGAATTAGACATATCAAAAAAAGCTTCTCCATTTACTTTTAATCCAAAGTTTTTGGCAAGTAGTTTAAATAACACAGCTTCATAATCATTATTTGATTTCACCAACAATTCTTTGATAAAAACAGCTTTATTTTCTAATCGTTCAAAATACAGTCGTTCCAACCAATTATTCAACAAAAAAGAATCTACTTCTGCTATTTGCTTTTCACAGGGAATCCATCGTTGTTCTTTTGAAAATAATTTCTGATAATTTACCAATACTTCTTTTTGAACAAACTTTTCCAGTTCTAAAGTAGGTAAAGGAAGATTGTTTTTCATAAAAACATCAGCATCATAACTCCACACCACATGTAAAATTATCGCATCGTAATTTGTATCTTCTTCATGATGATGCGCATACCAATCAGATGATTTTAAATGAATCTCTATATTTCCAATCCATAACTGACCATCAATTTTTAATTGTGTGTTTAAAAAATCAGGACCGGTATTGGTATTATAAATTCCTGAATTAACAATCTCAATAGATTCTCCTTTGGTCGATTTTAAATCTGTTGTACTGAACAGCTTGTATTTCCACAAAAAATGTAAAAACTCTTCTTTCATAAACTTCCTTTTTCTCCATGAATTTACAAAATATTTTTATGGCATTATCAATTTTTATTATCCAAAGTATTTTATAACAATATCCTATTCAACTATTTTTGCCGAATAAGAAAATTAAACCACATGAATAGTATAGAAAATTTACAATGGCGTTATGCTGTTAAAAAATTTGACGAACATAAATTTCTTTCCGAAGAGCAAATCAATATTTTAAAAGAAGCTTTTAACTTAACTGCAACTTCATACGGGTTACAACCTGTAAAAATGGTTGTGGTAAAAAACAAAGATTTACAGCAACAATTAGTAGCACATTCTTGGAACCAACTTCAAGTTGTACAAGCTTCGCATTTATTAGTACTTTGTATTCCTAAAGAATTAACTTCTGAACACGTTGAGAGCTACTTTAAATTAGTAAAGGACACAAGAAACACACCAGACGAAATTCTAAATCCTTTTAAAGAGTTTTTAGTAAATGACATTGCTAACAAACCCAAAGAAATTCTTACCTCTTGGATGAAAAATCAGGCCTATATCGCTTTAGGAAATCTTATGACCGTAGCTGCAAACGAAAAGATTGACAGTTGCCCTATGGAAGGTTTTAACCCAGTCAAATATGATGAAATTTTAGGTTTAAATAAGCTAAACTTAAATTCGGTTTTAGTTTTACCCGTTGGTTTTAGAGCTGAAGACGATTATATGAAAGACTTAAAAAAAGTTCGAAGAAAAACCGAAGAAGTGGTTATTGAACTTTCTTAGATAATCTAAATTATGAATTACGAATGATAATTTTAGTACATTCGTAATTCATAACTTAACTACATGCAACCACTACATATACTCCTCCTTATTTTAGCTTATTTTGGTGTATTAATCCTTATTTCATACATCACTGGAAAATCAGCAAATAATCAAACATTTTTTAAAGCAAACAACTCATCTCCTTGGTATTTAGTTGCCTTCGGTATGATTGGTGCATCACTTTCTGGAGTTACTTTCATCTCTGTTCCTGGGTGGATTGAAGGTGATAAAATGAGCTATATGCAAATGGTACTTGGGTATGTATTAGGATATGCCGTGATTGGTTTAGTACTACTCCCACTCTACTACAGATTAAATCTAACTTCAATCTATACCTACTTAGAAGGTCGTTTTGGTAGATATTCTTATAAAACAGGAGCTTCTTTTTTCTTACTTTCTAGAACGATTGGAGCTTCCTTTCGATTATTTTTAGTTGCCAACGTGTTACAATTAATTTTGTTTGATGCCTATGGAGTTCCGTTTTGGATTACCGTTACCATTACGATTTTATTAATTTGGTTATATACGTTTAAAGGAGGGATAAAAACTATTGTATGGACAGACACCTTACAAACTTTATTCATGCTGATTGCTGTTGGTGTATGCATTGTGATGATAAAAGATGAAATGCAAATCGATAATCTATTTTCGTATGTTGCTAACAATGACCTATCAAAAACCTTCTTTTTTGACGATGTAAAGGCAGGAAATTACTTTTGGAAACAATTCTTTTCAGGAGCTTTCATTTCTATAGTAATGACGGGATTAGATCAAGATATGATGCAAAAAAACTTAACCTGTCGTAACTTGAAAGATGCTCAAAAAAACATGTTTTGGTTTACTATCGTATTAGTAATTGTAAACTTTTTCTTCTTAGCTCTAGGTGTATTGTTAACCGATTATGCTTCTGCTAATGAAATAAACGCACATAAAGATGAACTATTTCCAACAATAGCTATGAGTGGTGATTTAGGAATAGCCACAGCCCTATTCTTTTTATTAGGATTGATTGCCGCGGCATACTCTAGTGCTGATAGTGCTTTAACTTCACTAACTACTTCTTTTAGTATCGATATTTTAGAAATCGACAAAAAAGATAATGAGCAAGAAAAAGAAAAAACACGAAAGAAAATCCACATATTATTTTCCTTCATTTTAGTGGCTACTATTTTAATTTTTAAATATTTTATTGCTGATGAAAGTGTAATTGCTAAAATATTCCAATTTGCAGGCTATACCTATGGTTCACTATTAGGATTATATGCCTTCGGATTATTTACCAAACTAAATGTAAAAGACAAATTAGTTCCAATTATTTGTTTAATTGCTCCTGTTTTAACGTATGTAATTAGTTTTTACAGCAAAGAAAAAATGGGATTTGACTTTGGTTTCTTTGTGTTAATCTTAAACGGAGCCTTAACTTTCTTAGGTTTATTAGCAATTCATAAAAAACGTGTAATTTTATAATTCACAAAATCTTACACAATATGAAGTCTTTTTTTATACTCATAGTAGCCTTATTGTCTATCACAATACATGCTCAAAAAAACAATCCTAACTATGATGCAAAACTTGCAAAAGAATTGGGTGCAGACGACTACGGAATGAAAAGTTATGTATTTGCTGTCTTAAAAACAGGCACTAATACCTCTACTGATAAAGAACTAAAAAGTAAAGCTTTTAGGGGACATTTAGACAATATTAATAGGTTAGCTAAAGAAAATAAACTTATTGTTGCTGAACCTTTTGGCAAGAATGAAAACGCTTATCGAGGTCTTTTTATTTTTAATGTAAAAACCTTAGAAGAAGCTCAAGAACTAATAAAAACAGATCCTGCTATTGCTGAAAAATATTTAGCAGTAGATTTATACAACTGGTATGGTTCAGCTGCTTTGTCTGAATATTTAAAAACCGCAGATAAAATCTGGAAAATCAATCCTTAAAATGCCTAAGAAAGGAAAAGCTAAAAATACAGTGAACAAAGCGAAACACACGCGCTTAATGAAACAAAAGGAGAATAAACTTCGCCTAGAAAAACAACGCACTAAAGAACGTTTAAAAGCAATTATTAAAAAGGCGAATGAAGAAAAAAATGAAGAATAAACAAAAAAATTAAAGAGATTAAAGATCTTTTCGTTGCTAAAAAATCTAAAATGCACTATCGCGTTTATGAAAGTGGTTTTGGTCAAGTAGGAGACCGTTTTGTTGTGGCTATATCTGCAAAAACGGATTGGATTATGCTCAAAAAAGTGAAGAAAACAGAAACTTATTAGGTAACGATTTCAAACTTAAATTCGACGATTTATATAGTTTACTTTCTAATTACTCTGAAATTTCAGGAAAAATGCGACCAGAGCTTAGCTACACTCAAAAAAAATAAACTTTTTAACCAAATTTAAACCGGTAAGATTTAAATCTCACCGATTTTTAACTTTTACATAAACGCTATTTGCAGCCCCATTAAAACAAAAACTACTCCTGAAATCTTATTCATTCGAATCCCGATATTTTGATTTTCTTTCACCTTTTTTGAAAATGCTCCTGCAAAAGAAGTTAAAAATAAATACCAAACGGTAGTCATAAGTGCATAAGAAATCCCCATAAAAATGAACGGAACTGGATTTTCTATATGATCAGGACTAATGAACTGTGGAAAAAATGCGATAAAGAATAATGCAACTTTCGGATTTAATATATTCGTTATAAATCCTGATTTAAAATCATTTTTTGCTGAATTTTTCTTTTGCTCCTCAACGTCATTTCCTATCAAATCTTTCTTTGATAACACTTTCATCACTCCTAAATAAATTAAATAGGCAGCTCCTAAATATTTTATCAATGCAAAAAATATTGCTGACTTTGCTACAATGATTGACAAGCCTAATGCTCCGAACAAGGTATGCACTAAAGCCCCCGTATTTAAACCAAAAACAGTATAAACTCCTGATTTCCTCCCCTGACTTATCGATTTGTTAATTAAAAAAATCGTTTCCATTCCTGGTGTTAATACAAAAAGAATGGTTGCTGTAAAAAATGCTATAAAGTTCTCAATTCCCATTTCCTTTAATTTTAAAAATGAATATCAATGTTTTTTATGCAAAGCAACGGCAGTTCTGTTTATTAAAAAATACTTATTTTTGAATGATTAATGCAAAAACCGCATTAAAATGACTTTACAACAAATTCGATATTTTTTAGTACTCGCTGAAGAGTTACATTTTTGGAAAACCGCAGAAAAGGTATACGTCTCACAATCATCATTAAGTAGACAAATTCAATCGTTAGAAGAAGAATTAGGCGTTACCTTATTTGAACGCGATAAAAGAAACGTAAAATTGACCGATGCTGGTGTTTTTCTTAAGAAAAAATGGGAAGATTTATTAGATGAGTTTGACCGCACACTACAGCATGCAAAAAAAATTGAAGAAGGCTCTTCTGGATTAATTAGCATTGCCTATCCTGGGTCTATTTCTTACAACTACTTACCAGAGTTACTCAAGATATTTTCCGAAGAAAAACCTGACTTAAAGGTTGAACTTATGGAACCTACTGACATTACCCTTGAAAACTTACTGACAAGCTATCAAATAGATGTTGCTTTTAGCAGAAACACTGTTTTAAACTCTTCTATTTGTTCTGAAAGATTGTATGCTGAACCTGTTTGTCTTGTTGTTCCAAAAAACCACTGGTTAACCGCTGAGGATTTTGTAGATTTAAGAGATGTAAAAGATGAAAAGTTTATTCTTTCTGGCTTACATCATACTACTTATTTTTCGTCGTTACTTCGCAGTATTTTTAACACTTATGGTTTTGAACCACAAGCTCATATTGAATCTGATTTTGGAAGTATGATCTTAAACTTAATTTCTAGAGAGTTAGGAATTTCAATTTTGCCTTATTCTTTTCAATTTTCATTAAACTCACATGTTCGTTTTATCACGCTTCCTGAAAAAACAGAATTATTTATCAACTGGCGTAAAAACGACGATAGAAAGATTGTAAAAAATGTTATTGAATATGCTACGAATCTTGGTAAAAGATACAATCAGCAATTTATATAAAACAAAATCCCGAGCATATTGCTCGGGATTTATATTTTCTTTCGTAGTAAAACTATTGGTCAATCGAACCTAAAACACGCTTCATAAAGTTATTTAACGCTTCTTTTTTAGGTGTTCCGTCTTTAATCATTTTATCAACTTCAATTGCTCCGTACATGTTAGAGATTAATTCCCCTATCACATCTAACTCTTCATCCTTTAAAGAAGGAACTTCTGTTAAAGCTTCTAGAGTCTCAATAGTTTCTAGTACGTAATCTTGGTCATTTTCTTCAATAAAAGAAGTTAAATGTTTAATTACTGGTAATTTCATAATTAAGCTACTTCGTTTACTAAATCTTTTAACACTTCAAACTTGTTCGTTTGCGTTTGGTTTACAAACTTACCATCTACAAATGTTGCAAATGTTGGTAAGTTGCTTACATCAGCAAGTTTTCTACTTTCAGGAAACTGTTCTGCATCTGCAATAATAAAAACCATGTCTTCATTTTCTGAAGCTAACTTCTTAAATTTTGGTTTCATAATACGGCAGTTACCGCACCAAGTAGCAGAATATTGTACCACTACTTTTTTATTACCTGCAACAACTTCTGATAAATTATCTTGACTTAATTCTTGTACCATAGTCTTAAAATTTATTTTATTTCGAAAGGAGCTCGTGCTCGACCCCTTCACCTATCTTACACGAACTTATTTCCTCTCTTAATGTTATATTAGTTTGCCGCTAAGTACTCTGCTGTAGCTTTAGCGTTTGCTTGCATAGCTTCTTTACCTTCTTCCCAGTTTGCAGGACAAACCTCACCTTTTTCTTGTACGTGAGTGTAAGCATCGATTAAACGTAAGTACTCGTTTACGTTACGACCAACTGGCATGTGGTTAATTCCTTCGTGGAATACAGTTCCTTCTTCATCAATTAAATACGTAGCTCTGTATGTTACGTTATCTCCTTCTACTTGTACAGTTCCTGTAGCTTCATCATACGTTTCATTAGTAATATCTAAAATTCCTAAAATAGATGATAAGTTACGGTTACTATCAGCTAATAATGGATAAGTAACTCCTTCGATTCCTCCGTTAGCTTTAGATTGGTTTAACCAAGCAAAGTGTACTTCAGGAGTATCACATGACGCACCAATTACAATTGTGTTTCTTTTTTCAAATTCTGATAAAGCAGCTTGAAAAGCGTGTAATTCTGTTGGACAAACAAAAGTAAAGTCTTTTGGATACCAGAATAATAATACTTTCTTGTTGTTTTTTACTGCTTCTTCTAATACATTTAATTTAAACGTATCACCCATTTCGTTCATTGCATCTACGCTTAAACTTGGAAATTTTTTTCCTACTGTAGCCATTTTATATTTTTTAAAGGTTAATAATAAATATATTCTTTTTATCTGGAGCAAATTTATTTCCTTTCTTACGATCTACAGCCTAAAAGCAAAAATATTTTCTTATTCAACTATAAAGATTATCAATACATTTTAAAAAACCAAATAAACAAAACAAATACAAACCCAACTATCAAAAAGTTATATGTTAAAAAAAACAAAATAATAAAAAATTGTTATATTGAAATAAAAAATATAGATAAAAATTATTCAAGGTTTTATCGTAAATTTGATGGTATTCTAACCTATAAAATTGATAACATGAAAGATGCAAACTCACACGCTTCTGGTAAATGTCCATTCTCACAAGGCGCTAATACCGAAACCCATGATAACGTTATGGAATGGTGGCCTAAATCTTTGAATTTAGACATTCTCAGTCAGCATGACACTAAAACGAATCCTCTAGGAGAAGATTTTAATTATGCTGAAGAATTTAAAAAACTAGACCTTGAAGCTGCAAAAAATGATTTAAAAACGCTTATGACCGATAGTCAAGATTGGTGGCCTGCTGATTGGGGAACTTATGGTGGATTAATGATTCGTATGGCGTGGCACGCTGCGGGTACTTATAGAGTTGCAGACGGAAGAGGTGGTAGTAACACCGGAAACCAACGTTTTGCTCCCTTAAACAGTTGGCCCGATAACGGAAATCTAGATAAAGCACGACGCTTATTATGGCCTATCAAAAAGAAATATGGAAATAAACTATCGTGGGCTGACCTTATTATTTTAGCAGGAAATATGGCTTACGAATCTATGGGATTCAAAACTTTTGGTTTTGCTGGAGGGCGTGAAGATATTTGGCATCCTGAAAAAGATATTTATTGGGGATCAGAAAAAGAATGGTTAGCTCCTACAGGGAGTAAAGGCTCGCGCTATTCTGGTGAGCGAGATTTAGAAAATCCTTTAGCATCTGTTATGATGGGATTAATTTATGTAAACCCTGAAGGTGTTGATGGCAAACCCGATCCGTTAAAAACTGCACATGATGTTCGAGTAACTTTTAAGCGTATGGCTATGAATGATGAAGAAACCGTTGCTTTAACTGCTGGTGGGCACACAGTTGGAAAAGCACACGGTAATGGTGACGCAGGAGCCTTAGGTCAAAGTCCTGAAGGAGCAGAAATTCAAGATCAAGGTTTTGGGTGGATGAACCCTAAAGGAAACGGAAATGCAGCCGATACCGTAACTAGTGGTTTAGAAGGAGCTTGGACAACTACTCCTTACAAATGGAATCACACCTACTTTCATTTGTTATTGAATCACGAATGGGAATTAAAGAAAAGTCCAGCTGGTGCGTGGCAATGGGAGCCTGTGAGTATGGATGAAGCAGATAAACCTACCGATGCTCACAATCCGAATATGAAAAGGAATCCTATTATGACTGATGCAGATATGGCGATGAAAATGGATCCTGAATACAGAAAAATATCGGAGAAGTTCTACAACGATCCAGCAGCTTTTGAAGACGCTTTCGCTAGGGCTTGGTTTAAACTTACCCATCGTGATTTAGGCCCAAACACTCGTTATTTAGGAGCTGACTCTCCTACCGAAACATTGATTTGGCAAGATCCAGTTCCAACTGTTGATTACACTTTAAGTACTACAGAAATTGAAGAACTAAAAGAAAAGTTATTAAATAGCGGACTTACTCGTACAGAATTAATTAATACTGCTTGGGATAGTGCCAGAACTTACAGAGGTTCCGATTTTAGAGGCGGTGCTAATGGTGCTCGTATTCGTTTAGCTCCTCAAAAAGATTGGGAAGGAAACGAACCTACAAGATTAAAAAAAGTGCTTGATAAATTAACTGAAATTCAATCAGGATTAAGCAAAAAAGTAAGTATTGCTGATTTAATTGTTTTAGGAGGAAGCGCTGCCATTGAAAAAGCCGCTAAAGAAGGTGGTTTCGATATTAAAGTTCCTTTTACTCCTGGAAGAGGTGATGCAACTGCTGAAATGACCGATGTAGAATCTTTTGATGTACTAGAGCCTTTACACGATGGCTACAGAAACTGGCAAAAGAAAGATTACGTAGTAAAACCAGAAGAATTATTATTAGACAGAACGCAACTTATGGGCTTAACCGCTCCTGAAATGACTGTTTTGGTTGGAGGAATGCGTGTATTAGGCACTAACCACGGAAATACCAAACATGGTGTATTTACCGATAACGAAGGTGTTTTAAGCAACGATTTCTTTGTGAATTTAACTGACATGAAGTATTCTTGGAAACCTGCTGGTGAAAACCTTTATAATATTGTTGAAAGAAAAACTGGAAACACAAAATGGACAGCTACCAGAGCTGATTTAATTTTTGGTTCCAATTCAATTTTACGTTCGTATGCAGAAGTATACGCACAAGATGATAACAAAGAAAAATTTGTAAAAGATTTTGTAGCTGCTTGGACTAAAATAATGAATGCAGACAGATACGATTTAGCATAACTATTTACCTTTCCTAACTAAATCTGAAAAGGCTGAGTTCTAATTAGAATTCAGCTTTTTTTTGCTATCTCATTCCACAAAACACTTTCTTCAAAGCAAATAAAACCACAAAAAACAAGCAACTAACATCAAGTGAGTTAATATTTCATTTTAATGAGTCAACCTCTCTTGTAATGTCTGGGTATTTTTGAGTAGAAACGATTTATTAATTTAAAATACATATTATGAGTAACGATAAAAACATTTTTGGTTTGTTAGTAGGAATGGCAGTAGGAGCTGGATTGGGTGTGCTATTCGCCCCTGATAAAGGAAGCAAAACAAGACAAAAAATAGCTGACGGAGCGGCTTCAGCAAGAGATACAATAGCAACAGAAGCAGCTCATTTAAAAGACGAAGTTGCAAACAGAGCTGAAAACTTAAAAAATACAGTATCAGAAACTATTAGTAACAAAAAGAGTACACTAGAAGAAAAATTAGACTCTATTGTAACTGACGCTAGCTACAAGGCTGATGATGTAATTTCACAGTTAGAAGAAAGATTAAAAGTACTGAAAGCAAAAAACAAAAAATTACAAACTAAATAATGTCGGTTTTTAAGTCATTACATACGACCTCAGAAAAAGCCATAGAAAAAGGTGAAGAATTCATTAAAAACTCTGAAAAATACTACAAATTAAAGATTTTTCAAGTGTTAACGGCTTCACTTAGTATGATTTTTAGTTTTGCCGTCATCGGCATATTCATGCTAATTGCTTTTGTTTTTTTAGCCGTAACGCTATCAGCAAGTATTGGCGATTTACTAAACAATCAAATTTTAGGTCATTTAATAGTTGCCTTACTATTTATTGTGTTTGCTATTATTACTTACTCCTTAAGAGATAGGGTTGAAAATTTTGTAATTAAAAGTTTATCTAAGAAATATTTTGATGATGAAGAAATCTTATAACAACAGACAAGAAATACTAAAAGAGCTTAAGCTTTTGAAGCTTAAGCGTGATATTTCTTTTGAAGAGATAAAACTTATTAAAGAGCAATTTAAAGATGATTTATCTTTCGGAAATTGGTTTCAAACAGCAATTCAAACCTTTGGAAGATTAGGCGTGTACAACTTGGCAAAAAGAATTTTAAAATAAAGAAAAAACCTAAGAGTATTTTTTAATCTTAGGTTTTTTCTTTATTTACTAGCAAACAACTTTACATCGTTTTTAGACACTTCTTTTTCTCCTAAAATAAGTAAGCGTTCTACAACATTGCGTAACTCACGAATATTACCTGTCCAGTCATATTCTTGTAATTGTTTAATTGCGTCATCTGCAAATGCTTTTTTAGGCATTCCTTGTTCTTCAGAAATTTTCTTAGCAAAGAAATCTACCAATAAAGGAATATCTTCTCTTCTTTCATTTAACGCAGGAACTTTAATTAAGATTACCGCTAAGCGATGATATAAATCTTCACGAAAACGTCCTTCTTCAATTTCCTTTTTTAAATCTTTATTCGTGGCAGCTACGACACGTACGTTCACTTTAATATCCTTATCAGAACCTACACGCTGAATGCGATTTTCTTGTAATGCGCGTAATACTTTTGCTTGTGCAGATAAGCTCATATCTCCTATTTCATCTAAGAAAATAGTTCCTCCATTTGCTGCCTCAAACTTTCCTGCTCTATCTTTATTAGCCCCTGTAAAACTACCTTTTACATGTCCGAATAGTTCACTTTCTATTAATTCTGAAGGAATAGCTGCACAGTTTACCTCAATCATTGGTGCTTTAGAACGATCAGACTTTTCATGCAACCAATGCGCTACTAACTCTTTTCCTGTTCCGTTAGGCCCTGTAATTAACACACGAGCATCGGTAGCTGAAACTTTTTCTATCATATCTTTAATATGAGTAATAGCTTCACTTTCACCAATCATTTCGTAGTTTTTGCTTACCTTCTTTTTTAAACGTTTGTTTTCAACTACTAGTTCTTTTTTATCCAATGCATTACGAACTGTATTTAACAAACGATTTAAATCTGGCGGTTTCGAAATATAATCAAAGGCACCTAAACGCATTGTATTAACTGCTGTGTCAAGATCTCCGTGACCAGATATCATCACCATTGGTGTTTCTGGTTTAATCTTTCTTGCCTTTTCTAATACCTCAACACCATCCATTTTTGGCATTTTTATATCACACAGCACTAAATCGTAATCTGTGTTTTTTATCATTTCAATTCCTGCTAATCCATCTTCTGCTTCTTCTACTTCATAGGAATCATTCTCTTCAGAAATGATTTTTTTTAACACTCTGCGGATTGCAGCTTCATCTTCTATTATTAATATTTTAGCCATATTCTTTTTTAGATTTTTAAATGTTTGACAAAAGAGAAAAGACTAACCTAATGAGTTCTTAAATCCTGAAATCATTTTTTGTAACTCTTCTATTTCGTCTTCTAAATCTATTAATGTTGTTTTATCAATATGTTCTTTATAACAAGAAAGAACCATTTGTGTTTGCAATTCAAAAAGTAAGCCAAGTATTTTATTGAGACTTTCCTTTTGATTTTTCTTCGATTTTCTCAGTTGCTTTATCGTTAGTTAATCTTTCTTTTGATTCTTGATTAAACTTTAAACCTTTAGCATCTACAATATGTATATCTCTTTGAGGAAATGGAATACTTACATTATGCTCTCTAAATAATTCATCTATCCTAAACCTAATATCACTCTTTGGTATCGCTGCCTGAAAGCTATCGTTTAATGTAAAAACCAACTTAAAATCTAATGAGCTATCTCCAAAATTTTCAAAAAACACTAACGGAGCAGGGTGTTGATACACTTTTGAATGTTCGTTAGCCGCTTGTAACAATAGTTTTTTTACTAATGCAACATCACTACCATACGCCACTCCTACTTTTACACTCTCACGAGTTGTGGTTCCGTTTTGCGTCCAGTTATATAAACTATTTGATAAATACTTATGATTCGGAATTACCAACACTTTATTATCGATAGTTACCGCTCGGGTAGTTCTTAATTTTATTTCCTCTACTCTTCCTACTTTATCGTCTAATTCGATAATATCTCCTACATGTACACTTTTATCAAGAATAATAAAAATACCTGAAATAATATCTTGAAAGAAGGTTTGTAATGCCAAACCAATACCAATTAATAAAGCAGAAGAAGCTACTAAAACCGCACTTAAATTAACTCCTGCTGAACTTAAGCCTATTGAAAAAACGACTACATAAGCTAACCAACTGGTAAAAGAGAAAATAGTATCAAACTTATTTTTATCTTCTTGTTCTAACTTGCTTTTTGCCAGCTTTTTTAAATACTTCAATAAAAACTTGACAAAAAGTAAGCCTACAATTAAAAACAGGATTGTTTTTAACGTGAACTCAACATCTTTTCCTCCCACAGGGATTCTGTAGTTTAAAAAATCGGTTATTTCCTTTATAATTTCTTTCATCTAGTAGTTCTTATTGTTTTATTAATTAAATACAATCTACATTAAACTCTTTCAATTATAGTAAACTAATGACTTTACAATTTATTTCATAAAAATAATTATCCGTTATAACGAATCCACTTCCATAAATCTTTATAGGTTGCTTTTTTACCGTACATTAAAATACCTACTCGATAAATCTTAGCAGCTACCCATACAATCACTATAAAAGTAAGAATTAATAACAACATAGAAATGGCTATTTCCCACCAAGCTACTCCAAATGGAATACGCATTAACATAACAATTGGTGAGGTAAATGGTATGTATGAAAAGACTACTGATACTGGTCCGTGAGGATCATTAATTACCGTTGCAAATCCGACATATACAGCTAAGATTAAAGGCAACATAATAGGCATCATAAATTGCTGAGTATCTGTTTCATTGTCTACAGCTGCACCAACAGCTGCGAATAGCGAACTATACAACATATATCCGCCCAAGAAATAGAAAATGAACAAGAAAAACATTTTAACTAAAGGCAACCTGAAAATTTCTTGTACAATCATTTCTCCTTTATCGGTTGCTGTTTGCTTAATTACCTCCATTTGTTCTGGTGAAACTTTAGCCGATTGCACATCCATCATATCAACTCCAAAGAAAGAGGATGCAACAAGACTAAATATTAAAAACAAAATTCCCCAAATAAAGAATTGTAATAAACCTGCTGATGCATTTCCTATAATTTTCCCTAACATTAATTGGAAAGGTTTTACCGATGAAACAATTACCTCGATAATTCTACTTGTTTTTTCTTCAATAACACTTCGCATTACCGAAGTGCCATAAATCATAACAAACATCATTAATAAGTATCCTGCTATGGCACCTACTCCAATTTTTAATCCGTTGATTAGTTTTGATGATTTTTCACCAGAGAAATTCAACATTTTAATTTCTGAAGCTATTTTTGACTCTTCTATATGCGCTAAATCAATACCGAAACTGGTTAGCTTTTCATGACGTAACACTTTGTCTATCTTATCCTCCAAACTTTCCATAATAGACATACTTGGTGAATCTTTTGAGAAGAACTCAATCGATTTTGCCAACACCTCTAAACTATCTTGCTTCGGAATATATAAAGCTCCGTAATAATCGCCTTCTTCAACTTTCTTTTTAGAATCTTCAATACCTAACGCCGTAAAATCTTGATACTTTACCGTTTTAGAATCTACAAATACATCTTTAGAAAACTTTCCTGACTCATCTACATAAACTATCTTCTTAACCTTCTCATCATTCTTTTTCATTAAGAAAAATACCAACGCCCCCATACCAATCATCAACAAAGGACTTAAGAAAGTCATGACGATAAATGATTTATTTCTAACCTTAGCAATAAATTCACGTTCTATAATTAATCGTAATCTTTTCATAGCTTAACTGTTTTTATGTATTGCTTGAATAAAAATATCATTGGCACTTGGTACTAACTCGACAAAATGCTGTACTTGTCCTTGAGTAGTTAAATACGATAGCAAATCGTTTGGTGAACTTCCATTAGAAAGCTTCACGTTTAATTTTAAACCATCATTCAATAATTTGAAATCTGCTGGTAATACTTCAAAGTTTTGTTTTAATTTACTCTCAACTTCTCTCGAATTTGAAGTTGTTAACCCTACTTGAAAAGTATTTGTTCTAAATTCCTTTTTAATATCCTCTAGCTTACCGTCTAAAATTTTGTTTGATTTATTAATCAAAGCTATATAATCGCACATTTCCTCAACAGATTCCATTCTGTGTGTAGAAAAAATGATGGTAGCACCTTCATCACGCAATTGCAAAATTTCTTTTGCTATTAACTGTGCATTAATAGGATCAAACCCAGAAAAAGGCTCATCAAAAATTAATAATTTAGGCTGATGCAATACCGTTACTATAAACTGTACCTTTTGCGCCATCCCTTTAGATAGCTCTTCAATCTTTTTATTCCACCATGCGCCAATATCAAACTTATCAAACCAATATTTAAGGCGTTTTTTAGCTTCGGCTTTACTCAATCCTTTTAACTGTGCCAAATACAACGCCTGCTCTCCTACCTTCATACTTTTATACAAACCACGTTCTTCTGGTAAGTATCCAATATGTTCAATATGATGTGGTGCTAACTTTTCTCCATCTAAAATTACCTCACCACTATCTGGCATTGTAATTTGATTGATGATTCTAATTAAAGAAGTTTTTCCAGCTCCGTTAGGACCTAACAAGCCAAAAACGCTTCCTTTAGGTATGTGCATAGACACATTATTTAATGCAGTATAATCGCCGTAACGTTTTACCACATTATTTATTTCTAATAAATTATTCATAGACTCAATAGTTGATTAATTGCCGCTTGTTAAAAAACAGCAGTGACAAACTTACATATTTTTATACTCAATTAGTATCTACTTCGCCGTAAACGTTACAAGATTAATTTTATGTTAATTTTATTATGCATGCATAATTTTTTTACTAAATACTATGCACGCATAATAAATTTTTATATATTTGGCATCGATGGATAAAGATAAATCGATAGATCACCAATTAAGAGCCACTTGGCAAGCCGTTGCAAAAATGTATAATGAGCAAGCTGCCAAGCACGATAGCACCATGGCTACAGCTTTTGCTTTGTTGAATATAGATTATGAAAATGGTACTCCTTCTACAGCTTTAGGTCCTTTAATGGGAATGGAGCCTACAAGTCTTTCTCGTTTACTAAAAACCATGGAAGACAAAGGAGCTATATGTCGCGAAAAGAATCCTAATGACGGAAGAAGTGTTATTTTAAAACTTACTAACTATGGTAAGGAAATGCGTGAAGTTTCTAAGGGACATGTGTACCAATTTAACAACAAAGTAAGAGAGTATATTACTGAAGAAGAGTTAGAAAACTTCCTTAAAGTAACAACAACAATAAACAAATTAATTACAGATAAGTTGATATACGAAGAGGATATTGACAATCAAGCTGTATAAAAACAAACCAATAAACAAATGGCAAGAAGAATTAAAAAAGTAGCAATTATCGGTTCTGGTATCATGGGATCTGGTATTGCATGTCATTTTGCTAACATTGGCGTTGAAGTATTGCTTTTGGACATCGTTCCAAGAGAGCTTAACGACCAAGAAAAAGCAAAAGGATTAACCTTAGAAGACAAAGTAGTTCGTAACCGTTTGGTAAATGATGCTTTGACTGCTTCATTAAAGTCAAAACCATCACCTATCTACAATACAAAATTTGCAGATAGAATTACTACTGGAAACCTTGAAGACGATTTACACAAAATTAAAGATGTAGATTGGGTTATGGAAGTAGTTGTTGAGCGCTTAGACATTAAACAAAGTGTTTTTGAGCAAGTTGAAAAATATCGTACTCCTGGTACTATTATTTCTACCAACACTTCAGGTATTCCTATTAAGTTTATGAATGAAGGACGTAGTGAAGATTTCCGTAAGCACTTTGCGGTAACGCACTTTTTTAACCCTCCTCGTTATTTAAAATTATTTGAAGTTGTTCCTGGACCAGATTGTAAACAAGAAGTTACTGACTTCTTAATGGATTACGGTTCTAAATTCTTAGGAAAAACTTCAGTATTAGCAAAAGATACGCCTGCATTTATTGGTAACCGTATTGGTATCTTCGGAATCCAATCGTTATTCCACCAAGTAAAAGAATTAGGATTAACTGTTGAAGAAGTTGATAAATTAACAGGTCCAGTTATTGGACGCCCTAAATCAGCTACTTTCCGTACTGTTGATGTTGTTGGATTAGATACTTTAGTACACGTTGCTAACGGTATTTATGAAAACTGTCCAAACGACGAAGCTCACGACTTATTTAAGTTGCCAGATTTCATCAACACAATGATGGAAAACAAGTGGTTAGGTAACAAAACCAAGCAAGGTTTTTACAAAAAAACAACCAATGCTGAAGGAAAGCGTGAAATTTTAGCATTAGATTTAGATACGATGGAATACCGTCCGTCTAAAAAAGCAAAATTTGCTACCCTTGAATTAACCAAGACAATTGACAAGCCAATTGACCGATTTAAAGTATTAGTTGGCGGAAAAGATAAAGCGGGAGAATTCTACCGTAAGAACTTCGCAGCAATGTTTGCCTACGTTCAAAATAGAATTCCAGAAATTTCTGATGAATTATACAGAATTGACGATGCTATGAAAGCTGGTTTCGGATGGGAAAATGGTCACTTTCGAAATTTGGGATGCTGTAGGAGTTGAAAAAGGTATTGAATTAATGAAGGCTGAAGGAAAAGAGCCAGCTGCTTGGGTTACTGAAATGGTAGCTAAAGGAGAAAAATCTTTCTATACAGTTAAAGACGGTGCAACATATTACTACGATGTACCTGCAAAAGCACAAGTTAAAAAGCCAGGACAAGATTCATTTATCATCTTAGACAACATTCGTAAAACTACCGAAGTATTCAAAAACTCTGGTGTGGTGATTGAAGATTTAGGAGACGGAATCTTAAACTGTGAATTCCAATCTAAAATGAACACTATTGGTGGTGATGTCTTAGCTGGATTAAACAAAGCAGTTGATTTAGCTGAAAAAGACTTCCAAGGATTAGTTATTGGTAACCAAGCTGCAAACTTCTCAGTAGGTGCCAACATCGGAATGATTTTTATGATGGCTGTTGAGCAAGAGTACGATGAATTAAACATGGCTATCAAGTATTTCCAAGATACTATGATGCGTATGCGTTACTCTTCAATTCCTACGATTGCTGCTCCTCACGGAATGGCATTAGGTGGTGGATGTGAATTATCATTACACGCTGATAAAGTAGTTGCTGCTGCTGAAACCTACATCGGATTAGTAGAATTTGGAGTTGGAGTAATTCCTGGTGGTGGTGGATCTAAAGAAATGGCGTTAAGAGCGCAAGACTTATTCCACACTGGTGATGTTCAATTAAACGTATTACAAGAGCACTTCTTAACTATTGGTATGGCTAAAGTTGCAACTTCAGCTTATGAAGCATACGACTTAAACTTACTACAAAAAGGAAAAGATGTTGTGGTTGTAAACAAAGACCGTCAAATTGCAGAAGCTAAAAAACATGCTGTGTTATTAGCAGAAGCAGGTTATACACAACCAGCAAAACGTAAAGATGTTTTAGTATTAGGTAAGCAAGCCTTAGGAATGTTCTTAGTAGGAACAGACTCTATGGAAGCTTCTAAATATATTTCTGAGCACGATCAGAAAATTGCAAACAAACTAGCCTATGTTATGGCTGGAGGAGATTTATCAGAACCAACAAAAGTTACTGAGCAGTATTTATTAGACCTTGAACGTGAAGCTTTCTTAAGTTTAACTACTGAAAGAAAAACGTTAGAGCGTATTCAGCATATGTTAAAAACTGGTAAACCTTTGCGCAACTAAAGTTGCGAGTTATTAGTTTTCAGTTATAAAGTGGTCAGTTAAGAATCACTAAAAACTTAAAACTAAACACTAAAAACTTAAAAGTATGAAAACAGCATATATAGTAAAAGGATATAGAACCGCCATAGGGAAATCTAAAAAAGGTGTGTTCAGATTTAAAAGAGCTGACGAATTAGCTGCTGAAACCATCAAATATATGATGGGTAAGTTGCCAGAATTCGATGTAAAGCGTATCGACGATGTTATTGTTGGTAACGCAATGCCAGAAGGTTCACAAGGATTAAACATGGCAAGAATTATTTCGTTAATCGGATTAGATTCTGTAGATGTTCCTGGAGTTACCGTAAACCGTTTCTGTGCATCAGGATTAGAAACTATTGGTATGGCAGTAGCAAAAATTCAATCTGGAATGGCAGAGTGTATTATTGCTGGTGGAGCAGAAAGCATGAGTTCTGTACCAATGACAGGTTTTAAACCAGAATTAAACTACGATATCGTAAATGCAGGTCACGAAGATTACTATTGGGGAATGGGTAATACTGCAGAAGCAGTTGCGCAACAATTCAATGTATCTCGTGAAGACCAAGATCAATTTGCATACGAATCGCACATGAAAGCTTTAAAAGCATTAGATAGCGATCGTTTCCAAGATCAAATAGCTCCAATCAATGTTGAAGAAACTTATATTGATGCTAACGGAAAGCGTGCCACAAGAAATTACACAGTTACTAAAGACGAAGGTTCACGTCGTGGAACAACAGTAGAAGCCTTAGCAAAATTACGTCCTGTATTTGCTGCTAATGGTTCTGTTACGGCTGGTAACTCATCACAAACTAGTGATGGAGCTGCTTTCGTAATGGTAATGAGTGAAGATATGGTAAAAGAGTTAGGTATTCAACCAGAAGCTCGTTTAGTAAGTTATGCAGCAGCAGGAGTACCACCTCGTATTATGGGGATTGGCCTGTAGCAGCAATTCCAAAAGCATTAAAACAAGCAGGTTTACAACAAAGTGATATTGAATTAATTGAATTAAACGAGGCATTTGCTTCACAATCATTAGCTGTTATTCGCGAATTAGATTTAAATCCGGATATCATTAACGTAAATGGTGGGGCAATTGCTTTAGGTCACCCATTAGGATGTACTGGTGGTAAATTATCTGTTCAGTTATTTGATGAAATGCGTAAGCGTAACATGAATAACAAATACGGTATGGTTACCATGTGTGTTGGTACTGGTCAAGGTGCCGCAGGTATTTTCGAGTTCTTAAGCTAGAACTAAGATGTAGGTATTGAGTATTGAGAGATTTTCTCTGCTCTTTTTAAAATAAATAAAAGAATTATAAAAGTAGTTAGTATCTCAATACTCACTACCAAATACTAAAAATCTAAAAAAATTATGTCAGAATTAACTAAAGATCTTTTACGCGGAGGGCAGTTCTTAGTAAAAGAAACAAAATGCGAAGATATATTTACTCCTGAAGATTTTTCAGAAGAGCAAACAATGATGCGTGATGCGGTTAAAGAATTTAACGACCGCGAAATCATTCCTCATAAAGAACGTTTTGAAAAGAAAGACTATGCACTTACCGAAGAAACTATGCGTAAAGCTGGTGAATTAGGATTCTTAGGTGTGGCTGTTCCTGAAGCTTATGGCGGATTAGGAATGGGATTCGTTTCTACCATGTTAACATGTGATTACATTTCAAGTGGAACTGGATCTTTTAGTACAGCTTTTGGTGCACATACAGGTATTGGTACGATGCCAATTACGTTATACGGTACAGAAGAGCAAAAGCAAAAATATGTTCCTGCATTAGCAATGGGAGAGCGTTTTGGAGCTTACTGTTTAACAGAACCAGGAGCAGGATCGGATGCTAACTCAGGTAAAACTACTGCTGAGTTAACTGAAGACGGAAAGCACTACAAAATTAACGGACAAAAAATGTGGATTTCGAATGCAGGTTTTGCTGAAATCTTCATCGTTTTTGCTCGTATCGAAGACGATAAAAACATTACTGGTTTTATCTTAGAATATGATAAGAACAATCCTAACGGAGTAACTTTAGGAGAAGAAGAACACAAATTAGGTATTCGTGCCTCTTCTACTCGTCAAGTATTTTTCAACGACACATTAGTTCCTGTTGAAAACATGTTATCTGTACGTGGTGGTGGATTCAAAATTGCAATGAACGCCTTAAACGTTGGTCGTATTAAATTAGCAGCAGCTTGTTTAGATTCTCAAAGAAGAATTGTAACTCATGCTGTAAACTATGCTAACGAGCGTAAGCAATTTAAAACTCCTATTGCTGAGTTTGGAGCTATTAAAATGAAATTAGCTGAAATGGCTACTAACGCTTATGTTGGTGAGTCTGCATCTTACAGAGCTGCTAAAAACATTGAAGACAGAATTGCAATTCGTGAATCAGAAGGAAACACGCATCAAGAAGCAGAATTAAAAGGTGTTGAAGAATACGCTATTGAATGTTCTATCTTAAAAGTAGCAGTTTCAGAAGACGTACAAAACTGTGCTGACGAAGGAATCCAAATTTACGGAGGTATGGGATTCTCTGAAGAAACTCCAATGGAGTCTGCTTGGAGAGATGCTCGTATTGCTCGTATCTACGAAGGAACTAACGAAATTAACCGTTTATTATCGGTAGGAATGTTAGTTAAAAAAGCAATGAAAGGTCATGTAGATTTATTAAATCCTGCAATGGCAGTTCAAAACGAATTAATGGGAATTCCTTCTTTCGATACTCCAGATTATTCTGAATTATTCTCAGAAGAAAAAGAAATTCTTGCTAAACTTAAGAAAGTATTCTTAATGGTTGCAGGAGCTGCTTTACAAAAATTTGGACCAGAGTTAGAGCAACACCAACAGTTATTAACTGCTGCTTCAAATATATTAATTGAAATATACATGGCAGAATCTGGAATTTTAAGAACAGAAAAGAACGCGAAGCGTTTTGGTGAAGATGCTCAAAAAGAACAGATTGCAATGGCTAAGTTATACTTATACAATGCTGTTGAAATTATTACCAAAAGTGCAAGAGAAGGAATTATTTCTTTCGCTGAAGGTGATGAGCAACGTATGATGTTAATGGGACTTAAGCGTTTTACAAAATATGCCAACTACCCTAACGTAGTTGAGTTACGTGATACAATTGCAGAGAAATTAAAAGCAGAAAATAAATACTGCTTCTAATCCTCTGAAAGATTAGATATAATTCATAGTTAGTGCACATTATCAGCAAACTAACTTGAATAAAAAAATTTCTTCAACTATTATAGGTTTTAGAATTTAGTTGTTTGTTTAAAAGATCGTCAAATTAGGTTTTGGCGGTCTTTTTTTTGATGAAATTTCTTTCTAAAATCTAATGATCAATCAATCAATCAATCAATCAATCAATCAATCTAACCATCTAATCATCTAACACCGAACTCTCTTAATATTTTCTTAAAACCTTTTTTCATATCCTTAATGGTATATTTATTGAAACAAATTCCTCTGAAAAATTGAAAAACATGATAAAACTAAACACTTCAGCCTTATTAGGAATGGCTTTTTTAGCCCTAGTAAGCTGTAAAAACGAAACAAAAAAAACAGACACGCAAGAAACTACTCAAGAAGCTGTAACTACGACTCTTAGTGTTACAGGAAACTATGTTTCTTCCGAATACGAGAAAAGAGATGAAGGCTACGATTGGGTTTCGGTTGCTGTAAAAGCTGCTAAAGACGAGCAATTAAAAATTGCTGTTCGTTCGCGTGCTGACAAAAAGAAACCTACCTGTACTTTTGACGCACTTGCAAAAAAAGTAAATGACAGTACTTTTACAGCTACTGCCGAAGGGAAAACAATCCTATTTTCTTTTAAAGACAATCAAATTTCCATCACTACTCAAAACGAATCTGATAGCAACATCTTAAACTTTTATTGTTCTGGAGGAGGTAGTCTTGCGGGTTCGTATCAGAAAATTGAAGGTGATTTAGACCAAACACAGATAGACAAAACCATTTTTAGAAAAAATGTAACCTTACAAGGAATTAGCTTTAGTATTTCTACTCAAAAAAATGGAATGGAAACTGAATTAACGGTTACTTCGTACGGATTAGAAGTAGATAATTCAGCCGTTACTCAAACTATTGACGGTAGTGTTGTTGATGCAGAAATTGAAGATTTAAACTCTGATGGTTCTCCTGAAGTATTAATCTACACAAAATCTGACGGAAGTGGAAGCTACGGAAATGTAATAGGATTTTCAGTAAACAATAAAAAATCGATGAGTCAAATATACTTCCCTCCTATTACCGATAACAAAGAGTTAAGTAAGGGATATATGGGGCACGATGAATTTACCATTATTGAAACTACCCTAGCACAACGTTTTCCTATTTATAAAGAAGGTGATAGCAATGCCAACCCAACAGGTGGCACCAGACAAATTACGTACAAATTGGTTGATGGAGAAGCCTCTAGAAAATTTGTAGTAAAAAACTCAACTGAATTTAACACTAATAACTAAACTTAAATAGTATGAAAAAACTATCATTTGTATTCGCAGCAATTCTATTAATTACGGTGTCTTGTGCTAAAAAAGATACTGCTGAACAATTATACGGAACCACTTGGGAACTAGAATACATCTCTGGACCTAGAATTGCTTTTGAAGGATTGTTTCCTGATAAAAAGCCACAACTTACGTTTGATAAAGAAACAAACAAAGCTACTGGAAATAACGGTTGTAACGGTTATGCTGCTGAATTTACGTTAGGGAAAGAAAATACGATTTCTTTTGGAGAACCAGGACCTACAACTATGATGTACTGCGGACAAGGAGAACAAGAGTTTTTAAAAACCATTAAAAAAATAAACAAGTATAGTTTTGACTTAGAAGGAAAACTAAACTTATTAATGGATGACGTACCTATGATGCGTTACAAAAAAGTTACTGTTACTGAATAATAACAAGTGTGAGAAGCAGCTAGATTCAGCTTAGCTAAATCACAATTTTTAACATAAAAAACCTCATAATATAAAGCCTTTTTTGGTTTGTTAGTATGAGGTTTATTTTTTTCTACCAAAGGCAATGTCCGCTAATAAGTATACAGAGAATGTTGGCTTGTATCTATACAAATGTATAAGCAGAAACATTCCGTAATATCAGTGACCCGTGTTATTGGAGTATTCAATAAAATGTGTCAACTTGTTTAAAGTTGCTCCTATTACTGAAGAAGGAAGACAACCGATTAGGCTTCGTTTGTAGTCCCGATAAAAAAGTTGCACTTTTTTATCTTATTTCTTTATATTTGAAGGTGTTAATAAAATTGCTAAAAGTTCCGCATATCCTACCGTAAAAGGAATATATAAGTAATTTTATTACGTATATAAACTAGTTGTAGCCAATTTAAATCAACTTTCGTCCTTATCAACAAGCAATTTTCCCCAATCGTTCAGTTTCCACAAAACATCGACCAATTTTTGACCCAAATCCGTTAATTGATACTCAACTCTTGGAGGTAATTCGTTGAAAGATTTTTTCGTCAATAAACCATCTGAAATCATTTCGCTCAAATGTTGATTTAACACTCTTCTATCGACTTGGTTAATTCCTCTTAAAAATTCGCTTGGTCTTTTTTTGCCTTCGTGAATTTGCCAAATAATAGGGATTTTCCACTTTCCGCTAATCGTGTTTACCGCTTTTTCCAACGGACAGATTTTATTTTTGACTACTATTTGCTTTGTATCCATAATATTGACTTTTTTATCCCATACTGACAAAAATATGCGGTATTGATTGCTCTGCTTCAAGACCATAAATTTGACGAAATTTAAACTACAAATTTATGAAATTATTAAGAATTGACTCAAGCGTAAGAATTCAGAATTCAAAGACGAGAATGTTAACCGAATATTTCCTTGAACAACTAAAAACAAACAATGAATATTCATTAAAAATCAGAGATGTTGGCATTAATCCACCAAAGTTTCCAACGGACGAGTTCATAAAAGCAAATTATACGCCTGAAACTAACAGAACACAAGAAATGAAAAATGTACTTGCATCTTCAGACACGTTAATAGATGAACTGATTGATAGCGACAAAATAATAATTGCATCGCCAATGTACAATTTCTCGATTTCGGCAACTTTAAAAGCCTATATCGACAATATTGTAAGAGTTGGACGAACATTTGCATTGGACGAAAACGGAGCAATGAAAGGACTTTTAGGTGGTAAAAAAGTATTGGTAATAACATCGAGAGGTGCAATGTCTTACAAAAATGGAGAAGTGCTTCAATCATTCGATTTTCAAGAAAATTATTTGAGAGCATTACTCAATTTTATGGGAATAACCGACATTACTTTTGTAAACACAGAGGCACAGGATTTTGGAACGGACGAATTGAAAAATAGTAACTTTGAACAATCTAAAAAACAGTTATCGGAATTGGCTAAAATATGGTAGGCGAAGAAATAAAAAATAGAAAAGGAGCGAGAAAAGTACAAGACATCCCTAAAAACGTCTTGGATTTGCTCAACGAGGGGAAAATTCAAACAGTCAATCTTACAGAATGGTTAGCGGTAAACCAAACGGAATTGATTAAAAATAATTTCCAAAAAATAGGCTTGAAAGATTGCATTGATGATATCACAAAAGCTATTGAACAGCAGAAAAAACCCTCGACAATGGCTTCGATAAAACTAATCGGACAACATCTTTACGAATATTGTCGCCAATCCAAAATTTTAGCTTCGTCAATTGGACTTTTAAGCAATCACGAATCAGACACCATAAGATGTTATGCTACTTATTTAATCGCTTTAAATAGCGACTTAACTATTTCAGAAAAACTTGACCAATCGAGAAAATTGATTGCCGACAAGCATTTTGGCGTTAGAGAAATTGTTTGGATGGCATTAAGACCTGAAATCGAGAAAAATCTTATAGAATCAATCAAAATATTGAGCGAATGGACTAAAGACACGGACGAAAATATTAGAAGGTTTACAACCGAATCAATAAGACCGAGAGGAGTTTGGTGCAAACATATCGAGGAATTAAAAGAGAATCCCGAACAAGTATTACCTATTTTAGAACAATTAAAATCGGACAAGTCAAAATACGTTCAGGACAGCGTTGGGAATTGGCTAAATGACGCAAGTAAATCGCAACCTAAATTTGTAATTGGACTTTGTAAAAAATGGAAATCAGAATCACCAACAGCCGAAACGGAAAAAATATTAAAGCGAGCGTTAAGAACAATCGTGAAATAAAAACTGGCTACAACAAAGAACTGAGGTAAAAAACAAGTAAATTTTATACTTTTTTAAACCAAAGTACTTTTATAATTTGCATCATAAGGCAAACCACTTTTTACTATTGCAAAAGCTTGTTTTAGTAGCTTATTACACACCGCTATTAAAGCAAGTTTTTTACTCTTACCCTTAGCTACAATTCGGTCATAAAGTTCTCTACATGTTTTGTTGTATTTACAAGCATTAAAACTACACATAAACAATAAATTTCTAAGCTTTGGATTACCCATTTTACTTATTCGAGGTCTTCCTTTTATACTACTGCCTGACTCTCTAATAACAGGAGTTATACCTGCGTAACTGCACAGCTCCTTTGCCGAAGTAAAGCGCTTAAATCCATCGGTAAAAACTAATAACATTAATGCTGTTTTACCCCCTATTCCTGGAATTGACTTTAATAAAGTCAATTCTTCTTGATAGCTCTTTTTTACATTCTCTAGCAACAAATCTTCTAATTTAACCATCTCTTTTTGTATATTTTTTAGTTGCCTTTTTAAGGAACTAACTACCAATTTTGATGGAGTTCCTAATACTGATTCGCCATGAAGCTTATTCTTTAATTGAGTAGATTGTTTCGTATAAACACTCAACAAACGTACTATTTGTAAACATTCTTGTTGTTCCTTGCTTTCTCCTTTCCATATAGAAGGGGCTTGACTTACACCATAATTATATAGCTGCTTTGCATCACTCTTATCCGTCTTTACTTTTGATAAATTCATTTGAATAAAACGTTTTATCTTCAACGGATTTTCTACTGATACCAAAACTCCTTTTTCTGTTAAAAAATAAGCTAATCGTACATGATAATACCCTGTGGCTTCCATTATACAATGAGTTAAATCACTTGTGATTAACAACAGCTCTTTAAAGCCTGATGAATCATTTTTAAACTGATACCAATTACCTTGATAATCATACACATCTAAAACATCTTTACTTACATCGATTCCTAAAAATTGTTTATTTTTACTCATAAGAAAAAAGGATTGGAAAGAAAAATAACTACTATCAATTCAACAACTTGAAATCGAGATCTTGGTCTCACAGAACTGAACGAATTTAAAGTAGTAAAGCGTAGGGATTATCAATGTTGACGAAATCTAGGTTTCAACGTATATCATAACCTTACTCTACGCTTTTTTCTTTCTGGTTTTTATTACTAAAGTTAAACAATTGCTAACTTAAGACGTATATAAAACATAGCTAATTCAGGCTTTCCCAAAGGTTTTTGCTTAATTATGGAGTCCACCAAATTTTTATTTTTGTATATTTAGAAATTATAAGATAAATAGAAAAAATAAAAATTTGGCTTGTGTATAATCTGAAAAGTAAGCGTCCATTTGCACGCTACGTTTCATATACAAGACCGTTAGCTACAAGGCGAATGAAGAACTTCAAAAAAACATCTTTTCTATCTTTAACATTAGGTTGGATTGGACTAATTATAACTCATATAATTTGGTCGAATTTAAGATATGAAAATGCTTCTGGAGGAGATACTGGAGTCGTTTTATTTTGGGCATCTTTTTTTCTTTTAATCTTTTATGGACTTTTCATATTAATTCCACAAAAAAGAATTGTAAAACTGACTGAAAAACTGACTTTAACTTCATTTACTCTTCTTTCTGGAATTTATGCATTAATAGGTTTTATTATTCTTATTGGTTGGATATTTTTAATGTCCGACAATTTCTACGGAGTATTTTTAGATGCTATTGTTTTTGGACTAATTTTCGGACTGACTTTTCATCTGATTTGGAACAAAAAACGGAACGAATTAAAACAGAAACATTTGATTCCTATTCTGACTTTACCATTTTTTTTCCTTTTCATTTATTTGTTTGTTTTCCCAAAACTATTACCATCTATTGCATACAATGTTGTTCCTCAATATGTGAGACACGACATATTAAAAAATACAATTCCAAAATTTAAAGTCGGAGACGAATTAACCGAATTACAAAAAGCGTTACCAGGCGAATTTGAATTTGACGATTGTTATGGGAATAGTGGTGCGATGTTGGAAAACTTCCAATATGTAATCGAAGTGAATTGTTGTAAAATAGTAAGAATTGAATATGGACCAAGACAAAAAACGGGTTATACGATGGGCGGAAAAAGAAAGCCCTGTAGCTAACACCGTATAAAATTAATTGCTAATGCAAGCCTACTTACGAAAATCCTCGCGGATTTTCTATTCGGTTTGTATTTGCTAAATTAGGTGCTTAAACCACGCAACTAATCTTATACAAACACGTTAGGCAACATTTAAGAAACGACATAACTAATGGCCAAATACAACGAACAAACTTTAACAAATTGGACAAAGCCACCAAGTGATACTGAACAGAGCAAACTTGAGCGGTCTGAAAGAATGGTTAGAGAAGCAATAAGTTCGGATGAAACTCTTAAATCCAAAAGTACAGAAACTTTTGGTCAAGGTTCTTATGCAAATAACACAAATGTTAGGCTTAATAGCGACATTGACATAAATGTTAGATATACAGGTGGATTCTATTTCAATTTGCCAGCGGAAACTGAAGAAAAAGATGTTGGAATTGATTCTTTACCACCTACAGGATATTCTTACTCTGAATTTAAAAATGATGTGGAAAATGCACTTGTAGCAAAATTTGGTCGAAGCGATGTAATTCGAAAAGACAAGTGTATAACTATAATTGGTAATACGAGTAGAATTGAGACGGATGTTGTTCCAACTTGGAATTACCGCAGATATTCTAAAGATGGAAGTTATGTGCTTGGTGCTAAATTTTGGTCAGACTCTTCAAAAGCCGTTATCAACTACCCAAAGCAACATATTGAAAATGGAATCGCCAAAAACAGTAATACTTATCGAAGATTCAAAAGATTAACACGTTTGCATAGAAAACTTCGTTATAAAATGCTCGAAGATGGTGAAACGGTAAGTGACAATATCACCTCATTTCTATTAGAATGTTTAGTTTGGAATGTTCCAAATAGAATAATGAATAATTATGATACTTGGACTGAAAGATTAAAGCAATCAATAATCTATCTATACGAGAACACAAAAGAAGATGATAGTTGTAATGAATGGGGAGAAGTTTCGGAATTGCTTTATCTGATTCGACCGAGTAGAAAATGGTCAAGAAAGGATATTAATGAATATATGGTTCAACTTTGGAATTATTTAGAGTTTTAATATGGTAAAACACAACATAAGAATATTTGCATTTGCGATAATTGGATTAGCTTTCTTCGTTTACGCCATAATTTTTCTTATCACCCAAAACTTGGATAGTATTGATTTTCATAAAGCACTGACACATATTTCGACTACAATATCTATAAATATAATTCTATGGATGATTTTTATTTTTTGGGCTTGGAAATGGAAAGTGTTTTATCCTTGGTTAGTGCAAACACCAGATTTGTCAGGAAAATGGAAAGGAAAGATTAAGTCAAATTTTGACAAAGAGAACTCTAAACCAATCTCAACTGAAATTGATATTAAACAAGACTTTTTCAACATCATCGTGAAAATCAAAACTGATGAAAGTTCAAGTCACAGTATTAGTTCATCATTTAATATAGATAAGGATAGAGGTTATCAACAACTATTCTATTCATATTTGAACACACCTAAAGCAGGAATTAGAGACAGAAGTGCCATACATTATGGTTCGGTGTTACTTAATTTCGATGGCTTTAAAGTTTCCAAGATGTCTGGAGAATACTGGACTTCGAGAGAAACTACTGGTGAAATTGAACTAAAAAGAAAAAAGATAAATAAAAACGTTGCCTAACAATGGCTATAAGTAATTGCTTGTTCTCGCCTACTTCTGAAAATCCTCGCGGATTTTCAGTTTGGTGCATACTTGCAAAGTTAAGTGCTAAACCACGCAACTACTCATAGCCGAGACCGTTGTGCATAATATGAGAAAAACACTAATATTGATACTTGGAGTTACGATTTTACAACTGAATTTCTCTTGTAAATCTCAATATTCTAAAACTGAATTAAAAAACAACTTTTCGACTGAACAAATCTCTGACTTAAATAAAATAACAGACTTTTTTAAAAACCAAATCTGTGAAAATAAGAAGTCGGATTTTAAAACTTGCTTTTCTAAAATATTACCTGAATTATTAGAAAATGGTTGGCAACCGATTTTAGAAAAAGTGGACTTTGAACAGCAAAAAGAACTTTATAATTCTATTTCCAAATCTACATTTAACGAAATATGGGAATTCGGAAAAGCGACTTACCCAGATACTGGATTGGAATTAAAAAGTTTAGGTTCAAAATACAATGGAAAATATCAAAAATATTTGACTGAACTTGGAAAAAACAATGTAGAAATTAAAAAATATGCTGATAGACTTATCGCTGCTGGAGATTTCGAATCAATGGGCTTATTACAACGAAAGATTTACAGAAACCCTAAAGAATTTGATTTAGACAATCCAAATATTCAATTATTAATTGCTGTTCATTACTTAACACAAAATGACCAACAAAAAAGAATTGACAAATGGAAATCGGAATAAAAATACTATGCACAACACTGTATATAGCTCATAGCTTGGTAGTTGCTTAATCGAAGTTAAGGCATTTTTGGAAAGTCGCCAAATTTTTAAATTTGACGATTTCCAATAAAAAAGATAAATAGTAAAATTTAAAAATCTGGCTTGTGCTCAATCCGAAAATAATAGCTAATTTACACGCTACGAGCCATATACAAAACCGTTGTGCGTCATATAACCAAAACCAACAAATGGCAATTCCAAAAAACAAAGAAGAATTGATTTTTGAAATCAAAAACAACTATTCCAAACTGAAAAAGGACTTGGAAACTATTCCAACGGAATTAACCAAAGAAAAAGAACTCGATGGACACGCCAAAGAAACGAAAATGAGTATTTCCGATTTGGTTGCTTATCTCATTGGCTGGGGAGAATTGGTATTAAAATGGAATCACAAAAAAGAAAACGGAGAAAAAGTTGATTTTCCCGAAACAGGGTATAAATGGAATGAATTGGGGAAACTTGCACAAAAATTCTATTCAGATTATGAAAATCTTGACTATTCCGATTTGCTGAATAAATTAGACCAAACCGTAGATAAAATCCTCAAGTTGATTGAAAGTAATACGAACAAAGAACTTTATGAAAATGCTTGGTACGACAAATGGACAAAAGGAAAAATGATACAGTTCAACACTTCTTCACCGTATAAAAACGCCAGAAGTAGAGTGCGAAAATGGAAAAAAACTTTAAAAACAATAAATTAATATGCAATACGCTTACACGATAATTTACGTTGAAAACGTAGTCGAAACGATTGAATTTTATAAAAGAGCATTTGGCTTTGAAAAGAAATTTGTAACGCCTGAAAACGACTACGGAGAATTGATTTCAGGAGAAACAACAATCGCCTTTGCTTCTTTTGAACTTGGAATTTCAAATTTCAAGAAAGGATTTGAAAAAATAGATAAGTCAAAAAAGCCGTTCGGAGTAGAAATGGCATTTACAACAGAAAATATCGAAACGGATTTTAAGAAAGCGATTGATGCAGGTGCAACTGAATTTGAACCACTTGTAGAAAAACCCTGGGGACAGAAAGTGGGGTATGTTTTAGATAATAATGGATTTTTAATTGAAATTTGTACACCTATAAAGAACTAAAAATACGAACGCACAACAATGGCTATAAGCAATTGGGACTAAAGTGATAAAACGAAAGTATAAACATAAAACAAAGGTCAGTGCTAAACCGAAAAGTTAGGGCATAAAATCCCCAACTACTCATAGCCGAAACCGTTGTGGTGCATTTAAAAACTGACATTTGCGAAAACATTGAGGTTTGAAAAATCATAAAATCTATAAGAAAAAAACTAACTGAATTAACCAATGAACAACAGAACACTTGAACAACAGCGGATTGAATTTATCAATCAAAAATTTCTTGCTACACCATTAGCTGGTTTGATTATATGGACTATAATTGGATTAATCGGAATCTTTTTTTCTGACTTTATAGCAGTTTGGTCAATTTTTATTGGAACCGGAAGTATTGTATATCTAGGTCTGCTTCTCTCAAAATTCACAGGTGAAAATTTCCTAGATAAAAGTAAACCGAAAAACGAATTCGACACTCTTTTTCTTTTTACGGCTGGACAAGCGATACTTGTCTATTCAATTGCAATACCATTTTTTCTGGTTGACTATTCTTCTCTTCCAATGACTGTAGGAATTCTGACTGGATTAATGTGGTTGCCATTTTCTTGGATTATAAAACATTGGGTTGGAATTTTTCACACCTTGACTAGAATCATTACAGTTCTAACTCTTTGGTATCTTTTACCCGAATATAGGTTTATAGCTATTCCTTTTGCAATTGTTTTAATTTATGTCATTACATTAATAATCTTAAAAAACAGAAAGAAAACTGAATAAAAACGACACCACAACAAAGAACTGAGGTAAAAAACAAGTAAATTTTATACTTTTTTAAACCAAAGTACTTTTATAATTTGCATCATAAGGCAAACCACTTTTTACTATTGCAAAAGCTTGTTTTAGTAGCTTATTACACACCGCTATTAAAGCAAGTTTTTTACTCTTACCCTTAGCTACAATTCGGTCATAAAGTTCTCTACATGTTTTGTTGTATTTACAAGCATTAAAACTACACATAAACAATAAATTTCTAAGCTTTGGATTACCCATTTTACTTATTCGAGGTCTTCCTTTTATACTACTGCCTGACTCTCTAATAACAGGAGTTATACCTGCGTAACTGCACAGCTCCTTTGCCGAAGTAAAGCGCTTAAATCCATCGGTAAAAACTAATAACATTAATGCTGTTTTACCCCCTATTCCTGGAATTGACTTTAATAAAGTCAATTCTTCTTGATAGCTCTTTTTTACATTCTCTAGCAACAAATCTTCTAATTTAACCATCTCTTTTTGTATATTTTTTAGTTGCCTTTTTAAGGAACTAACTACCAATTTTGATGGAGTTCCTAATACTGATTCGCCATGAAGCTTATTCTTTAATTGAGTAGATTGTTTCGTATAAACACTCAACAAACGTACTATTTGTAAACATTCTTGTTGTTCCTTGCTTTCTCCTTTCCATATAGAAGGGGCTTGACTTACACCATAATTATATAGCTGCTTTGCATCACTCTTATCCGTCTTTACTTTTGATAAATTCATTTGAATAAAACGTTTTATCTTCAACGGATTTTCTACTGATACCAAAACTCCTTTTTCTGTTAAAAAATAAGCTAATCGTACATGATAATACCCTGTGGCTTCCATTATACAATGAGTTAAATCACTTGTGATTAACAACAGCTCTTTAAAGCCTGATGAATCATTTTTAAACTGATACCAATTACCTTGATAATCATACACATCTAAAACATCTTTACTTACATCGATTCCTAAAAATTGTTTATTTTTACTCATAAGAAAAAAGGATTGGAAAGAAAAATAACTACTATCAATTCAACAACTTGAAATCGAGATCTTGGTCTCACAGAACTGAACGAATTTAAAGTAGTAAAGCGTAGGGATTATCAATGTTGACGAAATCTAGGTTTCAACGTATATCATAACCTTACTCTACGCTTTTTTCTTTCTGGTTTTTATTACTAAAGTTAAACAATTGCTAACTTAAGATGTATAACCGCAATTACGGCGGATTCGACTACGTCCGAATCCACTCGGAATTGCTAAAGTCAGTGCCAAACCGAAAATTATTAACTTTAATCCCGTAACTGACGGTTATACGAGACCGTTGTGCGTCATATAACCAAAACCAACAAATGGCAATTCCAAAAAACAAAGAAGAATTGATTTTTGAAATCAAAAACAACTATTCCAAACTGAAAAAGGACTTGGAAACTATTCCAACGGAATTAACCAAAGAAAAAGAACTCGATGGACACGCCAAAGAAACGAAAATGAGTATTTCCGATTTGGTTGCTTATCTCATTGGCTGGGGAGAATTGGTATTAAAATGGAATCACAAAAAAGAAAACGGAGAAAAAGTTGATTTTCCCGAAACAGGGTATAAATGGAATGAATTGGGGAAACTTGCACAAAAATTCTATTCAGATTATGAAAATCTTGACTATTCCGATTTGCTGAATAAATTAGACCAAACCGTAGATAAAATCCTCAAGTTGATTGAAAGTAATACGAACAAAGAACTTTATGAAAATGCTTGGTACGACAAATGGACAAAAGGAAAAATGATACAGTTCAACACTTCTTCACCGTATAAAAACGCCAGAAGTAGAGTGCGAAAATGGAAAAAAACTTTAAAAACAATAAATTAATATGCAATACGCTTACACGATAATTTACGTTGAAAACGTAGTCGAAACGATTGAATTTTATAAAAGAGCATTTGGCTTTGAAAAGAAATTTGTAACGCCTGAAAACGACTACGGAGAATTGATTTCAGGAGAAACAACAATCGCCTTTGCTTCTTTTGAACTTGGAATTTCAAATTTCAAGAAAGGATTTGAAAAAATAGATAAGTCAAAAAAGCCGTTCGGAGTAGAAATGGCATTTACAACAGAAAATATCGAAACGGATTTTAAGAAAGCGATTGATGCAGGTGCAACTGAATTTGAACCACTTGTAGAAAAACCCTGGGGACAGAAAGTGGGGTATGTTTTAGATAATAATGGATTTTTAATTGAAATTTGTACACCTATAAAGAACTAAAAATACGAACGCACAACAATGGCTATAAGCAATTGGGACTAAAGTGATAAAACGAAAGTATAAACATAAAACAAAGGTCAGTGCTAAACCGAAAAGTTAGGGCATAAAATCCCCAACTACTCATAGCCGAAACCGTTAGCTACAAGGCGAATGAAGAACTTCAAAAAAACATCTTTTCTATCTTTAACATTAGGTTGGATTGGACTAATTATAACTCATATAATTTGGTCGAATTTAAGATATGAAAATGCTTCTGGAGGAGATACTGGAGTCGTTTTATTTTGGGCATCTTTTTTTCTTTTAATCTTTTATGGACTTTTCATATTAATTCCACAAAAAAGAATTGTAAAACTGACTGAAAAACTGACTTTAACTTCATTTACTCTTCTTTCTGGAATTTATGCATTAATAGGTTTTATTATTCTTATTGGTTGGATATTTTTAATGTCCGACAATTTCTACGGAGTATTTTTAGATGCTATTGTTTTTGGACTAATTTTCGGACTGACTTTTCATCTGATTTGGAACAAAAAACGGAACGAATTAAAACAGAAACATTTGATTCCTATTCTGACTTTACCATTTTTTTTCCTTTTCATTTATTTGTTTGTTTTCCCAAAACTATTACCATCTATTGCATACAATGTTGTTCCTCAATATGTGAGACACGACATATTAAAAAATACAATTCCAAAATTTAAAGTCGGAGACGAATTAACCGAATTACAAAAAGCGTTACCAGGCGAATTTGAATTTGACGATTGTTATGGGAATAGTGGTGCGATGTTGGAAAACTTCCAATATGTAATCGAAGTGAATTGTTGTAAAATAGTAAGAATTGAATATGGACCAAGACAAAAAACGGGTTATACGATGGGCGGAAAAAGAAAGCCCTGTAGCTAACACCGTATAAAATTAATTGCTAATGCAAGCCTACTTACGAAAATCCTCGCGGATTTTCTATTCGGTTTGTATTTGCTAAATTAGGTGCTTAAACCACGCAACTAATCTTATACAAACACGTTACCTGCAAGCTGAAAAATGATAATAGGATATTTTGATTATTTAGTTATTGGAATTTTGATTTTCTTGAATATCAAATTCTGGAAAAAAGAAATTAGCGGAAAAACAGGATGTTTAGTTGGCGGAATTTTATTCGGATTTTTAATACCGCTTATTTCATTAATCATTGAAGTTCAGCGAGTGAAAATGACAATCGGAATTATGGACAGTTTCGAAGTTCTTTACACATATTTAAGGTTTCCAACTTATTGGATAATCGGAATAATTCAAACTGTAATTATTGGAGTAAAATTGAGTTTAAAAAAGGACGACCAAGAAATAGAAAACATTGGAAACGAATAATATGAAATTTTACAAACCTCTTTTTTCAATAATTGTAATTCTTATTCAACTAATTCTATCTGTAAAAGAATATTTTAAACTTCAGGAATGGAAAAAAGCAAATCCTGAACTTGACTCTCTAATAAATTTAAATATAACATACGATTCACTATTTCTATTTGTGTTCATAATCGGAATTTATGAAATGCTTACTAAACCGAGTTGGTTCAAAACAGTTATCCGAATATTTTTAGTGTGTATAATTTTAGGAACTGAATTTTCGGATTTTATTCCTATCGACCAATTTTATTACGGAGTTTATAATACAGCTTGGTTTTCAGCAGTAGTTGCTATTGTTCTGATTTTAGTCCGAATTGGAAAATATGGTTTCGGAAAAATAAATGATAGGAAACTGAATAAAGCCAGCAGGTAACACCGTGTATAATTAATGGCTAGTTATCGCCTACTTACGAAAATCCTCGCGGATTTTCTATTCGGTAATTATTTGCTAAATTAGGTGCTTAAACACGCCACTAATCATACACAAACACGTTGCCATTAATTTTAGAAGAACATTGTGAAAATTAAAGAAGAAGAAATAATAGAATCACTAAATCGGTCTGGATATTTTTTGGAGTCACGAGTATTGGAGGTTCTATCAAGTGATGGATATAAAAACTTTCCTAATCAAACCTATCCTGATAAAATTACTGGAAAATCGAGAGAAATAGACATTCTTTCAGATCGAACCAAGAATAACTGAACATTTAACTCTTAATCAATCTTTACAATTTGAATATCAATATAAACTCTTAATTGAGTGTATAAATAATGACCAACCTGTTGCATTTTTCAAAAGACCAGATAGAGACCCATATACGATTTTCGGAAAATTCTTTTATTCAAAAGTGGAAAGAGAATTAACTGAAAAGTATATGAATACAGGAAATACGCCAGATTTTCAATTCAATTCCTTTACGACCGAATCCAAAAAATTTCATTACAACCAACTAATAAAAAATACACAGTATTGTTCTTTTTCAAAAAAGAGAGGTCAAAAAAATGAATGGATGGCTTCGCATCCTGATGGATTGCACGATACTTTAAATAAATTAGTAGATTATTCAGAACATAAAAATGATGGCTATGAAGAATGGATGAAAGAGACTTCTGCTTGGAGTAAACAAGTTTTTACAACTCTATTTTTTCCTGTGATAATTTTACAAAATGAATTGATTGAGGTAAGTGAAAATAATGGAAAAGTAAAAATTGAAAACAAAGACCATATAATTTTTGATTTCAATAAGTATTCAGACACCAAAAATGGTTTTTTAATAGATATAATTACAGAAAGTTATCTACCTGAATATTTAAGGAAAATTGAAAGTAGTGTAACGGAATTAAAAAACTCGATGATAGAGTTTTATAAGGGTAAAGAAATTGTCGAAATTGAATATCCGAAAATAACGTTGAAAAAAAACTAATGGCAACACCGTATAAAATTAATTGCTAGTTCTAGCCTACTTACGAAAGTCCTCTCGGACTTTCTATCCGTGATTTATTTGCTAACTTTAGTGCTTAAAACACGCAACTAATCTTATACAAACACGTTGTGGTGCATTTAAAAACTGACATTTGCGAAAACATTGAGGTTTGAAAAATCATAAAATCTATAAGAAAAAAACTAACTGAATTAACCAATGAACAACAGAACACTTGAACAACAGCGGATTGAATTTATCAATCAAAAATTTCTTGCTACACCATTAGCTGGTTTGATTATATGGACTATAATTGGATTAATCGGAATCTTTTTTTCTGACTTTATAGCAGTTTGGTCAATTTTTATTGGAACCGGAAGTATTGTATATCTAGGTCTGCTTCTCTCAAAATTCACAGGTGAAAATTTCCTAGATAAAAGTAAACCGAAAAACGAATTCGACACTCTTTTTCTTTTTACGGCTGGACAAGCGATACTTGTCTATTCAATTGCAATACCATTTTTTCTGGTTGACTATTCTTCTCTTCCAATGACTGTAGGAATTCTGACTGGATTAATGTGGTTGCCATTTTCTTGGATTATAAAACATTGGGTTGGAATTTTTCACACCTTGACTAGAATCATTACAGTTCTAACTCTTTGGTATCTTTTACCCGAATATAGGTTTATAGCTATTCCTTTTGCAATTGTTTTAATTTATGTCATTACATTAATAATCTTAAAAAACAGAAAGAAAACTGAATAAAAACGACACCACAACAAAGAACTGAGGTAAAAAACAAGTAAATTTTATACTTTTTTAAACCAAAGTACTTTTATAATTTGCATCATAAGGCAAACCACTTTTTACTATTGCAAAAGCTTGTTTTAGTAGCTTATTACACACCGCTATTAAAGCAAGTTTTTTACTCTTACCCTTAGCTACAATTCGGTCATAAAGTTCTCTACATGTTTTGTTGTATTTACAAGCATTAAAACTACACATAAACAATAAATTTCTAAGCTTTGGATTACCCATTTTACTTATTCGAGGTCTTCCTTTTATACTACTGCCTGACTCTCTAATAACAGGAGTTATACCTGCGTAACTGCACAGCTCCTTTGCCGAAGTAAAGCGCTTAAATCCATCGGTAAAAACTAATAACATTAATGCTGTTTTACCCCCTATTCCTGGAATTGACTTTAATAAAGTCAATTCTTCTTGATAGCTCTTTTTTACATTCTCTAGCAACAAATCTTCTAATTTAACCATCTCTTTTTGTATATTTTTTAGTTGCCTTTTTAAGGAACTAACTACCAATTTTGATGGAGTTCCTAATACTGATTCGCCATGAAGCTTATTCTTTAATTGAGTAGATTGTTTCGTATAAACACTCAACAAACGTACTATTTGTAAACATTCTTGTTGTTCCTTGCTTTCTCCTTTCCATATAGAAGGGGCTTGACTTACACCATAATTATATAGCTGCTTTGCATCACTCTTATCCGTCTTTACTTTTGATAAATTCATTTGAATAAAACGTTTTATCTTCAACGGATTTTCTACTGATACCAAAACTCCTTTTTCTGTTAAAAAATAAGCTAATCGTACATGATAATACCCTGTGGCTTCCATTATACAATGAGTTAAATCACTTGTGATTAACAACAGCTCTTTAAAGCCTGATGAATCATTTTTAAACTGATACCAATTACCTTGATAATCATACACATCTAAAACATCTTTACTTACATCGATTCCTAAAAATTGTTTATTTTTACTCATAAGAAAAAAGGATTGGAAAGAAAAATAACTACTATCAATTCAACAACTTGAAATCGAGATCTTGGTCTCACAGAACTGAACGAATTTAAAGTAGTAAAGCGTAGGGATTATCAATGTTGACGAAATCTAGGTTTCAACGTATATCATAACCTTACTCTACGCTTTTTTCTTTCTGGTTTTTATTACTAAAGTTAAACAATTGCTAACTTAAGATGTATAACCGCAATTACGGCGGATTCGACTACGTCCGAATCCACTCGGAATTGCTAAAGTCAGTGCCAAACCGAAAATTAACGCATATTAATCCGTAACTGACGGTTATACGAGACCGTTGCCAGTAATTTGAGAAACTGTAACTATTTGAAACAAAATTAGTCTTTATTTGAAAACACAATTAATGAAAAAAACTATTTTACTAATTCTACTTTTAGCTTCATTAAAAAGTATCGGACAAAAATCAGAATTAAACATTACAATTGACGAAAGGATTGAGACAATCTATTCAATAGCATTTTTAGACAATTACTTTTTAGTTAGTAATCACGATAATCTTTATAAATCAAAGTTGAGAAAAAAACTCGATGCTCTGAAGAATCATAAAGCAGTGGTTTTATTTGACACATTATCTAAAAAACACGGATTTAATTTTTATAAAGTTACTGACTGGGCTTTACAGTTCGGAAAATTTCCTGAATTAAATAAAGTGAGAGAAGTAGCAGAACCATATCCTTTTATTGAAAGCGAAAGCGATTATCTTATTGAAAATTTCAAAAAAGAGTTTATTTCTTTCAATCAAGATTCATTATTTCAAGAATATTTAACTGAAATAAAACCATTGAATGAAAAGGTTATTAATCAAGTAAAAGAATCCAAATCTATTCAAGAGCTTCCAACATATTTAGAAAGTTATTACGGAACTGAATTGGGTTCATATAATTTAATTCTTTCACCATTAGTTCATTCAGGAGGTTTTAATGCGGAATTCGTAGAAAATGGAAAAAAAGAAGTTTATGCTATAATTGGACCAAATGGCGAAATTGAACATATTCCTTATTTTGAAAAGGAATTTCTTGAAATGGATTTGATTTTACACGAATTCGGTCATTCATTCGTAAATCCCTTAATGGTAAAATATCACAATGAAATAGAGAATCTTAAAGAAAAATATTATACTGAAAGTTTAAAGAAAACTGGAGAAAACGAGGGTTATAGCGAATGGAAATATGTTTTTAACGAACTTTTGATAAGAGCAACAACTATAAGAATAACAGAGAAAAATTTTGGAACAGAAAAAGCTAAAGAACTTTTAGATTATGAAAAATCTATTGGATTTTCATTGGTAGAAAATATCGTAGGAATTTTAAAAGAATATGAAAATAACAAAAATAAATATCCAAACTTTAATAAGTTTTATCCGATTTTAATTGAACGAATGAAATAAAAACTACTGGCAACACCGTGTATAATTAATTGCTTTGGTCGTTGCCTATTTGGAAAATTCCTTCGGAATTTTCTCGCGTTCGTTTTTGTTTACTAAATTAGTTGCTTAAACACGCAACTAACCATACACAAAACCGTTACCCAACATTTGAGCAAAAATGCACGCAAAACTGAAAAACATAATTCTGACTTTAACTCTAATTGGAATAGGATTAGGGATTTTCAGTTATAGTAAAATGTATGAGTTCTTTTATCACGAATTTTACTTTCCAGCAATATTGGCGATTTTATTAATCACGTTTATTTTTCTGCCAAAACATTTAAAGACAAAAAGCAAATTATTGAATTTAACTGCACTCGGAATTGGTATTTTATTTGTCACTCTGACAACTCAACTGACCTTGGACTATTTTGGAATGAAAAGGACTGAAAAAATATTGACTGAATATCACGAATTGGATTGTGAAAAAATAACTGACCGATTTGCAACTGATTTAGCTAATGATGAACTGAAATATTTTTCGAGCGGATTAGTCGGCTCGGGAAATTTGTCGGAAAATATAAAAGAATACGGAATAGAAAATTTTGACCTTGGATGTATGGTTTATGATAATCTGAATTGCTACAATCAACTCGTTAGCAAGCATCTAAAAAAAGAAAAAAACGTAACGATTAATGAACTTTACGAATAAAAAAAAACGTTGGGTAACAATGTATAACCGCAATTACGGCGGATTCGACTACGTCCGAATCCACTCGGAATTGCTAACGTCAGTGCTTAACCGAAAATCATTAACTTTAATTCCGTAACTGACGGTTATACGAGACCGTTAGCTTTAATGCTGGAGCAAGTTTGCGGTTTGAAAAAAGCCTGGTTTATTTTTCGATTTTTTTTTAGAATTTTAAGCCAGATAAATCAGAAAAACTGTGTGCGGAATTTCAAAATTTTTTGGAATTATCACTCAAACGTGAAATGAAAAACAACAGCGGAATTGCTCACTCAAACTCTGAATTGAATTACGCTTGACTTTTTAGCTTGTTTGCGCAATCGGAACCAGAAAAACAACGCTGGAATTGCGCACTCAAACCTGAATTAAAAAACGGTTGGAATTTGAGCAAGTTTTTGGAATGAATTAAACGTAGAAATTAAAGAAACCTGAATAAAAAGCTGACCGAAAAAACAAAAAACGGAATGAATTATAAAAGCACTAAAAGCTAACAACGGCTATAATTCATTACGGCGGAATTTCCTCACGGAAATTCCATTCATTTTTGCTATCTTTCGGTCAACGTCGGAATGACACTCACGTGCCATTCCGTAACGAAATCATAGCCAAAACCGTTAGCGGTCATACAAAACAACGAACATTAATAATTATGTTATCAGAAGAAGAAAAAAAACGAATTGTAAATGCTTTAAGCCAAAAAGCACCACAATTGAAATGTCCAATGTGTAATCACAATAAATTTTCATTAGCTGAAGGATATTTTAATAATTTCATACAAGACTTAAAAAATGTCTCTTTAGGAGGTCCAAGTATTCCAACTGCTGCTATAATATGCGAAAATTGCGGTTTTGTTAGCCAACACGCTTTAGGTGCATTGAAATTGTTGCCGAAAGAGGAAAAAAAGGAGCAAGAAGATGGAAAATAATGCTGACCAAAATAATGGATTGAATATTGACTTGAACGATGAGTTTTCAAAAAATATGACTGTTCATAAAAACGTTGAACAGGAAATTATTATAACTACATCGGACAAAATTGAATTGGTTCTAATTAAAACTAAAGAAATTTTGACTTCAAAAAGAGATTGGTGGACACCTTTTGGTTTGTTGGTTGCTTTTATTACGACTTTTTGTACTGCTGATTTTAAAGATTTTCTAGGACTGACCAAAGACACTTGGAAAGCTCTATTTATTTTTCTGACAATTGCTGCTTTAGTATGGCTAATTACGAGCTTGATAAGATTGTTTAAATATTGGGGCAAAGGAGATTTACGAACAATAATTGACCAAATAAAATTAAAAGAAAAAAGTACGAACCGCTAACAATGGCTATAAGTAATTGCTTGTTCTCGCCTACTTCTGAAAATCCTCGCGGATTTTCAGTCTGGTGTGTACTTGCAAAATTAAGTGCTAACCCACGCAACTACTCTTAGCCTAAACCGTTGGCAATAATATAACGGAACGTTAAAACGAAAAATTTGATTGATGAAATATAGCATTCCAGATAAAAGAGAATTGACAAAATCGGAAATTGAATTTCTTACTTATCTTTTTGGTAAAGAAAAATCGGAATGGACTAAATTAATCGAAAGTCTTAAAGTTATTGCGAGATGTGGTTGCGGAAAATGTCCGACTATAATGTTTGGAAAAACATTTGACTCGGAAATTCAAAAAGGAAATTTAATAATTGATTATACGGGAAAAGGTAAAAATGGAGAATTAGTTGGAATCTCACTCTTCGGAACTGACCAAATGCCGACTGAATTGGAATTTTACTCTATTGACGGAAAATCTTACATTAATGAATTACCAAGCTTAAATTAAATATGGAAATTATTTTTGAGACAATTATAATTTTGATATTCAGATATCCTGGAGCTGGAATACGTTGGCTAATTTCAAGGATTTGGAAATCAAATAAAAAATTTAAAGAGTTTTTAAAAGAAGATTCTTATCTGAATGGAATTATTGGATTATTAGTATTAGCTTTAATAATAATTTTAATTACTTATAGCAATTCCAAGAAATAAAAAATACTATTGCCAACACCGGCTATAGTTCATTGCTTCTGACTTTCCTTGTGGAAAGTCCTCGCAAATTTGCTATCTTCGGTTTACGGCGGAAAATCCTCGCGGATTTTCACGCAACGAAACCATAGCCAAACACGTTGGGCGCAATTTAAAAAATCGATGAAAGTCAATAAAAAATACTTGATTGAATGATTTTATAAAAATCCAAATATTAAATTTGTCGAATTAAATAAACAGAGACATTTTATGAGGCAATTCATTCAAAATAAATATTTTCTACTCATCTTTATTGCTGTAATCTGGGGTTCTTCTTTTATACTCATAAAAAAAATACTACCAGTATTTGACCCATATCAAATCGGAGCTTTTAGGGCAGGATTGTCAGGCTTGCTTTTGTCATTTATTGGATTCCCAGCTTTGAAAAGAATGTCAAAAAAGGACGTTTTTTGGATTGCTCTATCAGGATTATTTGGTAACTTTTTAGTGGTCTTTATTTTTCCTATTGCACAACAAGGCGTAAGTAGCTCATTGGCAGGCATCATAAATGCATTAGACCCAATATTCACACTCGTTTTAGGAGCAATTCTGTTTGGAATCAGAAATAAAGTTATTCAATATGCTGGTGCAATAATTGGATTTATAGGTGCTATCATTTTAGTTTACTCTTCCAATTCAGAAAATGGCCAAAATCATCTTTATTATACGGTTTTATTAGTTATAGGTTCGGCACTTTATGCCGTTGCCGCACTCATTATTGAAAAAAAATTACATCACATAAAATCGACAGATATATCAACAGGTATTTACACTATTTGGATGGTGCCCTCTCTTTTTATTTTAAGTTTTTCAGGTTTTTTTACAGACTTTGATTACAGCCAAAATGAAACTTTAACGGCTCTAGGCTATTTAGTCTTTCTAACCGTCATTAGCACTACTTTGGTAATGTTTTTGTTTTTCAAACTTGTTCAAGATACCTCTGCGGTTTTTGTAAGTACCATTTCACTTTTATTACCAGTCGTTGCGGTAATTTGGGGAATTTTGGACAAAGAGAAATTTACAGTTTGGTATGCAATCGGTGGATTATTAATTTTAATTAGCGTTTATCTCATTAGAGATAAGGAAAACAAATCATTGGGAAAGGAATAAAAACTGCGCACAACACTGTATATAATTTATTGCTAGTTCTAGCCTACTTACGAAAATCCTCGCGGATTTTCTATTCGGTTTTTATTTGTTAACTTAGTTGCTTAACCACGCAACAAACCATATACAAACACGTTAGCAAATATTGTGGAACCCAAACAGACTGAAAAAAATTGCGAATTGAAACTTAATTATTTTAATGAAAAATAGAACCTCAATATTGAAAATAGGTGTTCTCATAGTTTTTCTAATTAATATAATTAGTTGTAAACCTTCACCAACTTATAATGCTTTTGACAACGAATTTGATATTTCATTGAGAGAAGTTATAAAAAACGGTTGTGACACAATAACTGTTGGTTGTGGTTTTTTCAATTTGCGTGAAAAAAACGGAAAATTAAGAAACTATTATCAAATTTATGTTGAGGATTGGAATAATGTTGTTGCCAAGGGTTTTGACTATATTTTGGACACTCTATATCTTAAAGAAGAAAAAGAATTTGGAAAGACTCGTAATCTGAAAATATCGGAAACTCAAATTGTCGAATTAAATACTGAATTAGAAAAATATGGTTTTAAATTCTATAATCAAAAAGAAGACGAATTTGGAAATAATTCTGTTCAAATTATAAATGAATCTTCAAAAAAAACATTTGAATTGGAATTATTGACTGAATGGATAAATCAAAATAATTTAGTTGTTTACAGACAGTTGAGTTATTTTAGAGGAAAATAACATTTGCTAACAACGTATATAATCCATTGCTTGTGAGAGCCTACTTACGAAAATCCAAGCGGATTTTCTATTCGGTTTTTATTTGCTAAATTACGTGCTGAACCACGCAACGCATCATATACAAAACCGTTGTGCGTCATATAACCAAAACCAACAAATGGCAATTCCAAAAAACAAAGAAGAATTGATTTTTGAAATCAAAAACAACTATTCCAAACTGAAAAAGGACTTGGAAACTATTCCAACGGAATTAACCAAAGAAAAAGAACTCGATGGACACGCCAAAGAAACGAAAATGAGTATTTCCGATTTGGTTGCTTATCTCATTGGCTGGGGAGAATTGGTATTAAAATGGAATCACAAAAAAGAAAACGGAGAAAAAGTTGATTTTCCCGAAACAGGGTATAAATGGAATGAATTGGGGAAACTTGCACAAAAATTCTATTCAGATTATGAAAATCTTGACTATTCCGATTTGCTGAATAAATTAGACCAAACCGTAGATAAAATCCTCAAGTTGATTGAAAGTAATACGAACAAAGAACTTTATGAAAATGCTTGGTACGACAAATGGACAAAAGGAAAAATGATACAGTTCAACACTTCTTCACCGTATAAAAACGCCAGAAGTAGAGTGCGAAAATGGAAAAAAACTTTAAAAACAATAAATTAATATGCAATACGCTTACACGATAATTTACGTTGAAAACGTAGTCGAAACGATTGAATTTTATAAAAGAGCATTTGGCTTTGAAAAGAAATTTGTAACGCCTGAAAACGACTACGGAGAATTGATTTCAGGAGAAACAACAATCGCCTTTGCTTCTTTTGAACTTGGAATTTCAAATTTCAAGAAAGGATTTGAAAAAATAGATAAGTCAAAAAAGCCGTTCGGAGTAGAAATGGCATTTACAACAGAAAATATCGAAACGGATTTTAAGAAAGCGATTGATGCAGGTGCAACTGAATTTGAACCACTTGTAGAAAAACCCTGGGGACAGAAAGTGGGGTATGTTTTAGATAATAATGGATTTTTAATTGAAATTTGTACACCTATAAAGAACTAAAAATACGAACGCACAACAATGGCTATAAGCAATTGGGACTAAAGTGATAAAACGAAAGTATAAACATAAAACAAAGGTCAGTGCTAAACCGAAAAGTTAGGGCATAAAATCCCCAACTGCTCATAGCCGAGACCGTTGTAAGTAATGCGGAAATCGTGCTGAAATTGAACATTTGAACTAAAAAAGCCAACGCTCAAACAGCACATTTATTTTTTTGCCAATGCGAAAAGCCAACGCTGAAAAAAATAAAAGAGCTGTTTCTTGCCAACGCTCGGAATAATATTAAATTTGAGAAAAAAGATTAAAATTTTATGAGCTTATTTCAGAACTCTGTTCTAAACAAATATTTAAAAGGATTGGAGTCCGAAAAAGTCAATCAAGCTTACGAGCGATTTACAAGCCATTTCCATAATCCGACCATTCAAGAAAACATAAGAAATTCCAAAGAGGAACAATATCAAGGCGAATTTCTGATTGACCTTTTTGTAAATGTTTTAGGTTACGTTAAAAACCCAACGCCTGAATTTAATCTCACAACGGAATTAAAAAATATAAAAGGTTCAAAAAAAACTGATGGAGCAATTTTAAAAGGAGAAAAAGCACTTGCAGTAATTGAACTAAAAGGAACAAATACAACCGATTTAAGCAAAGTAGAAACCCAAGCATTTGGATATAAAAACAACCAACCTGGTTGTAATTATGTAATTACTTCCAACTTTGAGAAGTTGCGATTTTACATTGACAACGCAGTTGACTTTGAGGAATTTAATTTATTTCAGCTTTCAAAAGAACGTTTTGACATTCTTTGGCTTTGCCTTTCATCAGAATATCTTTTAAAAGACATTCCGAAAAAGATTAAAGACGAATCTTTAACGCAGGAAGAAAACGTAACCAAAAAATTATACAAAGATTACGCTTCTTTCAGAAATGAGATTTTTGATGCCATTCAAAAAGAAAATCCCGAATACGACAAACTAACATTATTCAAAAAAACGCAGAAATTACTTGACCGTTTTCTATTTATCTTTTTTGCTGAAGATAGATTATTATTGCCACCAAATTCTATTCGTTCTATCGTAAACCAATGGACTGACTTACGAGATAAATACGATGAGTATTTTCCTCTATATGACCGATTTAAAAAATATTTCGGTTATATGAACACAGGACACAAAGGACAACAACACGATATTTTTGCCTACAACGGTGGCCTTTTTGCGCCAGACGAGATTTTAGACAACATCAAAATCAATGACGATTTACTTCATAAACACACGATAAATTTAAGCAACTACGATTTTGAGAGTGAAGTAAGCGTAAATATACTCGGACATATCTTTGAACATTCGTTAAACGACATTGACGAAATACAAGCAGAAATTCAAGGAGTTAAGTCCGAACAAAGCAAAACCAAGCGTAAAAAAGACGGTGTTTTCTACACACCAAAATATATTACCAAATACATAGTAGATAATACTGTTGGCAAACTTTGTGAGGAAAAGAAAACCGAACTCGATATTCAAGAAGCCGAATACGAAAAAGAACGTAAGGGAAGACAAAAAGCAACCTTAAAAAAACTATCTCAAAAATTAGAAGATTATAGAAAATGGTTATTGAAAATTACCATTTGTGACCCAGCTTGTGGAAGTGGTGCTTTTTTAAACCAAGCGTTGGAATTTCTAATTGCTGAACATCAATACATTGACGAATTGCAAGCCAAATTGTTTGGAGATGCAATGGTATTGAGCGAAGTGGAAAACGCAATTTTAGAAAATAATATTTACGGAGTAGATATTAACGAAGAAAGTGTTGAAATTGCAAAACTTTCGCTTTGGTTACGAACTGCTCAAAAAGGGAGAAAACTAACGTCTTTAAATAATAATATAAAATGTGGTAACAGTTTAATTGACGACCCAACTGTTGCAGGTGAAAAAGCATTTAATTGGCAAAACGAATTTCCAGAAGTTTTTGCAAAAGGTGGCTTTGATGTAATTATTGGAAATCCGCCTTATGTTAGAGTTCAAAATTTAGATAAAAATAGTGTCGTATATTTTGAAGAACATTATAAATCAGCAACAGGAAAATTTGACATTTATGTTCTCTTCAATGAATTGAGTATTGAGCTTTTAACAGAAAGAGGTTTATTGTCTTTTATACAACCTCATAGATTTATTAATGCAGATTTTGGAAAGGGTTTAAAAAATGTTTTTGAATCTACTCAATACCTAAATAAAATTATTTCTTTTTCAGATATAGATATATTTCAAGGTGCGACAACATACACTGCAATCTTTTTTTTAGAAAAAAAAGTAACCGATAGTATTCTTTACAAAGAATATACAGATAAAAAGCCAATCTACATATCAGAAAATTTAGATTTTCTTAAAAATGATGACTTTATCAAAGTTAGTTATTCTTCAATAAAAAACAATTGGGAATTTAAAAATGAGGCTGAATTAACCTTGCTTAATAGGTTAAGAGGTTTTAAAAAACTATCCGATATTGCATTGAACATTTCTCAAGGAGTAATTCCAGGTAGTGATAAAATTTATTACTTAGAAGTAATTGAAGAACAAGACGACAAAATTTTGGTAAAAAATCAACTTGATAATAACAAGTTTTTGATAGAAAAAAATATAACAAAGAGCATTATTAAAGGAAACAATATTAAGCGTTATGCTTTACCAACAAGCGACTACGTAATTATTTACCCTTATATATTCTTAAATAATGAGCAGAAACTTCTTAGTTTAAAAAAGTTAGAACAAAACTATCCATTGGCATTTAATTACTTGTCTATGCATAAAGAGTTCTTGATTAACTTAAGAAAGAAGTACAAAACAAATCCATTAGAATGGTATGGTTTTCACAGAGCAAGAGAAATGAGATTTTTAGAAGTTGATAAACTCATTACTTCTCATACCTCAATTTCACCTTCATTCACATATGCAACAGGTTCAAATTATTTTAATCAAAATGTTTATGGAATAGAGATTAAAAAAGAGATTTCCCTAATTCAGATTTTAGGTATATTAAATTCTAAACTTTCAGATTTTTATATCAGAAATACGAGTAGTATGATTAATGGCGGTTACTTCCTTTATAAAACAGATTACATTAGCAATTTACCTATAATTACAAAAGAAAAGAGCCAATTAATATCATTAACTAAAAATGCGTTGGAGTTAAACTCTAAACTATCAAATCACAATGAAAGATTTTTAAAGTATTTATCACGAAGTTACAGAATTGAAAAATTTTCAAAAAAGTTGGAAAACTGGAACGAATTAGAGTTTGGCGGATTTATAAAAGAACTTAATAAAGCAATTAAAAAATTTGGCGGAGAAAAACTTAGTAAATCGGATGAAATCGAATGGATGGAAGTATTTGATGATAAAAAAAATGAAGCGTTTAATTTAATAAAACAAATAAGCGAAGTCGAAAGAGAAATAGACCAAATGGTTTATGAATTGTACGGTTTGACAAAAGAAGAAATAAAGATTGTGGAAGAAGCCACCGCATAAGCCATACACATTTGCAATTCGCTAAAGCCAACGCTACACCAAAAATTGCAAAAGAGTATGTCTTGCCAACGCTCACATTTAAACTAAATAAGAAACTTCTGAAAACCAAACTGAATAAAAAAAGCACTACTTACAACAAAGAACTGAGGTAAAAAACAAGTAAATTTTATACTTTTTTAAACCAAAGTACTTTTATAATTTGCATCATAAGGCAAACCACTTTTTACTATTGCAAAAGCTTGTTTTAGTAGCTTATTACACACCGCTATTAAAGCAAGTTTTTTACTCTTACCCTTAGCTACAATTCGGTCATAAAGTTCTCTACATGTTTTGTTGTATTTACAAGCATTAAAACTACACATAAACAATAAATTTCTAAGCTTTGGATTACCCATTTTACTTATTCGAGGTCTTCCTTTTATACTACTGCCTGACTCTCTAATAACAGGAGTTATACCTGCGTAACTGCACAGCTCCTTTGCCGAAGTAAAGCGCTTAAATCCATCGGTAAAAACTAATAACATTAATGCTGTTTTACCCCCTATTCCTGGAATTGACTTTAATAAAGTCAATTCTTCTTGATAGCTCTTTTTTACATTCTCTAGCAACAAATCTTCTAATTTAACCATCTCTTTTTGTATATTTTTTAGTTGCCTTTTTAAGGAACTAACTACCAATTTTGATGGAGTTCCTAATACTGATTCGCCATGAAGCTTATTCTTTAATTGAGTAGATTGTTTCGTATAAACACTCAACAAACGTACTATTTGTAAACATTCTTGTTGTTCCTTGCTTTCTCCTTTCCATATAGAAGGGGCTTGACTTACACCATAATTATATAGCTGCTTTGCATCACTCTTATCCGTCTTTACTTTTGATAAATTCATTTGAATAAAACGTTTTATCTTCAACGGATTTTCTACTGATACCAAAACTCCTTTTTCTGTTAAAAAATAAGCTAATCGTACATGATAATACCCTGTGGCTTCCATTATACAATGAGTTAAATCACTTGTGATTAACAACAGCTCTTTAAAGCCTGATGAATCATTTTTAAACTGATACCAATTACCTTGATAATCATACACATCTAAAACATCTTTACTTACATCGATTCCTAAAAATTGTTTATTTTTACTCATAAGAAAAAAGGATTGGAAAGAAAAATAACTACTATCAATTCAACAACTTGAAATCGAGATCTTGGTCTCACAGAACTGAACGAATTTAAAGTAGTAAAGCGTAGGGATTATCAATGTTGACGAAATCTAGGTTTCAACGTATATCATAACCTTACTCTACGCTTTTTTCTTTCTGGTTTTTATTACTAAAGTTAAACAATTGCTAACTTAAGATGTATAACCGCAATTACGGTGGATTCGACTACGTCCGAATCCACTCGGAATTGCTAACGTCAGTGCTTAACCGAAAATCATTAACTTTAATCCCGTAACTGACGGTTATACGAGACCGTTGTGGTGCATTAAAAAAACGAAATGAAAATCAAGAAAAGTAATCTTCTTTTTATAATATTTATGTTATTCTTTAGTATTTACACTTTTCGGAATTACATAGTTGCTTTCTATTACACTCATTTAAATGAGAATAAAAAAATAGAAATTTTAGAAATAGATGAAAATCAGTTCAATAAATATCAAGACATATTAAAGATTACTAAATTTAAAAATAAACCTAGTTTTATATATTTCAATACTAGATTTGACTTTGAAAGATTGGAAAAAGATGCACCAATATTGAGAAGTATTTATAAAGAATATGGCGAAAAATTAAACGTTATATTCATAGCAAATGGACTAGATGATGAGCCTGAAGAAGAAAAAAGGTGGATTGCCAAAATAAACAAACTTAATCTCAAAGGAATCCATATATATCAGTTTGACAGATGATTACAAAGATTTTGATACATATTTCAAAGAAGTAAATCATTCAGTTGGAAAAAGCACAACCTATATACCTCATTATCTTCTTGCAAATAGAGTTGGAAATATAACCGACACAATATTTGAAGGAAAAATTGATTTAGTAAAAATTAAACAAATGACAGAATAAAACGCACCACAACAACGGCTCCTATGAAAAGCACTAGTCTAGTTTTTCAAAGTTACTATATTTATTTTTAATTCTTACATAATAATAATTTTAGGGTGTTGAATTGTTGATAATTCCGAAGGATTATCAATACTTCAATACCTTATAACTTGCTCCGCATCCTATATGTGATCAACTCTATTGGTCGTCACCAGCATCTGTATGATTATAAGTTATAATAAGTCCAGCCACTTGCTATAAAAATGTGATCTTCGGGTTAATTTTGAAGTCACCCACGTTGTTTTGTGATATGGACTCTAAATACTTCTTTTCTGAGCTTTGTTATTGATTTATATACTATTCTATAACTCCTATCTCATAAGGAGTCTCTGTTTTGATAACGGCCAAAGTTCTACTAAGTAACTTACGAGCTATCTTTATGATTATCTTCTTAGTATCCTTACCATAATGCTTTCGGTAATAATGCTGCATCACTGGGTCTGTTCGAATCGCCTGCCATGAGGCTTCTATAAAATATGATCGCATTAATCGATGTGCTCGTGGCGTTATACCTATCGTTTTATAATTATCACCACTCTGATAAATACCTGGAGCTAACCCTACATAACCTGCCAAGTGTTTTATGCTATTAAACCTGCGTAAATCTCCTAATTCACTAATAATTCCACAAGCTACAATTCCACCAATACCCGGTATGCTTCTAAGCAAATAATAATCTTTCTTAAAATGCTTACGACAATAAGCTCTTAACTGATTACTAACTAAACGTAAATCTTCATCTACAAATCGAAAATAACGCATCCTACTCTCTAAGCTTGCTTTTGCTATTGCATATTCAAATATTATATCATCTAACCACCCCCGAAAACCATGACTCCAATGGTCATTATCGTACTGTTCTGGAACTTTTATTCCAAAGTAGAGCAACTGCATTTTTATGTAACTCTTGATACGTCTAAAATCCTTTACCAAATCATTACGCCTACGAAATAAACTACGCAAAGCTTCACGATGCTCATCGGGCACATAAATACTACTTAATCGACCATCTTTCAATTCTCTACTAATCAACTGTGCATCTATACGATCGGTCTTTGTAAAACGCTCTTTCCCCTTACGATGGATATCGGCAGGATTAACTACTAAAGAGCGCCAGCCATAACTCTCAAAACAACGATGGGCATAATAGCCACAACATCCTGCCTCATAAGCTGTACTTACATCATATCCCGAAAAATGTCTATCAACATAAGCTTTCAATTGCAAAGGGTCTGGTGGCATACTAAAACTTTTGCCAGAAAATAGATCTGTTGAACAATGAACTTTCCAGCTGCGCTTGTGTATGTCAATTCCTATATATAATTTAGTGTCGGCAGTAATTTGAGTATTCATATCTTTATGTTTTTGTGAACTTTAAAGATACTCGTCTTACTGCTTTTTCATGGATGCTATAATTAATGGCTAGTTCTCGCCTACTTACGAAAATCCTCGCGGATTTTCTATTCGGTTTATATTTGCTAAATTAGGTGCTTAAACACGCCACTAATCATACACAAAACCGTTGTGGGCAATGTAAAAAAAATCAGACCACATTCAAATACTTCTACAATTAAGAGCTATTTTTATTTTTTTGTAACAAATTTTAGATTCCAATACTTACCAAGCGAATTCTAAAAAAACATAAAAATGAAACATTCAAAATTTATTACTGCATTCTTTGCAATCGTCTTATTTATCAATTTTTCAAAAGCACAAGAAAAAATAAAACTGGAGAATTCTGTTTTATGGAAAGTAGAACACGCAGACTTAAATGAACCTTCCTATTTATTTGGAACTCTACACATAATGTGTGAAAATGACTTCAAAATTCCTGAAAAAGTAATTGAAACACTTCAAAACGTTGACGCATTAGTATTAGAAGTCAATTTATCTGACCCAAAGGAGATGCAGGAACTTCAAGAATCAATGAGTAATCCGAAAAAAATATCGGATGAAATATCGGTTGAAAAATACAATGAATTAAATGAGCTTGTTACAAAGGTCACAGGTGTAGATTTAAAAAATTTTGATTCGTATGGTCTTTCAGTATTAAATTCTATTTTAATGTCTAAAATGTTGCCTTGCTCTACATTCAAATATTTAGAAAAAGAAATCACGTTAATAGCAACTCAAAGCGAAAAACCGATATTCAGTTTAGAAAAAGTCTCGGAACAAATTGAGATTATAAAAAACGCCTATCCAACAGAATTTGCTCTTGAACAGCTTATGCTATTCGATTCTTATAAAAAGGATTTCAATGATGCTATTTTATTTTACAATAAAGAAGAAATTACCAAAACTGTTAATTTAATTTCTAAAGAGCAATATATGGATGAAAATGCCACAAAAGTAATGCAAATAGATAGAAATAAAAGTTGGGTTAAAAAGATGCCAGTTATGATGAAAGAGAGAAGTAATCTTTTTGCAATAGGTGCAGGACACTTAGTAAATGACTATGGTATTATCCATCTTTTAAGAGAAAAGGGCTATACAGTAACGCCTGTTTTTAAATAGAATTTTATTGATGAAAATAACAGAACAGGAGTTTTTAGATTTAATCCATCAACACAAAGGTATTCTATACAAAGTTTCCAGAATGTACTTTGATCAACTTGATGAACCAGCAGGATTTATTTCAAGAAATCATTTTACAATTATGGAAGTCCTTAAATTCTTTTAAAGGGAATAGTGAGTTTTCTTCGTGGATGTATAGAGTAGCTTTAAACACGGCAATTGTATTCTTTAAAAAAGAAAAACTGAAACCTGATAAATACACATCAATAAAAATTGAACCAATTGAGCCTGAAGGTTATAATACTGAAAAAGACCAGCAGTTAGTTCATTTTTATAAAGCTGTAAAGAAGTTGAACAAAATTGAAAAAGCGTTAATACTTCAATATATTGAAGGGTTTTCAGGTCAAGAAATAGCTGAGAATTTAGGGCTTTCTGAAGTAAATGTTCGTGTCAAAATAAATAGAACAAAAAGTAAATTACAAGAAATCGTAAAAAATCAAGGATATGAATTTAGATAATATAAAAAGTAAAATGGAATCTGACATTATGGATGACCAGACAATTCCACAGAACATTAAAGAATTAAAAACAACTCAATTACCACTTCAAAAAGTGAGACGGAACTTAAGAAATGAAATTTTAACCCAAATCTTAGTTTTTATTTGTTTATTTATTATTCCGAGTTTTTTGAAAATAAATGAAATTGCAAAAGGCTTATATTTCGTATTATTATTTATAATTACATTGATTACTGTTACTTATTTATTAAAAATGAGTGTTTTCCTTAAACGTAATTCAGATATATCAACAAACTCTAAACAGGTTCTAATAAATATAATCCACGAACTTAATTTAACATTAGAAGTTTACAAAACCGCCATAGTATCTGGAAGTTTAATATTACCACTTTTGGCTTTCGTAGTTTATACAGGTAAAGCTAAATTTGAGGAATCATTGTTATATGATATTATCACTTTTAATATTAGTTCCAATCACTTAATATTATATGTAGTTGGCTATTTATTAATCTCAATTTTAATTATGTATATTACAAATTGGTGGACAAATCATCTCTATGGCAAGTATATAAAAACTATTGAGAAAACATTGGACCAAGTTAATGCTGAATAACACTGCCCACAACAACGTATCCTATGAAAAGCACTAGTCTAGTTTTTCAAAGTTACTATATTTATTTTTAATTCTTACATAATAATAATTTTAGGGTGTTGAATTGTTGATAATTCCGAAGGATTATCAATACTTCAATACCTTATAACTTGCTCCGCATCCTATATGTGATCAACTCTATTGGTCGTCACCAGCATCTGTATGATTATAAGTTATAATAAGTCCAGCCACTTGCTATAAAAATGTGATCTTCGGGTTAATTTTGAAGTCACCCACGTTGTTTTGTGATATGGACTCTAAATACTTCTTTTCTGAGCTTTGTTATTGATTTATATACTATTCTATAACTCCTATCTCATAAGGAGTCTCTGTTTTGATAACGGCCAAAGTTCTACTAAGTAACTTACGAGCTATCTTTATGATTATCTTCTTAGTATCCTTACCATAATGCTTTCGGTAATAATGCTGCATCACTGGGTCTGTTCGAATCGCCTGCCATGAGGCTTCTATAAAATATGATCGCATTAATCGATGTGCTCGTGGCGTTATACCTATCGTTTTATAATTATCACCACTCTGATAAATACCTGGAGCTAACCCTACATAACCTGCCAAGTGTTTTATGCTATTAAACCTGCGTAAATCTCCTAATTCACTAATAATTCCACAAGCTACAATTCCACCAATACCCGGTATGCTTCTAAGCAAATAATAATCTTTCTTAAAATGCTTACGACAATAAGCTCTTAACTGATTACTAACTAAACGTAAATCTTCATCTACAAATCGAAAATAACGCATCCTACTCTCTAAGCTTGCTTTTGCTATTGCATATTCAAATATTATATCATCTAACCACCCCCGAAAACCATGACTCCAATGGTCATTATCGTACTGTTCTGGAACTTTTATTCCAAAGTAGAGCAACTGCATTTTTATGTAACTCTTGATACGTCTAAAATCCTTTACCAAATCATTACGCCTACGAAATAAACTACGCAAAGCTTCACGATGCTCATCGGGCACATAAATACTACTTAATCGACCATCTTTCAATTCTCTACTAATCAACTGTGCATCTATACGATCGGTCTTTGTAAAACGCTCTTTCCCCTTACGATGGATATCGGCAGGATTAACTACTAAAGAGCGCCAGCCATAACTCTCAAAACAACGATGGGCATAATAGCCACAACATCCTGCCTCATAAGCTGTACTTACATCATATCCCGAAAAATGTCTATCAACATAAGCTTTCAATTGCAAAGGGTCTGGTGGCATACTAAAACTTTTGCCAGAAAATAGATCTGTTGAACAATGAACTTTCCAGCTGCGCTTGTGTATGTCAATTCCTATATATAATTTAGTGTCGGCAGTAATTTGAGTATTCATATCTTTATGTTTTTGTGAACTTTAAAGATACTCGTCTTACTGCTTTTTCATGGATGCTATAATTCATTGCGGCGGAATTTCCGGTAGGAAATTCATTATCTTTCTTTTGTTTGTTATCTATCTATTAATCATTGCTTTACAGGGTTTTCAGTGTTCTTTTTTGTTGCCAAACTACCCTTTTTTGCTTATATTTGTTGCCGTATTGTTGCCCATTTAACATTAATACAACACATCGTTTAACACAGTAAATATAAGAAAAATGAAAGTTACTTTACGCCAACGTAGAAAAGGGAAACGAATTAGTTTATATCTTGATTATTACGAAAATGGTAATCGTAAATACGAGTACTTGAAATTATATTTGACACCAGAACCCGATAAAGGGTCCTTAACCAAAGCGCAGAAATTAGAGAATAAGAAAATCTTGCAACTTGCCGAAAGCATCAGAGCTAAAAGGCATCTAGAAATTCAAAATAATATTTATGGCTTTGAGAATAAGGAAAAGAAACAAGGGAACTTTTTTGTGTATTTAGAGCAATGGATTGAAAGACGTTCAGAAAGTAAGGGGAATTTAGCAGTTTGGAATAGTACTTTAAAGCACTTAAAAGCTTATTATCCTAGTGGTATTTCTTTTGAAAGAATTGATGAAGAATGGGTTGAAGGTTTTAAAGAGTATTTAGATAAAAAGGCACTTTCCAGAAGTAAACGAGAATTAAGCCAAAATACTAAATCTGCATATTTTAAAAAGTTATTGGCAGTATTACGTCAAGCGGTTAAAGAAAAGGTAATACAATACAATCCTGCAATTTATGTTGAAAACTTCAAAGAAGAAGATACACATATGGAATTTTTAACTTTAGAAGAAGTTAGAAAGCTTTTTAGCACAGATAGTAAACATCCACAATTAAAAAATGCGTTTCTTTTCTCTTGTCTTACAGGATTGCGTTGGTCTGATATTACAAAGCTACAATGGTCAGAAATCCAATATTCAGAAAGTTACGGGAATTTTATTAGATTTAAGCAAAAGAAAACGAAAGGAGCTGAAACCTTACCAATTTCTGAACAAGCATTTGAATTGTTAGGAGAGAAAGGAGAACCAACTCAAAAAGTTTTCGAGAATATTAATAACGTTCAAAGAAACTATGACCTATTAAAAGATTGGGTTGGAGATGCAGAAATTAAAAAGAATATCACGTTCCATTGTGCGCGTCATTCATTTGCTACATTGCAACTAACTTTAGGTACTGATATTTATACAGTTTCAAAAATGTTAGGTCATAAGAACTTAAAAACAACTCAAATTTACGCTAAAGTAATTGACGACAAAAAGAAACAAGCAGCTTACAGAATAAACCTTAACCCAAATGGCTAAAGACCTATTTATCGACTTACTGTATGTGGAAAAGGTTACTGATGATAAAAGAACCGAAAACCAATTTAAAGAGCTTTTAAAAGGCTTTAAAAAGCAATACCTCAATACAACGCCTAAATATGAAATCGACTTCAAAAAGGGCTATTCTAACAAGCGTAAATACTATTTAAAGTTAATAGAAAAAGAGTATATCAAAAATTTTAATCAAATTAATGATGCACTTGAAATCAGTACGACACCTGGTCATTTATCTTTCTTGTATGATAAAGAATATAACCGTATCAAAAATTACCTAAACCAAATTAGTAACTATGTTTCTGATAACGATCTTGACGAAACCTTATACTTAAAGCCAATTCAAAACGATAAATCAGATGAAGCTTATATTATTTCATTTTTAAAGGCTAATGCGATGATGCTTTTTATGGAACTTCAAGAACGATTTTCAGAATTAAGTGATACTGAAATTTATACTATCGAAGAATTACACGAAGTATTTTTTAATGAAGAACCACCTGAAGAGTTAATTGTAAAATCCTATTCCGGTGCAGAAATAAAAACTGTTAGAAAACAAGTAAAACAAAGTTCAATTTTCAACGCTATACAAGGTGATTTTAGAGAGGAAAACAATGATGTCTTATCCTATAACGAACTTATTAACAAGACTAAACAAAGGGAATTTGCAAAATTAGAGGAGTTGTTAAATGAAAAAGGTATCATTGATGATAAATATAATTATACTAAAAAAAGGGGCAAAAAAATATTACTTGCAGCTTTTATGGTAAAACTAACGGAAGCTAAATTTTTTAATGAAAGGATATTTTTTGAAGATAAACCATCTAAAAAAATTGAGCGTAAACATATTCATAAATTCTTTGCTCATCGTTATGGTCCAGGTAGTAATGCCGATAAAGAATACCGTAATTTTTTAGGTGCTGAAAAAAGAGCCTATCAAAAATTAGTTGAAGCCAATTTTTGGCTTGACCAAATCAAATAAAACTTCACTTTTTAAAAGTGGTATTTTCTCTACTTAATACCAAATAGATAATACCAAAAATGGTGTAAAACATTGTTTTACAATGGTTTAATAATACCGTTTTTTCTCTTTTCTGTTATACCAAACACCTTTTTTAATATTTGCTATATCCTTGACAATCAAGGATGACTTTTGCGCAGAAGTCCATTTTTAAATTAAAATTTATAAAAAGATGGACGTTAAAATAATTGAACGTTTAGAACGCATCGAAAAGTTGTTAGTAGAACAACAAACGTTGCAAAAGCAAGTATTGAATTTCAATGAAACTTGCCAGTATTTAGAACTATCACAATCGCACTTGTATAAACTTACAAGTACGGGAGCCATTCCACACTATAAACCGAATGGTAAAAAAATCTATTTCCAACGTCAGGAGTTAGACCAATGGTTACTGCGTAACCGTATTGATTCCCAAGATGAAATCGAGCAACAGGCAGCTAATTATTTAATCAAAAAAGGAAGGATTTAGTTATGACTGAAATTATCGATTTACTCTTGGCACTCTCACAAGAGATTAAGGATTTAAAAGCACGTATCGAATTAATAAGAGCTACGAGAGCAGAACGCTTAAAAGATATGTGGATTGACAATCAGGACGTAATGCAAACGCTACATATTAGCCAACGTACATTGCAAACATTCCGTTCAAATGGCACGATTCCATATAGCAAGATACAAGGTAAATTTTATTACAAAGTATCTGATATAGAGGAACTATTACAAAGCAATTATTATAACCCAAATTTTAAATGCGATGGAAATAAGTAAAGAAAGCATTTTAAAGAAAACGCATTATGGGTTAAATATTTACGCTTATGTATTAAGGCAGTATTATCCTAAATCAACAGTCCTTTCCTTAAAAGGAAGGGACTGCGGGATAACCCGCAATCCTTTTAACGGTGGTAAATCAACATTACAAATTAATGTTGTAGAAAATAAAGCGGTGCATTACGATACAGAATTAACCGATTTTAAAGGCGATGTATTCGATTTTGCATCCTATCATTTTAAAATCATTAATGAAGAAGAATTGCTACTTAAAATTAATGAGGTAATGAATCTAAATTTTGAAGTTAAAAAAGAAGATGAATTATCCTGGTTAGATGAACCTGATGATACTTGGTATGCTTACAGCAGTTTTTACAAAGCACCAATCAGAAATGTGTTACCAACTGAAAAAGTAAGATTATATCAAATATTTGAGCGTATTACAAGTGATAAGTATAAAAGTATCACAGAGCAATTTAGAGCGATTAATGACCCAAAAGAAGCACGGAAATTTAAAGCAAATCATTTTGATTATGTAACATTTTCAGGCGTGTTTTCTAAACGAAATGATGATAGCTTAATAGAGCATTCATCACTATTAACAATCGATTTTGACCATTTACAAAATCTTGAAGAACTAAAACAACAATTATTGAACGATGAATATTTTGATACCGAATTGTTGTTTACATCACCTTCTGGTGAAGGCTTAAAATGGATAATTAGAATCGATATATCTAAAGTGCCACACAACGAATATTTTATTGCGGTGGCCAATTACATAAAGCAAACATATAACATTGAGGTAGACCAATCGGGTAAAGACATTTCCAGAGCGTGTTTTTTATCCCACGATCCATTGGCATACCTACATAAAAGACATCAAAAGCTATGACAAAAATATTCAACCCGAAAGATTGGTTAGCTGTTCCAGAGCAAAAAGAAGTACCTAAAAAACCAATCAACAACAAACCGACAACGGTTGTTGCAAATGATATTGAAACATATATCAACGCTTTAGAACAATCAGGTATCGATATTACTGATACTTATGAAAAGTGGCGTGATATTGGTTTTGCTATTTCAGAGGAATACGGTGAAGCTGGACGTGATTACTACCATAGAATTAGCAGAAATTATTCAGGTTACGACCATAAAGAATGCGACGAACAGTATAATAAATGCTTACAAGCAAAAGGACACGGTATAAGCATAGCAACCTTATACCACCATTTGCATCAAGTTGGTATTAAACCAAAACAGCAACAACAAGTTGTTGAAGTATCGCAACATCCAGAGGAAGAAAAACAACCATTGCCAACAATACCTACAACAGTTTACAACAACATCCCAACATTTTTGCAACAAGTAGTAAAACCATCAGACAGTAATGAAGAACGTGATATTTTGTTGTTGGGTGCATTAACAGCATTTAGTGCTTGTTTTCCTAAATTGTTTGGTGTGTACGACCAACGGAAAGTGTTTAGCAACTTGTATTTATTTGTTACTGCACCTGCTTCAGCAGGAAAAGGGAGATTAAACCAAATTAAAAATTTGGTAAATCCTGTTCACAAAGAAAAGCGCGAACAATCCAAAACCCTAAAACAACAGCATCAAGTTGAAATGGCTACTTATAATATGAATAAGGGCAAAAGTGAAACTATGGAAAAACCGAGTAAACCACCTGAAAGAATGCTGTTTATTCCGGCTAACAATAGTGTAACAGGTGTTTATCAATTAATATCGGATAATGAAGGTAGAGGGTTAATTTTTGAAACCGAAGGAGATACTTTAGCACAAGCTTTTAAAAGTGATTACGGTAATTATTCCGATGGTTTTCGTAAAGCATTCCACCACGAAACCATTAGTTACTATCGTAGAACGGACAGAGAGTATGTAGATATTGAAAGACCTTGTTTGTCAACGGTGTTGTCTGGTACACCAAAGCAGATTCAGGCATTGGTTCCAAGTGCTGAAAATGGCTTGTTTAGTCGTTTTATGTTTTATTATATGAATATCAAACCTACTTGGAAGAACGTTTTTCAAACTGATACAACCAATGGTTTAGATGAATATTACGACCAATTAGGAAAAGAATTTTTTGGGTTATACAAAACCCTAAAAAACAATCCTGATATTGAAGTAAGGCTAACAACCGAGCAACAACAAAAGTTTAATGTGTTTTTTGAGAAGCTTCAAACCAAATACCTCAATCTTCAACCCGATGACTATATAGCAACTGTTAGACGTTTGGGGTTAATAGCATTTAGAATTATAATGTTGTTTTCTGTATTTCGCATTATGGAAGATGGTGATGTAAACCAAGTAAGATATTGTGAGGATATAGATTTTGAAAATACATTGGAAATGATAAGCGTATTAGTAAAGCACAGTAGTAAGGTGTTTAACGATTTACCTATCGAACAAAAAGAAGTAAAAAGAGCCAATCGTAAAGAACGTTTTTTAGAAGCACTACCTTATCAATTTTCAAGACAAGATTACCTAAATATAGCCGACAAAAACAAGATTCCTCATAAAACAGCAGAAGGCTATATTACTAAATTTGTTGATGCTGGTCTAATACATAGGGAAGCACATAACAATTATACAAATCCCACAAAAGCACAATAAGGATTTTGAGGATTTTAAGGAAACGAGGATTTATAAAAATACTTTATATCCTCAAATCCTTAACTTCCTCATTTCCTGTTTATAATTGTTAATATCTTTTTGTTAGTTCTTATTTTCTTTTTCTTACATTAGACAAATATTGACAAGTCAAAATATCCCCAAAATGACGTTTGGAGAATACATCAGAGAAATACGAGAAGAAAAGCAATTATTATTAAGAGAAGTTGCTTCTCAAATGAATATTGATACGGCACTTTTAAGTAAAATTGAACGTGGTACTCGTATGGCTCGTAAAGAGCAAGCTGAAGCATTAGCCAAAGTATTAAAACAAAATAAAAATGAATTGCTTCAATTCTGGATGGCAGATAAAATTGTCTTTATGTTAAAAGATGAAAAGAACAGTACGGAAATCCTCAAAATTGTAGAACAAAAAATTAATAGATTGAGCAAGAAGTAGAATTAATAAACCCAAGTATTATGAGTCAGGAACTTTATTTCAATATCATAACGTTTGATTTACCAGACAAACCAATAACTTTTTATTTAAGTAAAGAGAAAATTGGTAATGCTCAAAAGCTCTATAAAACAAAGTTTCCAACCAATATTGAAGAATTGTTTCCTGGTATAAAAGAAGAAAACCCTGATTTCATATACACATCGTTTATTTACGAAAAAGAAGGCTATCATCCCTTATCACTCAATCTAAAGGAACAACCAACCGACTTAATTAAACACTATTATAATTGGCGTATCAAAAAATTCTTTAATAGCATTAAAAAACTTGTTGGTCAAAACTTTGTGAATGATAATCAAATTTGGATAGGTAATAGATCATATCAAAATAAAAGTTTCGCGCAGTATTATAAGTTTACGGTCAAAGTACAAATTAAAGAAGTTAGTGAATATGGTGAGTTAGTTATTTCTTATGATGGTATGGCTAAAGTGTTTAAAAAACCTATTTCTGAAATTATAAAACATACCTCAACAACAAATCTTAATAAAGTTGTATATAAAATGAGGTTATTAAAATATCATAAGGAAAAGGAATTTATTGATGATAATACAATGGCTTATGCCATTTTGAATAACGATTTACGAACAGCTTTTAATATTCAACCAGAACCAAAAGATGATTCCAATAAATATATAAGTTATAAACACAAAATCGATAAGTTTATTCAACATTTCATTTTAAGTGAAGAATTTAAAAAAGTTATACCTGTTAATAATGACGATTACTTACCTGTAGAAATAAATCGAATAGGTGAAGTAAATGATGAAAGCAATGATTTAGTGTTTCAAAATGGTGTTGGTAGAAATCCCAAAATTGATTTTAAGAATTTAAAGCCTTTAAATCCTTGTCAGTTAGATAATGTGCATTTCTTCTTTATACATCATACAAGTTATACTAAAGAAGTAGAAACATTGCAAAAATTATTGGAAGATGGTACAAGTTGGTATAAAGGTTTAAATATTTATGCAGGTGTTTTAGCACATTTCGATAATAATGTCAATATAATATTTGATGATTTAGAAAATCCATTACCTCAAATTGCAAAGGGTATAAAAGATTTTAAATCAGACCCTAATATTAATTATGTTGCTATTTATTTAAGTCCTTTTAATAAGCACGAACCCAATCTTGAAAAAAAGTTAGTGTATTACAAGGTTAAAGAACAGCTTTTATATAAAAGAATTATATCTCAAGTAATAGAGTTTGATAGATTTAGAAGAAATCAACATAAGTTCATATACGATTTAACAAACATTTCATTAGCCTTATTAGCAAAATTAGATGGTACACCTTGGCAACTAAATGTCAAACCTAAAAATGAATTAGTTATTGGTGTGGGTGCATTTAAAAATACCGAAGAAAACATTCGATATGTAGCAAGTGCATTCAGTTTTAAAAATAATGGAAGGTTTAATGAATTTCATTATTTCAGTAAATCTGATGTTAAACAGTTAGGGGGTGCATTAAGTGATGCTATCTATCAATACGTACCAACAAACCAAATACCTGAAAAAATAGTTATTCACTTTTATAAGGATATGAAGGATGAGGAAATACAACCTGTTTTAGAAATGATGGATAAACTTAAATTGCCTTGTCCTTTATTTGTTTTAAATATCAATAAAACAAAATCTCAAGATATAATTGCTTTCGACCAAAATTGGAATGGTGAGCTAATACCTATGAGTGGTACTTTTATAAATATAGGCAGGAAAGATGAACACAAATATCTTTTATTTAATAATTTAAGGTATAAGACAACAGTTCAATACCCAAGTCATTCAAGTTACTCATTTCCAATAAAACTTAAAATATCAAGTCCTACACCAGAGGCTTTAAATGATAGTAAAATGATTAGAAAGCTAATAGAGCAAGTGTATCAATTTAGTAGGCTATATTGGAAATCCTTACGTCAACAAAACGTACCAATAACAATTAAATATCCTGAAATGGTTGCAGAAATAGCACCTCGTTTTGAAAGCAAGGAAATACCACCTTTTGGTCAAGAAACCTTATGGTTTTTATAATCCGAAGCCTTTTTTCTTTGAACAACCATTGCATTAAAAAATTCTTATATTTGCCTTAATGAAATTTTTAGCATTCATATTGTCAATCTATATCTTCACACTAAATTTAGTGCCTTGTGAAGATACAGGTACTTTTGACAATGAAGTTAAAACAGAAATTTCTCAAGATTTAGGTGATAACCACCAACATCAAGATGCAGATTTATGTTCCCCATTTTGTATTTGCCAATGTTGCCATATAAACGCAACTTATTTCAAATTCGCAGAAATAAAATTTGAGTTTAAATACATTTCTTCTCAAGATTTTCTCTACTTAAACGGTATAAAAAAAGATTTTACCACTTCCATTTTCCAGCCACCTAAAGTATAGTTCAGTTTTTTAATGGATAGCTATATCCAATTTTGAGCCTAAAGGGTTCATTTCATTTCGTGTAATTCTATTTTCTTATATCAGAATTATTTCGAATAGTTTAACTGAATTAATACATTTTCTATGATTAATAAAATCATTGATTTTTCAATCAATAACAAATTCATTATTGGTTTGCTTACGCTTACCATAATTGGAGCAGGTATTTGGAGTATGACCAAAGTGCCAATAGATGCTGTTCCAGACATTACCAATAACCAAGTACAGGTTATTACACAAGCACCCAATTTAGGTACAGAAGATATTGAACAATTTGTAACCTATCCTATTGAGGTGGCAATGAGCAACCTTCCCGATGTACAGGAAATTAGGTCTATTTCTCGTTTTGGTTTATCTGTGGTTACTATAGTTTTTGACGATGATATGGGAACCTATCTACCTCGTCAATTAGTAGCAGAAAAACTAAACGATGTTAAAGAACAAATACCGAGTGGTTTTGGCGAGCCAACTATGGGACCTATTTCAACAGGATTGGGAGAAATTTATCAATACACACTTAAAGTAAAACCAGAGTATAAAGACAAATATTCGGTTACTGATTTGCGCACAATGCAAGATTGGATTGTACAGCGTCAAATGGCTATGGTAGAAGGTGTAGTTGAGGTAAACGCTATAGGTGGAAAAATTAAGCAATACGAAGTAGCGGTTGACCCAAACGATTTAAACGCAATTGGATTGACCATTACAGATGTCTTTAATGCACTTGAAGCCAATAATCAAAATACAGGTGGTGCATATATTGAAAAGAACCATCAAGCCAATTTTATTCGTGGAGAAGGTTTGGTGCGTAGTTTAGAGGATATTAAAAAGATTACGGTTAAAAACACAAACAATATTCCAATTACCGTTGGCGACATTGCTACGGTACAATTTGGTGCTGCTATTCGCTATGGAGCTTTAACCCAAGATGGTGAAGGTGAAGTTGTAGGTGGATTGGTGATGATGCTAAAAGGTGCAAATTCCAATGATGTTATTGCCAATGTAAAAGAGCGAGTGGCTCAAATTGAAAAGTCATTACCTGAAGGTGTAATTATTGAACCCTTATTAGACCGAAGTAAATTAATTGGAGAAACAACTTCTACTGTAACCACAAATCTTATTGAAGGTGCATTGATAGTTATTTTTGTGCTTATCTTCTTATTGGGTAATTGGCGAGGTGGTTTAATCGTTGCTTCAACAATACCATTATCCTTATTATTCGCTTTTATTTTAATGAACGTGTTCGATGTTTGGGTAAACTTAATGAGTTTGGGAGCAATAGATTTCGGTATTATAGTTGATGGCGCTGTAATTATTGTAGAAAGTACAGTATTTCTCATTGCATCACAAGTACTAAAAAAGAAACAGCTTACATCCAAAGAGCGAGATAAAGTGGCGTCTAATGCTTCAAAAAAGATGATGAACGCTGCGTTTTTCGGTCAGTTGATTATCCTTATCGTTTTTCTACCCATTTTAGCCTTACAAGGTATTGAAGGAAAGATGTTTAAACCAATGGCATTGACCTTTATTTTTGCTATGATTGGTGCAATGGTACTGTGTTTAACCTATGTGCCAATGATGTCTGCTTTAGTGTTAAGAGCACCAAAAAATGATAAAAAATCTTATGGAGATAGATTTGTACATTGGGTTGAAGACAAATATCAACCTTTATTGGTTAGAGCCTTGCGAAAAGGTAAATGGGTAATTGGTATTGCAGTTGTGTTGTTTGGGATAACCGTTTTTATGTTTTCAAGAATGGGTGGTGAATTTATCCCGCAACTCGATGAAGGTGATATTGCATTTCACGCAATATTAAAACCAGGTAGCTCACTTACAGAAACTATTGAAACTACGACCAAAATAGAACAAATAGTAAAAGCCAAATTTCCAGAAGTCGAAAAAATTGTGAGTCGTATTGGTGTTGCTGAAATACCAACCGACCCAATGCCAATGGATATAGCTGATGTTTTTGTTATTCTGAAACCTAAAAGCGAATGGACAACAGCAGAGACAAAAGATGAATTGATTGAGAAAATGAAAGAAGCGGTTGAAATCGTTCCTGGTGTTAATTATGAATTTACTCAACCTATCGAAATGCGTTTTAATGAGTTGCTTGAAGGTGTGCGTGAAGATATTGCCATTAAACTCTATGGTGAAGACATTGACATACTATCCCAAAAAGCTGAAGAAATATCTAAAATTATTGCAGGTACTGAAGGTATTGGAGATATGAAAGCGGAAGCCACAACGGGTTTACCACAAATGACCATCAATTACAACCGGAATAAATTAGCACAATACGGACTTCAAATAAATACGCTCAATCAAACCGTACAATCTGCATTTGCAGGTGGTACAGCAGGTGTGATTTTTGAAGGTGAAAAACGCTTCGATTTAGTGGTACGTTTAAGTTCTCAAAATCGAAAAGATATTACAGATGTTCAAAATCTGTACATCAATTTACCTTCAGGTGCTCAAATTCCTTTGCGTGAAATTGCAGATGTAAGCTACAAAGCAGGACCAATGCAAATAAGTAGAGACAATACCAACAGAAGAACCTATGTAGGTATCAATGTCAGAGGTCGTGATGTAAAATCTTTAGTAACTGAAATAAAATCAAAATTAGATGCACAATTGGAACTACCATCGGGTTATTTTATTCGCTATGGTGGTGCATTTGAAAATTTAGAACGTGCCAGCAACCGATTACAAACCGTTGTGCCTATTGCATTGTTACTCATATTTATTCTAATATACTTTGCATTAAAATCACTACCTCAAACCTTAATGATTTACATAGCCATTCCAATGGCAACCATTGGTGGTGTTGTAGCCTTATGGTTGCGTGATATGCCATTTAGTATTTCAGCAGGTGTTGGTTTTATTGTGTTGTTTGGCGTTGCAGTTTTAAATGGATTGGTAATGATAAGTGGACTTAACGAATTAAAAGACGAAGGAGTAACCAACCTAAAAGACAGAATTGTTGAAGGCACTAAACGAAGAATCAGACCTATTATGCTAACTGCTTTTACAGATGTGTTAGGCTTTCTACCAATGGCGATTTCATCATCAGCAGGTGCAGAAGTACAACGTCCATTGGCAACTGTAGTTATTGGTGGATTATTAACTTCAACTTTGCTAACACTATTTGTGTTACCTATTTTATACCATTGGGTAGAAAATAAATCTTTTACGTTTAAGCCAAATAAAAAGTTAGTAACAGCAACAGCAGTTGTATTATTACTATTTGGCTTTTCACCACAAAGTAATGCGCAAGAGTTGAATGATACAATTCCCGAAATTTCATTACAGGAAGCTGTTAAACTCGCAAAAAGTAATTATCCATTATTGAAGCAAAAACAATTGGAAGTTACCAAACAAGAAAACCTAAAATCCACAGCATATGATTTTGGTTCTACTCAAATCTTTACAGGAGGTGAAGAAGTGAAAGATGGAACAGGAATCTACACAATGGTCGGTGTTGAACAATCAAATATGGATGTGTTTGGAATCGGAGCAAAACGAAAACTGCAACAACAACGCATTGAGTTGTTTCAAAAAGCATTGCAATTATCTGAATTGGAGGTAGAACTGGAAGTGAAAAAAGCGTGGGCAAAATGTTATCAGTCTATGAGAAACTTTCAGTTGTACAAAGAGCTTGATTCCATCTATGGTAATTTTGAACAAGCAGTTAAGCTGAACTTTGAAGTGGAAGCCATTTCTAAATTGGAGTATTCAGCAGCTAAAAACCAAGTGTTTCAAATTCAGAATAAAAAAGCACAGGCATACAGGGATTACCTCATAGCCATCCAACAGTTAAATCTTTGGTTGTTTGAAGACGAAATTTATACCGTATCAGATGAATGGGAAAACATTGCAGCGATTGAAACTAATAACTTATCAATAAATGAACATCCAATGGTTACTGTTTCAGAAAATCAACTTAATGTCGCCGAAGCAGAATTAAGGGCGGCAAAAGCCGATAATTTACCGAAATTGAACCTTCAAGGTGGTTTACAAAAAGTTAATGGTAATTCAGGTTTTTATACCTATCAAGCAGGAATTTCCATTCCATTCCTGTCAGGTTCAAACAAAGCCCGAATTAAATCGGCAAAAATTGACAATGCTATTGCAGAAAGTAATTTGTTATTCAAAAAACAAGAATTACAATCACAATATGCACAAGCAAAAGAAAATTATTTAAAATGGAAACTGTCTTGGGAATTTTACGAAACACAAGTGTTACCGTTAACCAAAGACCAGAAATCAGGAGCGTTGTTGGCGTATAAGGAAGGAGAAATAGATTATACCACCTTTATACAATTGGTAAAAGAAGCTGTACAGTCAGAACTGGAAGCTCAAAACGCTTTAATCAATTATTTAGAAAGTACGTTTCAATTACAATATTTTAACCAATAATAAAATGAAAACAATATCATATAAATATATCGCCGTTATTTTCGCAACACTTTTTATGGTGTCTTGTGGCAATAAAGAAAACCATTCAGAAAATGATGGACATTCTCACGATAAAACAGAACAAACCAGTGAAAATGAAGACCACCACGAAGAAGGCGAAGTAACACTTAATCAACAACAGTTTGAAGCCTTAAAAATGAAAATAGATACGTTGAGCTTACGCAATATGAGTGGTTATGTAGAGGCAAACGGCACATTGGAAGTGCCACCCCAAAGCAAAGCTGCAATTACTTCTGTAGTAGGTGCAAACGTAACATCTATAAAAGTAATTGAAGGCGATAAAGTTGAAAAAGGTAAGGTAGTGGCTTATTTGTCACATCCAAATATTATAGCCTTACAGACCGATTACCTAAACGCTTATAGCAATAGCGAACTTTTAAATAAAAATTACGAACGCCAAAAAAAATTATACGATGCAGGAGTAGGATCTGGTGCTAATTTCCAAAAGGCAGAAGCAGAATACAAAGGTTCAACGGCATTAGTAAATGGTTTGGCAGCTCAACTGAAAATTTTGAATATCAATACAGCATCAGTTCGTAATGGGAGTATCGCTCAACAAATTCCGCTACGAAGCCCCATTGAAGGTTTTGTGCAAAAAGTCGAGGTTAAGACAGGACAATATGTAGAACCACAAACTGAATTGTTCGAGATTGTAAACACACATCACGTGCACGCAGATTTAATGGTGTTTGAAAAAGATGTACATAAAGTAAAACAAGGGCAGAAAGTAACTTTTAGTGTTCAATCCATACCAGATGCAGAACTTACGGCCGAGATTTACTCGGTAAGCAAAACCTTTGAAGACAACCCAAAAGCAGTCCACGTTCACGCAGAAATAGAAAACAAAAAAGGTAACTTAATTCCTGGTATGTATATTCAAGGTAAAATTCAAGTAGATAATACCCAAACAAAAGCTTTACCAGAAAGTGCAATTATAAAAGAAGGCGAAAGATATTATGTGTTTTCAGTAGAAAAAGAAAATGACGATTGGAGCTTTAAACCTATCGAAGTTGTGCTAGGTACTAAAGATGGTGATTGGATGGCTGTTACTTTTTCTGAAGAAATACCCGTTAATACCAAGTTTGCATACAATAATGCATATTACCTTATAGCAGAAATGAAAAAAGGAGAAGCAGAACACACTCATTAATTATGGAAAGAATAGAACAATTATTAGAGTCAAAAGATATTCGCGTTACGGCAATGCGGTTGATTATTTATAAATTTCTTGCAGAAAAAGAAATTGCTGTAACGTTAAGTGATATTGAAAATGCTTTTGAAAAAGCAGACAGGACAACCTTGTACAGAACCGTAAAGACTTTTGAAGAAAAAGGCATCGTGCACCAAATAGACGATGGCACAGGGATAACAAAATATGCGTTATGCGAAGAGGGATGTAATTGTGATATTAAAAACGATTTGCATTTACATTTTCATTGTAATAATTGCAATGAAACCATTTGCTTAACAGAACATAAAATACCTCAAATAAAAGTGCCAAATGGTTTTGTGTCAGAGAATGTAAATTTGGTGGTAAAAGGTATTTGCGATAAGTGTAGTGTCTAATTATTGCACTTCCATTGCACTTACTATTAAAGTACATTTATCCAAAATTAGAGGATATGAAGTTTAATACTAAAATACCTAAACATCTAAAACAGGCGTATAACCAAGAATTAAAACAATACAGATTCTGTTTAGAAAATAAGCAGTTTGGTAATGCTTGGTATCATTTAGAACGTAGTCATATAATAGGACAATCTTATCCTATAGAACATACCTATTCACATTGGCTTATGCTAAAGTTTGGATTTAGACAAAAAGATACGAAAGAAGTAATAGGTCAAATAATTAGGTTGCTTGTGGGTGGCTGGAAATCATTTATAAATCACGTTCCACTTGGTAATACTGGTGGAGCAAACGTGCCACCATTAAAACGAATGCCTATTCCCAATGACATTGAAAAATTATTAGATATTAAATGAAAAAAAAGAAAGTCAATTTAAGAGATTTAAAACCAAATTCAGAAGTGCAACACACGCATAATGATGGTCATAATCACGGTAATGGAAGTGCATTCAAAACCTACGTGCCTGCAATAATAAGTTTTTCAATGCTTATCATTGGTATAGGTTTAGATTATTTTGATGTTTCATTCTTTAAGGATTGGATTCGTATTGCTTGGTATGGTATTGCATATCTTCCTGTAGGGTTTCCTGTTGTAAAAGAGGGTTGGATTAGTATTAAAAAAGGTGATGTTTTTACAGAGTTCTTTTTAATGTCTATAGCAACCATTGGTGCATTTGTTATTGGTGAATATCCCGAAGGTGTTGCAGTAATGCTATTTTATGCAGTAGGCGAATTATTTCAAAGTGCTGCTGTAAATCGTGCAAAAGGAAATATAAAAGCATTATTAGATGTTAGACCTAAAGAAGCCAATGTATTTCGTGAGGGAGATTATAAAAGTGTTTCGCCTGAAGTTGTCAATATTGGAGAGAAAATTCAAATTCGTGTAGGTGAAAAAATTCCATTGGATGGCATTTTATTATCCGAAAAAGCATCTTTAAATACAGCTGCGTTAACAGGAGAAAGCAAACCAGATTCCATTCAAAAAGAAGCAAAGGTTTACGCGGGTAGTATTAATTTGGAAAGCGTTATTGAAGTTGAGGTAACCAATAAGTTTGAAGACAGTTCTATTGCGAGAATATTAGACTTGGTTCAAAATGCAACAGCACGTAAATCTAAAACAGAATTATTCATCAGACAGTTTGCTCGTATCTACACACCAATTGTAGTGTTTTTAGCTATTGGTGTTACTTTTATACCTTACTTTTTTGTAGATGATTATGTGTTTAGAGATTGGTTATACAGAGCATTAATTTTCTTGGTAATATCTTGTCCTTGTGCGTTAGTGATTTCAATTCCATTAGGATATTTCGGTGGATTGGGAGCAGCTTCAAAAAATGGAATCTTATTTAAAGGTGCTTCATTTTTAGATGCAATGACCAAGATAAATACTTTGGTAATGGACAAAACAGGAACCGTAACTAAAGGTGTTTTTAAAATCAAAGAAGTAAAAGCAATTGATTGGAAAGAAACCGAATTTATGCAATATTTAATGGCGATGGAAGAACAATCCACGCATCCAATTGCTAAAGCAATTTTAGAGTATAAATCAGAAGGAGAAGATTTTGAAGCTCAAGACGTTTCTGAAATTGCAGGTAAAGGATTAAAAGGAATTGTAAATAGTAAAACAGTTTTAGTAGGTAATAAAGCATTAATGATTGCTAATAATATAGAAGTCCCAGCGGAAACGGAAAATATTGTAGAATCTATTGTATTAGTTGCAATAGATAACAAGTTTGCTGGTTATGTGGTAATAGCAGACGAATTAAAAGAAGATGCCAAAGAAACAATTACAGCATTACACAAAGTAGGCATTAAAAATATTATGATGCTTTCTGGTGACAAAGATTCCATTACTCAACAAGTCGCTAAAGAGTTGAACATCGAAAATGCAAAAGGTGATTTACTTCCAGAAGATAAGTTAAACGAAGTTGAAATATTAAAAAAGAATCCTGAAAATAAAGTAGCATTTATAGGGGATGGTATAAACGATGCGCCTGTTTTAGCAGCAAGTAACGTTGGAATTGCAATGGGTGGTTTGGGTAGTGATGTAGCTATTGAAACAGCAGACGTTATCATTCAAACCGACCAACCTTCAAAAGTAGTTAGAGCCATTAAAATAAGTCGTTCCACACGAAAAATCGTTTGGCAAAATATCATTTTAGCTTTTGGTGTTAAAGTCATTGTCTTAATTTTAGGAGCAGGTGGTTTAGCTACAATGTGGGAAGCAGTTTTTGCAGATGTAGGAGTAGCATTATTAGCAATTTTAAATGCAGTTAGATTACAACGAATGAGTTGGTAATTGTCCCCACAACCCAAAACCCAGTTTTTTCGTACCTCAAAATCCTCTGTCTTTTGTTTTGTTCCGCTATCCACCGCACTTGTAGTTTTTGGTTGCCAACCCTCACACAGCACATTGCTTATTTTATTTGCTATTATATTTTAAAAGTAGTACAATAAAAAAGCAAAGAGCTGTTGCCATCCCTCACACCAAAAACTACCCCAAGCTATGTTTACATAACGGGTAGTTATAATAGCAGCCGCTACACCCACCGCATCACCAAAGCTGTAGTTATAACGCCATTATGTAAAATAGCCGCTTTTCCCACGCTCACACCCGAACTTTTAATAAAAATCCGAACTAAACTGAAACAATAGCCATATGAAAATTTAGCTTAAAATGATGCATATTCGTTACCTTATTCAAGCTGCACAAAACCATCGTTAAGTCCAAGTATTCCTTACCTCAAGTCTTTGTTTGTTTCATTTCGTTAACAAATATAAAAGACCACTTTTCCCCACCACCCAAGTCAGCGGTTTTAAAAAAATAGGTTCATAAAATGTAGTAATACGCCATAGCATATTGCTTTTTCTCGTACCTCAAAAAAACAAAAAGCTATTGCCTAAAAGTCCTGTATAAGTAGCTTGTTTAAATGCTGTTTTATCAAACAACTATTTAAAACGCTACCCATACAAACGCTTCATCCAACGCTCAAATTGGTAATAACCTATTTTTTTAAGAGTTTATGCCCCAAAAAGTGGAAATCAATTAACTAAAAAGAAAACAAGATGATTACAAAAACAATCCAAATCACAGAGGTTACAATAGATGAATTAGCAGATGCGGTAGCAGATAAACTAATGTTTAAAATTGAAAACTACCTTAAAGAATTATCTAAAAAACAAAATGATGAAATCCTAACAAGACAAGAAGTATCCGATTATTTAAAGATAAGTTTAGTAACAATACATTCCTGGAATAAACACGGCATTTTAAATCCAATTCGTATGGGCAACAGAATTTTTTATAAAAAAGAAGACATATTAGATGTTTTAGAACAACAAAAAATACATAAAAAAAGGTAGCAAATATATGTGGCTACCACAGCCAACGCGCAAGGCTATAAAGGTCACGCCCTACGGGTTTTGAAAAAAATCTCCACCCCAATATTATTTAAAAAAGAGGGTAGTATTTTTTCCAAAAACCTTGACAGCCTTATCCACGCCACAAAAACATACGGCTTTCTTTTTTTATTGTTTTTCTTTTAAAAAATTAATGGTGCGAAGCGTAGCGAAGCAATTTTAAATTGGATAGCTATGTCAACTTTTGAACTGAAAACACACCAAATCGGAAGAACCTATTCGCAACCTCATTTTTTTATCCTGAACAAAGGGCAAAACAGCGGAAAGCCTTTAATAAATCCCTGTCCTAATTGCTTTGTGGTAACTGTACCAACCGAAGAAGAAAAACACACCCTTTATCATTTATCAATGATGCTACAAATAGGCGGTTTCTATGCGTATTATTTAAAAGGTAGTGTAATTCCGTTTATTTCAATAAATGATTGCAGAAACACGCTTAAATATAGCTACACTTCATTACTAAATGAATCTAAAGAGTTGCAGAAGCATATTAGTATTGTGTCAGCTATTAGCCAAAAAGAAGCAGAATTACAAAAAGTCATTTCAAAAATGGCAGATTTAAAAGTGTCATATATACAAAATCTATTTTCTAAAAAGCAAAATCGGGCAACAAAGGGCAACAAAAACCAAATCAATCTATTAGCATAGTATTTGCCATATATTACTTGTGTTGGTGAAAGGCTATACCAAGTCCGTACCAACTCCGAACAAGTAGTAATTTTAATTTTTATATACAATGGGTGTTATTTCACAAGGAATCCTGGGCGGTGTATCAGGAAAAGTAGGAAACGTAGTCGGTGCTTCTTGGAAAGGTATTGACTATTTGAGAATTAAGCCTTCAAATGTGGCAAATCCACGAACAGAAGGACAAGTTAACCAAAGAAACAAGTTTACTGTTACTTTGGAGTATCTTCAACCGAATTTAGGTTTTATCAAGAAAGGGTATAAATCTTATGCGGTGCAAAAAACAGAGTTTAATGCAGCAATGTCTTATGTATTGAATAATGCTATTACAGGAGCTGCACCAAACTTTACTGTAGATTATGCTTTAGCTTTATTAAGTAGAGGTAACTTATCAGGAGCATTGAACCCTGCAACAGATTTAGCAACTGCGGGACAAGTAGAATTTACTTGGGATGATAACTCTGCTGAAGGTAATGCAAATGCAACTGATAAAGCAATGGTTTTAGTTTACAATCCAAGTAAAAAAGAATCAATGTATATTCTTGATGGTGCTGATAGAACTGTAGGATCACAAATCATTACAATTCCAAGTACATACGCAGGAGATACTGTTGAGCTTTTTATGGCATTTACTACAGCAGATGGTAGTATCGTGTCAAACAGCGTTTATTTAGGCTCTGGAACAGCTAATTAACGGTTGATGTTTAAATAATAAAACCGTTCTACACGAACGGTTTTATTTTTATCGTTTAATAAGTTCCTAATTTTATCTATTATTTCTTTCCTTTGATTAGTTCTTATAATCAAATATTTGTTGCCTTATTGTTGCCTTTTTAATTGAAACCCCTTATAAATAAGGGTTTCTTAAATTCCGGTAGGAAATTCCATTCATTTTTGCTATCTTTCGGTCAACGTCGGAATGACACTCACGTGCCATTCCGTAACGAAATCATAGCCAAAACCGTTGTACAACATTTGGAAATTCATAACTTCAATCAAAACTGTAACAAATCCACCACATTGACTACTAATGAATTGAATATAAAAGTTAAAAAGATGAAAAAAAACACGACACAGACAATTTTATTTATTATTGGTATAGTATGTCTTCCTATAACTTTGTATCAATATTTTACATTAGGAGATTCAGATTTTAAATATTTGATTGGAGTTTTTGTAAGTGTATGGCTTATTTATGATTATTATATTTACAAGACTAATAAACCTCATATTCTGAATATCATAAAGAAAAAGTTATCTAAAGAAAACCAATGATATTTTCGTTAAACGAATAGACTTTTGAAATGAAAATTTTCAGAAGTAAAAATTCTTTAATGGTTAAGATAATTACAGTTAGTGTCATTTATTCTATTCTTCTTAATTGCTCTGACTTTAAAATCACAAACAACAGTTATGGTTTAATTGGAGAAGCTGTTTTATGTTCATAGATAATTGGAACAATATTTTGCTTCTATGAGAATTCACTGAATAAAATAATAATTGGAAAAGAAAAGATTATTCTAAAAAGAAAATTGACAGATTGCAATTCCGTTTTCGAAAATAAAAGAAATTGAAAATTAGAATATTCGAATCCTACAATGACTATTGGTAACAAAGATGTTTTTGGTTTATTGAAAGTGCAATGGACAATTTCAAAGTTTCGTTAAAAACAGATAGGAAATGATGAAAATTGTAACTGACAATGAAAAATATATTTTAGTTCTGAAAACTCAACAGAATTAGTAAATGAATTAAAAAACGTTGTACAACAAAGAACTGAGGTAAAAAACAAGTAAATTTTATACTTTTTTAAACCAAAGTACTTTTATAATTTGCATCATAAGGCAAACCACTTTTTACTATTGCAAAAGCTTGTTTTAGTAGCTTATTACACACCGCTATTAAAGCAAGTTTTTTACTCTTACCCTTAGCTACAATTCGGTCATAAAGTTCTCTACATGTTTTGTTGTATTTACAAGCATTAAAACTACACATAAACAATAAATTTCTAAGCTTTGGATTACCCATTTTACTTATTCGAGGTCTTCCTTTTATACTACTGCCTGACTCTCTAATAACAGGAGTTATACCTGCGTAACTGCACAGCTCCTTTGCCGAAGTAAAGCGCTTAAATCCATCGGTAAAAACTAATAACATTAATGCTGTTTTACCCCCTATTCCTGGAATTGACTTTAATAAAGTCAATTCTTCTTGATAGCTCTTTTTTACATTCTCTAGCAACAAATCTTCTAATTTAACCATCTCTTTTTGTATATTTTTTAGTTGCCTTTTTAAGGAACTAACTACCAATTTTGATGGAGTTCCTAATACTGATTCGCCATGAAGCTTATTCTTTAATTGAGTAGATTGTTTCGTATAAACACTCAACAAACGTACTATTTGTAAACATTCTTGTTGTTCCTTGCTTTCTCCTTTCCATATAGAAGGGGCTTGACTTACACCATAATTATATAGCTGCTTTGCATCACTCTTATCCGTCTTTACTTTTGATAAATTCATTTGAATAAAACGTTTTATCTTCAACGGATTTTCTACTGATACCAAAACTCCTTTTTCTGTTAAAAAATAAGCTAATCGTACATGATAATACCCTGTGGCTTCCATTATACAATGAGTTAAATCACTTGTGATTAACAACAGCTCTTTAAAGCCTGATGAATCATTTTTAAACTGATACCAATTACCTTGATAATCATACACATCTAAAACATCTTTACTTACATCGATTCCTAAAAATTGTTTATTTTTACTCATAAGAAAAAAGGATTGGAAAGAAAAATAACTACTATCAATTCAACAACTTGAAATCGAGATCTTGGTCTCACAGAACTGAACGAATTTAAAGTAGTAAAGCGTAGGGATTATCAATGTTGACGAAATCTAGGTTTCAACGTATATCATAACCTTACTCTACGCTTTTTTCTTTCTGGTTTTTATTACTAAAGTTAAACAATTGCTAACTTAAGATGTATAAATTCAATTGCGACTGAATTTCCTACGGAAATTCATTGCAATTTTCTATCTTTCAGTCTCAATCGGAAAATCGTACCGATTTTCCGCAACTGAAATTTATACGCTAACGTTAGCACAAATATGAAAAAACAAATCCTGACAATATTTACAATTCTGGTTTCGACTTTTATTTTTGCTTGTGATTGTAGTGAAACTAATCCAATTATGGAATTTTATTCATCAGAATATGTTTTTGAAGGAAAAATAGTTTCAAAAGTTTACGCTAAAGACAGTTTAACTTATAAAATTACCTTTGATATTTCAAAACATTATAAGAACGGAGATTTACCTAAAAAATTAGAATTTGAAGTATTTTCAAAAGGAAGGTTTAATTCAGAAGGAAAGTATATAGGAATAGGTTCAGACTGTGATCCTTATCCAGAAAAAGGAGAAGTTTGGCTGGTATATACAAGCAGATATAAAGGAAAATTCCGTTTCCCAAATATTTGCTCTAATTCTAAAAATATTGATTACAGACAAATAGGAAAGAATGAACAAAAAATATTAGACAATGGAAATTCTTTTGAATTGGAAAATTACATTTATCTATCTGAACACGGTTTCAATTATACAAAACCAATTTCTAATATTGATTCTATATTAAAAACTGGAAAAATTAAAGATTATAAAAAACCTTTTACGTGGTTAAAATTATATATTGATAAAAATGGTAAACTGAATTCTGTAACTACACATTATGGTTATCAAATTAAAACTGATTCAATATTTAATCTTCCAACTGAATTTAAAATAAAGTTAAGAAAACCACTAAGTGAATTTGAAAAAGATGCAATTGAGTTAGTAAAAAAAATCCAAAAATGGGAAATGAAAAAGCATAGAAAAACGAACATTTCTGTTCCTTATATTCGACATTTAACAATTGAATTTGATAAAGAAAAAAAGGAATGGAAATACGAATTATAAAAAAATACTTGTGCTAACTTAAGATGTATAACCGCAATTACGGCGGATTCGACTACGTCCGAATCCACTCGGAATTGCTAAAGTCTGTGCCAAACCGAAAATTAACGCATATTAACCCGTAACTGACGGTTATACGTATTCCAAGGTAAAAAACAAGTTTTTTTTAGAAATTTACTGCTGCTATATTTACAAAGGGAGTACCTCTTTTAATTACTGCAAAACTGCGTGCTAAAATTTTATTTCTAACGTTGTTTAATACAATCATTTTATGTTTGCCTTCCTCTAACTTTCTGTGATAATAATTCTTTAACTCCTGATCAGACTGTATCGCTGAAACAGCAACCATACTTAATAATGTCTTCATTTTTCTATCGCCTATATAGTGGCTTTGTTTTCGTCGCCTAATAGAGCTTCCTGAGCTATATTCAAATGGGGCGATTCCACAATAACTTGAAAATGAACGCCAGTTATTAAATTTCATAAAATTGGATGTATGATAAAGTAATTGACAACTTAATATCAGACCTACTCCTTTTACAGTCCTTAACAACTCATAGTTGTGCTGTAACTTATCATCTGTCTTTAATAATTCTTTCATACGTTTCTCTATAGATAATACTTGCTTGTCAATGTACTTTATTGAGCGTTCTAATATCTTACAACAAGGGTCTGTTGAAGGACTTGAAAGCAAATGCTTTTGCTCTTTTAAAGTAGATTTTAAACCACTACGGTCTCTTACCATTTGATCTCGCAAAGCTAAAAGCCTACCAATCTCTTGAAACTCTTTTGGCTTTACATTACTGGGTTCTAATTCTTCTCGGTATATCCATCCAAATCGGGCAATCATGTAGGAATCTAGTTTATCTGTCTTCTCTCTAGCAAGACCTGTACTACGTTTAATTCGTATAGGGCTTTCTTCTACATAAATAAGTGATAGTGACGACAAAAAAACCGATAGCTTTAAGGAATAATTCCCTGTATTTTCAAAACAGAAAAAATACTCTGATGTTTCTAAATGGCGTTTACTCCATCGGATAAGCTCTTCATATCCCTCTTCATCATTTGAAAATACCGCATGTTGCCTACTGTTGTATAAGGTGGCATCAATGGTCTTTTTTGATACATCAATCCCAATTACATCTCTTACTTTTTTCATATATTTAAAAAATTAATGATTAATGACGTTTTGCAACTATTTCCTTTAATGAGCCATAGTGGCTAGGTATTCCAAGTAGTTCAACTAAACGTCGTGCAAGAAGTAGAGAGGACTATTACGTGTAATAGGTATTACCTAAAGACCGTTCGAGTTCTCCTCTCTACTCTTGTTAAATTTAATAATATCAAAGTAAAGGAGACCGTTGTGTGCAATGCCCAAACTAACCGCTGAAAATTTAACTGATTGAAAAACAAAATTTATAGAGTAGGAAAAATATGATGACTCTTTTTATCAAAAACATGGTTTGCAATCGCTGTATCCTAGTCATTCAAAATGAATTAGACAAATTAGGTGTTGGTGTTAAAAGCATTAAATTGGGTGAGGTTATACTCGAAAAAGAACTTACTTCACATGAAAAAGAACATCTAGATAAGATTTTACTTGATTTAGGCTTCGAAATTATTGATGATAAAAAAAGTCGCATTATTGAAAAGATAAAAAACTTAATCATCAATTTGGTACACCATCAAGATAGTGAAACAAAAATCAATCTATCTGAACTATTAAGCAACGAACTACATCACGATTATAATTACTTATCCAACCTTTTTTCTGAAGTAGAAGGTACTACTATTGAAAAGTATTTTATTGCTCAAAAAATAGAAAAGGTAAAAGAATTACTTGTTTACGATGAATTATCATTAAGTGAAATTGCTTTCCGTTTACACTATTCAAGCGTGGCATATTTAAGCAATCAGTTTAAAAAAGTTACAGGATTAACGCCTAGTCACTTTAAAAAAATCCGTAAAGACAGAAGAAAACCATTAGACGAGGTGTAAATCTTATAAATCAATTCCAAAATTCCACAATAAATTTTCTCTAACTTAATGCCAACTTTGTATTGTACAATTAATACAGTAAAAAAATGGCAACAAATAACAATAAAGATATCATTTACCTACCTCTAGAAGGTGTGGAAAGTGAACACTGTGCTTTAATCGTTGAAAAAGGATTAGCACAGGTTGAGGGGATTGAAACCCATAAAGTAGAACTAAACAACCAAAGAGCTGCTATTACGGTTGCTAACGAAGAAGTTCTTGCAAACGCCGTTACCGCTATAAAAGATTTGGGCTACGGTGTAACCACTGTTAAAAAAGTATTTCCAGTATTGGGTATGACTTGTGCCTCATGTGCAGGAAGTGCCGAAAGTATTGTTAGCAACGAACCAGGTGTCGTAAATGCCTCAGTAAATTTTGCTAGTGGAAATTTAACGGTAGAATATCTTCCAAACATGACTAATGCTACAAAATTGCAAAAAGCAGTACAAGGTGCGGGTTATGATTTGTTAATTGAAGACGAAACCAAACAACAAGAAACCCTCGAAGCTATTCATGAAAAGAAGTTCAAGCAACTAAAAACCAAAACTACATGGTCGGTATTACTTTCGTTGCCTGTAGTTGTTATTGGTATGTTTTTTATGAATATGCCTTACGCTAACCCTATTATGTGGGCCTTCTCTACCCCCGTATTATTATGGTTTGGAAAAGACTTTTTTATCAATGCATGGAAGCAAGCCAAACATCGTTCTGCAAATATGGACACTTTGGTCGCTTTAAGTACAGGTATAGCGTATATATTTAGTGTATTCAATATGTTATTTCCTAAGTTTTGGGAATCTAGAGGATTAGAAGCACATGTATATTTTGAGGCAGCTGCGGTTATTATCGCATTTATTCTGTTAGGAAAACTATTAGAAGAAAAAGCCAAAGGAAACACCTCATCTGCCATTAAAAAATTGATGGGCTTACAACCTAAAACGGTGGTTGTGATACAACCTGACGGAACGGAAAAGCAAACTGCTATTGAAGAAGTGAACGTAAATGATACTATTCTTGTCAAACCAGGAGAAAAAATTGCGGTAGACGGTATGGTTACCTCTGGAAGCTCGTATGTAGATGAAAGCATGTTAAGTGGCGAACCTGTTCCGGTACTAAAAGAAGAAAATGAAAAAGTATTTGCAGGAACCATCAATCAAAAAGGAAGTTTCCTATTCAAAGCCATTAAGGTTGGAAAAGAAACCATGTTGGCTCAAATTATTAAAATGGTACAAGATGCACAAGGTAGTAAAGCTCCTGTACAGAAATTGGTTGACAAAATTGCAGGTATTTTCGTTCCTGTGGTAATGAGTATTGCTGTTATTACATTTATTATATGGTTTATTTTAGGGGGTGATAACGGATTGGTTCAGGGGTTGTTAGCTGCTATCACCGTATTGGTTATTGCATGCCCTTGTGCTTTAGGACTTGCTACTCCTACCGCTATTATGGTGGGTGTGGGTAAAGGTGCCGAAAATGGTATTTTAATTAAAGATGCTGAAAGCCTTGAATCGGCTAAAAAAGTAAACGCTATTATTTTAGATAAAACAGGAACTATTACCGAGGGAAAACCTGAAGTTACAGGTATATCTTGGCTACGTAATGATGACACCGCTAAGAACATACTTTTAAGTATCGAGAAAAAATCTGAACATCCATTAGCAGAAGCTGTTGTAAAGTTTTTAGGAGATACTGCCACTACCCCACTAACAAATTTCGACAGTATTACGGGCAAGGGTGCTAAGGCTGATTATAACGGAGAAACCTTTTTTGTTGGTAATAAAAAGTTATTGGCTGAAAATAAGGTTACCATAGCGGAAGAACTTTTAAAACAAGCAGACGAATGGAGTAAACAGGCTAAAACTGTTATTTGGTTTGCTAATAGTAAAGAAGCACTTTCTGTACTTGCTATTTCAGACAAAATAAAAGAAACCTCTGTACAAGCTATTAAAGAGTTACAGGCTATGGATATTGATTTATACATGCTTACGGGTGACAACGAAGCTACCGCGAAATCTATTGCTAAAGAAACAGGTATTCAACATTACAAAGCTGAAGTATTACCACAACACAAAGCTGATTTTGTAAAAGAGTTACAGCAACAAGGAAAAACCGTTGCTATGGTGGGTGATGGTATTAACGACAGTACTGCCCTAGCTACTGCCGATGTAAGTATTGCCATGGGAAAAGGTAGTGATATTGCAATGGATGTTGCTAAAATGACCATTATATCATCTGACCTAAGTAAAATACCACAAGCTATAAAGCTTTCAAAACAAACGGTAGCTACCATTAAACAAAACCTGTTTTGGGCATTTATTTATAACCTTATTGGTATTCCTATTGCTGCGGGTATTTTATACCCATTTAATGGCTTTTTACTAAACCCCATGATTGCTGGTGCAGCTATGGCTATGAGTAGTGTTAGTGTAGTTACCAATAGCTTACGTTTAAAATGGAAAAAGTAAAATCTAACTTAGTGATTAAATCTGTAAATCTCACAAATCAATCTTAAAATTGTACAACAACAAACAACGGTGTTGTGCTGAAATTTGCAGTATTCAATAACAAATAAATTTTTAATCTCATGGAAAATAATAAAGAGTTAAAATTCAAAACAAACCTTAACTGCGGAAGGTGTGTATCAAAAGTACAAGCTGATTTAGACAGTGCTGAAGGTATTTGCCATTGGAATGTAGATACTAATTTAGAGGATAAAATTCTTACCGTAAGCTCTAAAGGAATTACTGCGGATGAAGTAATTACTATTGTAAAAAGTAAAGGTTTTAAAGCTGAGCCTTTAGTATAAAAAACAAGAATATAGTTTATTTACAAAATAGCGCCCAAAGGAGAATTTAAAGTTTCTAAAACCATAAAACTATCTGTTGAAAAATAGATCACATTAAAAATGAATATGATTTTCATCCATAAAAAAAGAGCTCTTAAATTTTAAGAGCTCTTTTTTGTTTTATTCTTTAAAGTATTATTCTAAAGCACCTAAATAACGTTCTGCATCTAACGCTGCCATACATCCTGTACCAGCTGCTGTTACTGCTTGACGATATTCTTTATCTTGTACATCACCTGCTGCAAAAACTCCTGGTAAATTAGTTTTTGTAGACTTTCCTTTGGTGATTAAATAACCTGTTTCATCCATTTCTAACACTCCTTTAAACAATTCAGTGTTAGGTTTGTGTCCGATAGCAACAAACACTCCTGTTACAGGAATTTCTGTTTTCTCTCCTGTTTCATTGTTTACAGCACGAACACCTTCAACAACATTCTCTCCTAAAACTTCATCTATTTCAGTATTGTACATTACTGTAATATTTTCTGTTTTATTCACACGGTGTTGCATTGCCTTAGAAGCACGCATATAATCTTTACGAACTAACATAGTTACTTTACTACAAATGTTCGCTAAATACGTTGCCTCTTCAGCAGCGGTATCTCCTGCTCCTACAACCACAACTTCTTGTCCTTTATAAAAGAATCCGTCACAAGTAGCACAAGCTGAAACTCCACCACCTATTAAACGTTGTTCACTTTCTAATCCTAAATATTTAGCAGTAGCTCCTGTAGAGATAATTACGGTTTGCGCTTCTATCTCTGTTGTGTCGTCTACGATTACTTTGTGAACTCCTCCTTCTTCTTCAGAAAATTCAACTTTAGTAACCATTCCAAAACGAACATCAGTTCCGAAACGCTCTGCTTGACTTTTTAAATCTTCCATCATTGCTGTACCATCAGTTCCTTTTGGATATCCTGGAAAATTATCAACTTCAGTAGTTGTTGTTAACTGCCCTCCCATTTGCATTCCTGTGTACATAACTGGTTTCATATCTGCTCTTGCTGCATAAATTGCCGCTGTATATCCTGCAGTGACCAGATCCAATAATCAAACATTTAATTTTTTCTGCCATTATCTTAAAATTTTGAAGTTACAAATGTAATTTTTTTTTACTTCTATTATCTTCTTTTAAATATATTTTAACTATCGTTTTATAAGGTCAGATTATTTGACAAAAAAATCATTTTTTTATTTGTAGTTTACTTTTTTTTTCTACATTTGCAGTCCCAATTAACACGGGGTGTAGCGTAGCCCGGTCATCGCGCCTGCTTTGGGAGCAGGAGGTCGCAGGTTCGAATCCTGCCACCCCGACAAACAAAACCCTGTTAATCGAAAGATTAACAGGGTTTTTTATTTTAATATTGTTTTACTCAATCACTATTAATTTCCTTCAAAAGCATAAACTTCCTATTTTATAAAATACTTCTAAAGAACCACTGTACCAAAAACAGTTAGCTTGTTTTTAGTGCATTTTCATCTACTTAGTATGCATGAACTATAATTAAAAAGTTAAACTTACTGTATTTATCAATAAAATAAGTCTGTTAAAAAACAGAAACCTTGGGATGAGAATCCCAAGGTTTATCAACTAAATCTACTAATCTAACAAACTTGCTTTCACAAGTATGTTATTCTTTTCTTAGAGCCTCTTCAAACAACTTATCTTTTAGTTGTTGGTAAGCCTCTAAATTATCTTTATAACTTTCACGTAATCTATCATACTCTCCTAAATACGCCATATCACATTGAATGTCATCACATTCTGCAACATTGGTATAGGTAATTGAATATGGTAGCACTTTTTCGTAAAGCGCTTTGTTTAATTTTTTTCTTTGAGAGAAAAGCTCTTGTATTCCTGTTGGAATACTTTTTTCTCCTAAAGCGTTTGCATATAAATTTAAAAGGTTATCAATCTCTTTATCTATATACTGTAATTGATCTACCCACCCTTTTAGTTCTACATGATTGTACTTGTGTACTACATCTATATCGCTATTATTAAGTGTCATAACTTTTATAGTATTTTAAATTAAGGAATTGAGGTTTTCGCTTCCTACTACTTCTTGAGTAACCTTTAAAATTTTAACTTCTTTATTTCCTCCTGGAAATTCCCAATGAACAACATCGTTTAATGCATATCCAAAAAGGGCTATTCCTATTGGAGTTAATATAGAAACCTTATCATTTTTCAGGTCTTTTTCTGTTGGCTTTACAATCTGTATTGTTTTTTCCCAAACATTACCAGAAGCTACAGTAACCGTAGTGTTTAAGCGTACTACATCATCTAACATTTCTTCTTCATCTAAAATGATTGCTGTTTTTAATTCTTCAGCAAACTTTATTAATGATTTTTGAACTTGATGACCTTCAGAATGCTCCGAAACATTCAGCAAACTTTTAATATATACGTACTCTTTTTTTTCTAAAATTAAACTTCCGTGCTTCATTTATGATACTCTTTATGGGAAAATTCCACGTTGAACATAAGCTCTTTCTATTCGTTGAATAGCTATACAATATGCAGCTTTACGCATATCAATTCCTTCTAACTTAGCGTAATCAGAAACTTTTGTATATGACTCTTTTAACTTTTTATCTAGCCTTTGAATTACTTCTTCCATATCCCATAACTCACCGTTACGGTTTTGAAGCCATTCAAAATAACTTGTAATAACCCCTCCTGAATTACATAAAATGTCTGGAATAATTGTTACTCCATTTTCTAACAAAATTTTCTCTCCTTCGACATTTGTTGGACCATTTGCTCCTTCAGCTATTAATTTAGCTTTTACTAAGTGAGCATTCTTTTCGGTTATTTGGTTTCCTAAAGCTGCTGGGATACAGATATCACAATCAAGCGCAAAGAAATCTTCTTTTTCCATAGCCTCAGACTCTGGGTAACCAACTAAACTTCCGTTATTCGCTTTTGTATAGTTGAAAAGATCTTCTACCTTAATTCCGTTAACATTCTTAATACTTCCATAAGCATCTTGAACTCCTATCATTTTAGCTCCTTCTTGCTCTAAGAAATATGCTGCCCAATATCCTACGTTTCCAAATCCTTGAACGATGAACGTTTTTCCTTCTAAAGTTTCGTTATTTTCTTCTATCCAAAATTTGATAGTTAAGAAAACACCGTAACCAGTAGCTCTATCTCTTCCTTCTAAACCACCACTACCAATTGGTTTTCCTGTAACTACGTGTTGGTTCATTGAGCGCGCAGCAGGAGCTTTAGTGCTCATATACGTATCAGCCATCCACGCCATTGTTTGCGCGTTTGTATTAACATCTGGAGCAGGAATATCGTGTTCTGGTCCAATGTTATCTCCTAAAGCATACGTAAAACGTCTAGTAATACGTTCTAATTCATCTTTAGAATATTTAGAAGGATCTAATTGAATACCTCCTTTACCTCCACCGTATGGTAAACCTGCTAATGAAGTTTTCCAAGTCATCCACATAGCTAAAGCTCTAGCTGCATCGATATCTACAGTTGGGTGGTAACGTAAACCTCCTTTATAAGGTCCTAATGCATTGTTGTGTTGTACACGGTATCCTTGAAAAATTTCAACGTCTCCGTTATCCATTTTTACAGGAAAGTTAACAATGACTTCGTTATTAGTAATACTTAATATTTTACGGATATTTGGGTGTAACCCTATTTGGTCTGATGCACTATTGAATTGCTCTAGTACATTATCAACCATACCTCTAGCATTCTTAGGCTTCGCTGGTACTTTTAACTCTTTTGTTAATGTCATCTCTTTTGTGTTTGAGTTCGATTCTCTATCTGAAATTTCACTTTTTGTATTCTTCATACATTCATAAATTTAGTAAGTCTGTTTTAAGGCTGCTAATGTAAAAAAACTGTTATTTAGTCTTTAACTTAATTCTTTTGTTTTTTACACAAATTCTACCTCTTCTTTTTCAGCGATTACTTCTTTCTGAATCTCTTCATTGCATTTTACCTCATTATATTCACTACATGACCAAACTTTTTCTTTTGATTTGGTCAATACACATGTGTCTATATACGCACACGACGGACAAATATTGAAAGGGTTTGCATTCATAAAATTGTTTCGTTTTATTTCTGTTTCATTAAAGGCAAATGATGTGCCGTTAAATGTGCCAAAAAACACAAAAAAGCAAAAAACCCTTTGTTTACAAGGACTTGAGTTATTCAATAAAATTTACAGTAAAATTTATAGTGGGTAATTTTTCCTCAGGCGAGTAAAAAAGTCCCAAGGAATTGACTTCTTATTCTTTAAGTTTTTCTCGTAAGGTTTTACGATCTATTTGAAGAATTTTAGCAGCTTGGGTTTTATTATTATTAGTTGCGTTTAAAACATTTTGTATGTGGCGTTTTTCCATCTCTTTTAAAGAGATTAATCCTTCTTCTGAAAAGTCTACATTATACTTTAATGAATCTGGTAAATGCTCTACCTCTACTACCCTATCACACATAATTACAGCACGTTGTATAATATTTTCTAATTCTCTAATATTTCCTGGCCAATCGTAACGCATTAAAATAGCTAAAGCTTTCGGATTCATCTTTACAAACCTGTCTTTATACTCAACACCGTATTTAAAAAGAAACTTTTCAGCCAACATTGAAATATCTTCTTTTCGTTCTCTTAATGGTGGTACTTCAATTTCAACTACTGTTAGTCTGTAAAACAAGTCTTCCCTGAAAGAACCTTCTTGAATCATTTCTTTCAAGTTATTATTTGTAGCTGCAATAATTCTAACATCAACTTTTTCTGCTTTTTGCGCTCCTACTTTTACTACTTCTTTTTCTTGAAGTGCTCTTAACAATTTAGCTTGTACATTTAACGAGGCATTTCCTATTTCATCTAAAAAAATAGTTCCTCCATTCGCAGCCTGAAAAAATCCTTCTCTATTTTTATCTGCTCCCGTAAAAGCACCTTTTACATATCCGAACAATTCAGACTCTAACAAGTTTTCTGGAATGGCTCCGCAGTTTACAGCTATGTAGGGTTCTTTTGAAAACTTTCCTTCATAATGTATTGCCCTTGCTACCAATTCTTTTCCTGTTCCACTTTCTCCTTTGATAGAAACTGTTGCTTTGTTATTTTTAACACGATCGATTATCTGAAATATTTCATTAATTTTTTCAGAAGCCCCTATCATGTCTCCATAAAATTCTTTATGTTCTTTTTTTTGAGTAGTAGAATCTTGTGTAATTCTTGACTTTTTCAAGGCATCATCCATCGCTTCTTTTAACTCACTTTTCGTAAAAGGCTTAGTTAAATAAGCTACTACTCCAGATTTAATCGCTTCAAGAGAGTCTTGTACAGAAGGATACCCTGTTACAATAAGTTTAGGCAATTTCGGATAATGTTCAGAAACAAACTTTACAAGTTCAAAACCATCAACCTCAGGCATTTTTAAATCGGTAATCAATAAATCTATTGATGTATCTCTTAAAATTGCTACTGCTTCTTTTACAGAAACCGCTTTATAGGTATGGTAGTTCCAGGATTGTAAATGCCTGTGCAACAATTCTAAAATATGAACATCATCATCTACTATCAGTATATTTTCTTTTTTTAGTTGCATTTCTTCTATTTTGGTAACCTTACTTCAAAGATAGCACCTTTTTCGCTACCATTTTTAGCTGTTATCGTTCCTTTATGACTCGATACAATTCCGTGCACAACACTTAGCCCTAAACCAGTACCTTCTCCTGTCGGTTTAGTGGTAAAGAAAGGCTGAAATACTTTTTCGAGAGCTTCTGGCGTAAGCCCTTTTCCTTCATCAGAAATTCTAAGAACTACTTCATTATCCGTTTGAAAAGTTTCGATTATAACTAATCCGTTTTTAGGAGAAAAATAAATTGCATTAATCGTAAGATTGAAAATTATTTGTGTTAGCTGCACGGTATCAGCCCTCAACAACAACTCTTCATCTTCAACTTTTACAATATACTTTACCTCGTGTTTTCTAAATGTTGCGTCTAATAAATCTATAGCGCTTTTTATACTAGGAACAATGTTTACTTGCTTCATTTCATTAGGCATTTCGCAAGCAAAGTACATTAACTTTTTAACCACCTCTCTTGAAAAAATAGCACTTTGAATAATTTTTTCTACATCTTGAAGTGCCTTGTTATTTTCTTTTAAATCTGCCTTTAATAATTCTGAAAAACCTAAAATATTAGCTAACGGAGTATTCAATTCATGAGCTATACCTGCAGTTAATTCTCCCAAAATAGACAATCGATCTGCGTGTTCCATCTTACGCCTCATCGACAGTTCATTCTTCTTTATTTCTATTCGCTCTAAAAGTCCACCAATTTTTATGGCTACAGTATCAAACAACTCTTGTTCTTCTTTTAAATATAAATTTTCTTTTAGTTCTACTCCCTCTATATGTGCTTCAATTTTACCTTTTTGTAAATTAAACACAGGGATAGCACTCGAAATTATACAAACACTATTCTTTATCGATTTATTTTCTATTATATTTCCTTCTATTTCAATAACTACTTCGGTGTTTTTAGGAAATTGAAGCGCCTTTTTTAAACTATAGGCAATTGCTTTTAAAGTAACATCTATCTGCTCAAGATCTGCATTTATTATTAAAGAAGTCACCTTGTAAAGGCATGTTAGCTCTTTAATACGTTCTTGTAATTCTGCTTCGGTGTTGCTTGATACTTTCATCAATTTAATACGATTTTGTTACAGTGAAGATAACTGAAATAATAACAGCATAAAAATACAAAATAACTCTCCTTTGCTCACTTTCCTCCTAAAAAACTCCTACAGCATATATTCTCTTTTATGCTTTACCTATTTTACGTAAATTCGTGTTTATGGAATTACTTTTTTTAGGATTAGCAGGAGGTGCTATTATATCCTATTACATTTTTAATAAGTTTACAACAGTTAAAAGAAAAAATTTAACTGAAAAACAATCGGTGGTACTGTTAGATAAGATTAAAAAAGTATCTAAACTAATTACTGTTGAAGGAGAATTTGCTGAGATTTATCATCACGAAAACACCAAAGAGAAATTTTTAGGATTAGTTTCTAGTAAGAAAAAAGCCATTATTTTAATTAATGCCAAGGTACATATCGGTTTTGATTTTAGAAAAATTAAAATGCATACAGATACGAAGAAAAAAGTATTAATTCTTTCTGAATTTCCAGAACCTGAAGTGTTTTCAATAGAACCTAATTTACGTTTTTACGATATTCAAAATGGATTACTTAACAAGTTTAGTTCCGAAGATTTAACCGAAGTAAACAAAGAAGCAAGAGAACATATTCTTCAAAAAATTCCTGAAAGTAACTTAATGCAAACCGCAAATAAAGAAGCTTTAGAAGCTGTTACTTTGATGCAAAACTTGGTCGAAACCATTGGATGGAAACTAGATTATTCTGCTTTAGAAATTTCTGAAACCACTCAAAAGTATATTGAATAATGAATATTGAAGAATTACGCAATTACTGTATCAATAAAAAAGGAGTGACAGAACACTTCCCTTTTGATGAAGTTACCTTGGTTTTTAAAGTGATGGGAAAAATGTATGCTTTGGTTGGTTTAGATAGCTGGGAACAAGGCGATACAAAAATCAACTTAAAATGTGATCCTGAACGTGCCCAAGAATTGCGTGCAGAATATGAAAGTATTAATCCAGGATTTCACATGAGTAAAGTACATTGGAATACGGTTACTTTAAATAATGATGTTTCTGATGCTTTCGCTTTTGAACTGATTGATCATTCTTATGATCTTGTCGTAAAAGGATTAACTAAAAAATTGCAAGAAGAATTAAAATCGATGTAATAAATATGCTAAAATCTGAACTTAGAAAATTATATAAACAGAAGAGAAACACTCTAACCGAAGCCGAAAAAGAACAATTACAAAAAAGTATTTATCAGCAGGTTTTTGATTTACAAACTGACACAATTAATACTATTCATTTGTTTTTATCTATGCGGAAATTCAATGAGATTGATACTTTACCAATTATCAATTTCTTTAGAGAAAAAGGAAAAAGAATTATTGTAAGTCGCTGTAATTTTGAAGACGATACGCTTTCTCATTTTTATTTTGATGAAGACACTCAATTAGAACTGAACAAATTTGGGGTACCAGAACCTGTTAATGCAGAAGAAGTTGCTGTAAAAAATATCGATTTGGTTTTCGTTCCTATGCTTATTTCTGACGAAGAACACTACCGAGTTGGCTACGGAAAAGGCTTTTATGACCGATTTTTATCAGAATGTAGAGAAGATACTCAAACCATCGGACTTAACTTCTTCCCTCCTATCAAAAAAATAGAAGACACGCACGAGTTTGACATTCCGTTAGATTTTGTGATATATCCAAAATAAAGAATCCCGCCAAGTGCGGGATTTTTTTATTTTATATACGAATGATTATCCATTCATAGAAATCAAGAACTCTTCGTTGTTTAACGATCTCTTAATTCTATCTTGAATAAACTCCATTGCCTCAATTGGGTTCATATCAGCTAAGTATTTACGTAATACCCACATACGTTGTACTGTTTTATCGTCTAATAATAAATCATCACGACGTGTGCTCGACTTGATTAAGTCAATTGCAGGGTAAATTCTACGGTTAGCAATATTACGCTCTAATTGTAATTCCATGTTACCCGTTCCTTTGAACTCTTCAAAGATTACCTCATCCATTTTAGAACCAGTTTCGGTAAGCGCTGTAGCAATAATGGTTAATGAACCACCATTTTCAATATTACGTGCCGCTCCGAAGAAACGCTTTGGTTTGTGTAAAGCATTTGCATCGATACCTCCTGATAAAATCTTACCAGATGCTGGTGCTACCGTGTTATACGCTCTTGCTAAACGAGTTATCGAATCTAATAAAATCACAACATCGTGACCGCATTCAACCAAACGTTTTGCTTTTTCTAACACGATATTTGCTACACGTACATGCTTTTCAGCTGGCTCGTCAAACGTAGACGCAACTACTTCTCCACGAACACTACGTTGCATATCGGTAACCTCTTCAGGACGCTCATCAATTAATAAAACAATTTGGTATACCTCTGGATGATTTGCTGCAATTGCATTTGCAACATCCTTTAATAACATTGTTTTACCCGTTTTAGGTTGTGCTACAATCATACCACGTTGTCCTTTTCCTATTGGAGAGAACAAATCGATAATTCTTGTAGAAAATGAACTTCCTTTTTCTGCTAAATTGAACTTTTCATCAGCAAAAAGTGGCGTTAAATGCTCAAAAGAAACTCTATCTCTAACAATATTCGGGTTTAATCCGTTGATTTTTGATACTCTAATTAAAGGAAAGTATTTTTCTCCTTCTTTTGGAGGACGTACATTACCGCGAACCGTATCTCCTGTTTTTAAACCGAATAATTTAATTTGAGATTGTGACACATAAATATCATCTGGTGATGATAAATAGTTATAGTCTGAAGAACGTAAGAAACCATATCCGTCAGGCATCATTTCTAAAACACCTTCACTTTCAATAATTCCATCAAACTCAAAATCAGGGTCACGATACTTGTTTCCACTTTTATGGTGTTGTTTTGAAGTATTTTGATTTTGGTTCTGATTCTTGTTATTTTTATTACCTCTATTTTGGTTTTTATTTTGCTGTTTGTTTTGAGGCTGTTGCTGTTTTTTATCTTCAGTCGCTTGCTGATTTTGCTTTTTCTCTTCAGATTTATTGGCAACATTTTGAACAGTTTCCGCTTTTCCTACTGCTTCTTTAGCTTCTGGTTTAGTTACGGGTTTACTGTCTTGTTCTTGCTGTTGTGAAGTGTTTGCTGGGGTTTCTGCTTTAGCTATTCTTTTCCTTTTTGGCTTTTCTGCCTTCGGTTTAGCTTCATTAACACTTGCTTCTGCTTGCGCATCTATAATTTTGTATACTAAATCTAACTTTTTTAACTGACTAAATTTAGTCAGCCCTATAGTTTTGGCTATAACTTGTAAATCAGCTAATTTTTTAGTCTTTAATTCCGAAATATCGAACATTCGTTGAATAATTAAGTTACTTAAAATTCTTTGTGAAAGAATTGTTTTTTTATTAAGTTTCGTTTTGATTGCTAATTATATAGGGGCTATATAATAATTTTGTGCGGTTACATACAAGGCAAATATATACAAATATTTTAACTTCTAATATTTCTTTTTAAAAAAAGAAGTATTACATTTGCTTCCCGATAAAAAATTATGATACAAAGAATACAATCTATATATCTTTTAGTTGCAGGAATTATCTCTGGAGGATTGACTTTTTTAGTAAATCTTTGGGCGACTCAAACAAGTCCCGCTATTCATGTTATAGACTTATTTTCTAGTAATTCTTTTTTAGAAAAGTTGGTTCCTGTATCTTTTTTTATCTCAGCATTAGTATCAATTGTAGCTATTTTTCTATTTAAAAATCGTCAATTACAATTTGTACTAAACCGCTTAAACATATTGATAAACCTTTTTTTATTAGGAATATTGATTTATTTATCACAAACATTATCTGGAGAAGCTTCGGTTTCTGAGAAAGGTATTGGGATGTTCTTTCCTATCATTGTTATTTTGCTTTTATTTTTAGCAAATAAGGCCATTAAGAAGGATGAAGATCTTGTAAAATCTGTTGATAGATTACGATAAGCCTAACATCTTAGTATATTTAGTGCGAAAAAAAACCGAGATTTACATCTCGGTTTTTTATTTTTGAAAAACCCTGTATTTACTTGACTTCTAAACACAAATGTTAAAGAAACGTTAAAAAAAACTCAGGGTTATCCCTAATTTCTAAATGTAACAATTAGGGATACTGTGTATTGCACACACTTGTTTTATACTATAGATTTGTAACTGTAAACGACCATGAATTACAAGATTAAAGTTCACATAGCAGATGACCACAAGATATTAATTGACGGTGTCATTGCTTTATTAAATACTGAAGATGACATTGAAGTTGAAGGATACTCTTTAACAGGAAGGCAAGTTATTAATTGGTCCTCAAACAATACAGCCGATGTATTAGTTTTAGACATTAACATGCCTGAAATGGATGGTATAGAAGTTTTAAAAACGTTTAGAAAACGTAATACACAAATTAAAACTATTATACTTTCTAGTTTAAGTGACCCTAAACTTGTGCAAGAAATGATTGCATTAGGAGCTAACGGTTTTGTAGACAAAAGTAGCGCTAATGAACAAATTATTGATGCCATTAAAGTTGTACACAACGGCATACAGTACATTAGCGAAGACATTAAAGAAAAACTATTAGACCTTTATACATCTGACGTTAAAGAAACTAGTGAACCTCAATTTTTACATGGAGATTTAACCGAGCGGGAAATTGCTGTATTAAAATTAATTGCGGAAGAAAAAAGTTCTTATGAGATTGCCGATAAATTAAATGTTAGCTTAAAAACAGTAGAAACATATAGAAGTAATTTATATAAAAAATTAAAAGTAAAAAACGTAGTAGGTTTAGCGATGTATGCTGTGAGAAACAAAATAGTGTAAAGATATTATCAACCCTTCAATTTTCTTTAGTCCCCCAGATTAAGAAGCCCCCCGAGTCTATACATTATCATACATCGTTTAACAACTACACAAAAAAAAGTAGCGATGTACGCGTTATTAAACATAGTATAGAAAACCCCTTCATTTTGTTTTCTTTATCCCCCTAAGAGGTATTAGTCCCCCGTCTCTTAATATCTATCCTAAGTACATCGCTATTTTATAAAAATTAATATAAAATAGTGTAATTTATAAATTTAGTCATGAAAAAAATCACTCCTTATTTCCTTGCCTTAAGTTTAAGTTTTTTATTTGCATCTTGTTCATCAAACGAAACAGAGGTGATTGAAGGCACTTCTGAAAACTTATTACAATCGTATACTCTTAAAAGAGATGCTACAGGTGCCTACTCTATTGATTTTAACACAACCAATAACACAGATGTAACCACAGTTACCAATGTAGATAATTCTAAAGAGATTATATTGGTGGAAACTAATCAAAAAACTGCTACAAAACACTCTAACGATTTCTCTATTGAAAACGATCAACTGAAAATTGGTTTTTTAGAGACAGACCGAGGGAAGACCACAAAAATACATATTGAAGATGAAAACATTACTTTTGCAAAAGGAGTTACCGAATTTTTAAATTCATATAGCATTACTTCAAATGAAGACGGAACATATATGTTAAACTTTACTGTAAACGATAATGTAGCTACAGATTTTGTTTATAACGAAGACATCAACACTTATGAAGTACACTTATCAATAGGTGATATGCAACAAAAAGAATTTTCAAGACAACTAGCAATCGCTTCAGAAAACATGATTAAATTAAACTTTGTAAATCATAAATATGTTAGTAGAACTGAAGAATCTACTATTGATATAGACAAACCTAAAATAATTATTGTAACAGACACAAATTTGTAAAATGTGTAATTTTTATTTGATTTTTTTATTTTTTTTATTTCAATTTGGACTTATCAAAGCTGATAATAATAAGTCTAATAATTTTTATCAGACCATTTATAAAACTAATCACAATAAACTACAAATAATAGATGATTCTTTGTCTCTTAAAAATTCATACTTAATAGCAAAGAAAAAGTATAACGAAGGTAAATACCCTGAAGCCCTAAAAGATGCATTAATTTTATTCACCACAAGTAAAAAATACAATAATGAGTTGTATACCTCAAAAAGTGCTGAATTAATAGGAGGAATTTATAATAAAACATCTAATACTGAGCTCTCACTAAGGTATTTTAAAGCAGCGTTAAAACACCTTACTTCAAAAAAAGTTGATTATGATTCAAGTCTAAACATAAACTCTTCAAACAACCTTGCAAAACTTTATTTACAAATAGGTTCTTTGTATTTAAAAATGTACAAAGAATTAAAGTCTAAAAAAAACAGAGATGAAAATTACCTAAAAATACTTGAAGAAGGTAATATTGATAATTATGTAAATAAAAAAAATCATTGGAAAGAAGCTCAAAAATATAAAGATAGTGCTTTATTTTATTTTTCTGAATTAAATAAGACCCCTTCCTTAAACGAGGATATTCTTAACTACAAAGCTACTTCAAATTTAAACTTATCTGCTCTTTACCAAATTGATTCATTATATTCCGAATCTAAATTTTTTGCTCAAAAAGCTGTTGAAATTTATGAAACGAAAAAAAACAAAGTACTACTAGCCAATGCAAAAACTAATCTTGGTAATGTATATTTACAAACTAAAGAATTTGAAAAAGCTAAAAAAACATACTTAGAAGGAATTGAATCTATAAAAAATGACGAATCTCAAAGCGCTACTAAAGCCAAGGCTAGTCTTTATTACAATTTAGCTTGGGCCATGAGAAACCTCAAAGATTACAAAGCTTATGACTATCAAGAAATTTCTTTTGAAATAGAAGATATTTTGCGAGAAAAAAACATCAATGAGATAGTAAAGAAAATTGAAGCAAATCATAAAGAAAATTTAGAAAAACAAAAGGTTAATTTAGTTAAAGAACAGCGAAAATTAGAAGAAGCTCAAGAAGCTAAGACCTCTTTACTTTTTGGAGCTCTAAGTATTTTAGTGTTATTTGTTTCAGGAGTAATCATTTACAACTATAAGCTTCGTCAAAAAAATCTAAGTCTTAAATTATCTGAAAGTAAGCTTATACAACAACAAAACCTTGAGAAAGTAAAATCAGAAGCACAAGTTAAAATTCTTAACGCTACGATAGACGGAAAGGAAACCGAACGTAAACTCATAGCAGAAATACTTCATGATAATGTTAGTGCTTTACTTTCTTCTGCCAATATGCATTTAACAGCAACTAAAAAACAACTTGATGGAGATACTCCTCAAGAAATAGATAAGACTCAAGCTATTATTTCTGAGGCCTCTCAAAAAGTAAGAGACTTATCTCATAACCTAGTATCATCTATCTTATTAAAGTTCGGATTGGAATACGCTATTAAAGATGTTACTAAGAAATATTCTAATAGCGAACTAAAGTTTGAAGTTTCAGCTCAAAACATCAATCGATATAATCAAGAGTTTGAAATAAAAATATTTAATGTTATTCAAGAGCTTATTAATAACATTTTAAAACATAGTAAAGCTCAACATGCCGAAATAATACTGAAAGAGGAAGAGGATCAACTAACCGTTCTCGTTAAAGATGATGGGGTAGGTTTTTCTACCTCGTCTTCTTCTTTTTCAGATGGCATTGGCTTAAATCAAATAGAGGCAAGAATTCACATAATGAATGGAAAATTCACTATTAATTCAAAAGAGAATATTGGTACTTCTATTTATATTTCTGTCCCTATTTTAAAACAACAGAAAAACTTTAAATTAACTTCTGTTAGCTAGTTCAATTATTTCCATATTTTTTATTTCTCCTTTATCTATTTCAAAACGTAGCATAGTTCTAACCTTATGAAAACCATGTTTCCCTGCAGCTCCAGGGTTTAAGTGAAGTAAGTTCAATTTCTTATCATACTGAACTTTCAAAATATGCGAATGCCCACAAATAAATAATTTAGGAGGATTTCTATTTAGTTCTTCTCTAACTCGTTGATTATATTTATTAGGATAACCTCCAATATGAGTAATCCAAACTGATACTCCTTCTATTAAAAACCTATTATCTAGTGGAAACTCAGCCCTGGCTTTATTATCATCAATATTTCCATAAACTGCCCTTAGTGTTTTAACATTTTTTATCTTATCTGTAACGTACAAATCACCAATGTCACCTGCATGCCAAACTTCATCCGCTTGCTTTACAAACTTTAAAATTTGTTCATCAATAAAACTATGTGTATCTGAAAGGAGCAAAATTTTCTTCATCAAGACAAAACTAATGAATTATAAACTAAAAAAAATCCATAATTAAACATTATGGATTCTTTAAAATAAGGGGTAATTAATGAAAGGGGAATTCACTATTATTTCAATATGAAACTGAAGGGGGACTTCTTTGTTTTGTACTTTTTCTAAGGCAGCAAAAATAACATATACCCCTTAACAATCTGTTTACATATGTTAATAAAACTCAAAACGTATTATTTAAGTTACTCTTTACAACATTTCATTTTAGAATTTCATAATTTAGCTGTTTAAAATTTATATTTTTTGAGGTATTTTATTGAATTAGCTTACAACGGGAAAAATTATCATGGTTGGCAAGTACAACCACACGCAATTTCGGTTCAAGAGGTAATAAACAAAGCTATCAGTACAATTTTACGACAAGAAGTTAATATTGTTGGTGCTGGAAGAACAGATGCAGGTGTGCATGCTTCGCAAATGTTTGCTCATTTTGATGTTGAATTACCTTTAAGTGATAATTTCACCTACAAACTCAATGCTATTTTACCCGATGATGTGGTAATATTTAACACGACATTGGTTCATAACGATGCTCATGCTCGTTTTGATGCTAATAGTAGAAGTTATGAATATAAAATATGGTTAGGTAGAAATCCGTTTTTATTAGAAACTAGCTGGCAATTGCATCATCAACAATTAAATATTGAGTTGATGAATAAAGCTGCCACTATTTTATATGAATATGAAGATTTTGAGTGTTTTTCGAAAGTAAAAACAGACGTTAACACATTTAATTGTACAGTAACCAACGCTGAATGGGTTATGAAAGGGAATGAACTTACTTTTCATATTAGTGCCAATCGTTTTTTAAGAAACATGGTTCGCGCCATAGCAGGTACACTAATTGATGTTGGTCTTGAAAAAATTACGATTGATGATTTTAAAAAAATTATTGAAAGTAAAAACAGAAGTAACGCTGGAGTTTCAGTTCCGGCAAAAGGTTTATTTTTAACAGCAGTAACATACGACTATATATAGTGAGTAAAGCAACAGGAAAAGCATTCGATATTAAAATTTTTTCAAGACTAATGAGTTTTGCAAAAAAGTACCGCCTACGTTTTATCGTTGCTGCGGCTTCTACAATTTTATTAGCAGGATTTGCAGTCCTTACCCCTGTAATTTTAATGACTGCAATCGATGATTTCACCACTACTAAAGACGCTACAAGACTATTGTATTTTACGATAGCTATGGTAGTTGTTTTATTAGTTCAGGTATTATTTCAATTTAGTTTTATTTATAATGCAAACTGGGTAGGTCAACATATTATCAGAGATATAAGAGCTAAAACGTTTAGAAAAATTCTAGAATTTAAAATGAGTTATTTTGATAACTCATCAGTTGGTAAACTCGTAACTCGTGTAGTTTCAGATATAGAAACCATTTCAAACTTTTTTACTCAAGGAGTTTTTATGATAGTAAGCGATATTTTATTAATGCTTATTGTTATAGCTGTAATGTTTTATAAAAACTGGCAACTTGCTTTAATTTCGCTTGCTACCTTACCTGTACTAATTTATGCTACAAAACTATTTCAAATAGCTATAAAATCTACTTTCCAAGATGTACGTAATCAAGTAGCAAACCTTAACAGTTTTGTACAAGAAAGAGTTACAGGAATGAAAATCGTTCAGCTTTTTAATAGAGAACGAATTGAGTATAAAAACTTTATTGACATTAACAACAAACACAAAAAAGCACATATAAAAACGGTTTGGTACTACTCTATCTTCTTCCCTATTGCAGAAATACTTTCTTCAATAGCTATCGGATTAATTGTTTGGTATGGTGGATTACAAGTGATTGAAGATAGTGCTGTTAGTTTAGGTGCTATTATCGGTTTTATAAAAATGGCTCAAATGCTTTTTAGACCATTACGACAAATAGCAGACAAATTCAATCAATTACAAATGGGAATTGTTGCTGGTGAGCGTGTTTTCAACATAATTGACACTAACAGTTCAATAGATAAAAACGGAACTATTATAGCAGAAGACATTGAAGGAAACATCAGTTTTAAGGATGTACATTTTAGCTATATAAAAGGAGAAGAAATTTTAAAGGGAATAAGTTTTAATGTAGAAAAAGGGCAAACCGTAGCTATTGTTGGTGCTACAGGTGCAGGAAAATCAACCATCATAAACCTTATCAGTCGATTTTATGAAATTGATAGTGGCTTGATTGCTATTGATAACATTCCTGTTCAAGATTATGAGATCTCTTCTTTACGACAAAAAGTAGCTGTAGTATTACAAGATGTATTTTTGTTTTCAGATACTATTTTAAATAATATTACGCTACGAAACGAAAATATTTCGTTAGAACAAGTACAAAAAGCTGCCAAACAAATAAGAATTCATGACTTTATCATGAGCCTGCCTAACAATTACCATTACAATGTAAAAGAACGTGGAGGCATGCTTTCATCTGGTCAACGTCAACTAATTGCTTTTTTACGTGCTTATGTTAGTAATCCAAGTATCTTAATTTTAGATGAAGCTACCTCTTCTGTAGATGCTCATTCAGAACAAATGATTCAATATGCCACAGATGAGATTACAAAAAACAGAACTTCAATAGTAATTGCACACCGTTTAGCAACCATTAAAAAGGCTGATATTATTATAGTTATGGACAAAGGTCGTATTGTTGAAAAAGGTAATCATACAGAATTGTTAAAAAAACATGAGGGTTATTATAAGAATTTGTACGAAAAACAGTTTAATAGTGAGACTGTGCTATAAATAAATTTGTTTACATCAATCAAAATAGTACATTTGTTATTCAATCTAAAACTAAAAAATCAATAAACGATGAAAAAAGTAATTTTATCAGTATTTGTAGTTGGTGCTTTATTAGCTACCTCTTGTAAAAACACTAAAGAAGAAGCTAAAGACGCTGCTACTGATGCTGTTGAAGCTGTAGAAAACGCTACTGAAGAAGCTACTGACGCTGCTACTAAAGCAGTAGAAGAAACTAAAGAAGCTGTAAACGAGGTAAAATCTGCTATCGAAGGAATTACAATTCCAGAATTTGAAGATCCTAAAGTAGGAGAATTTTTACAATCGTATACTGAGTATGCTAAAGATTATATCGAAGCAAAAGGAGACGTTATTAAGAACTCTGATTTAGCGAAAAAAGGTGTTGAATTAGCTGCTAAAGCTAAAGAAATCGCTGCTAATTTAGACGAAGAAGCTACTAAGAAGTTTAACAACGTAATGGCTGCTATTCAATCTAAAATGGCTCCTGCTCAATAATTTTTTTGACACGGAATACAATAAAAAAAGGCTCGCAAATTGCGAGTCTTTTTATTTATGCCATTACATCTTTTTCTAATTTTTTATGAAGTTCTTCGAGCGATTTATACAAAACAAACTCTCCGTCTTTTATATATGAAATCTCTCCTGTTTCTTCAGAAACCAATAAACAAATCGCATCTGTTTTTTCGGTAACACCAATAGCAGCACGATGTCGTAAACCAAAACGTGCTGGAATTTTTGTACTGTCAGAAACTGGTAAAATTACGCGGGTAGCTACAATATAATTATCTCTTATAATTGTTGCTCCGTCATGTAACGGACTGTTTTTGTAAAAAATACTTTCAATAATAGCTTCATTAACCAAAGCATTCATTTTATCTCCAGTATTCACTAAAAAATCAAGATTATTTGTTTTTTCTATTACTAATAATGCTCCTGTTTGGGTTCTAGACAGGTTAGTACAAGCCTTTAAAATCGTATCTATATCTATTTCTGAATGAATTTCAGACTTCAAGAACTTGAGCTGATTTAAAAATCCTCTTTTAGCAGAGAAATTGGTAGTTCCTATCATTAATAAAAACTTCCTGATTTCTTGTTGAAACACAATAATTAACGCGATAACTCCTCCTGAAAGCAAATACCCCAAAATACCGCTTAGCATTTCCATATTAAGCGCTTGCGTAACTTTCCAGATTAAAAAAATAAAGGCAATACCTATGACAATATTTATTGCTACCGTACCTTTTAACAGTTTATAGATGTAAAATAATAAAACTGCTACTAAAAAGATATCCAGTACATCCAAAAACGAAAAGTCGATAAAATCTAGGTTCATTAATTTTCTTGAAGTTTTTTATGTTTAAAATAATCTAAACAAGTAAATGTAAGCATTTTATTACAACTGATTTACAATCGTTACCGCTTCAACCGCTTCTTTTACATCATGTACTCGTAAAATATGCGTTCCGTTTAACAAAGCAATAGTGTTAGCTACCGTAGTTGCATTTAAGGCTTCTTGAGCCGAAGTACCCAATAACTTATACAACATTGATTTTCTTGAAACTCCTGTTAAAATAGGAGCATCTAAGCTTTTAAACAATGATAAGTTTTTAAGTAACTCGTAATTTTGGTCAACTGTTTTTCCAAAACCAAAACCAACATCAATAATCACATCATTTACTTTTAGTTGATGTAATTTAAAAAGCTGCTCTGCAAAAAAAGATAGTACTTCAGTAACCACATTTTCATACTGCGGATTTTGTTGCATGTTCTGCGGAGTTCCTTGCATGTGCATCATAATATATGGCACTTGCAATTTTGCTACCGTTTCAAACATATTAGTATCCATCTTTCCACCAGAAATATCATTGATGATGGCTGCGCCAGCGTTGATAGACTCCTCTACCACTCTACTCCTAAAAGAATCAATTGAAATAAGAATTTCAGGAAAATTTTTCACCAACAACTCAACCACAGGAAGCATTCTTTGCAGCTCTTCTTCTTCAGAAATATGCTTCGCCCCTGGTCTTGAAGAATACGCCCCAACATCAATAAAAGTAGCTCCTTCATTCAACATCTTTTCTGTTTGAGCTAAAAAATCATGTTCGTTTTTATATTTTCCTCCATCAAAAAAAGAATCAGGGGTTACATTTAAAATCCCCATAACCCTAGGTGTGGTAAGATCTAGTAAGGTTCCTTTACAATTAATCGTCATTACACTAAATTTCCAAGTAAAAATAAATGAAAAGCTTGTAATATTTACTATTTTTGGTCGAATACTTTTAAATAAGAAAGATGCAAGACACCTCAAAACAGTATGATGCTGTAGTTGAAGAATGTAAAAATTTATTTACCAAGAAAATGAGCGATTATGGTAGTGCTTGGAGAATCTTGAGACTCCCATCACTAACCGATCAAATATTTATTAAAGCACAACGCATTCGTCAATTACAAGAAAATACTGAGCGAAAAGTTGATGAAGGAGAAAAATCAGAGTTTATTGGTATTATCAATTATTCAGTAATGGCATTAATTCAAATAGAGTTAGGAGTTGTTGAACAACCTGATTTAACTACTGAACAAGCCACTGAATTATACAACAAACACATAAAAATCACCAAAGAGTTAATGGAAAATAAAAACCATGACTATGGTGAAGCGTGGAGAGATATGAGAGTTTCATCGTTAACCGATTTAATTCTACAAAAACTACTTCGTGTAAAACAAATTGAAGACAATCAAGGTAAAACTTTAGTTTCTGAAGGAATTGACGCTAATTATCAAGATATGATTAATTATGCTATTTTTGCCATGATTCACCTTTCTGAATTAGAAAATTAACCTAAAACAACCCCTAATATGATTTTAAAATTGTTAACTCATATTTCAAGAGTACTAGTAGGATTACTATTCATCTATTCTGGATTTGTAAAATTGGTAGACCCTATTGGTTCTCAATACAAATTTGAAGAATATTTTAGTGCTAGTGTACTAAACTTAGAGTTCTTAATACCATTTGCTTTACCTTTTTCTATTCTTTTAATTGTTACTGAATTGGTTTTAGGTATTATGCTTTTAGTTGGATACAAAGCAAAATTTACTGTATGGAGTTTATTTGGTATTAACCTTATCTTCTTATTTTTAACTTGGTACTCGTACACTTACAACAAAGTTACCGATTGCGGTTGTTTTGGAGACGCTTTAAAGCTTACACCAAAAGAAACATTTTATAAAAATGTGGTGTTTATGGTATTTATTGTAATCCTAATTTTAGGAGTTCAATACATTAAGCCTTTTATTTCTAGCAAAATTGCTTCTGTAACAACTTTTACGTCAATTTTTGTATCACTTTTAGTAACCTATTACGTATTACAACACTTACCAATCATCGACTTTAGAGCTTATTCAATAGGAACTGATATTGCTGAAGGAATGAAATACCAAGAAGGAAGTGACGACATTCCTCCTATTCATGATTTTATGATTGAAACTGACAAAGGCGACAAACTAGAAGAAATGCTAGCTAAAGAAAAAGCCATGTTGGTTGTTATGTATAATTTTGATAAAACTGAAGAAGAAGGAATTTCAAAAGTTTCTGAAGTAGCAAAACAAGCTAGCGAACAAGGCTATGAAATTTATGTATTAACTGCTTCTTATATTGAAGATTTAGCAGCTACCCAACAAAAATATAGACTACCGTACACGTTCGGATTCTGCGATGAAACCGCTTTAAAAACTGTTATCAGAGCCAATCCAGGAATTGTAACCGTTAAAAATGGAATAATTGCTGGAAAGTGGAACTGGACAGATGCTGACGACGTAGAACTATAAACAATTATACAATTTATATATAAGTAAAACCTCACAAATTTGTGAGGTTTTCTTATTTTAGCACATACAGAAAGCTGATTAGAGATATTTTAAAAATTTCTCTAACAAGTTAAAATCAAGCTTTAATCTAGAAATATTTTTGTGAAACAATTTTTATTAGTCTTTATCGGCGGCGGAATAGGTAGTGTATTGCGATACATTATCGGAAAAGCGTTAAACAGCTCACAAACAGGAATTCCATACGGAACATTTACTGCTAATATTTTAGGTAGCTTGCTTATCGGAATTATTTTAGGTTTAGCCGCCAAGAACCAAGCATTAACTCAAAACCACACGTTGTTATTAGCTACTGGTTTTTGTGGTGGTTTCACCACTTTTTCAACCTTTGCTTACGAAAACCATGTCTTTTTAAAAGCAGGTGATTTTACCAGTTTTGCCCTATACACTATCGCTAGTTTTATTATTGGTTTTTTAGCGGTTTTTGCAGGAATTTTCTTAGTAGACTACCTTTGGAATAATCCGTAGAACATTTAAACTGTAAAGGACAATCTAAAGAGACCCTCTCAATAATAAAATAAAATTCATATAACAAATGAACAAACTTATACAATATACCTCAGCAGACAATCATGTACTAATTACAATTACCAACGGAAAAGCCAACGCAATTTCTCACGAAGTAATTGACGCCTTAAATACCGCTTTTGATAACGCTGAAAAAGAAGAAAAACCAGTAATCTTAACTGGTCAAGTAGGAATTTTCTCTGCTGGTTATGATTTAAAGAGTATGACTCAATCTGCCGAATCTGCTTTAGAACTAGTTACCAAAGGATCGCAATTATCGCACAGAATGTTATCTTTTCCTTATCCTATAATTGCTGCTTGTTCAGGGCATGCTGTTGCTAAAGGCGCATTTTTATTGCTATCTGCAGATTACAGATTAGGTATTGAAGGAGATTTTAAAATTGGACTAAACGAAGTTATGATTGGTATGACCATGCATAATGCAGGTATTGAGATTGCAAAAGCTCGTCTTGCTCCTATTTATTTTGAGAGAAGCGTAAGTTGTTCAGAAATATACAATCCGAAAGAAGCTATTACTGCTGGCTTTTTAGATAAAGTTGTTCCGCAAGAACACCTATTACCTACAGCTTTTAAAATAGCTGAAATGTTTACCAAACTAAACAAAAAAGCACACACCGAAACAAAATTAAAGGTTAGAAAACCTTATTTAGATTCATTAGCCAAAGCTATTGAACAAGACAGTAAAGAAGGATTAACTCCTCCTTCAAAATAAAAAAATCCTGCTCTTGCAGGATTTTTTTCTTAAGGTTTTTTATAAGCCATTACTCCAGCTTTTATTTCTGTGTCTAAAGAATTTTCTTGAGGAGGAATAGGGCACGAATAACGATCGCTATACGCACAATACGGATTGTATGCTTTGTTAAAATCAATTGTAACTGTTCCGTTTGGTTGTATATCTGTAGTGTACACATCTATATAACGTCCACCTTCATAAGACGTTTTACCATTCGTGTTATCTAAAAATGGCAAAAACAAATGATTAATATATTCAGGATCAGGATTTACATCTTGATAAATAGCTAACTCAAAATCTTTTCCTTCAATAGAAAAAGACAAAATTCCATATTTTCTATACAACACTACCCTATCTGTTGTTGTTGGAAAATTTAAAACAGGGGCATCTGGCAGTAATGCTATTTTTGCATTTACAGTGTATTTTTCATCAATAGGAAAGAAATCTAACCCTTTAAATTCCTTTAATCCCTTTTTTGTTAAAGGCGATTTTGACGCATCTTTAAATTTGGTATTCATTTCTATCTGAAAATCAGATTCTCCCAAAACCGTTCTTTTCCTTTCGGTTTTACAAGACAAAAACCCAACGACAAGTAACAATATCACTGTTTTTTTCATATTTCCCTTTATTTTTCGGTATTCAACAAAAATACTATATTCTTAGTAAAACAAGGCGATTCCTTAAAGAATCATTAAATGATATATCAAAAACTGTTAATTTTCTGCTAATAACTTGACATAACAATATAAAATCACTACATTTATATTTATAGATATATGTCTATAGTTGATGTAGGGGATTTTTCACCGATAATAAAAAAAACTTATTAGTACATAAGGTAAATTGATGATTTTACCTATAGTAAACATAAAGTTTCCTCTAAATTTGTCGCCCCAGTTATTTTAGGGGTTAATTTTTTTAACCAAATCAATTACCAGACAAAACCTAAAAGAAAATTTTAAATTAAAATTGGTAGATTTTATGAAATCAGAATTAATCAATAAGGCAGAAGAGTTTGAAAACAGAAAATTCAAATTTGTAACTACTAGCGATCGAATTTTAGCCGCTAGAGAAGCAAAAGCTCTAATTTTAGAGATTAACGAGGTATACAAAAAAACAAAAGACACTACGTTAATGGACATCATGAAACGTTTAACAGCTGTTAAACAACGTATTGAAAAACGTTTAAAAGGTAAACCTTTAACTGCCTAAACAATAAATAATTTTTAAGCACGTTAAAAATAATATACATAAGAATAGTAGTTTGATTAACTACAGCTCTCATTATAATATTTATTCTTGATAAAGTTCTAAGTAAATTTACTTAGAACTTTTCTTTTTAAATATATTTGTACTTATCGGGATGTAGCTTAGTCCGGTTAAAGTGCTGGTCTGGGGAACCAGAGATCGGTGGTTCGAATCCACTCATCCCGACTTTTATCATTTATATATTTTTCAGACTAAAAAAAACTAATCAAGTAATTGACTTGGCAAATAGCCTAACTTCTTTTTAAATGCTACGGTAAAATGCTGTGGATTTTTATAACCAACTTCGTAGGAAGCTTGCGCAACCGTATAATTGTTATTTACAATTAACTCTTTAGCTTTTTCTAACCTTAACGAGGTTATATATTTAAAAACAGTTACCCCATAAAATTGCTTAAAAGCACTTTTGAATTTAGAAGTGTTAAAACCAGCCAAAACAGAGAGTTTTTCAATTGTTAAATCTTTATGTAGATTGTTTTGAATATAGTTTTCTATTTTAACTAGCACTTCTTTATCCTCTTCTCTAACCTTATTAATTGCACTTTTTAAATTTGATGACTGAAGTGCTAGCAATACTATTTCAGTCAACTTAACTTCCAAGTACGATTTGCGCGCCACACCTTTGAAGGAACAATTAATAAACTCATTAACAACATCTCTTAACTTGTTATTTAAAATCATGTTTTGACCTAAAACAGCACAAAAAAGATTTTTCTCTTTTGCTTCTTCATAGTTTTTTAAACTTTCAAGATAAGCAGTTCCCATTTTATCTTTCAAAAAAGATTCTGTAAAATAGATATTTAAAACATTTCTTTTACTTTTTAAACATGTACATGAATATGTTAAAGCAGGTACATACAACAAATTGTACATATTACTTTGTAATCTTATTTCTGAATCCTGATCGTCGTTTAATGAAAGAATTACATTTCCATTAAGAACAATTTGAAGCAAAAAAAAAGGCTGATTTTGAGCTACTTCTAAAGTACAAACCTCTTGATTATTCGCAGTGCAGTCTTGACTTATAACAAATACATTATTTAAGTGAATTCCTTTTAAAACCTCATTGTTTTCCGAGTACAACTCTTCTTTTAAAGATAAGGTTTCAAAATCTTCTCTATCTATTTTTATCACTTCCTTAGTGTTTCCGTTAGAACTTTTAAACCGAAATTCCATTCATTCCTTTTTCGTTATAATAATTCCTTTTTACGTTATTAAGAATCATTTTAAATAAAATACTTTTGCAAAAGTAAAACATTATTTTAATTAAATCTAAATAAGTGAAATTTAAACTACTTCTATTATCGTTACTTGTTACGTTTACGGTTTTTTCTCAAAGCAATAAAAGTGTTATTCACGGAAAAGTTGTTGATAGTTTTGGTACACCTCTTTACGGAGCCACGGTTATTGTTAACAACAATACTCAAGCAACCATCACCAACGAAGATGGTACATTTAGCTTAGAAGGTATTCTTTTAGAAAAGAACATAGTTACAGCTTCATACATGGGGTTTCAATCAAAATCAAAAGAAATAAAATCTTCTACCAAACCAAACAACACTAAACTAGAGGTAAATTTTTCTTTAAATGAAAACTTAGAATTACTAGACCATGTTAGCGTTCAAGGAAAATCTAAAAAAGCTAAAAAAGAAACCAAAGGTTTTGCTGTTAATGTTATTGAAACCAAAGAAGCTAGCCTAAGAAGCATACAAACCAACGAACTTTTAAACACTACTGTTGGTGTAAAAATTCGTCAAGATGGAGGTTTAGGTTCTCGTGCTCAATATAGTTTGAACGGATTATCTGGTAATGCTATTCGTATTTTTATTGATGGAATTCCTATTTCAATGTATGGTTCGTCTTTTAACTTAAATAGCATTCCGCCTTCAATGATTAAAAATATCGAAGTTTACAAAGGTGTTGTGCCTGGGCATTTAGCTGACGATGCTTTAGGAGGCGTTATCAACATCACCCTTCATAAAGGAAGCGAAAATAACTTTAATGCTTCTGTTTCGTATGGTTCTTTTAACACTTTTCAAATGAATTTTAATGGTTTGTATCGTGTTAAAGAATCAGGATTCACCATAAAAGCTTCTAGTTTTCTTAATTATTCTGATAATGACTATAAAGTTTGGGGAGGGCAAGTAAAACATATTGAAGTAAACGGAAGCCAAACCCCGATTACGGCTAAAAGATTTAACGATGCTTATAGATCTACTGGAGGAATGGTACAAGCTGGTTTTACCAACGTGAAATGGGCGGATCAATTTTTAATAGGATTTACGGGTTCAGATGATTACAAAGAAATACAACATGGTGCTTTCATGACCATATTACCCTACAACGGTAGGTTTATGAAATCTGACGCTCAACTTGCCAACCTTACTTACCAAAAAAAGGATTTATTTTTTAAAGGATTAGATGTTAACATAACTGGACTTTACGGCACAAGAAATAGAGTTGTAAACGACACGGTGAGTCAAGCCTATACTTGGAAAGGTGTAAAACTACAGAGAGAACAATTCAATCCAGACGGAACAGTAAGTATTGTTGACCATAAATACCCTTGGAAATCTCAGCAAGAAGGTGGCCCGACACTTCTCAACATCAAAAGAAATGTTGCCTCAATAAGAACTGGAGTTTCTTATAAAATCAATAAAAACCACAAAATACAACTAAATCATTTTTACAGCGGACTTGACAGAGAAGATAGTGACGAGTTAAAATCGCTTTTAGAAAACACTTTTAAACAAACAAGCGATTTATATAAAAACATCTACTCGTTAAGCTACGAATTGAACGCTTTTGAAAACAAATTAAAGATTAACACCTTCGGAAAACATTACGAACAAAAAGTAACAAACACGAAACCTGTTTTTCAAGACAATATTGACGGAACTAAAAGCGTAGTGAATGAAATTTACAACAGTCAAAAGAATTATAACGGATACGGATTTGCTTTCTCTTATGCACTTCTTCCAAATATTACCTTATTAACTTCTGCTGAGAAAGCTATTCGATTACCAAATGAATCTGAAGTTTTTGGAGATGCTGGAGACAATGTAATTCCAAACCTAAAAGTTCAACCAGAAATCAGTAATAATTATAATCTAGGTTTCCGACTAGGAAAATTCAACCTAAAAAAACACGGATTAACCGTTTCTACCAATCTATTTACACGAAACATTAAAGATTTAATTGGACTTCCACCAAACTCAGATGGCCTTAAAGAAAGTGATGAAGTTGTGCAATATGCAAATTTTAACGAACGAACAACATCTAGAGGAATAGAAGCTCAAGTAAATTATAGCTACAATGAAAACTTCGGATTTAATTTTAACGTTTCACGTTTAAGGCTAAAAACAAAAAACAGAGAAGGCATGACGGTAGATGTACCTAACACTCCGTTATTTACCATGAACGCTGCAATGCGCTATTCTGTTCAAAATTTTATTCAGAAAAACTCACGCTTAAACCTATTTTACAACGCTTATTTTACAGATAAATTCTTGTACCAAAATCCTCCTGGAAATAACAACAGCGGACTTGAGCATTTTCAAATTCCAAAGCAATTTATACAAGACTTAGGACTTAGTTACACATTTCCTAAAAACAATATTGTAGTAAGCTTCGATGCTAAAAATATTTTTAATGAAGCTGCTTACGACAATAGATCAGTACAAAAACCTGGTCGCTCATTTTTCTTAAAACTTAATTACACAATACATAAATTTTAAAAACAATTAGATATGAAAAAACATTTTTTCCCTTTTAGAACATTGGCGCTAGCCGTAAGTTCTTTATCAATAATGGTAAGTTGTAGTGATGACACGAACATAACCCCTAGTGAAGACAAAGACTCAGACAGTAGGTGGATTACCATAGCAGGTGCCAGAATGGGAACCAACCCAGGCGACGGTAATGGAGGAACATTAATTTACGCTATTAGCTCTAAAGATGCTAAAGATCCTACAAAAACTATCGAGCCTTTCAATAACGGTTTCATTGTACCATCAAACAGGACTGCCAGATTACAAGCTTCGGAAGATGGTAATACTATATTTAACATTAGTTATGCAGGAGATACTGGTGGTAACTACACTAAATATTCTGTAAAAGGTGGGCAAAATTTCACACAAACAGGTTCTGAAATCAGCATTGCTCCTTACGTAGGTACTGCTCCGAGATGGATTAAATTATTCGATGGAGATAAAACTGGTGCTGCTGTTTACATAGCTACCGAACATAAAGTTGACGATAAAGGCACTGAAGCTGTTACCGACGACACATACTTACGCACTGAAGCAACTATGGGAATAGTAACTTTAGATTTAGAAAATTCTGCCATTAAAAATTTTCAAGAACACAGTTTAGCTTTAACTGCGGAAGAAGAAGCTAAAGGTTATTATATTGGTAGAGTTGATATGCCTGTTTTAAACGCTGCTGGAAACAAATTATATATCGGTACACAAATTCGTAAAGTAAACCCTGAAACTATAGAAAGAGAAAGCAATTTTGAGATTTTAGGTTCTAAAACTATTGTATTAGACTATCCTTCTTTGTTAAATCCAAAAGTAGTTTCATCTACAGTAGGACTAGGAAACACAAACGGTTACCGTAGTATCAATGCCTTTTTATATAATGGTGACGTTTATCAAGCTAACCAAGGAGACCCTAACGGTTCACACATCTTAAAAATTAATGCAAATAACGAGTATGATAATTCTTACGTTTTAAACTTAGATGAAGCTTTAGGCATACAAGATGCTTATATTCTTGCTTGGAGACCTACTGATAATGGAAAAGCAATCGTAGCCTATCGTCATGCTGGTTCTACAGAAGGTGTAGCTGGTGCTCAAGGATTTTTTGCTCTTGTAGATTTGAATGCAAAAACAGCTACCAAGATAGATGCCATTCCTTACGATCCTGACTTCTACCTATTCCAATATCAAGGCTTTGCTGTTGAAGGAAACGAAATATACCTAACACAAGCCCCAGTAGGTGAAAACGGAAATATTTATATCGTAAACACTGAAACAGGCGCAGTAACCAAAGGAGCTGAGTTAATCAACGCTGAAGGAAGCCACTTTATTGGTGCTTGGTAAAGAGTAACCGAACACAAATAACCTCTAGTTCCATGTTGACAACTCAACATGGAACTTTTTTTTGAAAAAAATCAAACAAAAAAACTCTGTTTTTCAAACACTTAAAAAGCACTTCAAAAAAAAGTTATTCAAAAAACAAAAAAAGTTTTTGCAGTATCGAAAAACGTTATATATTTGCCACGCTTTAAAGGAAAACGCCGATGTAGCTCAGCTGGCTAGAGCAGCTGATTTGTAATCAGCAGGTCGTGGGTTCGAGTCCCTCCATCGGCTCAAGAGCCAAAAGCGCTAACAAAAGTTAGCGCTTTTTTTATGCGCTTATTTTACTAAATTTGTCATAACTCTATTTTTACAAAGACTTAATGAAAAACATATTTGTTATTGGTATTGCAGGAGGAACAGGAAGTGGAAAAACCACTGTGGTAAATCAAATTATCAACGAACTTCCTGCGGATGAAGTATGTGTTATCTCTCAAGATTCTTACTACAAACAAACAGACAATCTTACTTACGAAGAACGCACCAAAATAAACTTCGATCATCCAAGAGCTATTGATTTCGATTTAATGGTTCAACATTTAACTGAGTTAAAAAATGGAGACATCATTGAACAACCTGTATATTCGTTTGTAGCTCACAACAGAACCAAAGACACTATAAAAACCCACCCTAGAAAGGTTATTATTATTGAAGGAATTTTAATTTTTAATAGTGAAGATCTTCGTAACTTGTGTGACATTAAAGTTTTTGTACATGCTGATGCTGACGAACGCCTAATAAGACGTGTTCGAAGAGATATTAAAGAGCGCGGTAGAGATGTTGATGAAGTTTTAAACCGTTACCAAACCACCTTAAAACCAATGCATCAACAATTTATTGAACCTACAAAAAATTACGCTGATATTATTATACCTAATGACAGATATAATACTGTAGCTATCGATATTGTAAGAACCGTAATTAACGACCGTTTATAACATGAATTTTAAATCAATTAAAAATAAACCATCCTTTAAAATCGCTACTAATATTTATGTGATTATACTTACTGTGTTTGTAGTTTGGATGCTTTTTTTTGATGAAAATTCATACCTTACACATAGAGAGTTCAATACAGAAATTAAAGAACTAAACAGTTGGATTGAGTATCACGAAAAGAAAATTAAAAAAGACAAACAAACGATACAACAACTTCAAGACTCTCTTCAATTAGAACGTTACGCAAGAGAAAAATACTTAATGAAGAAAGAAGGAGAAGATATTTATATTATTGAATTTGATACCATAAAAAGTGATGAGTAATTATTTATTTGACGAATTTAACGGTGTTAGCCCCGCTGAATGGAAACAACAAATACAAGTAGACCTTAAAGGTGCCGATTATAACGATACACTTTTATGGAAAACTGAAGAAGGTATTACCGTAAAACCTTTTTATACTAAAGAAGACAGAACCAACATTGAGGTTAACACTCCCCATAAAGGTTTTGCTATTTGTCAATCTATTAACATTGAAAACGAAGAAGAAGCGAATGCATTTGCTATCGACTCAATTCAAAGAGGAGCTAGCGCTATTGAATTCAACGCAAAAAAAGAGTTTGACTACAAAACCTTATTAAAAGGAATTGACACTCAAAAAACTTTACTTTACTTTACTTTTAATTTTTTATCATCAGAATTTGTAAAAAAACTAGCTGATTTCACAAACTCGGACAAGTGCTACTTCAATATAGATATTATAGGAAACTTAGCTAGCTCAGGAAACTGGTATTCTAATCTTAAAAGCGATCATACACAATTAGAAGAAATAGCAAAAGCTACTCAAAATGCTATTTGTGTTAATGCTTCCATTTATCAAAATGCAGGAGCAACCATAGTTCAACAATTAGCATATGCACTTGCACACGCAAACGAATACTTGAATCATTTTGGAGGTTCAATTGCAAACAATATTCACTTTAATTTTTCTGTAGGAAGTAATTACTTTTTTGAAATTGCCAAACTAAGAGCTTTTAGGGTTTTATGGGATTCTTTATTGAAAGAATATAATGCTGATACAACCGCTCATATTTTTGCAGAACCTAGCAAACGTAACAAAACTATATACGACTATAATGTGAACATGCTTCGTACAACTTCTGAATGCATGAGTGCCATTTTAGGAGGCGCAAATACTGTTTCAAATAGCTCATATGATAAAATATTCCACCAACCGAATGAGTTTGGTGAACGCATTTCAAGAAATCAATTATTGATTCTCCAACAAGAAAGCGAATTAGCGGAAGCCCAAAATATTGCTGATGGAGCTTATTATATTGAAACCATCACGCAACAACTAGCACAAAAAGCACTAGAAATTTTTAAACAAATAGAACAAGGTGGTGGCTTTTTAAAACAATTGAAAGAAGGCGTTATTCAAAGAAAAATCAAAGAATCTGCTGATAAAGAGCAAGAATTATTCAACTCTGGAAAATTAGTCTTATTAGGCACTAACAAAATTCAGAATGAGAATGATAAAATGAAACAAGATTTAGAGGTTTCTCCATTCTTAGAAGCACGAAAAGAAAAAACTTTGATTCAGCCAATTATTCAAAAACGACTAGCTGAAAAGCTAGAACAAGAACGTTTACAAGATGAGTAGAAAAGACATATCAAACATACAACTACCTAAAAATCAAGAACAAGAAAACAACTCTTTTAAACACGAAGATTTTGTTGCAGGTATTGCTCCTAACTTACGCGGTCCTTACTCTACCATGTATGTTCGTAGACCCTGAACCATTCGTCAGTATGCAGGTTTTTCTACCGCTGAAGAAAGTAATGCTTTTTACCGAAGAAATTTAGCTGCTGGTCAAAAAGGATTATCAGTTGCTTTCGATTTAGCTACACACCGAGGGTACGATTCTGATCATGAACGCGTTCAAGGTGATGTTGGAAAAGCAGGTGTTGCTATTGATTCAATTGAAGATATGAAAGTCTTATTTGATCAAATTCCATTAGATAAGATGTCGGTTTCTATGACTATGAACGGAGCTGTTTTACCTATTTTAGCTTTCTATATTGTAGCTGCAGAAGAACAAGGTGTCACTCCTGAGTTATTATCAGGAACAATTCAAAACGATATTTTAAAGGAGTTTATGGTGCGTAACACCTATATTTACCCACCTACGCCTTCAATGAAAATTATTGCAGATATTTTCGAATACACTTCTGAAAATATGCCAAAATTCAATTCTATTTCAATTTCAGGATACCACATGCAAGAAGCTGGTGCTACTGCCGAAATTGAATTAGCTTACACGTTAGCTGACGGACTGGAATACATTAAGAAAGGATTGGAAGCAGGAATGGACATTGATACTTTCGCTCCTCGTTTATCTTTTTTCTGGGCTATTGGAATGAACCATTTTATGGAAATCGCTAAAATGCGAGCAGGAAGAATGTTATGGGCAAAAATGGTAAAACAATTCAATCCTAAAAACTCAAAATCACTAGCATTAAGAACTCACTGTCAAACTAGCGGATGGAGTTTAACAGAGCAAGATCCTTTTAATAATGTAGCCAGAACTACCATCGAGGCAATGGCTGCTGCCTTTGGAGGAACTCAGAGTTTACATACTAATGCTTTAGACGAAGCAATCGCTTTGCCTACTGACTTTTCGGCACGTATTGCTCGTAACACACAAATTTATTTACAAGAAGAAACACATATTACCAAAACTGTTGATCCTTGGGCAGGTAGTTATCATGTAGAGAAACTCACCGAAGAAATTGCCAACAAAGCTTGGAAATTAATTCAGGAAGTTGAAGAATTAGGCGGAATGACCAAAGCTATTGAAAAAGGAATTCCGAAAATGCGAATTGAAGAAGCTGCTGCCAAAAAACAAGCAAAAATTGATAGCGGTCAGGATGTAATTGTTGGCGTTAACAAGTATCAACTAGCAGAAGAAGATCCTTTACATATTTTAGAAGTAGATAACGAAGCTGTTCGTCAATCACAAATCAACCGATTAAACGACTTAAAATCTAAAAGAAATCAGACTGAAGTAGACAAAGCTCTAAACGACTTAACCGAGTGTGCTAAATCAGGTGACGGAAATTTATTAGATTTAGCAGTAAAAGCTGCAAGAAACAGAGCCACTTTAGGTGAAATTTCTGACGCTCTTGAAACTATTTTCGGTCGTCATAAAGCAGTACATAAAACAATTTCAGGCGTGTATAGTAAAGAAATAAAAGATGACGAATTATTTAAAAAAGCAACCGAGTTAGCCGATAAATTTGCTGAATTAGAAGGACGTCGTCCGCGTATTATGATTGCAAAATTAGGACAAGACGGTCACGACCGAGGTGCAAAAGTAGTAGCAACAGGTTATGCTGATTTAGGTTTTGATGTAGATATAGGACCTTTATTCCAAACACCACAGGAAGCCACCAAACAAGCTATAGAAAATGATGTCCATATTTTAGGAATTTCATCGTTAGCTGCTGGACATAAAACATTAGTCCCTCAAGTAATTGCTGAACTTAAAAAATATGGACGTGAAGATATCATGGTTATTGTTGGTGGAGTTATTCCCGCACAAGATTACCAATATTTGTTCGATGCTGGCGCTGTAGGTGTTTTTGGCCCTGGAACAAAAATAGCACAAGCCGCTATAGACATGTTAACTATTTTGATTGATAGTACTGAAGAGTAATCGCTATGCAAATAAGATTCATTGATAGAAAATCAGGTAAAATCATTACCGAAACCCCTCCTGGTGAAGGCTATTTAAAATTATTATACAACAACCCATTTGGCAAAATGGCTTTGTTACCATTGGTTAAACGTAAATTTTTATCATCATGGTATGGTAAACTCATGAACAAACCTAACTCTATTAACAAAATAAACAGCTTTGTTAGAGAGCTTCAAATTGACATGAGCGAAGCCGAAAGATCTTCTGAAGACTATATTTCTTTTAATGATTTTTTCTATAGAAAATTAAAACCTAGTGCTCGCCCTATTGAAGAAGGTTTTGTTTCTCCTGGTGACGGAAAAATGTTAGCGTTTAAAAACATTTCAGACATTCATGAGTTCTTTGTTAAAGGAAGAAAATTCACTTTAGAAGAATTTTTAGGAAACAAAGAACTAGCCACAAAACATAAAGACGATTCTTTAATCATACTTAGATTAGCCCCAAATGATTATCATAGATATCATTTTCCATATGACGGAGTTCCTTCAGAAATGACAAAAATTAAAGGCAATTATTTCTCAGTATCTCCCTATGCTTTAGCTTCAAACTTCACCAAAGTTTTTTGCGAGAACAAGAGAGAATATTGTACTCTGTCTACTAAAGACAAAGGAGATATTATCATCGCTCCTGTAGGCGCAACCATGGTAGGTAGCATTATTGAAACTTTCACTCCTAATTCCGAAGTGAAAAAAGGAGACGAAATGGGCTACTTTGCTTTTGGTGGTTCTTCAATAGTTTTACTAGTTGACAGTACTAAAATTACTATTGATGAAGATATTTTAACAAATACTAAAAACAAAATGGAAACCTTTGTTAAGATGGGAGAACAAATAGGAAATTAACCCACATAACTTTAACATTTTACATTTCAAAAATGATTGATTTCTTAGGGTGATTAACTCTTTAATCCGTAAATTTGCGTCGTTTTATACTTAGCAGATTTACTGATGAAAAAAATCTTAGATACCCTCTACTCTACCCGTTTAATGGCTGTTTTATTTTTTGCTTTTGCCATTGCCATGGGAGTTGCCACTTTTATTGAAAACGACTACGGAACACAAACCTCAAAAGCATTAATCTATAATACTTGGTGGTTTGAGCTAATAATGGTGTTTTTTGTAATCAACTTTTTTGGAAACATTTTCAGATACCGATTATATAAGAAAGAAAAATGGTCAGTATTATTATTTCACGTGTCTTTCCTTTTAATTTTAATTGGTGCAGGTATTACAAGATATATTAGTTATGAAGGGTTAATGGTTATTGATGAAGGAGAAACCACAAATCAATTCTATTCAGAATATACGTATTTAAATGTGATTATTGATAATAGCGAGTTTCAAAAAACGACCGCTAATAAATTATTACTTTCTGCTTGGGGAAGTAATTCTGCTAGTTTTACAGAAAATTTCCAACCTCAAAAAGGCGGGAAAAACCACGAGGTTTCTTTTAATTTAGTGGATTATATCCCATGGTCTGAAACCAAAATGGTACCTGATGAAAACGGAACAGAACACTTATTTTTAGTTGAAAGTTCTGACGGAAGCAGGCATGAACACTACGTTAAAAAAGGAACTATAGAAAATATTCATAATATCTTAGTTGGTTTTGAAGCGGAAGATAGAAATGCAGCCTCTATTAATTTCTTTTATGAAGATGGAAGTTTAAAAATGACTTCAAAAAATGATGGAGATTGGCTTCGAATGGCAGACCAAAAAAAAGGTTTAATAGTTAAAGATAGTGCACAACACTTTCAATTCTTAACACTTCATAATGTAAACGGGCTACAATTTGTTGTTCCGAAATCACCTGAAAAAGGAGAAATTAAAACCGTAAGAGGAGAAAAAGATGATCAAAAATACGATACCGTAGTTTTTGACATTACTACTAATGGAGAAACTCAACGTGTAGAATTTTACGGAGGTAAATTTAACGTTGCTAATCAACAAGAATTTTCTGTAGGTGATTTAAACTTCAGAGCTTGGTATGGTGCTAAATTATTAGAAACTCCTTTCAGTGTAAAACTAAATGATTTTCAACTAGAAAAATATCCTGGATCAGAAAGTGCTGCTGCTTATGCTAGTGAAGTTACAGTAATTGCTCCAGAAGAAACTTTTGATTATAGAATTTACATGAACCATATTTTAGATTATAAAGGATATAAATTCTTCCAATCTAGTTATAAAATTGAAGGGGAACACGAACAAACTCACCTATCTGTAAACCACGATTTTTGGGGAACTTGGATTACCTATATCGGTTATTTCTTATTATTCTTTGGTATGACTGCTGCATTATTTGTAAAAGGAACTCGTTTTCACGATTTAAAACAATCGTTAGTTAAAATCCGTAATAAAAAAGCAAAATTATCAGTAATTGCTTTATTCATTTCTTTAGCTGGCTTTAGTCAACACAAACAACACCAGCCTAATCAAATTACTGAAGCGCAAATTGATTCTATTTTAATTGCTAACAAAGTAAATAATGAACATGCCGATTTATTCAGCTCTTTAGTAATTCAAGATGCTGGCGGACGTATGAAACCTGCACATACTTTTGCTTCGGAATTGGTTAGAAAAGTAGCCCATGTTGATAAATTTAAAGACATGGATCCTAGCCAAATTTTACTTTCAATTACTGAAAGTCCGATGCTTTGGTTAAATGTTCCTTTTGTTTATTTGGAAGAAGGAAACACACAAGTTAGAGAACTTTTAGGAGTTGACAAAGATGCTGAATATGCACGTTTTATTGATTTTTACAATCCTGATGGTTCTTCTAAAATAAGCAAGCTTGTTGTTGAAGCTGAGAAGAAAAAAATTCAAAATAAATTTGAGAAAGACATCATAAAAATTGAACGTAGAGTTTGGTTATTATCGCAAGCCTTAGGAGGAGGAATGTTACGTATTTACCCTATTCCTAACGATGAAAACAACAAATGGGTTTCGCAACCAGAAACATTACAAGCCAATTTTAAAGGAACAGACTCTGTATTTGTACGTCAGTCGTTGCCTGTGTACTTACAATTATTACAAGCTTCAAAAAAATCTGGAGACTATACTGAAACCAACAAAGTTTTAGACGGAATTAAGAAATTTCAACGAAAATTTGGTGCGGACGTTATTCCTGCAAAAGATAAAATTGATTTAGAAATTGCTTATAATAAACTAAACATCTTCGTAAAACTTTCGAAGTACTACGGATATGTAAGTTTACTTTTAATTGTATTTGTTTTCTTACAAATTTTTAACAACAAACCATGGGTTAACAAGGTTGTAAAAGTATTAATAGGTATTGTTATCTTCCTTTTTGTTTTCCATGTATTAGGATTAACAGCACGTTGGCTCATTAGTGGTAATGCTCCGTGGAGTAACGCTTATGAATCTATCATTTTTGTTGGACTAGCTACCATGTTATTTGGATTAATCCTAGGAAAAAAATCTTCATTAACCATTGCTGCCACGACATTTTTAGTTTCAGTAATATTAATGTTTGCTCACCAAAACTGGTTAGATCCTGAAATTGCCAATTTACAACCTGTACTAAACTCATGGTGGTTATATGTACATGTATCTGTAATCGTTGCAAGTTACGGTCCGTTTGCCATGGGAATGATTTTAGGAATCTTCTCTTTATTCTTAATCATTTTCACCAATGAAAAGAATAAAAAGAAAATGGACTTACATATAAAAGAGTTAACAGTAATTAATGAAATGGCTTTAACAGTAGGTTTGGTTATGCTTACTATTGGAAACTTTTTAGGTGGTATGTGGGCTAATGAAAGTTGGGGACGCTACTGGGGTTGGGATCCTAAAGAAACATGGGCGTTAATTTCAATTATGGTATATGCTTTTGTATTGCACATGCGATTAATTCCTGGATTAAGAGGAAGATTTACTTTCAACCTATGGTCTATTATCGCTTTTGCAGCTATTATGATGACTTATTTTGGGGTAAACTTCTACTTATCAGGACTACACTCTTATGCAAGTGGAGACAAAGTAATAACTCCTACCTCTGTATATTATTCTGTAGCTTTTGTAGCTCTTTTAGGAATCGCTGCTTGGGTAAAGAACAAAAAGTATTACAGGAAATAAGTTGACAGTTTTTCTGTTAAAAAAATGTATTTTTGCAAACCGATAAAAAGAAAAGACAATTATGTTCAATAAAAATATAAAATTAGTTCTAGCTGCTTTAGTAACTATATGGTCTGTGTATGAGTTTACACAAGGACACATCATGAATGGAATATCAATACTTTTACTTGCTGGATTATTTATTTTATTTTATTTTAAAAACGAATTTATTCTTTTAGCTTTTTTACAACTACGTAAACAAAACTTTGCTGGAGCTCAAAAATGGTTAGGATACATTAAAAACCCTTCTGCTGCTTTAACCAAAAAACAAGAAGGGTATTACAATTACCTACATGGTATTATGCTATCTCAAACTAACATTACACAAGCCGAAAAATATTTAAAAAAGGCTGTTAAGTTAGGCTTAGCTATGGACCATGATTTGGCCATGGCTAAATTACAATTAGCAGGAATAGCAATGACTAAACGTAGAAAAAGAGAAGCTACAAATTTAATGGCAGAAGCCAAGAAATTAGATAAACACGGGATGCTTAAAGAGCAAATGCAAATGATGAAACAACAGATGAAGAAAATTTAATTCTTCAATTACTTGCTCATTTTATATTTTGTATCTTTATTTGTTAACAAAAATACACAATGATTAAGAGTCTATTTTTAAAAGCTTTTGACAGATATGCTTCTCGGTGGGTTGTTTTAATTATAGATATCTTTTTAGTTTGTATCTCTTTTGTTTTAGCCTACACAGTTCGCTTTAATGCGAGTTTAAACTTTGAAGTAGAAAAACTATTCTATCAAATTCCTTTCATTGCTTTTATTGCTCTTATCAGTTTTCTTACTGTTGGTTCTTACAAAGGAATTGTCCGTCATACAGGAACAAGAGATGCCTTTAATGTTTTTATTGGTGTAACCTTACTTTTTATTATTACTACAAGCCTTGTATTAATTAATAACCTTTTAAAAGTAGTTCCAAATTTTACGATTCCGAAATCAATACTTATTATTCATTATTTGATTTCTGTACTTGTACTAGTAATTAGCCGATTCATTTTTAAAGCTTTTTATGAAATTGTTTCTACAGAATTAAAATCAATCACCAATGTTTTGATTTATGGCGCTGGAGACTCTGGACTAATTACTTATGGGGCTTTAAACAGAGACACTAAGAATAAGTATGAAGTTATTGGTTTTATTGATGATGATCCGAAGAAAATTGGCAAAAAGCTAGATAGAATAAAAATATACAGCAAGAAAGTAATCAATAAAAACTTCATACAAGACAAGCAGATTGATGAAATTATTATTTCTATTCAAAATATAAAATCTGAAAAACTTTTATACTTAACTGATAAATTACTAGAACTAGGTGTTCAGGTAAAAATTGTCCCTCCTTTATCTAAATGGATTGATGGCGACTTGAAAGCCAATCAGATTAAACAAGTTAAAATTGAAGATTTATTAGATAGAAAACCAATCTCTATCGACAATCCAATTGTTAAAAGAGAAGTAAACGATAAAATTATTTTAGTCACAGGTGCTGCTGGATCAATAGGTTCAGAAATTTCACGCCAATTAAGTGTTTATAATCACAAACATTTGATTTTAGTAGATCATGCTGAATCTCCTTTATACGATCTTCAACAAGAACTTATTCAAAAAGGTTGTAAAAACTTCACTTGTATTGTAGCCGATGTTAGAGATGAAATAAGAATGAATGAAGTTTTTGAAGAATTCAAACCTCAAAAAGTCTTTCATGCGGCAGCCTACAAACATGTCCCTTTAATGGAAATGAGTCCGTATGAAGCTGTAAAAATTAATATTGGAGGAACGAAAAACATTGCTGACTTATCAATAAAACATAATATTGATCGTTTTGTAATGGTATCAACAGATAAAGCTGTGAATCCGACCAATGTAATGGGAGCTACAAAACGCGTCGCTGAAATGTATATAAGCTGTCTTAGCAATTCTAAAAATCATACAACAAAATTTACAACTACTCGTTTTGGTAATGTTTTAGGATCTAATGGATCTGTAATTCCACTTTTTAAACGTCAAATTGAAAATGGCGAACCTTTAACGGTTACTCATAAAGACATTACCCGATATTTTATGACGATTCCTGAAGCGTGTCGATTGGTTTTAGAAGCTGGAACTATGGGTAATGGTGGAGAGATTTACATTTTCGACATGGGTAAATCTGTAAAAATATATGATATCGCTAAAAGAATGATTCATTTATCAGGCTTACAATTCCCTGATGATATTGATATAAAAATAACTGGTCTTCGTCCTGGTGAAAAACTGTATGAAGAACTCTTGGCTGATGGTGAAAACACCACTCCTACCTATCATGAAAAAATTATGATTGCTAAAAACCAAGAAATAGATCATGCTACTATTGCTGAGAAAATTACTGACTTGTGCCAATCAAATAAGTCACATAACAATCATAATACAGTACAGTTGATTAAGGAAATAGTTCCTGAATATATATCTAACAATTCTATATACGAAAAATTAGACATCGATACCAAAAATTAAATTAGTACTTTCGCAAAAATTTTAATCAATGCAAAGAATTAAAAAAATTGTTTTAGCTTTTATTGTAGTAACTATAACTTCTTGTGCTTCAAGAAAAGAGATAGTTTATTTTCAAAAAGATCAAGTTGATCAATCGAAAACAAACACAACTTATAAAACTGTTTTCAAAGCTGATGATTTGCTTCAAATCACTATTTCTGCTTTAGATTTAGAAGCTGTAAAACCTTTTAATTTACCTGCTGTTACCTTTGCTACAACTACAGACAGAGCTGTTGGAACACCACAACAACAAACATACCTTATTGATAATGAGGGATTCATAGACTTCCCTGTACTAGGAAGATTGAAATTAGCTGGATTATCTAGAACAGAAGCTATCGAATTGTTAAAAAACAAGTTGTCACCTGATTACGTTAAAAACCCTACCATAAATATTAAAATCACTAACTTTTCAATTACCGTATTAGGTGATGTTAAAATGCCAGGGAGATTTACCATACCAAATGAACGAATTTCAGTATTAGAAGCTGTTGGTTTAGCAGGTGATTTAAACATGTCAGGAATTAGAACGATTGAAGTTAAAAGAGAGGAAAATAACGAAATAAAGAGTTATAAGTTAGATTTACGCTCTAACGAGGTTTTCAACTCTCCTGCTTATTATTTACAACAAAATGATGTGGTTTATGTAGAACCTAACAGATCTTCATCTCAAGACGCAGCTTATAATAAAAACACAGGTCTTTTTATTTCTTTAGGTTCCGTAGTCATTTCATTAATTTCAATCCTTACAAGATAATATTGCTATGAGCAACGAACAGTATTCTCCACAGTTAGAAGAAAACGACACAATTAATATTAGAGCTGAATTAGAAAAATACTTAATTCATTGGAAATGGTTTGCTTTAGGTGTATTATTAACACTAATAGGTGCTTTTTTATTTTTACGATATAGTACTCCTAAATACAGCGCTGCTACTACCATTTTAATAAAAAATGATAAACAAGGTGGTATTTCAGAAGAACTTGCCGCTTTTGAAGATTTAGGAATTGTTGGTGGTTCTAGTAAAAATATTGATAATGAGATTGAAATTATAAAATCTCGTAAACTTATCAATGACGTTATTCAAACTTTAAATTTAAACATTAGTTACCTAACTGAGGGTAGAATTAAAGAATCTGAAGTTTATAAAAATAGCCCTATTATTTTCACTCAAATTGATTCTTCATCTACAGCTTTACATGAAGTTGATACTACTTTTAATGTTGAAGTTTTATCGGCAGATAGGTTTCGTTTAAAAGATATAAATGGTTATATTATTTCTGAAAATGAATTCAGTAAAACTATAGAAAGCACTACTTTAGGAAGTTTTAAAATAGAAAAATCTTCAGTATTTAAAGACGAAAAAACTGGAAATGCTGTAAAAATAGTTGTACGTTCTATAAATAAAGTGATTGATGGTTACCAACAAGCAATTAACATTGCGCCTATTAGTAAAAAGTCTAGTGTTTTAAAATTATCCTTACAATCTTCTATAAAAGAAAAAGCTGAAGACATCTTAGATGAGTTGGTTAGACAGTATAATTTAGATGCTATTAATGATAAAAAAGAAGTTTCAGAAAAAACAAATAGTTTTATTTCAGAACGCCTAAGTAATGTTGCTTCAGAACTAGGAAGACTTGATGATAATGTTAAGACTTTTAAGGATAAAAATAACATAACTGATATCGAGTCTGAAGCTCAATTAGTCTTGCAAACCAACACAGAGAATCGCAAAAAATTAATTGAAGCCTCTACAGAATTAAGCCTAGCAAAATCTTTAAACAAAGAGTTAGACAACAATGATTATTTACCTGCCAACTTAGGTTTATCAGACTCAAATATTGGAAGTTCTATAAATGAGTACAACCAGTTAATGACTCAACTAAAACGTTTAGAGAAAAGTGCTGGATCAAAAAATACTGTACTTATAAATGTTCAAGAAAACCTAGCTAGCTTAAGAAGTTCTTTAAAAAGAAGTCTTGAAAATACTGTTAGATCTTTACAAATAAAAGTAGGTAGCTTGCAGCGTGAAGCTAACCGATTTGATACTAAAATTTCTTCTATCCCTACAAAAGAAAGAGAGTTTTTAGATATCGCTAGACAAAAAGAAATTATTGCAGGTTTATATTCTTACTTATTAAAGAAAAAAGAAGAAACAGCTATTTCTTTAACTGCTACTGCGGTTCCTAATGCTAAAATTATTGATAAAGCTTACGGTTCTGATATTCCTGTGAGTCCTAAGAAAAAAATTATTTATTTAGCCGCATTATTACTGGGCTTAATTATTCCTTTCATTATTATTTACTTAAGGGATTTATTAGATACAAAAGTTCATACAAGAAAAGATATTGCAGATTTAACCTCAATACCTTTCTTAGGGGATATTCCACATTCTGAAACAAAAGAAAAGATCGTCATCAATTCTAGTGCCCGTTCTGGTACTGCTGAAGCTTTCAGATTAATAAGAACGAACCTTGACTTTATGCTTTCTAACAAAGATGAAAATAAAGGTAAAGTAATCTTTGTAACATCAACAACCAGTGGAGAAGGGAAATCGTTTACTTCAATAAACTTAGCTGCTTCTCTATCTTTATCTGGAAAAAAAGTTGTACTTGCCGGATTAGACTTAAGAGCTCCTAAAATTACAGAATACCTTGAACTTCCTGAAAGAAAAGGAGTTACGAATTATATTACAGATGATAGTATTACGATAGATTCATTAAAGTTTTCTATTGATGAAATCCCTAATTTAGATATTATCTCTTCAGGTGCTATTCCTCCTAACCCAGCTGAACTGCTAATGACTGAAAAGGTAGAACGTTTATTCGCTGAATTAGAAGCAGATTACGATTATGTGATTATAGATACTGCACCTGTTAGTTTGGTTACTGACACTTTATTAATAGCTAAATACTCAGATCTTGTTATGTATGTAGCTCGAGCTAATTATTTAGACAAACGAATGTTGATTGTTCCTCAGACCTTATATAAAGACAAAAAATTACCTAACCTAGCAATCATTTTAAATGACACAGACTTAAAACGTGGTTATGGATATGGTTACGGATATGGTTATGGCTACGGTTACGGTGCTAACGAAGAAGACAATAAACCTTGGTATAAAAAAATATTTAGTTAATCTCTAATGACTAAATAAAAAAGGAAGCTTAAATAGCTTCCTTTTTTTGTATAAACTTTTTATTGTTATTTAATAAATGTTCTATTTGATTTTTTATTTTCACATTCCCTATTTTTTGTAAAAGCTTTAAATGATTATGATGATGCGTATCTGTCCCTACAAAATCATACATATTCTCGCTTAATAACTTCTGAGCTGTTTTTTGTACGCCTTTTCCATATTGTTCCGTTAACGACAATAAATTCAATTGAAAAACACAACCTGCTTTTTTTAATTTATAAAAGTTCTGAAAATCGCCATGATAAAAATTATAGCGTTCTGGATGTGCTAAAACAGGTTTATACCCTTTTAGCTGAATTTCGAACAAGATGTCATATAAGTTATACGGAGCATTGAAGTAAGACATTTCAACTAATATATAATTATCTTTTAATGTTAAAATATCATCTGCTTTTAATCGTTCTACAAAACGTTCATCCATCATATATTCAGCAGCAGCATTTATATTTACATCACTAAACCCTTGCTTTTTCAACTCAATTCTCACCTCTTCTAGCTTATTCTTTATCGTTTCAGAAGAATTCGGATATACATCTCCCAAAACGTGAGGCGTTGTTATAAAGTTTTTAATTCCGTAAGAATACATCTTAGAAATTAACGAAATTGAATTCTCTAAATCTTTAGCTCCATCATCTATTCCAGGCAACAAATGTGAGTGAATATCTACAAAACCATCCGGAAAAACTTCATGTAATGGAAGTTCCTTTTTCTTTAAAAAAAACATAATAAGGCGAAATATCTATTTAACTACAAAAATAAACGAATAATATGTATTGTGTAGTATCAAAATCCATTCCTTTTTTTGTTCAAGATTAAATTAATCGCTGTCATCTCATTATGATGCTATATCTTTGGGCTGTAACAGACGAATAATATGATTTTAATTGCTGATGGCGGCTCTACAAAAGCCGATTGGATTACGCTTAACAATGACAAAAAAGAAGTTTTTAGAACTACTTCTTTAGGCTTGAACCCTTCTGTATTAACAAAAGAAGAAATGCTCCGTACGATTAACAGTACAGAAGAATTACTTTCAATACAAAACGAAGTGCAACAAATTCATTTCTATGGAGCCGGTTGTGGTAGCCCCAAAGCTGCGGAAAATTTACAACAAGTTTTAAAATCCATTTTTGAGAAAGCTACCGTTTTTATTTCTGAGGACACGCTAGCTGCTGTTTACGCTAGTTCTGGAAACAACCCTGGTATAGTTTGTATTTTAGGAACAGGTTCTAATAGTTGTTATTTTGATGGAAAAAAAATGATTACTACTGCTCCTTCACTTGGTTACACGCTAATGGATGAAGCTAGTGGGAATTACTTCGGAAAGCAATTGCTACGTGATTATTACTACAAAAAAATGCCTAAAAAAATAGCTACTGCATTTGAAACTTCTTTTGAATTAGATACGGATATCGTAAAAATGAACTTGTACAGAAAACCAAACGCTAATATGTATTTGGCTTCTTTCGCTCGATTTATGTTTGAATACAAAGAAGAAAAATACATCCGAAGAATGATAAAAAAAGGGTTTCAAGACTTTTTTTACTACAGAATACTTCCTTTTGAAAAAGACTCAAAAACCCCAATTTATTTTATTGGTTCTGTTGCCTACTATTTCAGAGACATCTTAGAAAAAGTGGCTACAAAAAATAAGCTAGTTATTACTGATGTTATCCAACGTCCTATTGATAACTTAGTAGAATTTCATAGAAACAACACCTTTTAACAAAACTCAACTACTCTTTCAAGAGCCATTCCTCTTGATCCTTTTACTAAGACTGTGCTCTTATTTATAGGGTTTAATTTCAAATACTCTGCTAACTCTGAAAAAGTTTTAAACTTTTTGAAGTCAGTAGTGGTTTTGTAAAAGTTTTCTCCTACTAAGAATACGTTGTTGAAATTAAATTCTTTAGCTATGTCTACAATATTTTGATGTTCTTTTGAACTATACGATCCTAATTCAAACATGTCACCTATAATAATTGTTTTATGAGCAGATTTAAGTGCTTTAAAACTCTCTAAAGCAGCTTTCATACTAGTTGGATTCGCATTATAAGCATCTAAAATTATGGTGTTACTCTCTGTCTTAATAACTTGCGATCTGTTATTTGACGGAATATAACCTTCAATTGCTTGTTTAATCTGTTCCGAAGTAACTTCAAAATAATTACCTATGGTAATCGCTGCTGAGATATTCGCAAAATTATATGCTCCTATTAAATTGCTTGTTATTGTTTTATCTTGATAAGAAAATCGGACTAACGGATCTGCCTCTAAATACTTAATATCCTCGCTAAACCATACACTATCCATACCTTTGGTACGCTCCATCTGTTTAGCATCATTAGGATTGACGATTACTTTTTTGTTGTGTTTTCTAAGATAATCATACAGTTCAGATTTTGCTTTTACCACACCTTCAAGCGAACCAAAACCTTCTAAATGTGCGCTTCCAAAATTAGTTATATATCCGTAATCTGGTGCTGCGATTTCTGATAGAAAAGCGATTTCTTTATGATGATTCGCTCCCATTTCTACGATACCAATTTCAGTATCTTTATTCATTGACAATAAAGTCAATGGAACACCAATATGATTGTTCAAATTTCCTACCGTAGCAGTCGTTTTATACTTTGTTGAAAGTACCGCATTGATTAGTTCTTTGGTTGTTGTTTTACCGTTACTTCCTGTCAACGCGATAATAGGCAACCCTAATTGATTACGATGGTAATTCGCCAACTTTTGAAGCGTTTCTAAAACATCGTCTACCAGAATAGTCTTTTCAGAAGTATTATATGCAGCTTCATCAACTACAGCGTAACTCGCTCCGTTTGCTAATGCTTCTTCAGCAAATTTATTTCCATTAAAATTCTCTCCTTTCAAGGCAAAGAACATTGTGTTTTGTCTAATATTTCTGGTATCAGTATCCACTAACCCATAAATGCTATATAACTGGTATAAGTCTTCAATCTTCATCTTGTAAAAATAAAAAAACCTCATTGAGATTCAATGAGGTTTTTTCTATAATTAAAACTGTACTTATTTTATTTTATCTGGTGTTGCAGTTTTTCTTTTGTTTAACACCATTGGCCCCATTTTGTCAGTAGCACATCTAAATCCGATGTAGTTAGTTGCCATATATTCTGGGAAATATCTTCTTTGGGCAGGATCTAACCAATATTCTCTATCAGCCCAAGAACCTCCTTTATACACTCTAGACTTATCACTAATCAACGTAGTTCTTCTCTTATCGTCATATTTGTAATTCTCAATAGCATTTCCTAAAGAATCTACTTCTGCTTCTGGTTTTTGAGGAGAGTTATACATTCTAGAAGAACGATCTAGTTGATCTTTATCTAATCCGTAGAACTTAGAAGAAGCTTGATCTCCATCTCCTAAACTAGAGTTATTCGCTAAGTTATAGTTTCTTCTCATGTAAGTATCTTCCTTAGTAATTGGAATATACTTCACACTTCCTGGTAAGTCTTTAGGTACGATTCTTCCATTTTCTAAAGTATCATACTCTACTTCTCCATCTCCAACGATTACAACTTTACCTTCTTCGTTAATTAACTTCTTCGTAAAGATATTTCCTCTAAAGTAGTTGAAGTCATTTGCTTCTGAATCGATAATTGGTCTGTATACATCTTCTACCCATTCAGCAACGTTACCAGACATATCGTATAAACCGAATGCGTTTGGAGGGTAACTTCTTACTGCGTTAGGAATATCAGAACCATCACTACTCCATCCAGCAATACCACTATAGTCCCCTTTTCCTTGCTTAAAGTTAGCTAACTGATCTCCTCTTCTACGCTTATCTCTATCACGTGTATATTTTCCACTCCAAGCATATTTTTTTCTACCTCTAATGTTGTTATACTCACGGTTTTCAAAAATAGCTTTTGCAGCATATTCCCATTCAACTTCCGTAGGAAGTCTGAATTTCTGAGCTAAAATACCATCAGAAGAAGTTACTTGTCTTCCTGTAAACGATCCCTTCGCTGGTTTTGGCTCTCCTTTTACTCTTGGTACAGGAATACCTTTTTTATAGATAGTAGAATCTCCATCAAAAATTGCATACGGATCAGTTAAATAGGTATCCGTATCAAAATTATTTTGTCCTCTGAAGCTTAATGAATCGTCTTTAAAGATGTTTTTAATCACCCCTTTATCCATTAAAATTTTCAAGTTCAATGCATTGGTACGCCACTTACAGTATTTATTAGCTTGAATCCAGCTAACCCCAACCACAGGATATTCTGCATACGATGGGTGACGTAAATAACTTTCAGATAATAAGTTTGTGTTTCCTAAACCTTTTCTCCAAACTAAAGTATCTGGTAAGATTGAAGGATAAATATCTTTGAATTGAGGATCTTCTGGAGGAAATACATCTTTGGTATATTGCATAAACAAACCATATTCTGCATTGGTTACCTCTACTTCATCCATATAAAAAGAACGTACGTGCATTTTTTGAGGTGTTGTATTCCAATCAAACATTACGTCGTCTTGTACTAGTCCCATAGTAAAGGTACCACCTTCAATATGAACCATTCCTGGGGGAACATTTTTACCTTCTTTGTACTTCCCTTTTAAATAACCACCATAACTAGGATCGTTAAAGTTCCAACCAGTTAGAGAGGACTTACTTGAACCGCTACCTCCATTACTCTTACAAGAAGTAATCAGCAAGCCGGTGATCGCTAATAAACTAAATAATTTTAACGTACTTTTCATGTATTTTAAACTGTTTTTTAAGGGTGTCGCAATTTACAATATTTCTAATTTCTTACAACTAATTTAGTCACAAATTCTCTTTTCGCAACCTTAGCCTTGCAAGATTACAAACGATGTATTTAAAACTTTAGTATTACGAATCTAAGAAAAAGATTAAAATAAAGGTTGTTTAACTTCATTATTTCTCACATTCTAAAAAAAGACAAATTAAAACACCTTATATAATATATTCTTTATCTTGTCGTTAATGTACTACAGAATTAAAGTAATTAGAAATACGTAAGTTTCCTATTACAGCCCCGATAATCCTTCAATTAAAGTTATATATTTGCTAAACAATTAATCAAATTTTACATGAAAAAATTATCGATCGTATTATTTTTTGTGTGCTTTACCCTTCAAAACAAAGTACAGGCCCAAAATGAAACGTCAATAAACACAACGGCAATGCCGTTTTTATTGATTACACCCGATGCTCGCGCTGGTGGTATGGGAGACATTGGTGTTGCAACATCTTCAGATGCTTTTGCAATTTTTCACAACCCTGCAAAAACTGCTTTTAATCAAAATAGAATTAGCCTTGGTGTTAACTACACCCCATGGCTTAGAAACCTTACTGATGATATTTTTGTAGGTGGTGGTTCTTATGTAAATAGGTATAGTGAAAAATCAGCTTGGGGAATAGACTTAAAATATTTTTCTTTAGGAGAAGTAGCTCTATATGACCTAGGAGGTGTTTCTAACGGTACAGAAAAACCAAACGAACTAGCTATTACAGGAATTTACTCGTTAAAACTGAGTGAAACCTTCTCTATGGGTATTGGTCTTAAATACGTGCATTCTAATTATAAAATTAGAAGTAATGATTCTAGCATAGAAGCTGTTAACTCTTTTGCAGTAGATGTTTCTGGGTATTACCAATCAAAAGAAGCAAACTACGGAAGTTTTAATGGTCGTTACCGATTAGGATTTAACATTGCGAACATCGGTCCAAAAGTAGAGTATACTCCTGGAGTACCAAACTTTATTCCTACAAACGCTAAAATTGGTGGTGGATTCGATTTTATTTTTGATGATATGAATATCTTCGGATTGAATTTAGAATTCACAAAACTATTAGTTCCTTCTAATCCTAATTCGGATAGAGGGTGGTTTGAAGGAATGTTTACTTCATTAGGTGATAGAAGCTTTGAGGAAGAATTACAAGAAACCACTTGGGCTTTAGGCGCTGAATATTTATACAATAATTCTTTTGCTTTAAGAACAGGGTATTTCCATGAGAGTCCAAAAAAAGGACAACGTCAGTATTTTACATTAGGTACTGGTTTTACCACTAAAGCATTTAATATTGACTTATCATATTTAATTAATACATCTGAGGTTAACAACCCTTTAGAAAACACCTTACGCTTTTCTCTTTCTTTTGATTTAGGAGAGCTTTATGAAATTTATTAAAACTCATATTTTTTTTATAAATTCGTATCAGAATACAAAAGCAGTCTAACCGACTGCTTTTTTTGACTAATTTATTCACTATGAAGAAAATTACTATAAACACCTCCGCTACGTTGTTTGATGATATCTCTCAATTGTCAACCGAAGATGCTTTCTTATTAGAAAAAGCAGTTGAAGCCAGACAAAAAGCCTATGCTCCTTATTCAAAATTTAATGTTGGTGCTGCTTTACTGCTTGACAACGGAGAGATCATTTTAGGAAACAATCAAGAAAGTGCAGCGTATCCTTCAGGTATGTGTGCCGAACGTGTGGCTATTTGGAAAGCAGGTTCTGAGTATCCGAATATGAAAGTAAAAAAAATAGCCATTACCGCTGCTTCTGAAAACTCAACAGTTGATAAACCTGTCGGTCCTTGTGGTGCTTGTCGACAAACCTTATCAGAATACGAAATCAATCAAAAACAACCTATTGAAATACTTTTCATGGGAGAAGTTGGACAAATTGTAAAAACGGAATCGTTACTTTCGTTACTACCATTTTCCTTTGATAGTTCTTATTTATAAAGTTACCAGACATCAAAATCACAAAAAAGACGTTTCCTAATTCCTAAAAAAACAATTTAAACTCCATTTTTTAAGAATCTAACAAATCTTTAAAATAGCTTCTTCATAAAAGGGTTATCCTCAATAAAAATGCTTTATTTGTAATTACTCAACCCTAAAAAATCATTTATTTCAATGAAACACTCAGTAATTACAGGAACAGGTTCGTTCATCCCCTCTATAAAAAAAGAGAATGCTAACTTTAACAATCATGTATTTTTAAATGCAGACGGAACCTCGTTTGATAACCCTAACCCTATAATTATTGAAAAATTCAAATCCATTACGGGTATTGAAGAACGCCGTTATGCAAAAGACGAGTACAAAGCCTCTGATTTAGGTTATTTTGCTGCTAAAAAAGCCATTGAAGATGCTAATATTAATCCAGAGGAATTAGATTACATTATTTTTGCACATAATTTTGGGGATGTAAAAAAAGACGCTATTCAAAGTGATATCCTACCTAGTTTAGCTACTCGTGTAAAATATTTACTACAAATTGAAAATCCAAACTGTGTTGCTTACGACATTTTATTTGGTTGCCCTGGTTGGGTGGAAGGTGTTATTCAAGCGCAAGCTTTTATCAAAGCTGGTATCGCAAAAAAATGTTTAGTCATTGGCGGTGAAACCTTATCGAGAGTCGTTGACATCAATGATCGAGACTCTATGATTTATAGCGATGGCGCAGGTGCTTGTATTGTTGAAGCTACTGATAAAAATGACAGTGGAATTTTAAGTCATGCTTCACAAACCTTCACCAAAGATGAAGCTTATTATTTATTCTTCGGAAATTCTAACGATAAAAGCAAAGACAAAGATGTTCGTTACATTAAAATGCACGGACGAAAAATTTACGAATTTGCCTTAACCAATGTACCTAAAGCCATGCAAACTGCTTTAGATAAAAGTGGCGTTTCAATTGATGATGTTAAAAAAGTTTTTATTCATCAAGCAAATGAAAAAATGGATGAAGCCATCATCAAACGTTTTTATCGTCTGTATAAGAAACCAATTCCTGAAGGTGTTATGCCTATGAGTATTCATAAATTAGGTAATAGTTCTGTAGCAACCGTCCCTACCCTACTTGATTTGGTGTTAAAAGGAAATATTGAAAACCAAGAAGTAAAAAAAGGTGATGTCATCATTCTTGCCTCTGTTGGAGCAGGTATGAATATTAACGCTGTTGTTTACAAGTATTAAAGTTTCTTAAATAGGAAGAATTTCTTGTTAAATATTCTCGCAAATCTAAAATGTAAGTACTATTTTTGCGCATGCAACAACACAACGTACTTATATTAGATTTCGGATCGCAATACACGCAGTTAATTGCGCGCCGCGTAAGAGAATTAAACATCTATTGTGAAATTCACCCTTACAACAAAATACCACAAAATTTAAACGATTTTAAAGCTGTTATCCTTTCTGGAAGTCCGTCATCGGTTCGTTCTGAAGAAGCTCCACATCCAGATTTATCTGAAATTAGAGGTAAAAAACCTTTATTAGCGGTTTGTTATGGAGCACAGTACTTAGCGCATTTTTCTGGCGGATTGGTAGCTCCTTCAAATACTCGTGAGTATGGTAGAGCTAACTTATCTTTCATTAAAGAAGGTGAAGAATTCTTTAAAGGAATTTCTCAAGGAAGTCAAGTTTGGATGAGTCACTCAGACACCATTAAAGAATTACCTACTGGAGGAACCTTATTAGCCAGCACGCACGATGTTGAAAATGCAGCTTATAAGATTGAAGGTGAAACTACCTATGCAATACAATTCCACCCAGAAGTATATCATTCTACTGATGGTAAACAATTATTACAAAACTTTTTAGTTAGTATAGCTGGAGTTGCTCAAACTTGGACACCAGATTCATTTGTAGATGAAACTGTTGCTGAGTTGAAAGCTAAAATAGGCAATGATAAAGTTGTTTTAGGATTATCTGGAGGAGTAGATTCTACCGTAGCTGCTGTTTTATTACACAAGGCTATTGGAAGTAACTTACACTGTATTTTCGTAAACAACGGGTTATTACGTAAAAATGAGTTTACCGACGTATTAAAACAATACGAAGGCATGGGACTAAACGTTAAAGGAGTTGATGCTTCGGCACGCTTTTTGGGCGAGTTAGCTGGATTAAGTGACCCAGAAGCAAAACGTAAAGCTATCGGTAAAGTTTTTATCGATGTTTTTGATGATGAAGCACACCAAATAGAAGATGCAAAATGGTTAGCACAAGGAACAATATATCCTGATGTAATTGAATCAGTTTCTGTAAACGGTGAACCATCAGCAACCATTAAGAGTCACCATAACGTAGGTGGTTTACCAGATTTCATGAAGTTGAAAGTAGTAGAGCCTTTACGTATGATTTTTAAAGACGAAGTTCGTCGTGTAGGTGCATCTATGGGAATTGACCCAGAATTATTAGGTCGTCACCCTTTCCCAGGTCCTGGTTTAGCTATCAGAATCTTAGGAGACATCACTGCAGAAAAAGTTCGTATTTTGCAAGAAGTCGATGCAGTGTTCATCAACGGATTAAAAGAAAGCGGACTGTACGATAAAGTATGGCAAGCAGGTGCTATTTTATTACCAGTAAACTCAGTTGGAGTGATGGGTGATGAAAGAACCTATGAAAAGGTAGTTGCGTTAAGAGCAGTTGAAAGTACCGACGGTATGACCGCTGATTGGGTAAATTTACCTTATGAGTTTTTACAAAAAACGTCGAATAAAATAATAAATAATGTAAAAGGTGTGAATAGAGTTGTGTATGACATCAGTTCTAAACCACCAGCAACAATTGAATGGGAATAACCCCCTTCAATTAATTTAAAATAAAAAAAGAGTAGATGAAGAAATTACAGTTTTTACTATTAGTTTGTATTTTAACTTTTACCGTTTCTTGCGGACAGCAAAAACGTTATGTATCGTATAAAGTTCAAGAAGGCGAAACGATGCGCGACATTGCTGATCGTTTGGACATGAAAACAAAAGATTTATTACGTTTAAATCCTGATGTTAGCAGACGTCCAGAAGCAAATACGGTAATTGTAATTCCAAATCCTAAGCTTAAAAATAGTACTTCTACATCTACTCCTTCTTCAGAAGAAGAACCAACCACTATTGAAACTATTGAAGATTCAATTTCTGAACCTGAAGAAAATGATACTGTTTATCAACAAACCATTATTGAGTACGAAACTCATGAGGTACAAAAAGGTGAAACCGTATACCGAATCACCAAACAGTATGGAATTACCAAAGACGACTTACTTAAATACAACCCTGAATACACCAATATTGAAAGTAACAATTTGAGTATTGGTCAAGTATTAAAAGTCAGAGAAATTAAAAAAACGATTACTATTGACAAAGAAGAGGTTTTAGCAAAATTTTTAACCCACACGGTTAAAAGCAAAGAAACCATGTATAGTTTAACACGTTTTTACAATGTTTCAAAAGAAGATATTTTACGTTTAAATCCTGAATATCCTGATTTAGCAGATAACAAACTATCAATTGGGCAATTATTAAAAATAAAACCTATTGAAGAAGTAAACGAAGCTGAAAATTATACTTTTTACAAAGACTTTATCGAAGAAGATACTTCTATCAACTTAGCTATCTTACTTCCTTTTAGAGCAGATGAGTATGTAGAAAAATCAAGTAAAGATATTTTTGAAAAAAATCAATTAGCAAATATGGTAACCGATTTTTATATGGGTGCAGAAATCGCTATTGATTCTATCAAAAAACAAGGAGTAAATGTACATGTTAATGTTTTTGACACTGGTAACAGAGGAAATAACATTGAGGCTATTCTAAATGAAAATAAATTAGAAAATACAGATGTGGTTATTGGTCACTTTTTACTCAGACAAAGCTGAAGTTGTTGCTAAAGGAGTGAATGTTCCTGTAATTTTCCCTCATTATTCTAATAATCAAGAAAAATTTTCTTCTTCTAAATTAGTAAAAACAGCTCCTGAAAAAAACAGGTATGCAGACTATTTAATTTCTTATTTAAAGGACAGTTATAAAGATCAAGAAATTTTTGTTGTTGGTGATGATAAAAACGAATCTAATCGTTTGGTTTCAAAAATTGTTTCTGAATTAAAACAACATGACAGCATCAACAACATTCATATTTTAAAGCCTGAAAAAGGATATATCAAAAGAGAACGTTTTACAAAAAAAATGTCTTCAAAAAGACATAATTGGGTAATCATTGCTTCTGAAGATAATGTTGTAGTTGCTGACGCTTTAAATAGTATGATTGGCTTACCTGATGAAGTTAATGTTCAAGTATTTTCTCCAAACAAAGGAAGTGCTTATTACAGAATTGACAACAATAAACTAGCAAACATTAACTTTACCTATGTTTCGGATACTTATACTGATGAAGAAGCTATAGAGACTAAAACTTTTACCGAAAAATATTTACAAGCTAATAATACGATTCCTTCTGATTATGCTATTAAAGGGTTTGATATTACTTACGATATCTTAATGCGTTTAGCTTCTGGTGAAGATCTTGACACTACCTTTAAAAAGGGAGCTTCTTTACGTGTAGAAAATAAATTCGACTATCGTAAAAAAGTATTTGGAAGCAGTAGCAATAATGGTTTGTTTGTTGTGAAATACAATAAAGATCTTAGTTTAAGTAGGTTGAGATAAACTAAAAAATACAGTAAATAAAAAGCCGAAACTAAGTTAGTTTCGGCTTTTTATTTACTATTTAAACAGATTCCTTCTCGCGAAATATTAGAATTGCAATGACGTACTTTTTTTATGCTGTTCATTTTTTCCATTGATGAAAAAACGAACCAAAAAAATCTAGACTTAGTTTCCTTTTTTTGAATTCTACGTTGTATTTCGTATTCGAATTCAGACCGTAAACTCTTTGGATTCTCTTGTACTCCTTAACCTTGAATTCTATTAAAATGAAAATAGGTCGGGGTTGTTTTTGACGGTTATATATGATGAGATCCTGAAATCTTCCGAAATTTCGGAACAGCATGACGTACCCTTTTTTTCATTAGCCTTCGACTACGCTCAGGGTGCTGCGTTCAGTATCAGTTTGTGGTAACGGTCTTTTCTTTTTATTCCCCTCATTCATTTTTTGCTTGTCCAAAAAACGAATCAAAAAAAGACACTTTTTCAATAGGAATTTCTGCTGCGCAGAACCGTACGCAAAACTTCGCGGCGTTTCACGCCTGAATCTCGAAGCTTTTGCGTACTATTCTTATGAAAAAGAGGTTCCTCGTTTTAATCTAAATATCAAACAAAGCGTCATTTCGAACTAAGTGGTAACGAATGTGAGAAACCGCTAGGTTTAGCGCAGCTAAATCTTATTAAATGGAATCACTACAACTTTAAGGTTTAGCTACGTTTAACACAAAGATTTCTCCCTACGGTCGAAATGACGGGTTTTCTTTTATGCTATTCATTTTTTCCATTGATGAAAAAACGAACCAAAAAAATCTAGACTTACGAACCTTTACCTAAATTTTTTGCTCGTTCTCTAAATTTTAGGAACTCGCCTTTAAAAAATAGTACTTTGAATAATATTTCGTTTAGGCTCAAACAGCCTAAAATTTTACGGGAACTTCACTTTAAATTTTACGATAAATTTTCGGTAGGTCGGGTGATTCTTTAAATCTCGAAGCTTTTGAGAACTATTCTTTGAAAAAGAGGTTTTTTCTTGAATTCTACTAAAATGAAAATAGGTCGGGGTTGAGATTTAATTCCGTTGAACCTAAAGATTTAGCTACGCTGAACCTAAAGGTTTCTCCTTACAGTCGAAATGACGTGGTTTTCTTTTATGCTGTTCATTTTTTCCATTGATGAAAAAACGAACCAAAAAAATCTAGACTTACGAACCTTTATCTAAATTTTTTGCTCGTTCTCTAAATTTTAGGAACTCGCCTTTAAAAAGTAGTACTTTGAATAAAATTTTGTTTAGGCTCAAACAGCCTAAAATTTTACGGGAACTTCACTTCAAATTTTACGATAAATCTTCGGTAGGTCGGATAATTCTTTGAATCTTGAAGTTTTTGAGTAGTATTCTTTGAAAAAGAGAAGTTTTTGTTCTTAATGTCTAAATTGATACGTCATGCTGTTCCGAAATTTCGGAAGATTTCAGCATCGCACAATGACTCAAATAATGAAGACATCTCGATACTCCCGAGGCGTCGGGATTCCTCCTTATAGTCCGGAAAATCACTCGATGTGACATTCTTTTATGCTGTTCATTTTTTCCATTGATGAAAAAACGAACCAAAAAAATCTAGACTTAGTTTCCTTTTTTTGAATTCTACGTTGTATTCCGTATTCGAATCCAGACCGTAAACTCTTTGGATTCTCTTGTACTCCATAACCTTGAATTCTACTAAAATGAAAATAAGTCGGAGTTGTTTTTGACGGTTCTATATGATGAGATCCTGAAATCTTCCGAAATTTCGGAACAGGATGACCTATCCTTTTTTTTGATTATCCTTCGACAGGCTCGATTTGACAAAAAGTGTTTTTTTTACAATAGCTTAGTTACTACTCATACATTTGTTGGTAGTACTTTTGATACTCTCCGCTAGTAACATGTTGCACCCAGTCTTCATTTTCTAAATACCATTTTACCGTTTTCTCAATTCCCTCTTCAAACTGTAAAGAAGGTTCCCATCCTAATTCATTTTTTAATTTTGAAGAATCTATAGCGTAACGGTAATCGTGTCCAGCTCTATCTGTTACATAAGTAATTAACTTTTCAGAAGTACCTTCTTCTCTCCCAAGAAGCTTATCTACTGTTTTTATTAATACCCTAATTAAATCTATATTCTTCCACTCATTGAATCCACCTATATTATAAGTATCTCCTAATTTTCCTTTATGAAAAATAACATCAATTGCTCTTGCGTGATCATTTACAAACAGCCAATCTCTCACATTATCTCCTTTACCATACACAGGTAAAGGCTTGTTATTACAAATATTATTGATAAATAACGGAATTAACTTTTCGGGAAATTGGTATGAACCATAATTATTTGAACAATTAGAAATCACAACAGGCAAACCGTAGGTATCGTAAAAAGCTCTTACAAAATGATCTGACGAAGCCTTTGACGCTGAATAAGGAGAATGTGGATCGTACGCTGTAGTTTCTAAAAAGAAACCTTCATCACCTAAAGAACCATACACCTCATCTGTAGATACATGATAAAATAACTTGTTTTCAAAATTGCCTCCCCAATAATTTTTAGCTGCCTGTAATAAGCTCAATGTTCCCATTACATTTGTTCTTGCAAATGAGAAAGGATCTTTTATCGAACGATCTACATGCGATTCAGCCGCTAAGTGAATTACTGCATCTATCTTGTGCTTTGAAAAAATACTAGCTACTGTATCATAATCACAAATATCAGCCTTAACAAACGTATAATTCGGTTTCCCTTCAATATCTTTTAAATTCTCTAAATTTCCTGCATACGTAAGAAGGTCTAAATTGATGATATTATATTCAGGGTAGTTGTTAACAAATAGCCTAACCACATGCGACCCTATAAAGCCTGCTCCTCCTGTAACTACTATGTTTTTCATACTATTTTTCATTTTGAATCTTCAATATGCATTCTTTTAAAGAATCTCTCCAGTAAGGTATTTCTATGGTAAAATCATTTTTTATTTTCTGTTTATTCAATACTGAATAATGGGGTCGTTTAGCTAACGTTTTGTAATCTTTAGACTCTATTGGTTTTACTGAACATGATATGTTTCCAAACTCCATAATTGCTTTTGCAAAATCATACCACGAAGCAACACCTTCATTTGAAAAATGATATATTTTTGAATCTCTATCTATTTTTCGATCTAAAGTAATAAGTTGTAAACATACTTTCGCTAAATCTCTAGCATAGGTTGGAGTACCTATTTGATCATAAACAACATTTAGTGATTCCTTTTCTTTCCCTAACCTCATCATCGTTTTTACAAAATTATTTCCGTAGGCAGAATACACCCATGACGTTCTAATTATGAGAGCTTCAATAGATGAAGACTCTACAATCTCTTCTCCTCTTCTCTTTGTAGAACCATACACCCCTAAAGGGGCTATATTATCTTCTTCTTTATAGGGTAAAAAACTTTCACCATTAAACACATAATCGGTAGAAATATGAATTAATTTTCCTCCTCTGCTTTTTATTGAGTTAACTAAGTTTTCAACTCCAAAAACATTTACCTTTTCAGCCTCTTCTAAGTCTTCTTCTGCTTTATCTACCGCCGTATACCCTGCGCAATTGATAACTCCATTAATCTTGTTTTTTTCTATATAATCATCAACAAAAGCAGCACTGGTAATATCTAAGCCTTTTGAATCTTCAAAGAAGAAATTAAAACCCTCATAGTTTAATGATAATTCTTTGATCTCTGAACCTAATTGTCCATTAGCTCCTGTAACTAATATATTCTTCATGAATGTTTCCTATGTAAATCCAAAGTTACAAATAACCTAAACTTTATGGGATTTTCTGTCGAAAATTATTTGTGTATGGTTTGTTGAGTATTGAGGGATTAATATTGAGTATTGAGAGTTAAAACGGCTGTATAATAAAATTCATTGTTTTTTAACTCATCGATTCACAGATTGCTTCTCTCGAAGTATTGGGATCGCAATGACGGGTTTTCTTTTATGTTGTGCTTTTTTTCCATCGATGAAAAACAAACTTTTCTCTTCATCCCCATTCATTTTTTGCTTGTCCAAAAAACGAATCAAAAAAGGACACTTTTTCAATAGGAATTTCTGCTGCGCAGAACCGTACGCAAAACTTCGCGGCGTTTCACGCCTGAATCTCGAAGCTTTTGCGTACTATTCTTATGAAAAAGAGGTTTTTTCTTGAATTCTACTAAAATGAAAATAGGTCGGGGGGTGAGATTTAGCTACGCTGAACCTAAAGGTTTCTCCTTACAGTCGAAATGACGTGGTTTTCTTTTATGCTGTTCATTTTTTCCATTGATGAAAAAACGAACCAAAAAAATCTAGACTTACGAACCTTTATCTAAATTTTTTGCTCGTTCTCTAAATTTTAGGAACTCGCCTTTAAAAAGTAGTACTTTGAATAAAATTTCATTTAGGCTCAAACAACCTAAAATTTTACGGGAACTTCACTTCAAATTTTACGATAAATCTTCGGTTTGTCGGGTCGTTCTTTAAATCTCGAAGCTTTTGAGTACTATTCTTATGAAAAAGAGGTTATTATTCTTGAATTCTACTAAAATGAAAATAGGTCGGGGTTGAGATTTAATTCCGTTGAACCTAAAGATTTAACTACGCTGAACCTAAAGGTTTCTCCTTACAGTCGAAATGACGTGGTTTTCTTTTATACTGTTCATTTTTTCCATTGATGAAAAAACGAACCAAAAAAATCTAGACTTACGAACCTTTATCTAAATTTTTTGCTCGTTCTCTAAATTTTAGGAACTCGCCTTTAAAAAGTAGTACTTTGAATAAAATTTCATTTAGGCTCAAACAGCCTAAAATTTTACGGGAACTTCACTTCAAATTTTACGATAAATCTTCGGTAGGTCGGGTGATTCTTTAAGTCTCGAAGCTTTTGAGTACTATTCTTATGAAAAAGAGGTTTTTTCTTGAATTCTACTAAAACGAAAAATAGGTCGGGTGATTCTTTGAATCTCGAAGCTTTTGATAACTACTAAACAGGGTAATGGTTAGTACACAAATGGAGTTACTAATTCTTTAAAAGTTGGGAGTTGTTGGTCTTTTGAAGAGAAAATTACGTCTTCGGGATTAATTTCCCAATCGATGTTCAATGTGGGATCGTTCCATATAATTCCAGCATCGTATTCAGGAGCATACCAATTATCCACCTTATACGCAAAAATGGCTTCTTCAGATAAAGTTACAAATCCGTGTGCAAACCCTCTCGGAATAAACAGTTGTTTTTTGTTTTCTTCGGATAATTCTACAGCTATGTGTTTTCCGTAACTAGGTGAGTGCTTTCTTACATCTACTACTACATCCAACACTTTTCCTTGAATACAACGCACCAACTTTGCTTGGGCGTAAGGTGGTTTTTGAAAATGTAACCCTCGTAAAGCCCCAAAAGTTGATTTTGACTCATTGTCTTGAACAAAATTTATCTCTCCTATATTTTCTTCAAACTCTTTTTGATTGAAAGATTCGAAAAAATATCCTCTATGATCTCCAAAAACTTTTGGTTCAATAATGATAACTTCAGGAATAGCTGTTTTTGTAAAAATCATCCTTTATTCTTTTGCTAAGTTTAACAAATACTGTCCGTAACTATTTTTCTGCAAAGGTTCAGCCAGTTTTTTAACTTGTTGTTTGTTTATATATCCCATATATAAAGCTATTTCTTCAAGACATGCCACCTTTAAACCTTGACGTTTCTCTATTGTTTCAATAAACTGACTAGCTTCTAATAAAGAATCATGTGTTCCCGTATCTAACCACGCAAAACCACGTCCCATTAATTCAACTTTTAACTGTTCGTTTTCTAAATAATGTTGATTTACAGATGTGATTTCCAACTCTCCTCTGTTTGATGGTTTTACATTTTTCGCTACTTGAATCACATCATTTGGATAAAAATACAGTCCAACCACCGCATAATTCGATTTCGGATTTTCTGGTTTTTCAACAATCGAAATTGCATTTCCGTTTGAATCAAAATCTACCACTCCATAGCGTTCAGGATCTTTTACATTATAGCCAAAAATAGTGGCTTTATTTTCTTCTTTTATATTATCAATTGCAGATTGTAACATTTCAGGCAAACCGTGGCCATAAAAAATATTATCACCTAAGATGAGGCATACATCCTCATTCCCTATAAATTCTTCACCAATGATAAATGCTTGCGCCAATCCATCAGGAGAAGGTTGTTCTGCATAACTTAAGTTTATTCCTAAATCATTACCATCTCCTAATAATTTTTGAAAACTTGGTACGTCATCTGGGGTAGAAATAATCAATATTTCTCGAATACCTGCCAACATCAATACTGATAGTGGATAATAAATCATAGGTTTATCATATACTGGAAGTAACTGTTTAGAGACTCCTTTAGTAATAGGATATAATCTTGTTCCTGATCCTCCTGCTAGTATAATGCCTTTCATGTAGTACAATTTTGATTTATTTGCTTACTATAAAACAACTTAATTCTTAGTATTTTTCCTATACAACTGTTCTCGATACTATTCCGATTTATTATCGGAATCACTCGAACTGACACTTGTTCTTTTCAAACACTACCAATAAAAAATAGGTTTAATTTATACAAATGGTATTGCTAAAGTATAGAAAAAATAAACTATTAGGGGTTTTGAGCTTCTCAATTTTTAGTTTTTAGTGAGGGATTCAAACAAAGTGATGAAGAATTTCAAAATCTTTAGTTCGATATAAAATTTGCTACGATTAACCTAAAGGTTTCTCCCTACTGTGGAAATGACGTGGTCTTCTTTTATGCTGTTCATTTTTTCCATTGATGAAAAACAAACTTTTCTCTTCATCCCCATTCATTTTTTGCTTGTCCAAAAAACGAATCAAAAAAGGACACTTTTTCAATAGGAATTTCTGCCGAGCAGAACCGTACGCAAAACTTCGCGGCGTTTCACGCCTGAATCTCGAAGCTTTTGCCTCCTATTCTTTGAAAAAGAGGTTTCTCGTTTGAATCGAAATAATGAACAAAACATCATTTCGAACTAAGTGATAACGAATGTGAGAAACCGCTAGGTTCAGCGCAGCTAAATCTTATCAAATGGAATCTCTTACAACTTTAAGATTTAACTACGTTTAACACAAAAATTTCTCCTTGCGGTCGAAATAACAAACAAAACGTCTTTTCGAATATGAGTGGTTACGAATGTGAGAAATCTTATTAAAAGGAGTAACTCATAACCTTAGGATTTAGCTACACAGAACCTAAAGATTTCTCCCTGCGGTCGAAATGATGTGATTTTCTTTTATACTGTTCATTTTTTCCATTGATGAAAAAACGAACCAAAAAAATCTAGACGTATTTTCCTTTTTTTGAATTCTACGTTGTATTCCGTATTCGAAACCAGACCGTAAACTCTTTGGATTCTCTTGTACTCCATAACCTTGAATTCTACTAAAATGAAAATAGGTCGGAATTTATTTTCTACGCTCTTATCTTAAAATTGTATTACTACCATTTTGATTACCCTTCGACTACGCTCAGGGTACAGCGTTCAGTATCAGTTTATGGTAACGGTCTTTTCTTTTTATTCCCTCATTCATTTTTTGCTTGTCCAAAAAACGAATCAAAAAAGGACACTTTTTCAATAGGAATTTCTGCTACGCAGAACCGTACACAAAACTTCGCGGTGTTTCACACCTGAATCTCGAAGCTTTTGAGTACTATTCTTATGAAAAAGAAGTTATTATTCTTGGATTCTACTAAATGAAAATAGGTCGGGGTTGTTTTTGACGGTTCTATATGATGAGATCCTGAAATCTTCCGAAATTTCGGAACAGGATGACGTACCCTTTCTTTTTGATTACCCTTCGACTACGCTCAGGGTGCTGCGTTCAGTATCAGTTTGTGGTAACGGTCTTTTCTTTTTATTCCTCATTCATTTTTTGCTTGTCCAAAAAACGAATCAAAAAAGGACACTTTTTCAATAGGAATTTCTGCTACGCAGAACCGTACGCAAAACTTCGCGGCGTTTCACGCCTGAATCTCGAAGCTTTTGCATCCTATTCTTTGAAAAAGAAATTTTCTCCTTGCATTCGAAATAACAAACAAAATGTCATTTCGAACATGAGTGGTAACGAATGTGAGAAATCTTATTAAGAGGAGTAACTCATAACCTAAAGATTTAACTACACTAAACCTAAAGATTTCTCCCTACGGTCGAAATGACAAGTTTCTCTTATTATTTCTGTTTTTGTTGCCACTTCCAAGCTGAAAATAAGGCTTCTTCTAATGTTTCTTGGGGTTTCCAGTCTAATACCTTATTGGCTTTTGTAGTATCTGCATAGGCAGCTGTAATGTCTCCTTCTCTTCTATCAGTTATTTTATAATTCAACAATTGTTGCGTTACAGTTTCGAAGGTTTTTATGATTTCCATTACAGAGCTTCCTTTTCCTGTTCCTACATTGAAAAATTCGAAATTTTCTTCATTCTCTTTATTCAACAAGCGTTCCAAAGCTTTTACATGCGCTTTTGCTAAATCAACTACATGGATATAATCACGAATTGCAGTACCATCTGGGGTTGGATAATCATCTCCAAAAACTGCTAGTTCTTCTCTGATTCCTGCCGCTGTTTGTGTGATAAATGGAATTAAATTTTGTGGTACTCCTAATGGTAACTCTCCAATTTTAATTTACTCATGCTCTCCTGTCGGATTAAAGTATCGTAAAGCTATGGCATTCATGTCATACGCTTTACAACTATCTTTTATAATTTCTTCTCCTATCTGTTTGGTATTTCCATAAGGAGACTCTGCTGGTTTAATAGGTGCTTCTTCTGTAATTGGTAACTCATCTGCTTGTCCATATACAGTACACGATGAACTGAAGATAAAATGATCTATATTTCGATCTTTCATTTCTTGTAACAGATATACTAAGGCATTGATATTATTTTCATAATAATCCAACGGTTTTTGCACACTCTCTCCTACCGCTTTAAAAGCTGCAAAGTGTATCACTCCATCAATTATATTCTCATTAAAAAAGCTACTTACAACTTCTTTATCTCGTAAATCTATCTGGTGAAAGTCTGGTTTAACATTGGTAATCTCAGTAATTTGCTCTAATACTTCAATTTTAGAATTCGATAAGTCGTCAATAATTACTACTTCAAAGCCTGCACTTTGTAGTTCTACCACTACGTGTGAACCGATAAAACCTAAACCTCCTGTTACTAGTATTTTTTTTCATTCTGTACGTATTAAACCTTATTTAGAAAAAACTGTTCCTGCTTTAATAAAACCATTATCTTCAATAATAACTGGCTGATCAATTTTTGTTCCATTACCTATATATACTTTTTTTCCAATTGTAGCTCCTGCCGAAATTGACACTACAGGCATAATCATACTATACTTTCCTATTTTAGTATCATGCGATATAATAGAAGCTGTATTTATGTATACAAAATCTCCAACACTAATATTTGTAGTTAAAACAGAATTAGCTCCAATTACAATTCCTTTTCCTAAACTTATTGTATTCTCTGAATAAATTTCTACTGTTGGATGCAAAATAGTTGGAAAACTTATGTTCTGATTCTCTATTCTGTTTATTATTCTTTCTTTTATATTTGGATTTCCTACCCCTATAACAATCGCTAAATCTTCGTTAATTTGATTTATCGAATCTATATTTCCAATTATAGGCAAACCATTTATCAAATCATCATGAAAGTTATCATCAAAAAAACCTATAATATCCCAGTGCTTTTTTTTCCTATTAATACTCTCTAGAATTCCTAAAACTTCTCTCCCCAGTCCTCCCGAACCTACTATTGCAATTTTTCTCATTATGCTATTATTTTATTTTTTCTACACTTTTAAACATAAAATAATAGGAAACTGCTAATATTAGTGAAACTAATACGATTATTAAGTATTGATAAGAAATTTTTAAGTCATAAGTATAATACACTATAGTGTTAATTATCATTTGTATTAACACATAAATTGTTGAAACCTTTAAATGTGATAAATTTAAGGTATGCACCATTTTTTGATAGATATGGAGCCTATGCGCTTGAGTTAAACTTTCCCCTATCGATTTTCTATATATTATAGTTAATATTGTATCTGCTCCATAAACAGCTACTAAAAGAATAATTACTGGAGCCTTTAGCTCTTTTATAAAGTAAACCCCTATAAAAAATAGTAATACTGCTATAGAGATACTTCCAATATCACCTGCAAACATTCTTGCTTTTTTCCGAAAATTATAGAATCCAAAAACAACTAGAGACATTAAACTATAAACAATTAAATTATTATCAATTATATTTTCTTTACTATTTATAAGTAAAATTCCTAATAAACTTACAATACTATACAGTCCCGTTATCCCGTTAATTCCATCCATGAAATTATATATGTTAATAAACCCTACTCCAACAATTAACAATGGAATTAAAACTAACAAATCATTTGGAGAATACCCTATTTGATACAAACATAAAACTATTGCCAAAAACTGAAAAGGTAATCTAAAGCTAGAACTTAGTGTAATTATATCATCTACAAAACTTACAATAGCAATTAATGAAACTCCTAGTACAAAGTAAGGGTACTGAAATCCTGAACTAACAAAAAAAATAAGTATTGCTAAAAAAAATAAAATACCTCCGCCCCTAATTGTTGGTGAGGTGTGTGAGCTTCTGTGGTTTGGTTTATCTATAATATTTAATTTATCTGCTAACTTTAAATAAATAACAGAAAAAACAATTAACACTAATGAAAGTAAGATATAACTCATAATTAAAAACTTTCAAAAATTTTTATGAATTTTTCAGCTAATAATTCATAAGTAAAATTTTCCTTTAAATATTTTTTCCCTTTTTCTCCCATTATTTTTAACTCTTTATCATCCATTGTAGAGAATTTTTTAATGGTATTTTTTAGCTCTGTTACATCTTCTGCAGGAATTAGCTTTCCGCAACCTGAAAGATCAACAACACTTTTGTGGTGGGGTGCTGATATCAATATTGGTTTTTCAGCATACATATAATCAAAAGACTTATTAGCTGATATACCATAAGAATATAGAGATAAGTTTTTAGAACTAAAATATAATAAATCGCATTTCTCTAAAAAAGATAAAACTTGATTTTTTGGAACTCTATCTAAAAAGAAAATATTATTAGCTCCTTGTGATAACTTAATAAGGTTATTTCTTTCATCTCCATTACCTAATATATATAATACTACATTATCATCTTGAATTTCATTAACCGCCTGTATAATATGCTCCATAGCGTTTGCCTTCCCTAAAGAACCAGCATAACCTATTATAAATTTATCTTTTGGGATTACTTTTGTCATTGAAACAGGCAACTCTTCATAATATGATTCTTCTTTTAATTGATAGCCATTAGAAATCCATGAATATTTAAAATCTTTATGCTTTAAAACCTTCTCAATATGTTTATCACAATCTGATAATAAAGAAACTATATAGTCTGCTCTTTTATACCCTATTTTTTCTACCCAAGCTAAAAAGCGAATCATAATATTTTTTTCAGAAAAATTACCAATTTCAATTAATGATAAAGGCCAAATATCTCTAATTTCTAATACAAACCTAACTTTTTTAAATCTTTTTTTAAAATAAAAAACTACGTTTAAAATAGGAAGTAAAGAATTAGATGAAACTATAATAATATCGGGTTTTGGAAGTTTACGAGATGGTATAAAAAACAATAAGAAACAAAAGATCAACCAACTAAGTACTCTAGAAAAACCCTGAGTACTTTTATAAGTATTTCCTTTTATTAAAAGAGTTCGAATATCTCCCTCCAAAAGTTTAAAAATTCCAGAAAATTTATTCTCTCTATACGGTACGTGGGAAAAAGATGATGTAATAAGAGTTACATCATAACCTTTCTTAATAAATTCTTCAGCCAAAAAAGAGTGTCTATGTTCATCTCCATTAAGCTCTGGAGTACACAAATATTGATTAATTAACCATATATTTTTCTTCATATTCTCAAACTCTACCTACTTAAAACTATTTATAAAGAATTTTCGCATCTCCATTAACCACAATCTCTCCTTGATTATTTTTCACATAAGTAGACAATGTGTAAATACTTTTTTTATAGTCAATTTTTATTACCTCAACAAACGCAGTAATCGTATCTCCAATTTTAACAGGCTTTAAAAATTTAATATTTTGTTCTAAGTATATACTTCCTGTACCTGGTAAATACATTCCGATAACAGTCGAAATAAAGCTCGCCGTTAACATACCATGAGCCACTCTATCTTTAAATATTGATTCTTTTGCCTTGATTTTATCAACATGTACTGGATTAAAGTCTCCAGTAATTCCGGCAAATGACAAAACATCATATTCTGTTAATGTCTTAGAGAATGATGCTATTTGGTTAATTTTTATATCTTTCATTATATTTTTTTTAAAAATTTCCTTTGCTTTATAAATGTTTTAAGATCAGTTGCTGGGTTACCAGCCACTACTTGTTTTTCTTCCACATCCTTTGTAACTACCGCTCCAATTCCAATTGTCGAGTCATTACCTATTTTAATTCCTTGAATTATTGATGTATTCAGCAGCAACCCACACTCTATCACCCAAGACTACACTACCGCTAAATTGAGCGCTTGCTGTAATGAAACATGATTTACCAGCAATACAATTATGTGCAAAATGTACATGATCATCAAACTTTGTGTTCTCTCCAATTCTTGTTGGGTTTATTGTCCCTGAAACTATTGTATTATTAGCTCCTATTCTAACATTATCATCTATAAAGACTCCTCCAAGATGAGGCATCATAAAAATTTCATCATTCCCCCCCCTTTCACCACCAAATCCATGATTACCTATAACTGTGTTAGCACCAATATTACAGTTGTCTCCTATGAATGAGTTCCCTATAATGGAAACATTCGGGTAAACAACAGTGTTTTTTCCAATTATTGAATTTGGGCCTATATAAACATTAGGAAATATTTTAGCGCTATGATGTACTTTAGCGCTTTTGGATATAAAAATATTAGACTCCAACATCTCTCCTCCTTCCCTACTATAATCATCATCATAATTATTATAAATATACTCCACAAACTTCGTGAAATCAAGTCTGGGGTTAGGTGTTTTTATAATAATATTATCTACACTCTGAATAATTTCATCTACAAAAAAAACTGAGTTTTTTACTTCTTTTAGTAATTTTATAGTGTTATCTGATTTTTTTTTAATAAAAAAAATTGAGTTATCTGAGGGTTTATCTAATGAAGCTATTTTTAATAGCATAATATCTTTAAAACCATGTATTTGATTTTTATTAAATAACTTTAGTAGTTCGGAGGATTTAATTTTAAAATTATTTGAGTACAACATTATCTTATAAAATTTTAGTTAATCAATCTAATTACTTCAAAAACTTCTGCATATTGTTTTCCTATTTGCACCCCTCTTGTTCTTGCTAAAGATCTGATGAATTCTTCATTTGCGTAAGGTCTATGCTCTTGGGATTTATATTTTTTTAATGCCTCTACCTTGGTTTGAACATTATTTTCTGTTAAGACAAAAAAATTTGTAGTTGCAAAATTAAAATTATTCCAAGGCATTTCATACGACAAAATATTTGTAAACTTAAATGCTCTCACAGCTTCATTTGCTATTGTAGCATGATCTTGATGTATATCATTTAGAGAGGGTATAAATATTAAGTCAGGATTAATATCTTTTTTAAACTTTATTATATCGTCAAGAATTTCTTGTCTTTTATAATTAAATGTTCTTACATCATATTTTAACAGATGTAAATTCTCTCTTTTAATCCCCAATACTTTTGTTGCTTCTTTTACCTCCGTTATTAGAATATCTGAAGGAAATTGAGGCAATACTGACTGCTCACAAGCACTAAACGCAACATAATGCACCTCAACTCCTTCCCCAATTAGCTTTGAAATTGTCCCACCACAACCAAATTCTCCATCATCTGTATGTGGAGCTAAAACTAAAACTCTATCAATATCTTTAAACATCATTATTTATATTCTTAATTAACAATTAATATATTATATAATATTATGTCTATGTTAAAAACAAAATTTTCAACATTATTATTTATACTTTGAATAAATATCTATTATTTTTTTTGCTATACTACCAAGTTCTATAGGTTCTAGAGCAAATTGAGGAGTTATAAATTCATCATCTTTTGAATTTAACACGAAATTTACTATATCGGTATCAGAGTTTGAAATAAAACATTCTGGAATACCTTTTAACCTTTCTTTTGAATCACCAGTAGGTGTTGTGATTATTTTTAAATTACAAAAAAGAGCTTCTTTTAACACATTGCAAGAACCTTCATGTATTGAAGTTATTAACAAAAAATCAGCTGCTGAAAAGTAATAAGGTATAAGATCGTGTTTAACATTTGCAATTTCCTTAAATATACCCCAATTCCTAGACTCTAATATACTTCCTATTCGCCTAGCTTTGTCTGGATTTTTTACCCAAGCTCCTGGTCTATTAACAAAAATTATTATCTTTTTATCCAAAGGTAGATCTAATTTCAACCGTGATTCTACTTTATCTCTTTTATAGAAAAAAGATGAATCTACTCCATTAGGTAATATATCTGTTTTACTTTTAACCACATTGGGAAGAGCTTCTAACAACTCTTTACTTTTAACTATAATATGACTTGATAAATACGATGCCAAAATACTAAATAAAGTACTTACTCTACCTTTCAATGTTCTTTTTTTACCAATCGTATAATTTCCCAGTAAATCACTACCACAAAAACTAACAATAAATGGTACTTGTGAAAATAATACTCCAAAAAAAGCCAAGGTTGTACCCCAATGACAATGTACAATATCAATTTTTTCTTTCTTTATATATTTTCTTAGTTTCACACCATAGATTATTAAATGAAAAATACTTTTTCGCTTTAAAACTGGAAAAAAACTATTACTAGTTACGTATTTTTCTAAAGAGTTAATCTGACTTCTTCTGAAGCTTGAAGGCTTTTCTCCTTCTTTATTAATTGGATAAACGTGTAACACCTTCATGTTGAAAAGAAAATTTTGTAAAATGAAAAAATAATAAAGTAGGAACCAACACTCTTATAATGTCAGCCATTAAATTAAAAGGAGATCTATGCATTAAAACAACATATACCATTACAAAAAAAATTAAACTGTAATTACTCAATTGGTTTAACTTTAACTGTTTTAGAAAAAAAATTAATATAACTAAGCTGCTAGCTGTTAATAAATAATGAAAAAAGGGACCTATATAACCGAAGTTAACAGCGCCTTCAGCTACTGGGCTAAAACCTAACCCCAAACCTTTATGATAGTCTGATATATTTTCTTTTGCAAATTTGATTGATAGATCTTCAGGCCTACTTTTCCAAATTTTACTTGGCACCCAAGTTACCAATGAGTTCAAGTAGCTTTCCCCATATAAAAGTTCATTTTTTTCTAAGTTTTGTTCTGCATAAATAACACTCCTAAATGGTCACTTTAGGATCTGAATTACTATACATACTTCTATAAATATCAACATTGCTTATATTTCCAGCTCTATAACTGCTAAAAAGTATCGATAAAACAGGAATAATTAATATTATAAAAAAAAGAAAAAGAAAAGACTTTTTCTTTTTAAACCTATTATTAATTCCAAACAAAAAGCCTAAACCTCCAATTAAAATAGGATTCTTATCACTTGAATAAAGACCCCATAACACTAATATTATTATTAATACACCTCCTTGCTTATATTTTTTATTTCTGATGTAGAGAGATATAAGTATAGAAGAAAAAAATATACCTAAGTTTATGTAAAATTTATATAACGAGTTCTCTGATAATTCAATATTTCCTTGATATGTATTAACTTTTAATAATGAATTTCTAAAAAAAACTATTCCTAAAAAAAAATAAAAACCTAAAATATAATTTATTCTTTTAATTCTATTCGTAGAAACCTTAAACTCTGTTGTATTAATGAAGTTTTCAACTCTAAATAAATAAAATGGAATGATGAACCCTAGATAAGAAATTAATGACCAAAAAATGTATTTATTAGGTTTTAAGTAAATAACATCAAACCTACTAACATCTAAAAAAAGTAATTCTAATGGAATCATTAATGTGTAAGCGACATGAAAAACTGTGAAAAAGAAAATAAAATTGAAAATGCCTAGTTTTTTTTCAAATTTATTTAAAACTAGTTTAATGATTAATAAATAGACAAACAACAAAATCATATTTTATACTTTTTCATATAAAAAATCATTATTAAATCCATTGCTACAAAAGCCGATATAAATGCTAAAGTAATGACTAAAAAAGAAGACAGCCAATTCGTCAAAGAAAGTGTTAACAACAGAAACACTAATAACCCCATAAAATTCACAAAAGACATAACTGCCTTATTAGTAATTCCATCAATATAACTTCTACCACTTACATAAACACCAAAAAAAGGTATAACTACTAAAAAAAGTTTTATATCTTCTAAAAAGGTTAAAATATTTTTAGAAAAAAGATGCCCTATTATTAGCTCAATTAACAGAGATAAAATAATAGTAATAATTACAAATATTATAAAAGTATAAAAAGTTACATTAAAAAAATCTTTTTTTAGAAGATAATAGTCTTTATTGTAGCTCATCTTTGCAGAACTAGTTAGCTTAACAAATGATATAGGTTTAATTAAAATTGTAGTTGAGTTCATTATTACCTGACAAAAACCTATTGCACTTGTAATGACAATATCTTTAGTAAATAGCAATAAAAAATACGAAGGAGCTAATAATAAAAAGTAATAACTTATATCTCCAATTAGTCTATGTAAACCTTCTATAAAAAAGTCTCTGTATTTAATAACTTTGAATTCTACCTTTTCTTTTTTTAATTCTAAAACTATTAAAAATGAAGCTATAATCAATAATACTCCGTAAAGGTTTAAATAAGTTACTAAGTTTAATTTAAATAATAACAACAAAAAGGGAATACAGATTACAAAAACCAAATTCAAACTACTTGCATAAATAAACTTACTAACCCCCCTTAAATAACTCATTAAAATGGCAAAAAAACTTAACCCTATTAAATTAACTATTAGAGGTATTACCAGATATCCATAAGGTTCTCCTGCAAAAAAGATCTTATCAAATATATCAGGAGAAATAATGAACACACATAGTAAAACAATTGGCAAAATTAGTGTAGCTAATAAAGACAATACTACATAATTAATAGAATTTTCAACATCTACACTTACCTTCCTTACCAAAGTAACCCCTAGGCCTATTAAAGATACTGGAGCTAAAAAAGACATTATTCTTTTGTAATAAGTAAATAAATACATATCTACTTCACCATATTTTTCGTTTATCCCTCGGTATAACAATATTGCTCCTAAAGCAGAAAATAAATTAATTAACAGTAAAGTTAGGTATGCCTTATTTTTTATAATTAGTTTAATCAATTAAATTATATTAAATGGGTGCTTAACTAATTCTTTTTTTGCAAAAGGATGGTATTCTCCTTTTAACCCTACAGGATTTAAACTTCTTATATCGTGAACAATTTCAATTGCTTGACGAGCATCAGACAATCCATACCCTTTTCCATTTATTATTCCTTCATATACTCTTGTGTGTAAATCTGTAAACCCACCTGAAAACTCCAATTCTTCACCTTCAATCGTTATTGAGCGATACGTTCTTTGTCCTTTAGCTTTAATCTCCTTTGGTAACACGTCATAGTTTATTGACAAGAACCAACGTACTCTTGCTCGTTCAAACTCTAAATATCCAGCAGCTCTATCATGAGTGTGTACATGTACAATGTTTTGCTTTACTTCTCCAAAAATCCAAGAAAGCATATCATAAAAATGGACACCTATATTAGTAGCAATACCTCCTGACTTATGAACATCTCCCTTCCAAGATGTATAATACCAGTTTCCTCTTGAAGTTAAATAAGTTAAATCAACATCAAAAATTTTGTCGCCTGGAGCATTATCTACTTTATTTTTTAATTCTATAATGCTTTGATGCTCTCTTAATTGTAAAATATTCCACACTCTCTGTCCTGATTCTTTCTCCATTTTTTCAAGAGCATCAATATTCCATGGGTTCAACACCAAAGGCTTTTCACAAATCGCATCGGCTCCCCTTCTTAATGCCATACGAATGTGGGAATCATGTAAATAGTTTGGAGTACAAATGCTCACATAATCAAGTTTTACTCCTTTATCATACTTTAGTTTTTCAATATGTCTATCAAAACGCTCAGTTTCTACAAAAAAATCAGCATCTGGAAAATAACTATCCATAATCCCTACACTGTCAAACTTATCTAATGCGGCAACTAAATTATTATTTGTATCCTTAATTGCTTTTAAATGCCTTGGAGCTATATAACCTGATGCTCCTATCAATGCAAAATTTTTCATTGTCAATTTTATATTAATTCAATTAAGTTTTTTACTATATATTTTTGTTCTTCCAATGTTAAGTACGGATTCATAGGTAAGCTCATAATTTCAGTAGCTATTTTTTCAGAAATAGGATAATCTCCAACACTACCTCCTAAATAAGAAAAACATTCTTGTAGGTGTAATGGCTTTGGATAATGTACAGCTGTAGGAATACCCTTTTCTTTTAGTTTTTGCTGTATATTATCTCTATTTTTTACTCGAATAGAATACTGAGCCCAAACAGAAGTTCTTTCCTTTAAAACTACTGGGGTTTTTAGTTTACCCTTTAATAGCTCCGTATACTCTTCTGCAACATGTTGTCTTCTTTCTATATCTTTGGTATAATGAGCTAACTTAACGTTTAACACTGCTGCTTGTAGCGTATCAAGTCTTCCTCCCATACCAATGTATTTATGATGATAACGTTTTGTTTGTCCATGTACACGCATACTCTTCATTTTCTCAGCTAAAACATCATCATTAGTAAAAACAGCACCTCCATCTCCAAAACAACCTAAAGGTTTAGCTGGAAAGAAACTTGTAGTTCCAATCGTTGATAAGTTTCCACTTTTATTCCCTTTATAAGTAGCTCCAAAACTCTGCGCACCATCTTCAATTACAGCTAAACTATACTTATCTGCAATAGCATTAACACTATCCATATCTGCCGTTTGACCATACAAAGAGACAGGCATAATAGCTTTAGTTTTTTCTGTTATTTTAGCTTCTATTTTAGAAGCGTCTATATTATAAGTCACTTCATCAATATCAACAAAAACTGGTACAGCTCCTAAAAAAGCTATGGTTTCTGCTGTAGCTATAAAAGTAAATGGAGTTGTGATAACCTCATCTCCTGGCTTTATATCCAAAGCCATCATTGCTAACAATAGAGCATCCGTTCCATTAGAACAAGCAATTGAGTGTTTTACCCCAATGAATTCACTAAGCGATTTCTCTAAATCATACACTTCTTTACCCATTATAAAGGATGAGTTATCAATTACCCCCTTTAATGCTAAATCAAGTTCATTTTTATGCTCTTGATATGCTAAATTTAAGTTTGCAAAGTCTATGTTCATACCTATTTTATTTTACTAACCTTCTCGTTTTCGATTTTATACTTCTGACCACTTTCTTCACAAACCGCAAATCCTTGATCATTAAAATGGAGACGATGTCCATATTCACTTACCCAACCTATTTGTCTTGATGGATTGCCTACAACCAAAGCATAAGGTTTGATTGTTTTTGTCACAACAGCTCCCGCACCAATAAAAGCATACTCTCCTATATCATTCCCACAAACAATGGTTGCATTAGCTCCAATACTAGCTCCTTTTTTTACTATTGTTTTTTTGTACTCGCTTTTTCTATTAACAGCACTTCTTGGGTTAATCACATTAGTAAATACCATGGATGGCCCAAAAAAACATCTTCTTCACAAATTACCCCAGTATATATAGAAACATTATTTTGTACCTTAACATTATTTCCTAAAACAACATCTGGTGACACTACTACATTCTGTCCTATATTACATTTTTCCCCTATAGTAGAATTTGACATAATATGTGAAAAACACCAAATCTTTGTACCTTTTCCTATTACAGCTTCTTTATCGATTATAGCTGTTTCGTGAACAAAATACTCCATTTTAATTACAGATTTTTATCTTTTATAGTAGTAGCTAATACGTTTTTTACATCGTATACTACTGATTTTTCATTTCGTAATGATGAAAAGTCTAAGTCTTCAAACTCTTTATGTGCTACTGTTAATACAATCGCATCAAAAGATTCTTTTGGTAGCTCCCTTGTTGAAACCAATCCGTACTCATGCCTTACTTCCTCTTCGTTTGCCCAAGGATCGTAAATAGTAATATCCGTTCCGTACTCTTTTAACGCAGCAACCACATCCACTACCTTAGTATTTCGTACATCAGGGCAATTTTCTTTAAAGGTTACTCCTAACACTAAAACGTTCGCATCTTTTACGCGAATATCTTTTTTAATCATCAGCTTTACCACTTCAGAAGCTACATATTCACCCATGCTATCATTCAATCTACGCCCTGCCAAGATTATTTCTGGATGGTATCCATACTCTTGCGCTTTCTGTGCTAAATAATAAGGATCAACTCCTATACAATGCCCTCCAACTAATCCAGGTTTGAATGGTAGAAAGTTCCATTTGGTTCCAGCTGCTTCTAGCACATCGTGTGTATTGATATCCATCAATCCAAAAATTTTAGCTAACTCATTTACAAAAGCAATATTGATGTCTCTTTGAGAATTTTCAATCACTTTGGCTGCTTCCGCCACTTTAATTGTTGGTGCTAAATGTGTCCCTGCAGTAATCACCGATTTATACAAGTCGTCTACTCTTTTTCCTATTTCAGGTGTAGACCCTGAAGTAACTTTCAAAATTTTTTCAACCGTATGCTCCTTGTCTCCTGGATTGATACGTTCTGGCGAGTATCCTCCGTAAAAATCTTTATTGAATTCTAATCCAGATACTCTTTCTAACACAGGAATACATTCTTCCTCAGTTGCACCAGGATACACTGTCGACTCATATACTACAATATCTCCTTGCTTTAACACTGCCCCTACCGTTTCACTCGCTTTTACCAAGGGAGTTAATACAGGTCGATTGTTCTTATCAACAGGAGTTGGTACTGTTACTATATAATAGTTACACTCTTTAATATCTTCCAAAGAAGTAGAACAAAACAATCCATTTGAATCTGAAGGCTTTTCTACTAATACTGATTGTAATATCTCATCCTCTACTTCTAAAGTAGTATCTGTTCCCGACATTAATTCAATTACACGTTCTTTATTGATATCAAAACCAACGGTAGGATATTTTGTAGCGAATAATCTTGCTAACGGTAATCCTACATACCCTAATCCTATAACGGCTATTTTTGGTTGCTTCATTATTTTTTTTGACTATGACTATGACTAAAACAAAGACTATGACTTAGACTTAGACTGGTCTTATTTTACTTATTAACTATTTTCTTTCTTAATCCAACTATTCTTATTTGCAAGCTAATTATTGTTTCTAAAACTTTTAAAAAGTCTACTTCTGAAATATAATTTATTCTTAGACTAAATACCTTCCAATTACAAATTTTCCCAATACCACTTCACCGCTTCTTTTAACCCTTGCTGAAGTGAGTATTGTGGATTATAATTCAATAATTTTGTTGCTTTCTCTACACTTGCCAAAGAATGAGGAATATCCCCTACTCTATTAGGTCCATGTTGTACCTCTATATTCTTTATAGAGTCGTCGAACTCTGATAAGTAATCTTTTAAATACCCTACCAAATCATTCAACGTGTTTCTATCTCCGTACGCTACATTATATACTGTATTTATTGCTTCAGGTTTATCCGCTACTAAAGACAATAAGTTTGCTTGAATTACATTATCAATGTAGGTGAAATCTCTTGAATAATTCCCATCTCCGTTAATTGTAGGTGACTCACCTTTCATAAATTGCCCTACGAACTTTGGAATTACTGCTGCATACGCTCCATTTGGATCTTGCTTTCTACCAAATACATTGAAATAACGGAGTCCGATCGTTTCTAAACCATAGGTTTTTGCAAAAACATCTGCATACAATTCATTCACATATTTTGTGATAGCATAAGGAGATAATGGTTTCCCTATCACATCTTCTACTTTTGGCAACCCTTTTGAATCTCCATAGGTTGAAGAACTGGCAGCGTATACAAAACGTTTTACCCCTGCATCTCTTGAAGCTACTAGCATATTTAGAAATCCTCCCACATTTACATCGTTAGAAGTAATAGGATCGTTAATTGATCTAGGCACCGAACCTAAAGCTGCTTGATGTAGTACATAGTCTACTCCTTCAACAGCTTTCTTACAATCTTCTAAGTTTCTTATATCACCTTCTATTAACTTGAAATTTGGATTATCATGAAGGTGCGTTATATTTTCTCTTTTTCCTGTAGCGAAGTTATCTAAACACACTACTTTGTTGTTCTTTTCTAATAGTACCTCACAAAGATTGGAACCTATAAAACCAGCACCTCCAGTAACTACTATTTTCTTTTCGGAAAGATCTATATTCATTTTTAAGAAGTTAAAAATTTCTTTTTCTCTTTTATTAGTCCGCAAAACTACAAAAAACAATATTAATAAAAGGTTATAAAACAAAAAAGGCTGTATAAGTTATTTTTTTATTCCACAAGATATAAAGATACTTCCGAGGCGTCGGGATTCTCCCCTTCTCTCCGAGAAATCACTTGATGTGACAATCTTTATACTGTTCATTTTTTCCATTGATAAAAAAACGAACCAAAAAAATCTAGACTTACGAACCTTTATCTAAATTTCTTGCTCGTTCTCTAAATTTTAGGAACTCGCCTTTACAAAGCAGTACTTTAAATAAAACTCCGTTTAGGCTCAAACAGCCTAAAATTTTACGGGAACTTCACTTCAAATTTTACGATAAATTTTCGGTAGGTCGGGGTTATTCTTTTACGCTCTTGTCCTTAAAATTGTATTACTGCCATTTTGATTACCCTTCGACTACGCTCGGGGTGCAGCGTTCAGTATCAGTTTATGGCAACGGTCTTTTCTATTTATTCCCCACATTCATTTTTTGCTTGTCCAAAAAACGAATCAAAAAAGGACACTTTTTCAACAGGAATTTCTGCCATGCAGAAACGTACGCAAAACTTCGCGGCGTTTCACACCTGAATCTCGAAGCTTTTGAGTACTATTCTTATGAAAAAGAAGTTATTATTCTTGGATTCTACTAAATGAAAATAGGTCGGGGTTGTTTTTGACGGTTCTATACAATGAGATCCTGAAATCTTCCGAAATTTCGGAACAGGATGACGTATCCTTTCTTTTTGATTACCCTTCGACTACGCTCAGGGTGCTGCGTTCAGTATCAGTTTGTGGTAACGGTCTTTTCTTTTTATTCCCCCATTCATTTTTTGCTTGTCCAAAAAACGAATCAAAAAAAGACACTTTTTCAATAGGAATTTCTGCCATGCAGAACCGTACGCAAAACTTCGCGGCGTTTCACGCCTGAATCTCGAAGCTTTTGAGTACTATTCTTATGAAAAAGAAGTTATTATTCTTGGGTTCTACTAAAATGAAAAGTAGGTCGGGGTTGTTTTTGACGGTTCTATACAATGAGATCCTGAAATCTTCCGAAATTTCGGAACAGGATGAAGCACTCTTTCTTTTAATTACCCTTCGAATACGCTCAGGGTACAGCGTTCAGTGTTAGTTTGTGATAAGGATCTTTTTTTTACCCTCCATTCATTTTTTGCTTGTCCAAAAAACGAATCAAAAAAGGACACTTTTTCAATAGGAATTTCTGCCATGCAGAACCGTACGCAAAACTTCGCGGCGATGCTCACCTGAATCTCGAAGCTTTTGCGTACTATTCTTATGAAAAAGAAGTTATTATTCTTGGGTTCTACTAAATGAAAATAGGTCGGGGTTGAGATTAACTACACTGAATCTAAGGATTTAGCTACGCTGAACCTAAAGACTTCTCCTTACAGTCGAAATGACTTAATTTTCTTTTATGCTGTTCATTTTTTCCATCGATGAAAAAACGAACCAAAAAAATCTAGACTTACGAACCTTTATCTAAATTTTCGGTAGGTCGGAAACACTTTGAAATATCAAACTTTTTGAATACAAAATATAAACAAAGTAACTCATAGCTATAAAGCAAAAAACCTCTACAAAATGTAGAGGTTTTATCTGTGGGCGCTGCTTGTCCCGAATTCATTTCGGGAAAGGGATTCGAACCTCCCGATTAGCATCGGGATAAACACTGACCCTCTACCTATTCTTCTCTATTAAAACCTCTATCATCTTTCTACTCTTCCATTTTTTAATCTCAAATTCTCTTTTAACTGCTACTTCTTTGGAAATATACGCTTCTTGATATACCACAATCCAATCTTTTGCTTTTGATGTATATCCTTTATGATTTGACAAATGTTTTCTTAATCGGTTTTCCACGTCATTCGTAGAACCGATATAATATTTATCTAAAGTTTTTGAATACAAAATATAAACGAAGTAATTCATAGCTGTAAAATAAAAAAACCTCTACATTTTGTAGAGGTTTTATCTGTGGGCGCTGCTTGTCCCGAATTTATTTCGGGAAAGGGATTCGAACCTCCCGATTAGCATCGGGATAAACACTGACCCTTTACCTATTCTTCTCAATTAAAACCTCTATCATCTTTCTACTCTTCCATTTTTTAATCGAAAACTCTCTTTTAACCGCTAACTCTTTAGAACCACACACTTCTTGATACACTACAATCCAGTCTTTTGCTTTTGATGTATATCTTTATGATTTGACAAATGTTTTCTTAATCGGTTTTCCACGTCATTCGCAGAACCGATATAATATTTATCTAAAGTTTTTGAATACAAAATATAAACGAAGTAATTCATAGCTGTAAAATAAAAAAACCTCTACATTTTGTAGAGGTTTTATCTGTGGGCGCTGCTTGTCCCGAATTTATTTCGGGAAAGGGATTCGAACCTCCCGATTAGCATCGGGATAAACACTGACCCTTTACCTATTCTTCTCAATTAAAACCTCTATCATCTTTCTACTCTTCCATTTTTTAATCGAAAACTCTCTTTTAACCGCTAACTCTTTAGAACCACACACTTCTTGATACACCACAATCCAGTCTTTTGCTTTTGATGTATACCCTTTGTGATTTGACAAATGCTTTTTTAATCGGTTTACCACATCATTCGCAGAACCGACATAATATTTATCTAAAGTTTTTGAATACAAAATATAAACAAAGTAATTCATAGCTGTAAAATAAAAAAACCTCTACAAAATGTAGAGGTTTTATCTGTGGGCGCTGCTTGTCCCGAATTCATTTCGGGAAAGGGATTCGAACCTCCCGATTAGCATCGGGATAAACACTGACTCTCTACCTATTCTTCTCAATTAAAACCTCTATCATCTTTCTACTCTTCCATTTTTTAATCGAAAACTCTCTTTTAACCGCTAACTCTTTAGAACCACACACTTCTTGATACACCACAATCCAGTCTTTTGCTTTTGATGTATATCCTTTATGATTTGACAAATGTTTTCTTAATCGGTTTTCCACATCATTCGTAGAACCGATATAATATTTATCTAAAGTTTTTGAATACAAAATATAAACGAAGTAATTCATAGCTGTAAAATAAAAAAACCTCTACATTTTGTAGAGGTTTTATCTGTGGGCGCGAAGGGATTCGAACCCCTGACCCCTTGGGTGTAAACCAAGTGCTCTGAACCAACTGAGCTACGCGCCCTTTTTTGTTTAAACTCGTTAAGGTTTCGAGTGGTAACCCTGACTCTCCCGATGTTAATCTGGATGATGATTACATTTAACTCTTTTAAGAGTTGTGGGCGCGAAGGGATTCGAACCCCTGACCCCTTGGGTGTAAACCAAGTGCTCTGAACCAACTGAGCTACGCGCCCTTTTTTATTTAAACTCGTTAAGGTTTCGAGTGGTAACCCTGACTCTCCCGATGTTAATCGGGATGCTCTGAACCAACTGAGCTACGCGCCCTTTTTTATTTAAACTCGTTAAGGATTCGAGTGGTAACCCTGACTCTCCCGATGTTAATCGGGATGCTCTGAACCAACTGAGCTACGCGCCCTTTTTTATTTAAACTCGTTAAGGTTTCGAGTGGTAACCCTGACTCTCCCGATGTTAATCGGGATGCTCTGAACCAACTGAGCTACGCGCCCTTTTTTATTTAAACTCGTTAAGGTTTCGAGTGGTAACCCTGACTCTCCCGATGTTAATCGGGATGCTCTGAACCAACTGAGCTACGCGCCCTTTTTTATTTAAACTCGTTAAGGTTTCGAGTGGTAACCCTGACTCTCCCGATGTTAATCGGGATGCTCTGAACCAACTGAGCTACGCGCCCTTTTTTATTTAAACTCGTTAAGGATTCGAGTAGTAACCCTGACCCTCCCGATGTTAATCGGGATGCTCTGAACCAACTGAGCTACGCAATCTTACTTGTTAATTGCGGATGCAAATATATAACAGTTTTAGAGATTGGCAATAACTTTTTTCATTTTTTTTTCTATAAAATTTCTGCCACTACAAATGTGCTTCCACCTACGTAGATTACATCCTTCTCAGATGCATTTGCTTTAGACTTTTCAAGTGCCTGAATTACAGAATCAAACACCTCTCCTACCAATCCAAATTCGTTAGCTTGGGCTTTTAATTCATCTGCTGACAACCCACGAGGAATATTTGGTTTACAGAAATAATACATCGCATTTTTTGGAAACATGGGTAAAATTTCACTCAAATTTTTATCTGAAACTACTCCTAAAACGATGTGTAATTGCTTATAATTTTCCTTTTTTAATTGTTCTAAGGTATAAAATAATCCTTCTTTGTTATGTGCTGTATCACAAATTACCTTCGGATTGTTCTGTAACACCTGCCAACGTCCTTTTAAATTGGTGTTTTTTACTACGTTTAACAATCCGTTTTTGATATTTTCTTCAGAAACTTTATACTCTTTTACTTGTTGAATCGTAGTTACCGCTGTGGCTACATTGTGCTTTTGATAGTCTCCTAGTAAATCCGTTGTATAGCTTTTTGGGTTATCTGAAGCAAAAACAATAGAAGCATTACATACTTCCGCTTTAGCGATAAAAACATTCTCTGTTTCTTTTTGACGTTCACCAATAACTACAGGAATATTCTGTTTGATGATTCCTGCCTTTTCAAAAGCTATTTCTGGTAAGGTTTCTCCTAAAAATTGGGTGTGATCCAACCCGATGTTCGTAATTACCGAAACTTCAGGCGTAATTATATTGGTAGAATCTAATCTTCCTCCTAAACCTACTTCAATAATCGCAATATCTACTTTTTGATTGGCAAATTCTTCAAACGCCATCCCTACTGTCATTTCAAAAAAAGACAATCCTTGCTTTTCTAAAAAGGCTTTATTGTTTACTATAAAATCAATTACCGCATCTCTGGAAATCTCTTCTCCGTTGATTCGAATGCGTTCTGTGAAGTTTTTTAAATGTGGAGACGTATACAATCCAACTTTATAACCCGCCTCTTGTAATATAGAAGCTAGCATATGACTAGTGGATCCTTTCCCGTTCGTTCCTCCTACATGAATCGTTTTGAACTTTTTATGTGGATTCCCAAGCTCTTCACACAATGCAACAATATTGGTTAAATCTTTTTCAAATGCTGTTTGTCCTTGACGTTGGTACATTGGCAACTGAGCAAACATCCAATCTAGTACTTCTTGGTAAGTCATTAAACAATTATATTATAATTGAAACCTTTATAAACTAACTATGATATTTTTGATACCATTGCACAAAACGACGTACTCCTTCTGCTACCTTTACCTGAGGCTTGTATTCGTAATCACTGATTAAACCATCAACATTTGCCCAAGTTCTTTTTACATCACCCATCTGCATCGGTAACATTTCTTTGGTTGCTTCTTTCCCTAAGCTCATTTCCATTTGGGTGATAAAATCTAACAGTTTTACGGAATCATTATTTCCTATATTATAGATTTTATACAGCTCTCTATTTTCAACCGACTTTTCTATTACTCGCTTTACTCCTTCTACAATATCATCTATATAGGTGAAATCACGTTCCATATCCCCGTTGTTAAACACTTTGACTGGACGATCATTTGAAATAGCATCAGCAAATAATATCGGTGCCATATCAGGTCTTCCCCAAGGTCCGTAAACGGTAAAAAATCGTAATCCTGTTGTTGGAATCTTATACAAATGGCTGTAGGTATGCGCCATGAGTTCGTTACTCTTTTTCGTTGCTGCGTACAAACTCACAGGATTATCTACACTATCTTCTTCGGAAAAAGGTACTTTTTTATTGGCTCCGTACACACTTGAACTACTCGCATACACCAAATGTTTAATCTCATGATATCTGCAACATTCTAAAATATTTAGAAAACCAACAATGTTACTTTGAATGTATGCATCAGGATTTTCGATGCTATAACGGACCCCTGCTTGTGCTGCAAGGTTACAAACCACTTCAAATTTTTCAGCAGTAAATAATTGAAGTAGTTCTTCTTTATCTTCTAAGTTTAATCGGATAAACTTGAAGTTTTCATTTGTCGAACTAATCGATTCTTGATAAAAAACCTCAGCATTCTCTCTATCAATTCCCAACTCTTTTAATCGAGCGTACTTTAAATTGATATCGTAATAATCATTGATATTATCAATCCCGACAACTGTATGCCCTAATGCTAATAATTTTTTACTTAAATGAAATCCAATAAAGCCTGCTGCTCCTGTTACTAAAATTTTCATTAGTTCTTTCCTATTTGATAATATTCAAATCCTCTTTCTTCTAAACTATAGCTATTGTATTGATTTCTTCCATCGAAAATAACGGGAGTTTTCAATTGTTTTTCAATTTCAGAAAAATCTGGGGAACGGAATTCTTTCCATTCTGTCAATAATATCAATGCATCAGCATCGGCTAACACTTCGTATTTTGAATTTTTATAGGCGATATTCTCAACATCTTTTAAATAAAAATGTTGTGCTTCTTCCATCGCCTTCGGGTCATAAGCTTGCACTTTTGCCCCTCTTTTTACCAGTTCTTTTACGACATAAATTGCTGGAGCCTCACGCATATCATCGGTTCCTGGCTTAAATGCTAATCCCCATAAACCAAAAGTTTTTCCTGTTAAATCTTCTCCAAATCTTTTGATGATTTTCTCTGCTACTACAAACTTCTGGCGATTGTTTACCTCTTCAACTGACCTTATCAATTGTGCCTCATAACCGTTTTCTTCCGCAATTTTTTTCAATGCTTTCACATCCTTCGGAAAACAAGAACCTCCATAACCAGCTCCAGGATAAATAAAACTGTACCCTATTCTTGAATCAGAACCGATTCCTGCTCGAACATTGTTTACATCAGCTCCTACTCGTTCGCAAATATTAGCCATTTCATTCATAAACGAAATTTTTGTTGCTAGCATGGCATTTGCTGCGTACTTCGTCATTTCCGCAGAACGAACATCCATTGCTATAAAACGTTCGTGTGACATGGTGAATGGCGTGTATAACTGACGCATTTTTTCAAACGCATAGTCCGACTCTGCTCCAATTACGACTCTATCTGGCTTCATGAAATCGTTGATTGCATCTCCTTCTTTTAAAAATTCAGGATTTGAAACTACATCGAACTCAATTTTTACATTTCTTTTATCTAATTCTGCTTGAATTGTTGCTTTTACTTTATCGGCTGTACCCACAGGTACGGTAGATTTATCAACTACAATTAATCTGTGATTCATCTTTTGACCAATCTCTTTTGCTACCGCTAACACGTATTGTAAATCTGCAGAACCGTCTTCTCCCATTGGAGTTCCGACCGCAATAAAAACAATTTCGGCTTCTTCAATCGCCTCTTCTAGTTTCGTCGTAAAGAATAAGTTTTGTTTTTCTACGTTTTTCAACACCATTTTTTCTAATCCTGGTTCGTAGATAGGAATGATTCCTTGATGCAGTTTGTTTATTTTTTCTTGATCGATATCTACACAGGTTACTTTATTCCCCATTTCTGAGAAACAAGTTCCTGATACCAATCCTACATAGCCTGTTCCGATGACAGTTAGTTTCATGTATTTGTATTTTTATTTCTTCAACAGTTGTGCCTTCAGTTTGCACAACCTACTTGAATACCTTTTTGTTGCAACTATTTGGCAAAGATAGTTTATTTTGATAGAGAAAACTTGTAGATAATTGTCCCTATCTCTTTTACTCGCGCATTACTATCAGCATTCCATTTCGTTCTTAAAGCTGCTTTTTTTGCCGCTTCGTATAAACATGAAGCTGAATTTGTAGTCCCTTTAGCTCCAGGGATTGCTTTTGTTACTTTTCCATTTCTATCAACCTCGATGCTTACCACCACTGTCCCTTCTTCTTGACAATCGGGTTTTTCAATAGGTTTTGACAAAGCTTTTCTTCCTGCAAGGTTATAATTACCTCCTGAACCACTTCCAGAATTTCCGTAGTATTTATCTGAATTTGGGTCTCCTTTTTCGTTTCCTTTTACACCTGATTGTTTATCATCTCCTTCGCCGGAATTTGCTCCATCTTTTGATGTTCCGTTTAATAAACTATTTAAAGCATCTGTTGTTTCTTTAGATGGTTTTGGCTTTGGTTGCTCTTTAGGTTTTTCTTCTTTCGGAGTTTCTTTTACAGCCTCTTTCTTTGCTTCTTTTTTTTCAAGCACTGGAACTTCTTCAGCAGTATCATTTGTAATAATTTCTTCTTTTATTGTTTCCTCTGGAGTCTCTTCTACTTGTTCTTCAACAACTTCTTCTTGTTGTGGAGTTGCTTGAGCTTTGGTTTTTTCAACAGGTTCTCCACTTCCTACTTCAGAAGTACCAAAGTTAATCGCTAAACCATATTCAATTGGTGGATCGAGATATTTCATTCCGTAATTGAATATTCCAATAATGAACAATATCAGAATAATTGCTGTTATAACAGCTGATTTGCGTTTATGTTGGGTATCTAAAACTGTCATTTATTTACCTTTAACAGCTAAAATCATTTTTAACTTGTTTCTATTCGCAATATCAATCACCTGCATTACATTTTTATATTGCACATTTTGATCGCCACGAATTACCACTGTCTTCTTTTTGTCTACACCTACTTTAGTTAACAACTCTCTTTCTAAATTTACGTTACTAACTTTTGTTTTGTCTATATAAAATGACGCATCGTTTGTTATGGTTACTGCTACCGAAGTTTGATTTTCAGTTTTTCCTCCTGCTTTAGGCAACAACACATCAATCGCACTCACTGTAACCAATGTTGATGTTAGCATAAAAAAGATCAATAACAAAAAAACAATATCAGTCATTGATGACATATTGAAATTTGGATTGACTTTATTTCTTCCTCGTAAATTCATTATACTGGCTCGTTTAATAAGTCTAAAAACTCAACAGACTTTGCTTCCATTTGATAAACAACCTTATCTGTACGAACTACTAAATGGTTGTAAGCTATATATGCAATAATTCCTACAATTAATCCTGCAACTGTCGTTGTCATTGCTGTATACAAACCATCCGATAACATCTTAATATCAATTTGTCCCCCTGAATTTGCTATTTCATGAATCGCAACTATCATTCCAATTACAGTTCCTAAAAACCCAATCATTGGGGCAGCTCCAGCGATGGTTGCTAATACTGAAACATTTCTTTCTAATTGATACACCTCTAATTTACCCGCATTTTCAATAGCTGTGTTAATATCTTCTAAAGGTTTTCCTATTCTAGAAATTCCTTTTCCTATTAATCTAGCTGTTGGGGTTACCGTATTATCACAAAGTGATTTTGCGCTATCTATTCTTCCGTTGGTTACATGGTCTCTAATTTGATCCATGAAATTAACATCAACTTTAGAAGCTTCTTTGATGGCAAAAAAACGTTCAAAATAAATATATAACGCCACTGCTAACAACACAAATAACAACGCAATAATAATTTGCCCACCTATACCGCCATCCATAATTAAATTATAGATTGATAAGGTTTTTTCTTGAGGAACTTCCTCTACCAACTCTTGAGTTTCTTGAAATAATAGCATGAATACTAAATTAGGGTTTATGTAATGTTTTCGCTAAATAATTAACGATTTGTTTTGTTTAAAATTGTTTGATGTAAAAAGTCTTCCTTATTATTTACATTAAAGGAAGACTTTTATTTTTTATTGTGCTTGTTTGCTAAAAACAGCTATGTAACTCTTGTAAAAACTGTTAGTTTTACACTAGTTCTTTCAACGCAATTTCAAAAGCAGTTTCGCTTATTTGAGTTTTTGCTGCACTTCTAGCATGTGTTCTTTGTAACGCTTTTTTAATCGTATTTGACGTATCTTCAAAAATAGCTTGATCCGTCATTTCTACTCTTCTTTCCATAAAATACGCAAATACTCTTGCCATACCACAGTTAGATATAAAATCTGGAATTAAACTTACTTTTTTATCTGTATCTTCCATAATTGAGCCGAAGAAAATTTCTTTATCTGCAAACGGAACATTCGCTCCACATGAAATAACCTCTAAACCAGAACCGATCATTTTGTTAACTTGTTCTTGTGTAACTAATCTTGAAGCTGCACAAGGCGCAAAAATTTCACAAGGTAAATTCCACACTCGCTCGTTCATTTCTTCAAACGGAATCATGTTTTCAGATACTAAGGTATTACCATCTTTGTTTAAAAATAATTCTTGAATTTCTTCAAAAGAGAATCCTTCTTCTTTGATAACTCCACCAACACGGTCGATAATTCCCACTACTTTAGCTCCCATTTGCGCTAAATAATAAGCAGCAGCAGAACCTACGTTACCAAAACCTTGAACTACAGCACGCTTTCCTACTACAGTTCCTCCATAAATATCATAGTAATGACGCACTGCTTCAGCAACACCGTAGCCTGTGATCATATCAGCTACCGTATATTTTCTAATAATATCTGGTGATAAGTTTTTATCTTCTAGTACTTTAATTACTCCGTTACGTAACTGACCAATACGGTTGATTTTATCAGCCTCTGTTGGCTTGAAGTGTCCGTTAAAAACGCCCTCTTGTGGATGCCAAACACCGCTATCTTCCGTAATTGGAATTACTTCGTGAATTTCATCAACGTTTAAATCACCCCCTGTTCCGTAGTAATTTTTTAATAATGGAGCTACCGCTTTGTACCAACGCTCTAAAACGCCTTTTTTACGAGGATCTTGCGGATCAAAATTAATTCCTGATTTTGCTCCTCCAATTGCTGGTCCTGATACGGTAAACTTTACTTCCATCGTTTTTGCAAGCGATGTTACCTCATATTTATCTAATCCTTTACGCATACGTGTACCACCACCAGCAGCACCTCCTCTTAACGAGTTTATAACGGTTCGATCCTTCTGCTTCAGTTTCAGGGTCTTTCCAATTAAATACTATTTCTGGTTGCTTTTCTTCGTATTGCTTTAATAATTCTTTCATTGTTTAATGTTATAATAGATGATTTTCAACTTTATCTGTTTCTTTTTCTTGCTTAAAAATTGAGTTGTGATTTTTCCCCTTTGGGGAAGCTAAAGTTGATTCATTTTACTATAGTTTTAATGTGTAGTTGTTTCCGAACAAATTTATCATAAAAAACAATATTCCTCAAAATACTTTACATTATTTCTTCGGATAAAAAACTTTACCAGAAGAATGATCTTTTTTTGCCCCAGTTACTGATTGTAAACAATTTACTTTGTTTTGAACTTTTAACAGCCCCAATAATGCAAAAATGAGCGCTTCTTTATAATTGATAAGTTCTTTATCTGCTTGTTTGATTTTTGTTTTTGCATAAAACTCAACCCTACTCATTAAAAAAGTATTAAAAGCTCCTCCGCCTGTTACCAAAATAGTAGCTTCATCCTCTACAACATTCCCTATTTGTAGAGCTGTATGCTCAATAAAAGTCCTTAAAACTGTAGGAATATCCGTTTCGTATTCATCTATTAAAGGAAAAATGTTTTTCTGAACCCACTCTAACCCCAATGACTTCGGAGGTGTTTCTTGATAAAAAGAAAGTAAATTCAGTTGTTCTAATAATTGAGTATTGATTTTTCCTTCGGAAGCTATTCTTCCTTCATCATCATATTCCAGTCCTATTGTACGTGTGTAATGATTCAACACAATATTTACAGGGCAAATATCAAAAGCAATTCTTTGATTCTCCTTCTCATAGGAAATATTTGCAAAACCTCCTAAGTTTAAACAATAGTCATAATCAGCAAACAACAAGCTATCTCCAATCGGTACCAAAGGCGCACCTTGTCCTCCTAGTTGTACATCTTGTGTTCTAAAATCACATACTACTTTTTGCTGAGTATTATTGGCTATAACCTGTCCATTTCCTATTTGTAGCGTGATTCCGTTTTCAGGTTGATGTAAAATAGTGTGTCCGTGCGATGCTATGAAATCTAAATTATTAATAGCATTCTTCTTAAGAAAATCATTTAGTACTTCACCCAATAAATTACCATAAGCTACATCTACTAATTTCAACTCATCATTACTGTAAGCAACTGCTACTTGCAGTTTCGTTTTCCATTCTTTGGAATATGGTATGGTTTCCGCCTTTAAAATTTCAAAATCTTTGTATGAAGAAGCGTGCATTTTTATATACGCCAAGTCAATTCCGTCTAGCGAAGTTCCCGACATCAATCCGATGCAGTAAATATATTTTTCTTGCATAAAGTAAAAATAGCAACTCTATTGAAAATTTGCTATTAAAAAAGTATCTTTGAGCACAATTTTTACGAATAATTTAATAAAACATAAAAACATAATGGATTTTAATCTTACAGAAGAGCATTTAATGATTCGTGATGCTGCACGTGATTTTGCTCAAACCGAATTATTGCCTGGAGTTATAGAAAGAGATGAGAAACAACAATTCCCAGACGAGTTAGTACGTAAAATGGGAGAGTTAGGTTTTATGGGAGTAATGGTAGATCCTAAATACGGAGGAAGCGGAATGGACGCGGTTTCTTACGTGTTAATTATGGAAGAATTATCTAAAATAGATGCTTCTGCTTCAGTAATGGTTTCTGTAAACAATTCATTAGTATGTTATGGTTTAGAAGCTTATGGTACTGAAGAACAAAAACAAAAATATTTAACAAAATTAGCTACTGGTGAGCAAATAGGAGCTTTTTGTTTAAGTGAGCCAGAAGCGGGTTCTGATGCAACTTCGCAAGCAACTACTGCTGAAGACAAAGGAGATCACTACTTATTAAACGGTACTAAAAACTGGATTACTAATGGTGGTCGTGCAGATGTTTACTTAGTAATTGCTCAAACAGATAGAGCTAAAGGTCATAGAGGAATCAATGCTTTTATCGTTGAAAAAGGTATGGAAGGTTTTCACGTTGGACCAAAAGAAGATAAATTAGGTATTCGTGGTTCTGACACACACACGTTACAATTTAACGATGTAAAAGTTCCTAAAGAAAATCGTATTGGTGAAGACGGATTCGGATTCAAATTTGCAATGAAAACCTTATCTGGTGGACGTATCGGTATTGCTGCTCAGGCTTTAGGAATTGCTTCTGGAGCTTACGAATTAGCTTTAAAATACTCTAAAGAACGTAAAGCTTTCGGAACTGAAATTTGTAACCACCAAGCTATCGCTTTCAAATTAGCAGATATGTATACTGAAATTGCTGCTGCTCGTCATTTAGTAATGGCTGCTGCTTGCAAGAAAGATGCTGGTGAAAATTACGATCGTGAAGGGGCTATGGCAAAATTATACGCTTCTAAAGTAGCAATGGAACAAACTGTTGAGGCAGTTCAAATTCACGGAGGTAATGGTTTCGTTAAAGAATACCACGTTGAGCGTTTAATGCGTGATGCAAAAATTACTCAGATTTACGAAGGAACTTCAGAAATTCAGAAGATTGTAATCTCAAGAAGTTTAATTAAAGAGTAATTCTACTTTAAAAATATAGTATAAATAAAGCTTGTCGATTGACAAGCTTTATTTTTTAAATTCTACTTTATGTAAATGTAACCCAGAAGCTGGAGCAATAGTTTTCATAAAGTCAATATCACTATTTTCAGGACTCAAACTTCTCTTTATAAACTCTAAATCATAATTCCCTTTACCTAGTTCTGCTAAAGCTCCCATAATCAAACGGATTTGGTTACGTAAAAAACCACTTCCTCTAATGATTAACACATAGCTTTTCTCTGGAAAAAATGAAGCAGTTAGCTCTGTGTTTTCTTCAATCTTACAAACATCTATCTCTCTCTCAACTTTTGTTTCAGGTGATGGTTTGGTACAGTAATGCTTAAAATTATGAAAGCCTTGAAACAATTGTGCTCCCTGTTTCATCAATTCTACATCTAACTCTTCCAAATATCCTGTTAAGAAAGCTGCACCATACGGATGGTTCTTTTCTCCGTGAGAAAAATAATAGCGGTATTCTTTTGTTTTTGGATGTTGAATGATATTAAATGTTTCATCCTCTATTTGCTCAACAGCAACCACACGAATATCAGAAGGAGAATTTCGATTGAAATCTTCCATAAAAAAAGCCTCGTCTAGCTTTTCATCAATAAACAACTGAAAATAATAATCGGTTGATGAAACTTTGGCATCTGTTCTTCCAACTCCCACCGATTTACAACGGATTCCTTTACAAACAAATTTCAACGTTTTATCTACAAAAAAATGAACTGTTTTTAAATTAGGTTGTTTTTGCCAACCGTGTAATCGAAATCCTAAATATTGAAATCGAACTAAATAAGCATACTTATAATTCATTCTGTATTTTATCCGTTTTGAGATGTAAAATCATAACAACTTGTTTTTTTACTAGACAAAACTACAGCTTTTAACAAGATTAATATGATGACTTTTGTATAAATGTTTTGGACTACATCAAAGGAATTAACAATGACACTTTAGTACCTGCAGGTTGATTTTTTGCGTACAAATCTGTAAAAACAATCGTTGATTTACTTTTATAATTTTTAGCAAAATGTTGCAAGCGTTCTTCGGTAAGTTTAATTCCGATAGAAGATCGTTGGTGTATTTTTTTCTCTTTAATCTCTCTTGATCTCACTCTACCAATCCCATTATCTACAATATCTATTTGCACTTGATTCTCGTTTACTTTAAAAACCTGTACGGTTAGTTTCCGATTCCCTTTTTTTAATGCGAGTCCGTGCCAAATCGCATTTTCAATAAACGGTTGGGTTATTAAAGGCGGAACTTTTATCATTCTTAAATTCAGTGCTTCATCTACACTTAACGAAAAATCTACTGTATTATCAAGTCTTGTATTTTCTATGCTCATGTATAACTCTAAAATCTCCAATTCTTCTTGTAAAGAAGATTCTGTATCTATAGTGCTCGCTAAAATTTTTCGAATCAGCTTTGAAAATTTATTGAGGTAAAAAACGGCTTCTACTTTATCGTTATCAATAATGTATCGTTTGATAGAATTTAACGAATTGAAAATAAAATGCGGATTCATTTGGTTGCGCAATGTTGCTACTTTTAATTCTGCCAACTCTTTATCGTATTGCATTTTAACCTCTTCTAACTTTTTAAGTTCTGTTTGTTTACTCAGCGCTTCAATATCTAATTCTAACTTTTTTTGACCCTCTTTTCGCAATTCTTCATTTTCTGCATACTGCTGAATTAATTGTCTTTGCGATTCGTTTCGTTCTTCTAAAATTAGCTTTTGTTTGTGTCCTAATCCCAATGAAAAAATGATGTTTTCTAGAATAAATCCTATATATAAAATACTATACGCAGGCTCTACATTTTCTCCAATTCTATTTAAATATAAGTAGTAAGACAATGATGAAACCGATGTTATGAAAAGTACCATAGATCCGCCAATCATATAATACTTTAACACACTTTTCGATTTAAAAAAAGGAATGTACATAATGATTCCTAAAACTGTCATCATCACCGTAAAATAGAAGTATCCTGAGAATAATATATTCCTATTTCCTGTAATTATAAAAACTAAGAGTTTAAGCACACAATACACTATGATTACATACAGTCCGTTAAAACTCCATTTATACCAAAGAGGTTGCTCCTTTTTTATCTCTAAAAATTTAAAAGCAAAGAAAACATACATTATATAGTAGGTTTCTGTAAAAATTTCAGGAAACTTAATTACTTCTTCTACTGGTTTAAAAAAGTGGTATAAAAACACCTCTCTAAGCCATTGTAATTGTGATAAAAAAATAAAAAACGTATAGCCCCCGTACAAAAGGTAGAGCTTGTCTTTATGCTGAAAATACAGTAAAAAGTGATAAACTGTTAAAATAAAAAGTATCCCTAAAGTAAATACTAAAAAGCCATTTTGATGCGGTTGGCTAAAAAAATATGTTAGCGAAGATTGTTCCAATGTGATGTTAGGAATTTAACAACTGCAATAATTCATTCTTTTTGGCTCTTGATATCGGGATTGTCGCCCCGTTTGTTAATACCAAATAAGGTCCGTCATTTTTCACATACTCTTTTACGTAATATAAATTAACTAAATACGAATTATGTACTCTAAAAAATGAATCGTCTGTTTGCGCTTCAATCTCTTTTAACTTTTTAGAAAGTAACTCCATATTATCTTCGTTAAAATGTATTTCTGTATAGCTTCCTTCAGACTTACAGTATATAATATCTTTAAAATCAACAAAAATGGTTTTTCCTAAAAGTGGCATTGCCAAACGTGCGAACTTTTTTTCAGGTATGTATGATTTTATAATATTTTTTAACTGATTACCTAGTGTATTTCCTTGTTGGTTTTGACGCACTCTATTTATTGCCTTAAGCAAGTCTTCTGAATCTATCGGTTTTAGTAAATAGTCTACCGCATGTTCTTTAAAAGCTTTTATTGCATAATTATCGTATGCTGAAGTAATGATCAAGTCAAAATCTCTAAAAGTTAATCTTTCTAACAACTGAAAACCATCCATCTCTGGCATTTCAATATCTAAAAAAACACAATCGGGTTTTAGATAGTTAATCCCCGATATTGCTTCTAAAGGATTGGTAAATGTGTCACATATTTCTATATCACTACAAAAGCTTTCTATTTCCCATTTTAAGTTTTTAACGGCATTAAATTCATCGTCTATAATAATTGCTCGAATCATACCTTACATCGTTTCCTTAAATATACTTATAAAAATTCAGTATAACATAACCACTTCATTTTTAGTGTATTTCACTTTATAAAATCAACAAAAACCCTCCTAATTTGAAAACTTCATCTTGTAACTTTGCAAAAAACGATTCATAAGTTTCAGCATACAAAGTATGTACTGGTTAAAACAAACTATAAATAAACCTCTTAACAACTTAACTATTAATTTTACTTTTAAGTTGCATGTAGTTAAATAGTTTCTTTTGAAATTATACTCCTTTTAACTTCATCCTTTTGCATTTATGTTTATTAATACAAATAAACATCATCCCTCTTTTACTCCTCCAAATAGTAATAACTAAAAACAGATACTATGAAAGCAAAGTTTTTATTCTTAATCATGATTATAGCTTCACATGTAGGCTATTCTCAAATATTTTTTGATGATGTTTCAGGGGAAACTATGGGGGATTTCCCCAGTAAATGGGATGTAATTACTGGTATGGCAACTGTTGAGACAATTGAAGGTTTTAATACTATAAGTTTACTACATGGCAGTATTATTAAACCCGTGGTTAACAACCAAACTAACCATTATATTAATGGTGATTTTACCATAGAGTTTGATGCTTTTTTTGGTAAAACAAGTTCTATATACGGTCAACGTATTATTGTTAGGTTATGGAACGGAAAATACAGCCATAAACAAGGTACTATTTGTTATAATCCTTTTGTTATAAAACGAAATGGAATATCTACTAGTTGGTTACAACCCGAATCAGGTAAAGCCGAGAACTTTTTTAAAGATCTACATACATTAGAACCTATTTGGCGTCATGTTAAAATAGCATGTAAAAACAGTAACCTCAAAATATTTTTAGACAATAAATTAATTTTAAACTTACCTCGATTTAAAATGCAACCTACCATGGTTTCTATTGGTGGGGCTATTAATGATTCTAAATACGATGCTAAAGTAGGGATTGCTAATTTTAGAATAACAAGTATTAAAAACAACTCTTCTAATCTTAGCGGTTCAAAAATTATCTTAATTGTAGACAACAATACAAATAAAATACAAAATATTGAGCTTTTTGAAACGATGCAGAACCCAGAAATAGTTAAAAAGAAATATCCTAATAGTTCCTTTTACAAAGGAATGCTCTACGGAAATTACTCTTTAGTTCCTACAAATAATACTGTATTAGCTTTTGATATTAAAAATAGTTATATACCTGGAGATCAATTCATCCCCGGTGACCAGTTTATTCCTAGTGATCAGTTTATCCCGGGCGATCAGTTTATTCCAGGAGATCAATTCATCTCTGGTGATCAGTTTGATATAAGAATTACTAAAACAAAAATTAAAGAAAATAAAAACGGAATAGTTGTTTTAAAAACCATAAAAAAACTAAAACCATGAAAACAAAACACATAATATTAACCTTACTTTTTTTAAGTATGAGTTATACAGCAGAAGCCCAATTTTTTAAAAAATTAAAAAAGAAAGCTCAAGAAGCAGCAGAAAAAACCATTTTAAAAAAAACAGATGAAGTCGTTACCAAAAAAACAGAGCAGGTTATAGACAGTGCTACAACTAGTAATCCTTCGAAAAAAAACAAAGGAAAAGAAGGTGCTATGCAGCAAAAAATGTCAAAAATGTTTGGTGGCGGACTTGATGCTGTTCCTGATACCTATAAATTCTCATACCTGTGTACTATGAAGGTTGATACGGATAAAAAAGAAACAGACATGAAATATTGGTTGGAACCAAACAAAGCATATTTTGGAAATTCTATGACTGATGGAAAACAAAATAATATTACAGTAATGGACATGAAAAACAAACTCATGGTACTATTTAGTGACAACGGAGAACAAAAAACAGCAATGAATTTACCAATGAATTATGGCATGATGGCCAAATACACTAAAAAGCTAAACCAAAAAGCTGATGTAAAAAATAGTGATGTTAAAATAACTTCTATACCCAGCAAAACAATTTTAGGCTATTTCTGTAAAGGATTTCAAATAACCTCAAAAGAAGGAGTGACAAGAATTTGGATTACTGATGAAACTCCAGTAGGCTTTTTAGGAGGAATAAGTGGCATGGGTAAAGCAGCAAATAGTATTTTACCTCTTGGTGAAAATACGATGCTAATGGAAATGAATCATACTTCTAAAAAAGACAAAAAGGGCGCTTTTAGTATGGTTTGTACAGATATTAAACAACAAAACCTAGTTATTAACAAAAGTGAATACAAAGCTCAAGGTTTTTCTAACAACTAAAATCAAATATCATGAAAAAAATTAGCGACATCATAATTATTCTATTGCTGTTTTGCAGCTCATTACAAGCACAAGAACTAAGTGATATATTGAATGCAGCCAAAGATGCTTTTGGAGAAGCAAAAGACGCAGGAAAAGAACAGGCAGATACGGACGCTGAATGGGGAAATACCATGAAAGAAATAAACAAAAAAATTGAAGATCGGAAGTTTAAAAACTTAATGGGAAATTTTTCTGAAGCTTTAAATAAATTCTCTAACGAATCTAAAACAGGAAAATGCTTACAAATAATGGGAGCATATGCAGAAATGTTGGCTTACTGTGATTTAAAGGCAGAAACTGAAACTGATCCGTGCAAAAAGAAAGATTGGTTAGGAATAGAATCCATGGTGCTCTTTGCTGGTACTGCAATTAATTACTGCCCGCAAGAATTTTATGGGTTATCTGCCGATGGTGATAAAGATGATGGAGTTTCTAAACAATATGAGATAAAAATTAGGAACTACTTTTTTGGAAATCAAACTTTATATGACGACTCTATAGTTTTGGGTGAAAACCAAATAGAGCTTTTCGAATTAGGCAATAGAGCAAAAAACATGTATAATGACGCCTTAGCTAAATTTTTAAAAGATAAAGGTAAGAGAAGATATTCAGATCTTGACCCAAAAGATAAAGAGACATTTAATTTATGGTTAAAGAAACTACAATTTGATTTCAGTGAAACCGTAAAACATGAACTTCCTCATATGGTATTATATTATAAATTCAAGTTTGCTAATGAACAATTAGAGTTAAATAACTTGGCAAATTCTGAAGCAGGGCAACCTATAGTAAACTTTGTCGGCAAAATGTTCACTCCAGAGTTTCTAGTAAAAAAAACACTTGAAATAGCAAATGAAAACGGAAAGCTTAAATGCATATCTAAATAACAACTATACAAATGAAACCACAAAAAACATATTTTATCATACTGTACTTATTCTTTATTTGGTCATGCAATACCGATAAAAAAGAAAACAAAGAAATTCTTCAAGAAACTGTAAAAGCAGTAAAGAAAGCACCTAAGACTAATGATTTTAGAGAACGTTTAAAAGCTACAGAGCCCGCCACTGAAGCACAACTTAAAAACTGGTTACCTGAAAACTTGGGTGATTTTAAAAGAGAAACATTTACAACAAGTCGTATTTCACAAGACAATATCGCTTCCGCAGGCGCTATTTACAAAAACGATGAAAATCATAAACTAGAAATTTCCATAGTCGACGGAGCAAGTAAAGACGGTTTATTAGCTATAAACACTCATTATATGGCTCAAAACATAAAAATTAATAGCAAAAAAGCATCTGGCTACGAAAAAACCTATGAACGAAACGGATTAAAAGTTTTAGAAACTTATGTAAAAAAAGATAACTTTTACAGAGTGTTATTTTTATATGATATGCGTTTTGGTATAACTGTAGAAAGTTATGGCTTAAGTAATGATGAGCTTTGGGAACTTATTAAAAGGTTAGACAACAGTAAACTTAACGAGCTCTAAGTAGCACAAAAAACAAACACGTATATTTAGGTATCAATTAACTAATAATAAACAAACATGTTAACAACAAAAAAACTCCTAAGTACATTTGCAATAGTACTGCTATTTTCTATCGTATTTAGTAACTGTAAAACCGAAAAAAAAGATGCAAGTAGTGATTTAAAGACAGAAACAAAAGTCGAAAGTGATTATTTCGAGGTAATAACCCAAAACATGGATTTTCAATCGGTAGACACACTTAAATCTGGCTGGAATAATTTAAGGTATAAAAACTTATCCAACGAAGTACATTTCATTTTGATGGATAAACTCC
>NZ_CM201367.1:1717500-1725000 GCF_059716275.2 Tenacibaculum sp. TB-56 | reverse complement strand
AGAGGTTTTTCTTGGAAGTTTTTAGGCACACTATCCACGCATCCGAAGACTTGTGGTACTATCACACTTCAGCTAAACCAGCGGATTTGCCTACCAGTCTAATACCTAAATGTTTCAACGAACTATTCCGTCAGTTCGCGGTGCTTTCACTACTCCGTCACCCCATCGCAGTTATAAGAAGTACAGGAATATTAACCTGTTGTCCATCGACTACTCCCTTCGGATTCGCCTTAGGTCCCGACTAACCCTCAGCTGATTAGCATCGCTGAGGAAACCTTAGTCTTTCGGTGAGGGGGTTTCTCGCCCCCTTTATCGTTACTTATGCCTACATTTTCTTTTCTATACGTTCCAGCATGCCTCACAGCACACCTTCAGCACATATAGAATGCTCCCCTACCACTTTTAAAAGTCCATAGCTTCGGTAATATGTTTATGCCCGATTATTATCCATGCTCGACCGCTCGACTAGTGAGCTGTTACGCACTCTTTAAATGAATGGCTGCTTCCAAGCCAACATCCTAGCTGTCTGGGCAGTCAAACCTCGTTTTTTCAACTTAACATATATTTGGGGACCTTAGCTGATGGTCTGGGTTCTTTCCCTCTCGGACATGAACCTTAGCACCCATGCCCTCACTGCTGAAAAACATTTTATAGCATTCGGAGTTTGTCAGGAATTGGTAGGCGGTGAAGCCCCCGCATCCAATCAGTAGCTCTACCTCTATAAAACTTTTATTCAACGCTGCACCTAAATGCATTTCGGGGAGTACGAGCTATTTCCGAGTTTGATTGGCCTTTCACCCCTACCCACAGGTCATCCAAAGACTTTTCAACGTCAACTGGTTCAGTTCATCCACTGTGTGTTACCACAGCTTCAACCTGCCCATGGGTAGATCACTCGGTTTCGCGTCTACTACTACTAACTAATCGCGCCCTATTCAGACTCGCTTTCGCTTCGGCTCCGATCCTTAAAATCTTAACCTTGCTAGTAACAGTAACTCGTAGGCTCATTATGCAAAAGGCACGCCGTCACACAGTTAATGTGCTTCGACCGCTTGTAGGCGTACGGTTTCAGGTTCTCTTTCACTCCCTTACTTAGGGTTCTTTTCACCTTTCCCTCACGGTACTAGTTCACTATCGGTCTTTCAGGAGTATTTAGCCTTACCGGATGGTCCCGGTGGATTCATACAGGATTACACGTGTCCCGCACTACTCAGGGTACTGCTATATCCTCTTCGATTACCTGTACGAGACTATCACTCTCTTCGGTTCGTCTTTCCAAACGATTCCAGTTCTCTTAGATTCTAATGTCGCAGCCCTACAACCCCAATATTGCCGTAACAACATTGGTTTGGGCTAATCCGCGTTCGCTCGCCACTACTAACGGAATCACTTTTGTTTTCTCTTCCTCTGGTTACTTAGATGTTTCAGTTCACCAGGTTTGCCCCACTTACGTGGTAATACATCTTCAATGTACTGGGTTGCCCCATTCGGAAATCTACGGATCATAAAATATGTGCTTCTCCCCGTAGCTTATCGCAGCTTATCGCGTCCTTCATCGCCTCTGAAAGCCTAGGCATCCTCCATACGCCCTTATTTAGCTTATTGTACTTTTTGCTCTAGCTTTACGCTAGAACGAGCTCTTTATAATTCTTGTTCTTATAAAAATATGTTGTTAGATATTATCTAACTCTCTATCTTGATTCTTTACGATATCATTTTACCAATATGTCAATGAACGTTGTGGCGAGTCGCCACTGACAAGTAATTAAACTTGTTAGTCACAATCTGCCTGCAATACTCTTGAAGATAATATTACTTATCTCCAGGCATCGCCTGGTGGAGAATATCGGAGTCGAACCGATGACCTCTTGCGTGCAAGGCAAGCGCTCTAGCCAGCTGAGCTAATCCCCCATCTCTTTTAGTTATGAGTTATTAGTCGTTAGTTATTAGTTGGTGTGAGTTTAACTTAAAACTTAGCACTCAACACGTAAAACCAAATCCCTCAACTTCTAAAATTTCCTTTAACTAAAATCTTTCAATTCTTTAATCATTCAATCTTTGAATAATTTGTAGTCTCGGGCAGACTCGAACTGCCGACCTCTACATTATCAGTGTAGCGCTCTAACCAGCTGAGCTACGAGACTATAAGATCTTAGTCTATTTTTAAAATTAACAGCAAAGAGTAAAATTAACCTCTTATGTAACTCACCATCTTTCTCTAGAAAGGAGGTGTTCCAGCCGCACCTTCCGGTACGGCTACCTTGTTACGACTTAGCCCTAGTTACCAGTTTTACCCTAGGCAGCTCCTTGCGGTAACCGACTTCAGGCACCCCCAGCTTCCATGGCTTGACGGGCGGTGTGTACAAGGCCCGGGAACGTATTCACCGGATCATGGCTGATATCCGATTACTAGCGATTCCAGCTTCACGGAGTCGAGTTGCAGACTCCGATCCGAACTGTGATATGGTTTATAGATTCGCTCCAACTCGCGTTGTGGCTGCTCATTGTCCATACCATTGTAGCACGTGTGTAGCCCAGGACGTAAGGGCCGTGATGATTTGACGTCATCCCCACCTTCCTCGCGGTTTGCACCGGCAGTCTCGCTAGAGTCCTCAGCATTACCTGCTAGCAACTAACGATAGGGGTTGCGCTCGTTATAGGACTTAACCTGACACCTCACGGCACGAGCTGACGACAACCATGCAGCACCTTGTAAAGTGTCCGAAGAAAAAGGTATCTCTACCCCTGTCACTCTACATTTAAGCCCTGGTAAGGTTCCTCGCGTATCATCGAATTAAACCACATGCTCCACCGCTTGTGCACGCCGTCAATTCCTTTGAGTTTCAATCTTGCGATCGTACTCCCCAGGTGGGACACTTATCACTTTCGCTTAGTCACTGAATTTGCACCCAACAACTAGTGTCCATCGTTTACGGCGTGGACTACCAGGGTATCTAATCCTGTTCGCTCCCCACGCTTTCGTCCATGAGCGTCAGTATATACGTAGTAGACTGCCTTCGCAATCGGTATTCTAAGTAATATCTATGCATTTCACCGCTACACTACTTATTCTATCTACTTCCGTATAACTCAAGTCAACCAGTATCAAAGGCAGTTCCATAGTTAAGCTATGGGATTTCACCTCTGACTTAATTGACCGCCTGCGGACCCTTTAAACCCAATGATTCCGGATAACGCTTGCACCCTCCGTATTACCGCGGCTGCTGGCACGGAGTTAGCCGGTGCTTATTCTTACAGTACCGTCAAGGAACTACACGTAGTTCTGTTTCTTCCTGTATAAAAGCAGTTTACAACCCATAGGGCAGTCTTCCTGCACGCGGCATGGCTGGTTCAGAGTTGCCTCCATTGACCAATATTCCTCACTGCTGCCTCCCGTAGGAGTCTGGTCCGTGTCTCAGTACCAGTGTGGGGGATAATCCTCTCAGACCCCCTACCTATCGTTGCCATGGTAAGCCGTTACCTTACCATCTAGCTAATAGGACGCATAGTCATCTTGTACCGATAAATCTTTAACTAAATTGTGATGCCACATCTCAGTATTATGGAGTATTAATCTTCATTTCTAAAGGCTATCCTCCTGTACAAGGCAGATTCTATACGCGTTACGCACCCGTTCGCCGGTCGTCAGCGGTGCAAGCACCCTGTTACCCCTCGACTTGCATGTGTTAAGCCTGCCGCTAGCGTTCATCCTGAGCCAGGATCAAACTCTTCATTGTAAAATCTTTAATTATTTTAAATGTTAAGTTCCAAAAGAATTTTTTCGGTAATCTTATAGATTATCCATGGTAATTCTACTCTTTTAATTACGCTGTCAATTTCAATATTTTCAATGAACGTGGCGAGTCGCCAATAACAAGCCTTAAACTCATCTCTTTAACTCAACCTTCTTGTAGAAACACTAGACTCGAACTAGTAGCTTATCGCTTTCCAAAATCTCTCTGATCGTAACCGCTTTCTTAAAGCGGGTGCAAACATACAAACTCTTTTTATTCTGACAAAAACTTTTTTGAAGTTTTTTTTCGTTTGTTTACTGCACTATTTTAATGAACTATTCCCGTTAAAATCGGACTGCAAAGATACTACGTTTAACTTTAATAAAACAAGAAAAAATTAAACTATTTTTTAACCTTTTCTTGATGTATCCTACACCCTATTTTAATGAACTCTTGCTAACTTATTAGCTTACCGCCATTCCGTTTGCGGGTGCAAATATAGATACCTTTTTCCTTATAACAAGCACTTTTTTTTCCTTTTTTCACAAGCCTTTTTTAATGCTTTAAAAATTAATGCTTTACGTTCGGAAGTTTTTTAGTTTAGAGCTTGGATCACTTTACTAAATCTCCCTTTTTAAGGACTCTTCCTTCATTTATTAACTTTGGAAGCCTAGTTAAAAACTCTAAAAATTAGGGGTGATGTAACATCTCTGCTTAAGTTACCAACAACTACTTTCTCTTTTTCTTGTGATCTCGCTTCTTCTTCATCCTTGAAAACATAGCCTTATACTCCGAAACATCTACGTATCCTCTACTCTTTGATACTATAACCTACAAACTTACTATATAACAGTAAATAATACCTTCTTCTAAAGTCTACGTGTTTTTATCCTTTATAGTAGTTTAAATCCTATGATAACACTTAGGCTATAAATATAAGAGGTTAGATAAAAGCTTAAGTTATTTGTAGGTTTTCTATGATTTGCTTTCATAGCCATTGTAAAATCTACCTGTATACCTATTTCCTGTTAAGGATATATTATAGTATTCTAAAAAAAGTGCAAAAAAAACCTCAATCTACTAAAAGATTGAGGTTTGTTAAAGAAAGGCAACGACCTACTCTCCCACCAGTGGCAGTACCATCGGCGCTAATGGGCTTAACTTCTCTGTTCGGAATGGTAAGAGGTGAGCCCCATTGCGATAATCACCTTAAATTGTTAATTGAAAAATTAAACGATTAAATAATTGAAAGATTCTATCAGTTTTTAATCTTTAAATATTTTAATTCTTCAATAATTAATAAGTTAACATATTAGTAAAATCATATCCTAAATCTATCAAAGAGTTTGCTCCCGGCCACTAGGACCGGGATACGTACATAAGCCTATGGGTTATTAGTACTACTCAGCTACATACATTACTGCACTTACACTTATAGCCTATCAACGTGGTGATCTTCCACGACCCTTTAAAGAAATCTCATCTTGTGGTGGGTTTCGCGCTTATATGCTTTCAGCGCTTATCCCTTCCCGACGTAGCTACTCTGCAGTGCCCCTGGCGAGACAACAGATACACTAGAGGTCAGTCCAACTCGGTCCTCTCGTACTAAAGTCAGATCCACTCAAATTTCTAACGCCCACAGCAGATAGAGACCGAACTGTCTCACGACGTTCTGAACCCAGCTCGCGTGCCACTTTAATGGGCGAACAGCCCAACCCTTGGGACCTTCTCCAGCCCCAGGATGTGACGAGCCGACATCGAGGTGCCAAACCCCCCCGTCGATGTGAGCTCTTGGGGGAGATCAGCCTGTTATCCCCGGAGTACCTTTTATCCTTTGAGCGATGGCCCTTCCATGCGGAACCACCGGATCACTATGCTCTACTTTCGTACCTGATCGACCTGTATGTCTCTCAGTCAAGCTCCCTTATGCCATTGCACTCTACGCACGGTTACCAAGCGTGCTGAGGGAACCTTTAGAAGCCTCCGTTACTCTTTTGGAGGCGACCACCCCAGTCAAACTACCCACCACGCACTGTTCTCATTGCTGAGTTAGGCTCTAGATAAGCAAAGGGTGGTATTTCAAGGATGACTCCACAACGCCTAGCGACGCTGCTTCAAAGTCTCCCACCTATCCTACACATTACTTATCCAAAGTCAATACGAAGCTATAGTAAAGGTTCACGGGGTCTTTTCGTCCCGCTGCGGGTAATCGGCATCTTCACCGATACTACAATTTCACCGAGCTCATGGCTGAGACAGTATCCAGATCGTTGCACCATTCGTGCAGGTCGGAACTTACCCGACAAGGAATTTCGCTACCTTAGGACCGTTATAGTTACGGCCGCCGTTTACTGGGGCTTCATTTGATTGCTTCGCCGAAGCTAACAACTCCACTTAACCTTCCAGCACCGGGCAGGTGTCAGGCCTTATACATCATCTTTCAATTTAGCAAAGCCCTGTGTTTTTGATAAACAGTCGCCTGGATCTTTTCACTGCGGCCAACATTGCTGTTGGCGACTCTTCTCCCGAAGTTACGAGTCTATTTTGCCTAGTTCCTTAGCCATGAATCTCTCGAGCACCTTAGAATTCTCATCCCAACTACCTGTGTCGGTTTACGGTACGGGTTCTTATAACCTGAAGCTTAGAGGTTTTTCTTGGAAGTTTTTAGGCACACTATCCACGCATCCGAAGACTTGTGGTACTATCACACTTCAGCTAAACCGGCGGATTTGCCTACCAGTCTAATACCTAAATGTTTCAACGAACTATTCCGTCAGTTCGCGGTGCTTTCACTACTCCGTCACCCCATCGCAGTTATAAGAAGTACAGGAATATTAACCTGTTGTCCATCGACTACTCCCTTCGGATTCGCCTTAGGTCCCGACTAACCCTCAGCTGATTAGCATCGCTGAGGAAACCTTAGTCTTTCGGTGAGGGGGTTTCTCGCCCCCTTTATCGTTACTTATGCCTACATTTTCTTTTCTATACGTTCCAGCATGCCTCACAGCACACCTTCAGCACATATAGAATGCTCCCCTACCACTTTTAAAAGTCCATAGCTTCGGTAATATGTTTATGCCCGATTATTATCCATGCTCGACCGCTCGACTAGTGAGCTGTTACGCACTCTTTAAATGAATGGCTGCTTCCAAGCCAACATCCTAGCTGTCTGGGCAGTCAAACCTCGTTTTTTCAACTTAACATATATTTGGGGACCTTAGCTGATGGTCTGGGTTCTTTCCCTCTCGGACATGAGCCTTAGCACCCATGCCCTCACTGCTGAAAAACATTTTATAGCATTCGGAGTTTGTCAGGAATTGGTAGGCGGTGAAGCCCCCGCATCCAATCAGTAGCTCTACCTCTATAAAACTTTTATTCAACGCTGCACCTAAATGCATTTCGGGGAGTACGAGCTATTTCCGAGTTTGATTGGCCTTTCACCCCTACCCACAGGTCATCCAAAGACTTTTCAACGTCAACTGGTTCGGTTCATCCACTGTGTGTTACCACAGCTTCAACCTGCCCATGGGTAGATCACTCGGTTTCGCGTCTACTACTACTAACTAATCGCGCCCTATTCAGACTCGCTTTCGCTTCGGCTCCGATCCTTAAAATCTTAACCTTGCTAGTAACAGTAACTCGTAGGCTCATTATGCAAAAGGCACGCCGTCACACAGTTAATGTGCTTCGACCGCTTGTAGGCGTACGGTTTCAGGTTCTCTTTCACTCCCTTACTTAGGGTTCTTTTCACCTTTCCCTCACGGTA